>DBTY01000027.1 GCA_002307295.1 Ignavibacteriales bacterium UBA1304
TTTCTTCGTTTTGGACGGATGTGATTCCAATTTATAACTTAATCAGTTATTCCGCTATTATAATTAAAACTGGATATTATTCCGTCGTTTATCTGACCGCTTGCATGCATTTCGTTTAGCTTCTGAATTATCTTTAATACCAGTTCTCTTTTACCGTCGACTATATCGGTTATAAACTCGCGCACTTCAGGATAATTGCACTCTTCTAATATCGCTTCGTGAAATTGGATTAGCTCCGTCTCTTTTCGTAAGGCTTCGTTTAGCATTGCGCAGGTAGTTTTACATGCATGTTCGCAATTTACTTTACTTTTTGTCATATTATATCATTCCCTCATTATTCCTAACACAATAAAAGAACAAATTATATGCCACCAAAATACTTCAAATATCAGGCTATTTTGCGCAAAAACAGCAATTTATTTCCATTTTCAAGAAGCAAAATCTAATTATTTTCTTTATTCAGAGAATATTTTAACGCAAAAAGCCGCCCCGATGAACCGGGACGGCTTTTTACTAAATTACTATTTGTATAGCTATTTAACGACTCTGCCAACTTTTGTCGATCCGCCGCCGCTATTTGAACCATTAACTCCTTTTTTAACAATTACCCCAATACTGAAGTATGAATCGCTCTCGTCAGTTAACGGCGTTTCGCCTACATTTGGATTTACATCTGTAACTCTAATTCTTGCTAATGATGTAACCGTAGAGCCCAAATTTGCAGTATAATTCCATACATATGCGCCTGTTGATTGCACTGAATCTAAAATTGTATTCCAGTTCGCACCGTTATCAATTGTATACTCAAGTTTGACTTTTTTAATCCCAGCAGTAGTCCATATTATATGGATTGTATCTGATGGATCGGTAAACGATTCCCCGCCATTAGGATAATCAATACGTAAAAGTTTATCCTGCGGATGCATAGTAAACGTAGCGTCAGACATATCGGAATGCTGTACGCCGCCAATTTCTGTTATACGAATTTTACATAAATCGGAACGATAAGTAATTGCACTTGGAACCGTCCAGTTATATAATCCATTGCTAACTACGTTTGAAGTTATTGTGTTCCAGTCGTTGCCATTATTAAGCGTATACTCTATTTTCACATTTGCTATATTCGAAGAAGTCCACCTGATTTCATAAGTCTGACCAGTCAGCCAGTTTTCTCCTCCGTTAGGGCTCTTTACTGTTATAGACGGTTCCGGAGTAATAGTAAACGTTCCGTCGCTTTCGTCTGAAGGGATTCCTGAATTATCAACGTTGCTTATTCTGATTTTATATAGAGTTGAAGAAATGCTCGAACTCCACGTATAAGAACCAAGACCTGCCGGAGTACTTGCTATTACCGATTTCCATGTATAGCCATTATCGTCCGTCGATTCGATTTTAACGTTAGCCATACCGACTGAATTCCATGTAATATTATGCGCCTCTCCACCAACCCATGTTTCGCCTCCATTTGGCGAAGTTACTTTGACGGAAGGTTGAGGAGTAATAGTAAACACTGCGTCGCTTTGATCTGTAACGCCGCTAGCAATATCTGTAATCCTGATTTTGCAGCTTGATGAAGATAATGCGCCAGGAATCGGGCTCCATGAATATGAACCAGAGTTTTGAACGCTGGCAGTAATAACGCTCCAGTCTACGCCATTATTAGTAGTATACTCAATTTTAACATTTGAAACTCCCGTGCTGCTCCAGGTAATATTTTGCGAAGATCCTCCAACCCATGTTTCGCCTCCATTTGGCGAAGTTACTTTAACAGAAGGTTGAGGCGTAATAGTAAATGCCGCATCGCTTTGATCAGCATAATTACCTGAAGGGTCAGAAATTCTGACTAAACAGTTAATCGACGAAATATTAGGAATCGGGCTCCATGAATATACTCCGGTTGAGCTCGCGGCGCTTGAAGTAATCACTGTCCAGTCCGCCCCTTTGTTTGTGCTGTATTCAATTTTTACATTTGTAATTCCGCTGCTATTCCAGGTAATATTTTGCGAAGATCCAGCCATCCAGTTTTCGCCTCCATTCGGCGAAGTTACTACGATAGAAGGCTTAGGCGTGATAGTAAACACAGCGTCGCTTTCATCTAAGTAGCTGCTTGCAATATCAGTAATTCTGACTTTGCAGTTAGTAGAAGAAATATTTGGAAGCGGGTTCCAAACATAAGAGCCATTGCTCGGCACGCTTGAAACTACAGAGATCCAATCCACTCCGTTGTTTGTAGTATAATCAATTTTAACATTTGAAATTCCTGAGCTGCCCCAGGTAATATTTTGCGAAGAGCCTCCGACCCAGCTTTCGCCGCCATTTGGCGAAGTTACAGTAATGCTCGGCGTAACCTGACTTATAGTAAAATTATTTGCCGATGTAGCCGACGGATTGCCATTATTCAATACGTTGCTTATTCTCACTTTGCATAATGAAGAATTTATTCCAGAATTTGCAGGAATAGCCCAGGCATATAACCCGTTGCTTGGAACGCTGTTAATAATAGTCGACCAGCTTGCTCCGCTATTTGTAGTAAGTTCAATTTTTACATCTGCAACATTTGCCGACGACCATTTAATATTTTGCGTTGTTCCTACAATATACTGTTCGCCTCCAATTGGAGAAGTGACCGTAACCGAAGGCTGAGGCAATACCGTAAAAGTTCCGTTGCTTGTTACGCTTGGCGTGCCGTTATCCGCGTCTGTAATTTTTATTTTATATTGAGTTGAAGCGACGGAGAATCCGGTTACATAAGCTCCATTGCTTGCTACAGTCGGAGCAAGCACAATCCAGACTTCATCGTTATTTGGGGTATACTCAATTTTAACGTTAGAAATTCCGGTAGAAGCCCATTTAATAGTATCGGCAACTCCAGCCGTCCAAACGTCGCCGCTTAACGGTTTAAGAATTGTAAGAACTTTAGAAGGACTTATTGAAAATACCGCGGCGCTTGTAGCACTTGGAGTGCCAGATGATGCGTCGCTGATTTTAATTAAGCATTGCGACGAAGTAACATTCGGCACTGGGTTCCATGCATAAGAACCTGTGTTTGCAACGCTTGCAATAACTGTCTGCCATACAGATCCGCCATTAGTGGAGTATTCAATTTTAACGTTAGCCACTCCTGAGCTTGTCCATGTTATCTGTTTAGAAGATCCGCCCACCCAGCTCTCGCCGCCGTTTGGCGAAACCACAGCTAGAGTTTTTACGACCTGATTATTGATTGTAAAATTATTATCAGACATTCCATATGGAATTCCCGTTCCAGATTTACTTACTCTAACTTTAGCCTGATTTGTATTTTCATTAGGAACCGTCCAGTTATAAACGCCGCCGCTTGCAGTATCGGCAATAATTGTTTTCCAGTCGGCGCCGCCGTTAATAGTATATTCAATTTTTACATTTGCAATATTAACCGAAGTCCATGTAATTTGTTTTACTACTCCGGATTGATAAACTTCTCCGCCGACCGGAGCGGTAACTGTTATAGAAGGTTCAGGACTAATTGTAAAAGTCTGAGCGCTTTGTCCAGTATAATTATTTGCTACATCAGTAATCCGAACCTTGCAATTTGTAGAAGGAGTATTAGGAATTGGATTCCAGCTGTAATAGCCATTACTTGGAACGCTTGCCGCAACTGTAGACCAGTTTACTCCGTTATTAGAAGTATATTCAATTTTAACGTTCGAAACTCCGGAGCTATTCCATGTAATTGCCTGCTGAGACATAGCATTCCAGGTTTCGCCGCCTTTGGGAGAAGTAACAGTAATCCCTGGCGCAACCTGATTGATAGTAAAAGTATTTGCGGAAGTTGCAGATGGATCGCCATTATTAAGAACATTGCTAATCCTTACTTTACATAGCGAAGAATTTAACAATGAATCGGTCGGGATAGTCCATGCATATAAACCAGAGCTTGGAGTAGACGCAATAATTGTAGACCAGGTAGAGCCGTTATTTGTAGTGAATTCAATTTTAACGTTAGAAACAGAAGTAGAAGTCCACGTAATATTCTGCTTCGTCCCGGCAAGATATTGCTCGCCTCCGGCAGGGGAATTAACAGTTATAGAAGGCTGAGGCAGTACGGTAAAAGTTCCGTCGCTTTCGTCGCGTGGAGAGTTATCAGTCGCGTCGCTTATACGCACTTTGCATAAAGTTGAAGCGTTAGTAAATCCATGCAGATAAGAACCTGTGCTTGGCGTACTGGCGACTAAAATTTTCCAGTCGGTAGAATCAATTCCATTATTAATAGTATATTCTATTCTAACGTTTGTTACGCCAGAGGACTCCCATTTAATTGTATCGGCAACGCCCGCGGTCCAGACCTCGCCGCCGTTTGGTTTTAAAACCTTGATTGTCTTAATAGGTTTTATAGTAAATACCGCGTTGCTTTTTACAGTAGGAGTTCCATTTGAAGCGTCGCTAATTCTAACTTTGCATTGAGTAGACGCCGTATTAGGAACCGGATTCCAGGAATACGAACCGCTGCTTGCAACGCTTGATACAATTGTATTCCAATTTAATTCGTTATCGGTAGTATATTCAATTTTTACTTTTGTAACGCCTGTGCCGCTCCATGTAATCTGTTGCGAGGTTCCGGCATCCCACGATTCTCCGCCGTTAGGAGCAGTAATAACAAGCTGCTTAGCGACCTGATTAGTTATAGTAAAATTAGCTCCCGAAACGCCATATGGAATTCCCGTTCCGGCTTTGCTGACTCTTACTCTGGCCTGAGTCGTATTTTCATTTGGAACAGTCCAGTTATAAACGCCGCTGCTTTCAGTATCGGCTACAATAGTTTTCCAGTCAGCTCCGTTGTTAACGGTATACTCTATTTTAACTCTGGCTATGCTCGTTGAAGTCCATGTAATTTGTTTGATTACGCCAGACTGATAAACCTCGCCTCCAATAGGAGCCGTAACAACAATAGCCGGTTGAGGAGCAATAGTAAAAACTAAATCGCTTAAATCATATACAGAAGCGTCAGTCGCGTCGGTAATTCTGATTTTGCAATTAGTCGAAGTAGAATCAGGTATTGGGGTCCAGCTGTAAAATCCGCTGCTTGGAACGCTGCCTGTAAGTAAAGTCCAATTGACTCCATTGTTAGTAGTATATTCAATCTTAACCGCCGAAACTCCTGCGCTCGTCCAGGTAATACTTTGGGCAGAACCTGCCAGCCATGACTCGCCGCCATTAGGGCTTGTGATTTTAATTGATTTAGCTACTTTAGTATATATCGTAAAATCGTTATCAGAAGTTGCAGACGAACTACCGCCGGAAGCGTCGCTTACTTTAACCTTGCACAACGACGAGTTAACTACCGGAATGGTATCCCAAACGTACGAGCCATTATTAGGAGCGCTTGCAGTAATGGAGCTCCATGTTGCGCCGTCGTTTGTAGTATACTCAATTTTAACATTTGCTACAGGGCTTTTAACCGAATTTGTTTTTGCTGATGTTTCGTCAACTGCAACATTTGCCGCTTTCTTAATTTTAGTTTTAACGCTTGTTATAGTTTTAGCTAAAGTAGAGCTTGAAGACCATGTAATATTAGCGCTTGTTCCGGCCAATAATTGTTCGCCCCCATTAGGACTAATTATCTTTAAGGTAATTGGTTTTGAAATAGAAAATACAGAAGAGCTTGATACCGACGGATATCCATCTGCAACGTCGCTTATTCTAAGTTTGCAGTTGTTCGATAGCGTGGTTGGAACAGGGCTCCAGGAATATAGACCGTTACTTGGCGTACTTGCCGCTATTGTCGTCCAGTCCACTCCGTTATTTGTCGTATATTCAATCTTAACATTTGCAACCTTAACGCTTGTCCATTTGATATCATAATTTTGCCCGGCTGCAATATCTTCTCCTCCGTTAGGCTGAGTTATTGTAATCGACTGAGGAATTGTTATCGTAAAAACTCCTGAGCTTGTAGCGCTAATTGTATCTGCCGAAACATCGGCAATGCGAATTTTACAATTCAGAGATTGATATATCGAATTTGGAGTCCATGAATATGCTCCGGTTGACGCAGTTACGCTTGGAGCAATTATAGACCAGGTTGTTCCGTTATCTGTAGAAAGAGAGATTTTTATAGTCGTAATTCCTGTGCTGCTCCATTTTACGCTGTAAACGCTGTCTACATAAACAACAGAGCCGCTGTTAGGATCAAGCATTTCTAAAGTTTTTACGGTAGTATCTTTAATTATACTAAAATCTTTTGAGCTGTAAGCTATAACCGAAGGATTATCAAGCGTGGAAACTTTTACAAGACATGAGTTTGATATTTTATTAGGAACGGGAGTCCAGACATATACTCCTGTATTAGAAATATTATGCGCTAAAGAGTCCCATGTGCTTCCGCCGTTTGTGCTGTAATCTATATTTATATTGGTAGATGTGTTGCTGTACCATTTGATTTGCTGGCTGCTTCCAACGGAAACAGATTCTCCGCTCGTTAGGGAGAGAAGCTTCATTGTGACGCTTGAAGTTTCAGGACTTGATGAAACAATTGACTGGTCGTCTCTGCACGACGTAAGTATAACAACCAGTAACAAAGCCATAAACAAATATATCGAACGTCTCATTTTTGTTGTCCTAATATTTTTGATAACCTGCGATTATAAATTAATAAAACTGCAAGATTAATAGTATAATTTATTAATTATTTCATGTGTTGTGTGATTTAAAATACAAATATCTAATTATATACTCCGACTTTATATTATCGTATTTTTTTTTGTTTTCTTTAGGGGCAATTTTCATTTTTATTTGATAAGTTAAAGAACCAATTTTAGTAATTAGACAAAACTTCAAGGGATTTTTATTATGAAAATTTTTAGTAAGTTCTTCCTTCTCTTATCTATATATATAGGTTTAATTTTCCCTCAAACCGTTAAAAGAAATTTCACTATTCAGGATCAGATTAATCTGCAAATTCCGGCAGAAGTAACCTCATCTCCAAACGGAGAAAAGATTTTATTTACTATCCGAAAAGCAAATTTTGAAACAAGCCGCTGGAATACCCAGGTTTATATAATGGATTCCAAAACAGGCAGTTATTATCAGTTTACGAAAAACGGCGCCAACTGTATTAGTCCTCAGTTTTCGCCCGACAACAATTACGCCTCTTTCCTTTCTTCCAGAGAACATCTTAACAAAGAAACAAATTCCCTTGAAACTGAAAGCTCTCAGCTTTGGATTGCAAATCTGAACGGAGGCGAAGCTGATAACTGGACTTCTCTAAAGTCGGATATTGAAGAATATACTTGGTCTAAAGATTCCAAGCTTATTGCGATTTTATCTGAATATGAAGACCCCGCTAAGGAATTGGAACAACAGGCAAATCTTAAATTAAAAAATGACGAGAGAGTTTATCCAGAATCTAAACCAAACAAGGCGTTATACATTTTACGCGCGGCCGACCAAAAGATTATTAAAACATTTAAGTTAGACCCTGGCGCTGAAATGATAAACTTTAACTCCGCCGGAAATCAGATTGCTTACCAGACTAACCAAACCGGCGAGTTTGACGATGAACAAAAATTCGATATATATATAATAGATACGAGCGGTAATAAAACACAACTGACTTCATACGAAGGCCCCGAAACTCTCCCCTGCTTTTCGCCTGACGATAAACTCATTGCTTATAAAACTCAGACCGTACCGGATATTGAATTTGCAAAAACAGAGCTCTGCGTTATGAACCCCGACGGTTCCTCGTCTATTAACCTGACAAAAGACTTTCCTTACAGCGTTAACTCGTTTACATGGGAAACTCCAAATACGATACTTGCCACGTTTGACGAAAAAACAGAGCAGCAGCTTTACAGGATAAATACAAAAACAAAGAAGATGGATAGAATCAGTAAAGACGGGGACATAGTTTCGGACGTATCGGTTCAACAAAACGGCAAGCTGCTTTGTTACCGGGCAGAAAACTCCAGCTCGCTGCCGGAAGTTGTTTTAAACGGAAAGAAGCTCTCTAATTTTTCTTCGCAGCTTAATGAGTTTTCTTATGGCGAACAAAAAGTGATACGCTACAAGAGCAAAGATAACAAGTTTGAAATTGAGGGAGTTCTTTTTACTCCATACGGTTTTGATCCAGCAAAGAAATATCCGCTTATTACTTACATCCATGGAGGACCTTACGGAAACGTTTTAAATAGCTTTAAGCAATCTCCGGCAATAAAAGCTCTTAATCAGGTCGGTTACATAGTATTTCTTCCAAACCCGCGCGGCAGTTCCGGCTACACAGATGAATTTTCTCAAAGCCTGCGTTATGATCTTGGCGGCAAAGATTATGAAGATATTATGACCGGAGTAGATTATCTGATTTCTCAGGGTTACGTCGACGAAACTAAAATGGGAGTAACTGGCGGAAGCTATGGCGGCTACATGACTAATAGAATCATTTCGTTGAACAACCGTTTTAAAGCCGCAGTCTCTATGTTCGGAATGTTCAGTCTGTTTACTGATTGGAGTAATTCCTTCCAGCCTTCTTTTGAGAAGATGTATTTTGGTTACAACTATTGGGAGAAGCCAATAACCCATGACAATTATTTTGTCAACCGTTCGCCGGCTTTTTACGCGCAAAATATAAAAACGCCAACTCTCATACTTCATGGCGATAAAGACGTTTATACTAATGTGTCAAACTCGCGGGAGATGTATCAGGCGCTGAAAGCTTTAGGCGTTCCGGTAGAGTTCGTTATCTACCCTCGTGAAGGGCATGGAATCAAGGGCGAACCAAATCATTACGTAAACACAATCGAAAGAATGGTCGCCTGGTTTACAAAGTATATTAAGTAATTGTTAAGTTTTCGACCAGTATACTAAAATAGTCGAATATTCGGCTATCTGGTCTGGGAGCCTCAAACGAGGTTTATGAATTGATACTTCGGCCTTATGGTTATAACTTTGTAACATCATTTAATAATTATGAGGCGAGATGAAGTCATTAACAAAAGCATTTATTTTATTGTTTATGATTTTGCTGGCTGGTTTTACTTTAGTAAATATTGATACTAAAAAAGAATCAGTTCCGGTTTTAAACAATTCAAAGAATGCGGCAATTAATGAAGAAGATTCGGTTGGAAATACTTCGATGGTCAGTTACATCAATAAAGGGAAGATGAAAATATCGTGGTACGGACCACGTTTTCATGGAAAGAAAACTGCCAATGGCGAAGTATACAATCAGGCTTCTTTTACTGCAGCTCACAAAAACTATCGCTTTGGAACTCTGTTAAAAATTACGAACCCAGAAACTAATTTATCTGTGGTTGTAAGAATTAATGACAGGGGTCCGTTTACAAAGGGGCGCGAAGTGGATGTGTCTAAAGCTGCTGCTGACGAATTAGGTCTTTTAGGAACAGGCGTCGCTAAAATGCGCGTTGATGAAGTGGTTCTTAAAGGAGTTAACTTCCCTGTCATAAAGTTAAACTAACTTTTTTGACCTCACAGTATTAAGAAAGCCCGGTTTTATACCGGGCTTTTTTTATTTGCAGTTTCCTTATTTATCAGGAATTCTTATGTTAGTACTTTAATTATTTTTAATTTGGTTTTAGCTTTATGATAAAATTGAACTTAGGTTGCGGCAAAGATATTAAGCCAGGATATATTAACCTGGATTTAGTCGATTACGGCGGTAATATGCTCCACGACATCAACTCCGCCCCTTACCCGTTTGAAGACAATTACTTCGACGAGATTTTTGCTTCGCATATTCTTGAACACTTAGACAGTTTTCATAAGACTATTACCGAGCTTTACAGAATTGCTAAACCGGGCGCGACTATTATTGTTTACGCTCCTTTCTTCTTAAATACTAAATACTTTGGCGAACCCGACCATAAAATACCATTTTCGATACGCACATTTGATAATTACGAATTCATTGGGAACAGAAAGCTTAAGTTCTACGAAAAATGGAAGCTTAACCACAGAACTAATTACGAAGGGAAAGCTCAATTTGAAATCATTGAAAAAAAGTTTATTACTTCTCATTTCAAAATTCTGAAGTGGATGGATTTTTTTGTAAATATTGAACCTGTTATGTACGAAAGATTTTTTGCCGGTATCTTTTCGCCCGAAGAAGTGTTTTTTAAACTAAAAGTAATAAAATAGAGCCTCTGCTATACTTTGAAAATTAATAAAACAGATTGCATACTTTCAGATAACTTTATTAATTCCTTAGAACGCTTAGCGGCCGGGTATTTATCTCAGGAATCTTTCGAGCGGCTTATTGCCGTATTTGAAACTGAAGCCGGAAAGCATTTTTTTGACTCCAGCTCTGAAGCCAACCTGCTTCGTATTCTTTTAAATAGGATGGATAAAACTTCCTTTTTATACGATTTAATAAAATACTCTATTTTTGTTGAAATTCTTATCGCCGTTTCTTCTTATAGCAATTACCTGACTGACATCTTAGTAAGGAACCCTGAATTTTTTTACACGATTTCCAACCCTTCTACTCTCGATAAAGAATTGAACGAGCATGTTCTTGAAGAAGAAATAAAAAGCATTACCGAAAACCTTAATACATTTAAAGGCAAAGTTAACGCTCTTAAGAGTTTAAAGAGAAAAGAAATTCTGCGTATTGGAATTAAGGACATAATCCTAAAAAAAGACTTACGCGAAATTACTACCGAACTATCCATTCTGGCAAAAACGCTTTCGGCAGAATTGTTTACCCTTTGTTATAACGAAATTCTTGCAAAGTACAATATAGTTAGAAACGAGCGTAAATTCTGTTTGGTTAGCCTTGGCAAATTAGGCGGAAGCGAATTAAACTATAGTTCAGATATTGACCTGATTCTCTTCTATGACAAAAACTCTAAGTTAAAAGGGAAAGAGTATCATGAAATTCTAACGGAAACTACACAGCTTTTTATAGACAAAGCATCCGCTCCTTCTGGAAATGGTTTTCTATATAGAATAGATTTCCGTCTAAGACCAGACGGACGAAATTCCCCTTTGTGTAAATCGCTAAGCGATTACTTAGTTTATTATGAAACCCGCGGAGAAGACTGGGAACGCCAGATGCTGATTAAGGCCGGTTATGTTTGCGGCGACATTGATTTGTATAACAAATTTCAGAAATACCTTACTCCTTTTATATATCCATCTATTTTCAGATCATCCCCGCTTGAACAAATAAGAAGGATGAAGGAGAATATTGAAAAGAATGCTAAATCGGCAGGAGATATTAAACTTAGCAAAGGAGGCATTAGAGATATTGAGTTTTCTTTGCAGGCGTTGCAGCTAATAAACGGCAAAAGATTTGAAGACCTGCGAACAGGAAATTCGCTTTTAGCAATAGAGAAATTAACCGCCCGGAATTTATTAAGCAGTCAGGAAGCCGCAGCTTTTAAAGAGGCTTACGTTTTTTACCGAAAAATTGAACATTTTTTACAGCTGCTTAACGACGCTCAGGTGCATACTATCCCTTCTGAAGGACGAAAATTAGAAAGTTTAGCTACGTTCCTTGGTTTTAATTCTGTCGCTAAGTTCAACAAAACTTTACAAAGCCTCCAAATTGAAACCGCCGCTATTTACAACTCAATTACCAATAACGACGATTCTGTTGAAATTGAAGACGAACCGCTTAATAAGGTTAAAACCTTTGTTAACCCGGATAAAGCCCTTAAGAACCTCAACTTTTTACGGGAAGGGAAAGGAATACTAGACCAGAAAACTTTTGACGCAAAAGCTATTGAGAGCTTTTCGTCCATAGAAAACAAACTAATTAAATACTTATTAAATTCAACAGAGCCGGATTTAATTTTACAGAACTTTTGCCATATAATAAAACCGGAATCTTTCCCGGCTATCTGGTATGAACAGTTTAGGAGCCAAAAGTTCTTTACGGCCTTTTTAAAGGTCCTTGAGTTTTCGCATAAAACATCTGACTTATTAATAAACGATAAAATCTGCAAAGAAGCGTTTATTACCCGAAGAGCTTTCGTAAATCTTGACGAAGCGGATTTATCCCGTATATCTCCCTCCCACATGTCGTTTTTACTTTCTCTTCAGTTCACGCTGGGTTTAATTGAAGTAAAAGAAGTTTTTGCTTTATTAAAAAAGTACTTTGACTACAAAATTAAAACGGCAACCGAAGAAGTCCTTAAGAAATATAAAGGGAAATATTTTGTTGCTGCTCTCGGAAGTTTTGGCGCGGGCGAAATGAGTTTTGCCTCGGATATTGATTTGATTTTTATCTCTACTGAAAAAATGGACAATCTTAAATCGCAAAAGGCGTTTGAAACTTTAGCTAAACAATTAAAAGAGCTCTGCCTTCCATTTGAGATAGACTGCCGTCTGAAACCTGAAGGGCAAAGCAGTCCCATTGTTTGGAATTTAGAAAATTACGGAGTTTATTTAGGACGCCGGGCTAAAATATGGGAATTTCAGTCTCTTACCAAATTACGCTTCATAGCAGGAGATATCGGCTTATTCAATTTGTTCAGGCAAACGATAAAGCAAAAAATAACAGAGCTTGACGCGGCGCTTATAAAAAAAGAAGTCTACGAGATGCGCAAATTATCCTATCCTAAGTTCAACCAGTTAAACGACTCTTTTAATATAAAAAAGAGCAAAGGCGGAATAACAGACATCGAGTTTATCATACAATTCTTCCTATTAACTAATCCCGAATTATTTGATTCCTGTTCGGGCAAAAACTCCGGACTTATTCTTGAAGAATTTCCAGACGACAAAATTGCGCCTGAAGATAAAGAAGCTTTGCTTAATAATTTTTATTTCCTAAAGAAGCTTGAATTAAGTTTACAAAATATTTATAATACTTCCCAGTTAAGCATTTCAAAAGATAAATTTGGCTATCAGAAATTAGCCATTTTTATGAAGTATGAAAGTCAGGAAGCGTTAAGCGGACTGATTGAAAAGACAAAAAATGAAAATTTCGTTATATTTGAAAAATATCTAAAGCAGGTTTAACGTGAACATCATAAAGAAATACTATCCATATTTAACCGGACTTTTAGTTTTTATAGTTTACTTATTTACGCTGGCTCCTTCCGTTATGGAAATTGACACAGGCGAGTTAGCTACAGATTTACTTACATTAGGCATAGCCCATCCAACAGGTTATCCGCTTTTCACTATAGTGGGGCATCTGTTTTCTCTTATCCCATTGCCTGGCAGCGGAATATACCGAATGAACCTTTTAGCAGCTTTATGGTGCTCTTGCGCAATAACTGTTTTTGTTTTTATTTCTAAGACCGTTTTAGAAAATATTGATTTGTTTCAAAGCAAAAAAATATCTGTCCAGCCTAAAGAAAGCAAAAAGAACAGAAAAAAAGGAGAAAAAGAAATTAAAGCGGAGCCTGCCGTAAATACCTTTAGCTTTTCCGAAAATATAATAATTCTGGCGTCTGTATTTGGCGGACTTATATTAGCTTTTGATAAAACGTTTTGGACGCAAAGTACTTCTATCGAAGTGTATTCGTTACATGCGCTGTTAGTTATGTTAGTTATTTATTTTCTAATAAAAGCTTATATCAGCCAAAACTCCGTAGAAACATTTTCAGTTCAAAATAAATGGCTCGTATTTTCAGTCGTTTTAGCTCTTTGCTTTTCTAACCATATGACTTCTATCTTTATATTACCTGGAATTGCATATTTCTATTTTCTTAAAAATAAGCTATCAAAGAATTCTATACGGCTAATCGGTAAAATGCTGCTTGTATTTTTCCCGATATTAATGGTAATTTACTCATATTTGCCAATTAGGGCGTTGCAAAATCCAATTATGAACTGGAGCAATCCAATTGATTTGGAAAGAATTTTGCGCCATATCTCCGGTAAACAATATCAGGTTTGGCTATTTACTTCTTTTGATGCAGCGGCTAAACAATTTTCGCATTTTATAGATATTTTATTCGGTAATTATCTAAGCGGCGGATCGTTTTTTGGCGAATACAACATCGGCCTTTTCTTCATCGTAATTGGCATTTTGGCTTCATTTAAATATGCAAAACGCTTTTGGGGTTTTCTTGCAATAACTTTTGCATTCACTATCTTATATTCAATTAATTATGAAATCAACGACATTGATTCTTATTTTCTGCTGGGATTTATATCTTTAGCTTTCTTTTCTGTTTTTGGAATACTCTGGCTGATAAAACTTCTTAAATCCAAAAATCAGCCGTATCTTATTCCTATCGGAATCATTTCAGTTTTTATTTTGATACAATGCTTCATTAACTTCAGAGAGAACAACGACCACAATGTTCACGTATACGAAGATTATACAAAATCGCTGATAGGTAGCGTAGACAAAAACAGCCTTATTTTAAGCTACCAATGGGATTACTTTGTTTCAGCAGCTTATTATTTTCAAAACGTAGAAAACTACAGAAAAGACGTTATTATAGTAGATAAAGAATTATTACGCCGTTCCTGGTATTATAATCAGATAGAGCGGAATCACCCAGGAATTGTCAGCTCAATACAGCCGGACGTGAATGTATTTCTATCTGCGCTTGTCCCTTTTGAACGGAGCGAGCAATTTGACCCTAATCTGCTTGAGACGTCATACAGACGGATTATGGCGGATCTGATTACTTCAAATATTGATAAACGCAGCGTGTACATAGGACCGGAATTAATTGAAAATGAAATGCAGAACGGAAGCTTTAGCATTCCTGACGGATATGATATAGTACCGGATTTATTCTTGTTTAAAGTTGTAAAAAAAGACGCTGGGTACGTCCCGGCCAAAAACCCTGATTTTACAATTAGATTTGAGAATAAAGACAATAAATACTCTATGGCTATAGAGAACATAACCGGAGCTATGCTTGTTAGAAGAGCGTTATATGAGTTTCAGCACAATAAACCTGGGAAAGCGGCATTATATACCGCTAAAATCAAAAAAGATTTTCCGGATTATGTTATTCCGGCCAATCTTTCAAAGGCTTTAGGTAATTAAAAGGGGGATTTTGCAAGCACTAAGCTTAAATGCGGCAACAGCAGATGATACAAGCCCCACATGGTAAATCCCACTGACATCGGGATTGTCAGGTTATCGTCTGCAAATCCGAATGAAACGTTTTCTACTATTGCGCCAATTGCAGAAGCGACTATAGCAATCAAGTATTCGGTTACGCTGTACTCTATCTTAGGGGTTACGCAGCAGACTATCACAGCGCTTATAAAAAAAGCAAGAGTGCCTTCTAAACTTTTAGCTAAAAACTTATGCCTGCCATATTTTCTTCCAAGCAAAGCGGCCATAGAATCGCTTATTATAAGTATAGCAAACGCCGTAATGAAAATTACTTTGGGGAATATAATTGCAGTTAGAAGAGCCGAAACCAAAACATAAGTAGCGCCGTTTAAATTCTTTTTTGTAGAATCAATTTCGTGCTTTCTAAGCATAAAGCCAAACAATGCATTGAATAAACTCCCCACTCCCGATAAAAAGTGTCTGCAAAAATCAAGCGACAAGGCAAACACAGATAGCGCGCCAAGAATTATTATTGCGCTCATCCGCGGAATAAAATAATATACAATTGGTATTGAAAGAGAACAGAGATGAATTAATTTTCTTATTAATTCATCTCTGTATTGAATGGTTCCATTATCAGTTTGATTCATCTGGCTGAGAAGATTCCTTTGGTTTTCGTTGTTCCAACATTTTTTTTACGTGATCTGGAATTTCTTCCTTTTTCTTCTCTTCTCCATTGTCTTTTTGGAATGGAGGCAAAGTTTCGCCTTTTATCAGCTTATCAATTTCTTCGCTGTCAAGAATTTCTCTTTCCAGCAATTCTTTTGCTAATAAATGAAGTATATCAATGTTGTCAACTAAAATTTTGTTAGCCCTGGCCATGCAGGTGTTCACAATGTTTTTAATTTCTTCATCAATATCTATAGATGTTTTTTCGCTATAATCTTTATGTTTCTGAATTTCTCGGCCAAGGAATATCTCTTCTTCTTTGGTGCCATAGCTAAGAGGTCCGAGCTTTTCGCTCATACCCCACTCGCAGACCATCTTTCTGGCAATAGAAGTAGCTTTCTCTATATCGTTCCCTGCGCCTGTGTTATACTCGTCAAATATTAATTTTTCAGCTGCGCGACCGCCCAGAGCATATGTAATCACCGCTTCAAGATACTGCTTGGAATAAGTGTGTTTCTCATCTATCGGTAAATAGCTTGTTAAACCTAAAGCTCTGCCTCTTGGTATAATTGTAACCTTATGAACCGGATCGGCTTCGGGAATAAGATGAGCTACCAGAACATGCCCAATTTCATGGTAAGAAGTAGTTTTCTTCTCTTCTTCAGTAATTATCATGCTCTTTCTTTCCATACCCATCATTACTTTATCTTTAGCTTCTTCAAAATCGGCCATAGAAACTGTTTTCTTGTCTTTTCTTGCGGCAAGTAAAGCTGCTTCATTAACCAAATTTGCAATATCCGCTCCAGCTAAACCAGGAGTTCCTTTTGCTAAAGTCTCTAACACTACGTCAGGATCCAATGGAATATTACGAGTATGCACCTTAAAAATTCCTTCGCGTCCTTTTACGTCAGGTCTATCAACAACAACTTGTCTGTCAAAACGGCCTGGTCTTAATAATGCCGGATCCAATACGTCAGGTCTGTTTGTAGCGGCTATAATTATTACGCCGATATTCTGTTCAAATCCGTCCATTTCAACCAAAAGCTGGTTAAGAGTCTGCTCTCTTTCATCGTGACCTCCGCCAAGACCGGCGCCTCTGTGCCTGCCGACAGCGTCAATTTCATCAATAAAAATTATACAGGGAGCGCTTTTCTTTCCCTGTTCAAAAAGGTCTCTTACGCGGCTTGCGCCTACGCCGACGAACATTTCCACAAAGTCCGCGCCGCTTATAGAGAAAAACGGAACTCCGGCTTCGCCAGCTACGGCTCTAGCCAATAAAGTTTTACCGGTTCCCGGAGGTCCTAACAAAAGTACGCCTCTTGGTATTTTACCGCCGAGTTTTTGAAATTTTGTAGGTTCTCTTAAGAACTCAATTACTTCTTCAAGCTCAACCTTAGCTTCATCGGCTCCGGCCACATCTTTAAATGTAACTTTCTGCGCCGATTGCGAAATCAGTTTAGCTTTGCTTTTTCCAAAAGAAAAAATACCTTTTGTTCCGCCGGCTCCGCCTCCCTGCATTCTGCGCATAATAATTATCCATACGCCTATAAGAAGCAGCCACGGAATAAAGCTCATTAATAAGTTCATCCATTCGTTTGACTGTTTATCAAACGTGTAATCGATTCCCTTATCCTTCCATATCTTTTCCTGATCTTTAATAATTGGTTCAGGGAGGTAAACCGAAAAGTTCTTAATTTTTAAATCTTTACCCCCGGCCTGAATAACCTCTTCCTGCCTCAATTCGCCCTTGAAGGAGTAATCGTTTACTTCGGATTTGGAAATTTCAGCTCTTAAAATTTTCCCTTCGTTCATAAACTTTTCATACTGACCGTAAGGAACTTCAATAGAGTTGGTAGTATTGGTTTTAAATAACTGCATTATAATTACTACCGCTACTATAACGGCTCCCCAGCCAAATACTAAACGTATTATTTTTGACCAATCAAAATTGTCATCCTGGCGGTTTGGGGCATTTCCCTTTTGGGGATTTGTTTTCTGATCTTTTGAATCTGCCATAAATTTATTTCTTTTTTTAGACCTATTTATTTTCATTTAATATATACAACGAATTCAGATTCCGAAACTTTTGCGCATAATCTAATCCATATCCTAACACGAATTTACTCTGAATGTTAAATCCAATATAATCAATTTTCACGTCATATTTAAGGCTATTTGGTTTGCACAACAGCGTAACTACTTTCACGCTTGCGGGTTCCTGCCAGGCAATTAAGTCTTCCATAAACTTAATTGAAAGCCCTGAATCCACAATATCTTCTACAATTAACAAGTCCCGTCCTTTCACTTCGCAGTTCAGTTCTTTTATCATTCTTACTTTACCGGAAGAAATTTTCGCGTCGCCATAGCTGGACAATTTAAGAAAGTCGATTTCACATTCTAAATTTATATTTTTTATCAGGTCGGACATAAATATAAAAGATCCGTTCAATATCCCGATAAACACCGGAGTTTTGTCTTTGTAATCCTCAGAAATCTGCGCTCCAAGTTCTTTAACTCGTTTGTTAATTTCCTCTTCAGATATGTATGGTACAAATTTTTCTTCTCCTACATATACGCAGGGAGGATTCATAAAGTTTGTTTGAGACATAAAGATAATACCTTCTTTGTATTTTCAGTCAGTTTATACCGGTCGTCTATTCTTAGCCCTATTACCCAAATTATTTTCTCCTTATTTGTAAGGAGGAGCTGATTTTGCCGTTTAAGCAACGGAATCCGCTCTTCATTCAGGAAATCAGAGACATTTTTTTCGCCATTTAGTCCAAGAGGTTTAAATTTATCCCCCGCTTTCCATCTTCTGACTACAAGCGCGCCCTCTATTTTATCCCCGGATATAAACTCTTCTTTTTTATTATTTGTGTAACTAATTTCATTTTTATTTATCAACGAAATATACATATCTTCTTTATTATTAACTGCAATTTTTTCTCCCAAAGTCACAGTTTTTTCAGTAAAATCGGTCGTTTTCTGCGTCCTTTGGATAAAAATCAGTCCATTCTCTTTATAAGCTATTATATCCCCTTTCAGTTCAATAATTTTCCCGTTCTTTTTTGTTTTAAGGCTTGTTATTTTCTTAAAATCGTCAAAGCTTCCGTTATAATTTAAATGTCTTATCAAAGCTTCATTAAGTATATCGTTAACCAAATACTGGTTTTCAATATTTTCTAATCTGATTTTTAGTTTTTTATCAGAATACTCAACGGCATGATAAAAATATTTATCAGCTTCAAACCTAAACGCTTTTACATAATTCCTGAATATTTCTGATGAATTAAGCAGAGTGTTTTCAAAACTTGGGTTTAATCTGCTTTTTATAATTGGAACAATTTCATTCCTGATTAAATTCCTTTCGAACGCCGTGTTTGTATTTGATTCGTCTATACGGAAAAGGATTCCATTTGCAATAAGATAATTTTTAATTTCCGGCTTTGAAACAGGCAGCGCGGGACGGATAATGTTATCGCGCTGAATAGGAATGCCGGCAAGCCCTTTTAGCCCGGTTCCTTTTATCAAATTTAATAAAACTGTTTCTGCATTATCGCTAAGGTTATGAGCTGTCGCTATCTTATTATAAGAGTATTTTTTTGCGGCTTTCTTAAACTCAGCGTATCGCACTTCTCTTGCGGCTTCTTCAATTGAGAGCTTATTATTTTCCGCAAACTTCTTAACATTTTTTGACACTGCATAAAACGGAACGTCCCAATTTTTACAAAGTTCCACGCAAAACTCTTCGTCCTTATCAGAATTAGGCTTCCTCAAATTATGATTAATATGAATTGCGCCTAACTCAATCTTAAATCTGTTTTGGTATTTCAATAAAATGTGAAGTAAAAACACAGAGTCGGGGCCTCCGCTTAAAGCGACAAGTATTTTATCTCCAAATTCAATAAGTTGATTTTCGTCGATAAATTTTAAAATCTGCTGCTCAACTTTAGTCATCGGTAAAGCCGTACTTTTTCAGTAAATCAAAATCGACCTTTTTACCGCTATTCTGCCGCGCTATGTTTAAAGCGTATTTTCCTAATATGTCAAATTCAAGATTTACAAGATCGCCATTTTTTTTGTATTTAAGATTAGTCTCCGCCCAGGTATGAGGTATAACCGCCGCCATAAAAGTATCGTTATTATTCTCCGCTACAGTCAGGCTGATTCCGTCAATTGCAATTGAACCAACGTTAACAAGATAAATTGAAAATTCTTTAGAGTATTTTATTTTTAAGGAATTCCCTTCCTGAGAACTATGAATATTAAGAATCTGTCCTGTAGTATCCGTATGCCCCAGAACAAAATGCCCCCCCATTCTTGTAGTTGGCAGAAGCGCCCTTTCTAAATTTACTCTTTCCTGTTTTTTTAATTTGCCAAGAGTGGTCTTGCTTAAAGTTTCTCCTATAGTGTCTACTTCAAACAGATTTTTGCTTACGCTAACTACAGTCTGGCAAACGCCATTAACGTTAACGCTGTCTCCAATTTTCAAATCCGAAGTAATGATATCCGCAGAAATAGCAATAGAAAGCCCCCCTTTAGTTTTTACTATTCTTTCAATACGCCCGACTTCTTCTACTAATCCGGTAAACATTTTACGCCTATTTTATTTTATTAACTCAAGCATAACGTCATCGCCAAAACGCTCTACATTCTGGAGCTTTAGTTTAGCCGCTTTCCTGATTGAACATGAAGGCAATGAGCTAAAGACTGACAGACCGTCCCCTAATATTTTAGGGCTTATAAAAAGATTGAGCTCGTCATAAAGACCTGATTTTATAAATGACGAAAACACCATGCTGCCGCCTTCAACAAGAGCCGAATTGATTTGATGTTTTGCTAATTCTCTAAGAGCTTTTCTCAAATTAAGAGTTCCGTCGGCATTTTCAGGGACTAAAAGAATTTTTATTCCCTTAGCGTTAAATTCTTCTATTAATTTCTTTTTAACCGAATTCTTTTTTGAGGCGACAATAAAAATTTCGTCTTCTGGCAAAGAATATACTTTATGATTTGGAGGAATTTTAAGATTCGTATCTAGTATTACTTTTTTAGGATTTCTACCTTCAGTAAATCTTACAGTAAGCCTTGGTTTATCTATTAAAACTGTGTTGGAACCAACTATAACAGCGTCGTACTTAGCGCGCAGTTTATGAACAAACCGCCTTGACTGAACCGAAGTAATCCATTTTGAATCGCCGTAAATATCGGCAATTTTTCCGTCGAGAGTTTGAGCCGCTTTTATAGTTACATAAGGCAGCCCTTTGGAGATATACTTGAAGAAAAATTTATTTAAGCTGATACACTCATTTTCTAAAACGCCAACCTTCACCTCAATACCGGCGTCCATAAGAATTTTGCCCCCTTTGCCGCTTACTTTCGGATTCATATCGAGGGTGCCAATTACAACGCGTTTAATTTTTTTTTCTATTAACGCATTAACGCAGGGAGGAGTTTTACCATAATGACAGCACGGTTCTAAATTTACATATAGCGTAGAACCTGCAACATCTTCTATTGCGCTTTCTATCGCATTAATCTCCGCATGGTTTTCGCCATATTTTTCGTGAAAGCCGGCGCCTATTATTCTCCCTTCTTTTACAATAATACAACCAACAAGCGGATTGGGACTAACGTTTCCAACCCCCTTTTTTGCAATCTCGAGCGCTAATTTTATGTAAGATTCATCCGTCAAATAAAAATTAACTAATTTCTAAAATTTCGTAATCCAATATGCCCGCAGGAGCTTTAATTTTTACTTTTTCTCCGACCTTCTTTCCCATAAGTCCATTGCCAACCGGCGAAGTAATTGAAATTTTACCTGCCTGGAAATCTGCTTCTTCCGGAGATACTAAAAGATAATCATACACTTTTTCGTTAGCTAAATTTTTAATTTTAACATTAGAAAGAATATGTATTATACCCTTTTCAAACTGGGATACGTCTATTACTCTGGCTCTTGCCAATAAACTTTCTGTCTGACTAATTTTTAATTCAAATAAGCCTTGTTCTTCTTTAGCTGCATCATACTCGGCGTTTTCCGAAAGGTCGCCATGAGCTCTAGCTTCGCCAATTTTGGCTGCTATTTCCTTTCTTCCTTTTGTCTTCATTTCTTGAAGTTCTTTTTCCAGTTCAAAAAGACGTTCTTTTGTCAAGTAAACAAAATTACCCTCTGACATATCATCTATCCCAATTTTTATATGAATTATTAGTAATTTAAAAAAATTGCCACCGCTTTCCGCAGTGGCAACTGAAAATTAAAAAAAAATAGTCTCGTTGTCAAGGTATAGAATTTTTATTTTACGCTACTATATTAATCTTCTCATAATAGTTCAATAGAAAACTAATAGTATTTGATTTTTTTTATATCTGCCATTTATCGGTAATGCGCCAGATAATAATAAGTCTTCTATTTTGTCAGAACCATTTTTTTCGACAATTTGTAAACTGCGCCGTCTGATCCCAGCGCTGACAAGGTATAGATATATATGCCGCTATTTAAATTTGAAGCGTTAAAATCATAAACGTGCGCGCCTTTTGCAAGGCTCCCATTTACAAGCGATGCAACTTGCTGCCCAAGAACATTAAATACTTTTAGAGTTACTTTAGAATCTGATGTAAGAATAAAGCTTATTTTAGTAGATGGATTAAATGGATTTGGGTAGTTTTGTGATAAGTAAAATTTATCTACTAATGCTTTTTTATTTTTAACGTCTGTTGGTTCAGAATAATAGAAGTTCTCCTCTGTTCCCACATTCATAAAGCCAAAAATATTTTTTATAAAATAAACAAAATCGCCATTACCGGGGAGCCACTCTCCATTCTGCCAGTTTTCGTGCACGCCGTATGTGCAGGCGTTATCTGAATTATATGTATAAAGGAACCTATTATCATTTATCCATTGACTGCCGTCCCAGCTTTTATATGAATTAACAACATTATTCCCATTTGGATCGTATGTATAAAAACTAATTAGCGAATTTTCATATTGCCCGTCAATCCAATATTTAATTGTTGTAACTGAATCTCTTCCATTTATATCTGACTGAGATAATACCAACTCGTTAGTCGCCCATTTACCATTTTTCCATAACTCCCAAATCAATGAATCAGACGTTCCTTTAAGACCATAAGACCAAGTAGTTCTATACTCATTAACCCAGCCAGAATCCACCCATAGTTCATCAAGACCTGAACAAACTTTGTTATCAAGATTATACTTGTTTGTGCTGCGGCTATAATTTACCCATTGACCTCCAGAGTACTTTTCAATTAAAAAATCAGTATTATTCCCACAGGAATCATACCCAAAAGAATAAAGAGACATATTAGCCCATTCGCCTAACCATACCTGGCTCAATATCGAAATCATTTGCCCCTTTGAATCATATACTATTTGATCAAGCCCAATTTTATCCCATCCCCCCATCTGGTCGGAACAGTATTCATAAATATCGGAAAGTCTGCCGTCATTATAATGGAAAACGTTTTTAGAATTTAAGATGTTCGAGTTTTGCGTAGTGAAAATAATACTATCCAAAAGACTATTTGAACTTCCCCGTTGTTTAGCTGTTTTAGCTCTTTTAAACCCAAATTGCGCAATAGGAAAAA
>DBTY01000013.1:0-52274 GCA_002307295.1 Ignavibacteriales bacterium UBA1304
ACTTTTTCCTATTGCGCAATTTGGGATTAAAGCGTTTTTTTTGAGGCAATAGCTGTAAGTTTATTTTTTGAGGCTTTATATTTTTCTATAATAAATGTTCTGAAGGATATTGCCGCAAGAATTATTACTCCTCCTGTAATTGATAATATGGATGGAACTTCTCCGTATCCAAAAAATACCCAGACGGGGTTTAAGACCGGCTCTACCATAGCGATTAACGATCCCTCTACTGCCATTACCCGTTTTATTCCGTAACTGAAAATAGCGTACGCTATGCCTATCTGAACTATCCCAAGATAAGAAAGCTTTGCAAAAGTCGCCGGGGAAACGCTGTTTATATTAAACATAAATGGCGCGGAAACAACGCATATAATTATGTTGCCGTAAAAAATTGAGCTTGATTGATTTTCCGGCTTATTCTTTTTCATCCCAAGCATGAAGGCGGCAAAAGCAATTCCGGAAAGCAGAGCTACTAAATTACCAGCCAAATGTCCGGGCGATAATTCGCCAACGAAAAAAAGTATCATCCCGATAAAACACATTGTAATTGTAATTACATTAATTCGTTCAAATTTTGTTTTGTATATAAAAGGCTCAAGCAGAAAAACGTATATGGGACCGGTATATTGCAGAAAAATGGCGTTAGCCGCCGTTGTCATTTTTGTAGCCATAACAAAAAATATTAAAACGCCGGAATAGAAAAAAGAATTCATTATGGAGATACGGTCAAAGCCAAACGCTTTCTTTTTGAAAAGGATTGCAAAAACAATTGCCGCAAAAAATGATCGGAAAAAACATATTTGTATCGCTTCAAGCGGAATAAGTTTAATAAACATTCCGCCTGTGCTCCAAATAACCCCGCTGATAAAAATTGCTATAAGTCCTTTTTGATGTTCTGATCTGGTAGTCAATAGTAAAATATCCGAAAATTAAAACTAAAAATACCACATAAAAACTCTTTGGCAAAGGGGGCTGGGCTATTAGTTCTAGAAAAATAGAAAATTATAATAACTCTATTATTTCTTTTTCAAGCGCCGCGCCGCGGTTTTTACCGTACCACAAGTGAAGCTTTTCTATAAACGCGTCATGTTCAAGTCCTTCGGCTTTCGCGTTTTTTACAAGATCTGCGGCTTCTTTTGGGCGGGGACCCCAGTGGAACAATTCAACGCCTTCGTTATCAAGCGCTACCAAAATGGGGATGCTTTTTGTTCCGTTGGTTAAATATAAATCCATTATTTCGGCGTTTTCGTCCCGGTAGATTATCTTAAATTGTACAAGCGGATTTAGCGATGCAATTTTTGCAATATACGGCAGGTTTTGCGCGGAGTCGCCGCACCATTGTTCTGTTATTACAATCCAGAATTGCGGCTCATTTATTTTGACCATTAAATTATTTATTTCCGCAGAAGGAGCATAGGTCTTATCAATGCGTGAGCTTCTTTGCAGATTCATTTTTTTATAGCCGTAAAGCTCTTTTTCTTCGCCGGGTAGCTGAGCGCTATCTGTAGTTTCAATAACTTTTTTAAAGTCTTCCATGTAGTCGGCGTAGCTTAGTCCATTTTTCTTTAGCGTCTCAATTGATAATTTAGCTGGCATAATGTTCTCCTTATATATGCCGATAAGATGCGGCAGCCGCGCAATGGATTCAAAAAAAAGCCGGTCGTTTATTCTTTTTTTACGGCAGATATCAGCTTGTCCGATTGTTTAATCCATGATATCAGCATGTTGTCAATTTCAGAGCTGTTTGAGATATTTACTGTATGGATAATTAATGAATCGTTAAGCCGCTTCATTTGGGCAATTCTGTCGTTTTCAATTTGCTTTGTGTTATAAAACTCCACAAAGAACGAATCCATATTTTTTCTAAAGCCCAAAACTGCAAAAGCGCCTTTATTAATTAATTGAATCGAAGCCTTCTGAATTTTTACGTTAAAATCTATTTGCTGCGAGAGGTTATTTAACAGAAGCTCTACTACGCTGGCAAATTTCCTTTTCTTGATATTCAGAAAATCGACAATAAGTTTTTTATCTTCATCTTCCATATTTTATTTTGATTTAGCTCATTTGAGATTTACATAAATTGAATTATTTTAGCATACATATTATTATTACAGTATTTAACTATTTGCTCCTCAAATAGAAAGCCAAATATGTATAAAAGAAAAATCGATATGTATAATATTAAGTACATATTTGTTGCGGCAAAAGGCAATTTTTGTCTAAAATGAGATAAAAATAAAGAAATTGATATTTGGCACAAACATTGGTTACTTATAAGTAGAAATATTTTCAAAAGGTGTAACATGAAAAGATTATGGTTAGTATCATTAGTATTTGTATTACTATCAGGGTTTGCAGTTAAGAACGAAATTAAAGCGCAATCGCCTGAAAGCAATTATTTCTTTACCGCTCTTGAGCCTTATGGCCCATGGATTGAAGTTGGGAATAATTTGTACGCCTGGCAGCCGAATGGAGTCGGTTATAACTGGGCTCCTTATAAAGACGGACGATGGACCTGGTCTTCTTATGGATGGTATTGGGATAGTTACGAGCCTTTTGGAGATATCACCTACCACTATGGAAGATGGTACCGCGACGATTATTATGGCTGGTTATGGATGCCTGATAATGAATGGGGTCCTGCATGGGTAGAATGGCGTTACGATAACGATTATGTAGGCTGGGCTCCTCTGTCTCCTTATGCAACTTTTAGTATAACTGCCGGACTTAGATTTTCTGTACAGTACGAATCCCCTTATACTAACTGGATGTTTGTACGATATCATAACTTTTGCGAACCAAGATTAAATTCTTATTATATTCCGGCTTCTTACAGATCAAGAATTTTTAGGAATACTACCTACAGAGCCGATTACGCTTACCGCGATAACAGAGTTATAAACAGAGGCGTTGACGTTAATATAATTGAAAGCCGCGGAAGAGTTACTGTAAAAGAACGTAATATAACAATCGTCAATAATCCCCGCGGCGACGTGAGAGGAGGTCAAAGAGACCGTATTGAGGTATTTGCTCCTAAGCGTGAAGATATGAGACGCGCCGATATAAGCAACGTGAAAATTATTAGAAGCGACAGGCAGACTAATCTTGAAGTCAACAAGGTAAATGTTGGCCGCAGAGAAGATTTAGGTAAAAACGTAGTTCGCGAAAATAGTATTAGAACGGATCAAAATAATAACGGAAATACCGGAACAAGAAACAACGTAGCTCGTCCTGCTCCAACAAGAGCGAACGATAATCAGATTAGAACAAACCGCCAGAGCGCAGTTCCGAATAGAAATTCTAATACGCCAAACGTACAGAGGAACGACGTTAATACGCCTAACGCGCAAAGACAAAACGCAAACAGGCAAAATACGCCAAGCGTACAAAGACGCGACGCAAACAGGCAGAACGTTCAACCGGCAAATAAACCCGCTGAACGAAAAACGGAAACAATAGAAAAAAAAACTGACGACAAAAAAGAAGAACGGCCAAATAGACGAGATTAGTCTTTTGTAAAACGCTATTATTATTAAATTTAAGGCGCCCCGATTCACCGGGACGCCTTTTTTTTGCTCACTTTTATAAAAGCCAGTTTGCATATTATTATTATTATTATTGCAAATGCAGTGTAAATGCGCTGCGTTTAATATTATTGAAATACAGCGGAGAAGGGGAATCTTCTTCTGCCGGGAAAAATTTATTCTTATATTGTTAAGGGAAACATGAGATACTTATCCGGTGAGCTTGTCTTTGTTAACTGCCAGATCATTTTGCGCAGTCTGCGCTTAACGCCATGGCGCGCATTTCTTAAAACACCATAACTATAACATATAACCAAATGTCATTTGTTTAGGCGGAGCTATGCCTAAAAACATAATTCCCGGTTATTGGGAAAAAAATGTTATGCCTGCGAAAGCAGGCGCCCAAAAGTTAAAAAGTTAGAGATTCCTGCTTCCGTGGGAATGACAATTGCTAAAGCCAAATAGCGCAATAGGACAGGTTCCTAATATGTAGAGTTAGACTCTTCAAGCGCGCAATCCAGATTTATAAATAGAATCCGGAGGATTCAAATGCTTATAGCTTTGGAAGAGAAAAACATACGACCCCGGTTGGGGTAGTACAAAAAACATATTTAACTCGATAAATTATTTCTAACGCGCAATGGCGCATTAGGCTGTCAATTATAAAAAGTAATTACACATAAAGAGAAAAAATGAAAACAATAAAAAATACAGCGATAGGTTTAACATTATTTATTTTTTTAACGCTGATATTCCTTTCTTGCAGCAGCGCAACGGAACCTAAAATTGAGGTTGCGCCAAGCGGCAGAGATTACGTTTGGACTGCCGATACGCTTATTACTCCCAAAGGGCTTTCTGTTACACCCACAAAAATGTGGGGCAGTTCTGAAAGTGATTTATGGGCTGTCGGGCCGTCATATTCCAATTACTATACTATCTGGCATTATGACGGCAAAAAATGGAAGAATGATACAGTGGATGATTATTGCGATCCCCGCGGCGTTTGGGGAACTGCTAAAGATAACGTATGGATAGGAGGCATAGACGGCGCATTTTGGCATTACAATGGTGTAAAATGGTCAAAATTTTGCACTGTCAAGGTGGAAGGTTTTGATAATTTTGTAGTACAGAGCATGTGCGGCCGTTCGGCTAACGATATTTACGCCGTAGGTTGTGCTACAAGCCATTCATACAGCAAATATTATAAAGGAGGGATATTCCATTATGACGGCGCGGAGTGGAAGCAGGTGGCAATATCGGATATTAATTTTTCATTTTATCAAATATTGCCTGATAACAGATCTAATGGCTTTTTAATTTGCAGCGTAACTTTTTCTGGCAATTCTTCCACAGTTTATGCCTTTGATGGAAAAACTTTAACAGAAATACCTACAGATTCAACATTATGTTCAATCGATAAAATAGGGGATAATCTTTACAGAGTTGCAGGAACAAAAATATACAAATATGAAAATTCAAGATTTGTATTTTTCAAGGATTTTGAAGGGACGGATTTTTCGGCAAGAGCGTGGGGGCAAGGCGAGAATAATTTTTTTACAATAAACTATGGCGGAATTGGGCATTATAACGGCAGCGATTTGACCACCGTAGAAAAAACGCCAAATAATTATGTTACTCAGGCAGAGTCTATTATGATTGGCAACGATTTCTTTTCAGTTTGGTGGGATATACTAACAAATTATGTGGTTATATACCACGGCAAACCTAAAACTAATTAGTAATATTAAAAGAATTTTATAAAAATGGGGCGATGAAAGCCACGTTACTCCATACATTGCACTATGAATATTTTTATTGCCGCGGAACCCCGATATTCATTCTGCTTTGTAATAATAATGGCTAAATAAAAATAAAAGGAGACAAATAAAATGTCGCATAAAAAATTCCTGGCTGCCTTGTTACTTGCTTTTGTAATCTCAACGCAGTTATTTTCGCAATCGTTCACTTATTCGGGAGATACAAATCCTGTAATTCCTTATGGCAGCGGCAGTATAAACGGTCATTATCATTTCACGTACGCAAACGTGACAGGTTTAATAACTCCTACATTAGTTGTAGCTTTAGACAATAAAGTAATTTCATATGATTTAACTAACGTGCCCAATGGGGGCTACAGACCTGCGTCTTACGATATTACTTTTACCGAAGGAATTCATACGGTTAAATTTAGTTTATTAAGCGTTGGCACGTCAAAATATGATCCAATTAGAACAGCATAAGTTTTGAGTTCCAGAGCTGGTCGGATGGAGTTACAACAAACCCAAGAACAATTACGCCCGGACAGAATCTGAATTTTACAGCAATATTCAAAGGTTATCCGCTGTGGAGTACTGAGTTAAGGAATTTAAATATAATTTGGAAAGCAGATGGTCCCGTTAGATTTTCATGGAGTGAACATCCAAACCCAAATGTGGGCTATAGAGTAAATGCAAAAGGTAATATTGAAGGTCAAACAAATTTTACTTATTGTTCTTCGATATTTCCTCATGGCACAACAACTTATAAAGACCCGATTATGGTGTGGAAAACATATGGAACTGATATGCTACAGTATAATGTGCAGCCGATTTATTTGCCAGATAATACGATAATTAAGGATGAAATGATATGGTTTGGCCCGGAGTGTGTAGAAATGCAAAAGAAAAATGCAAATATCAGCAAAGACGGCATAATTACCCAATACGCAGTAGCCAACTATCCAAACCCGTTTAACCCGACTACGGTAGTAAATTATCAGGTTCCGCAGGCTGGGAGAGTAACGCTAAAAGTGTACGACATAATGGGGCGTGAAATAGCGACTCTTGTTGACGAGAATAAAGAAATTGGCAGTTATAACGTAAACTTCTCAATGGATAAATACCGTCTATCAAGCGGAGTATATTTCTGCCGCATGATTGCAGGTAAAACAATGATTACAAATAAAATGATTTTAAGCAAGTAAAAATTGGAATGATAGGCGGTGCTTCTATTTTCTTCAACCTCCAAGGGTATTCTAACGAATACATTGGAGGTTGTGTTTTTTTACAGAGCGCGTCTAACTAAAACCGAACTTGATATTTTGAATCCCTAAATGACATTTCAATTGTGTAATTACACAATTGCGCCTTTTTGTTATGTGCAAGTGGAAAATAATCTATTAAATGCGTAATTTTGATCAATTAATTTGAAATTACAGAATGAAAAATATCAAATTCAGCAGATCCTTTTTTATTAAAATATTAGCAGCGTTAGCTTTATGCCTTTTGATTGCAAATATATCTATTTCTTCCTATAAAGATAATGAAGCCGAAAAAAGAAAAGAGAGAGTAAGCGTCGATTCTGTGCAAACAAGATTTGTAAACGCATTGAATGACCTTGGGATTAAAAATGATTGGATTGAAAGAGAAGCCATAAAACAAAAAAAGTCTCCCGGACCCGATAGCATGCTGATAGTTACTGTTCCATCCGATCTTCCAATTGCCGTAATTCTTACTGAGTTGAATAAACAGTTTGTTAAAGACAGCGTCGTTTTAAAATCAGTTGAAAAGGAGATAAGAGGATTAACCGAGCTTAGAATTTATGCCGATAATAGTTTAAGACTATTTGCGCAATTTATATATGATAAAAATACGTTGCGTTCAACGTCTAAAGCCGCTTTTTTACTTTCTGGGTTAGATGGCGAAAACCAGAAAGTTCAGCAGCAAACAATTACTATCCCTGAACAGCTTTCATTTTTGCTTATCCCTTCTAAAAAGAATGCCGATCTGATTAAAAGTTTTGGGCAGTATAATAAAGATTATGCCATACTGCTTAACGACGATATCAAAGACACAGATTTTCGTATAGATAAAAAATATTCAAAAAGCAGAATTACAAACTCAATAAAAAGCATTGTCGCTAATTTTAAAAATGCAAAGTTGTTTGTAGTTGATAATAATTCCGAATTAATAAATCCGGAGCTATTTAAATTTATTTCAGATGAGTTTGCAAAACGCAGCATAAAATTAGTCCTTCTTGATAAATTAAGAACTATCAGCGGAAGCAGCGACGAAGAGGTGACCGGAAGCTTTATAACCGAGTTAAATTCTGTAAGACCGGATCAGATTGATATTTTTCTGATAACCGTAAGCGATTTTAATTCAGTGTTCAAATCGTTTCAGGAACTAAGAAAAAAAGGTTTTAAGTACGTCTCAATTTCGGAAGCAAAAATAAACGAGTAGGCGAACGAGTCATATTTTTAGAGCGGATAGATAGTTCGACAAATATTGTATATGTGTCGAAAAATTATTATATTTGTTTTGTAATTAAAAGGTTCAATACATAATGTCAGCAAATGGCGCCGTAAAAGATGATATATTTCAGGAGCAGGTAATACTTGCGGCTCAACAACTGTTTCAGCAATACGGTTTGCATAAAGTAACCATGGATGATGTCGCTAAGGCTGTTGGCAAGGGGAGAAGTTCGCTTTATTACTATTATAAAAGTAAGGAAGAAATCTTAGGCGCTGTGATGGATGCTGAAATCAGGGAAATCATTTCAGAAATTGCACAGGCCATGGATGGCTCTGATACTGCGGAACAGAAAATACATGCTTTTTGTGCGACTAAATTAAAATTATCAAAAAAAAGAAAATCGCTTTACAATACAATGGACGTTGGTATGGATGCCAATGAAATGTCGAACTATATTAAAGCTAAGCATGCTATTCACAAACGTTATAAGAAGCAGGAAAACGCTTTATTTAAGCAAATACTGACCTATGGAATAGAAAAAGGCGAATTACGCGCTATGAACCCAAAGGATCTGGATATGCTGATTTTTGTGCTGCTTAGCAGCTTGCGCGGGTTAAAGAGAGAAATGGTTATTGAAAATGATTTTTCCTGTATGGAAAAGGCGGTAGATGCTTTAACCAGCGTAATAATGAACGGATTAAAAAAGTAAAAATTTTTTGGCCATAATTCGACATACAGACTAAAAATGTCAATATGTTCAATGTCGGAATAATAAGCTCAATATTATTAAAATAAATTGAAAATGAACACATTCAGAGCATTTAAAAGCCGTAATTATTCATTATTTTTTACGGGACAGACGATTTCTCAAATTGGCACGTGGATGCAGGGCACTGGGGTAAGCTGGCTAGTTTATACAATGACGCATTCAACTTTTATGCTGGGGCTTGCGATTTTTGCAAACATGTTTCCGCGATTTTTGTTTTCGCTATTAGGGGGTATTGTTGCCGACAGGTGCAATCGTTACAAAATATTGCTGATTACGCAAATTACTTCTATGATACAAGCCGTGTTGTTATCGGTATTGACGCTCTCCAATAATTATACAGTTTGGGAATTGCTAATGTTAAGCGCAGTACTTGGCTCAATTAACGCATTTGATTCCCCTGCGCGGCAGCCTTTAGTGCATGACATGATAAATGACGAAGCTGATTTGTCTAACGCCGTAGCTCTCAATTCTTCTATGGTGAATTTTGCCAGGATAGTAGGGCCTGCCTTATCCGGTATTGTTTTGCAAAGATTTGGCGCCGGGATATGTTTTGTGTTAAATGCCTTTAGTTTTATAGCCGTAATTGTTTCTCTATTATTAATGAGGCTGCCAGTCTACCATAATCAATCGCTAGTAAAAAAGAAAATATCGGCTGAACTTTCCGAAGGCTTAAGCTACCTGAAACATGCGCCCGAACTAAGCATAATTTTACTTGTTATTAGTTTAGTCAGCCTGTTAGTATTGCCTTATGAAACTCTTATGCCGGTATTTGCAAAAGTTATTTTTAACGGCAACGCTGCAACATTTGGCTACATTCGAAGTTTTATAGGGATGGGCGCAATTTGCGGCGCTTTCTTTTTGGCTTCAATAAAACCGGAAACTGATCTCAGGAAAGTATTGTCGGTAAATACAGTCATATTAGGCATTGGTCTTATGTCGTTTTCACATATTAGTTATTTCCCTTTAGCTATGGCGTTTGCCGTATTAATTGGATTCGGAGCCATGACTCAAACCACAATTTGCCTTACTATCTTGCAGGTTTATACGGACGTCAATATGAGAGGCCGCGTAATGAGTTATTTTATGATGGCTTTTACCGGGATGGCTCCGTTAGGCAGCCTGCTAATTGGTTTAATAAGTTCTCATATAGGCGCGCCAAACGCTGTGTTTTGCCAGGGCGTAATAGCTATTATTATTGCGCTAACATTTTCAAAATCGTTGAGACGAAATGAACTTAAGAAGAAAAATATTGAACTGCCTGAAGAAGTTGACAACATAGTTATAAAATAAATTTAACCAGCTAATTATAAAAATAATATAGAGAGGTAAAAATGGAACTCAAAGAACAAAACACAGCTTTCTTAGTAATGGATATGCAGGCAGTAATGCTGAGTATGTTTCCGGCTGCAGCGCCAGTTATCAAAAACGTCGCAAAAGCAATAGCGGTTGCGCGTAGTAAAAAAATTCCTGTTATATACGTAACAATAGGCTTTAGACCGGGAGCGCCAGAAGCGAACACGAAAGCTAAATTGATGTCTTCTATGGGCGGCAGAGAAAGGTGGACAGCCGAATTTACGGACGAATGGATGAAAATCCATCCGGATGTGGCTCCGCTTGCAGATGAAATTATCGTAGTCAAAAGACGCTTTAGCGCATTTACAGGAAGCGATCTGGAAGTAATTTTAAGAGCGCAAGACATCCAGCGCATGATACTTACAGGCGTTTCAACAAGCGGCGTTGTTCTTTCAACCTTGCGCGAAGCGGCTGATAAAGATTACAGTTTAACAGTATTATCCGATTGCTGCGCCGATAGAGACGAAGAAGTGCACCGTGTGCTGGTTACAAAGATTTTCCCGCGTCATGCGGAAGTTATTACTGTGGAAGAATGGGGTAAAATTGAAGAATGGAATAAAATATAAAATTATCTTAACGAATGAAGAAAGCAGTCAGCGCCTGAAGCTGTCTGCTTTCAGAAATTGTTAACCGCAAAACTTTGGTTGTTCCCCTCTTAATTTTTTTTTGCTTTTGTTTTTATGGATATAGCAAAAAAAGTTTATTTTTAACTACAATATTCATAACTTTAGGATTCATTTTTAGGAAAATTATGTATAATTCAATTGTATTAGTTAAACAAGTCCCGGATACGGCAAATATTTCCGGAAAAGTGATGAAAGAGGATGGCACAGTCAACAGAGCGAAACTTCCTGCCATTTTTAATCACGAAGATAAAAGCGCTCTTGAATTAGCTCTTCAAATAAAAGATAAATTTGGCGGTAAAGTTACTGCCGTTACAATGGGCCCTGCCAGGGCTTCGGACATATTACGCGAATGCTTGTATATGGGAGCAGATGAAGTCCTTTTAATAAGCGACAGAAAATTTGCCGGCGCGGATACGCTTGCAACTTCTTATGTATTAAGCGAAGCGATTAAAAAAGTTGGCGATTTCGATTTTATTTTTGCCGGAAGGCAGGCTATCGACGGCGATACTGCGCAGGTAGGTCCTCAAACGGCGGAAAAAATTAACCTTCCTCAAATTACTTATGCCGAAGAAATAATTGAACTTTCAGGCAAAACAGTTAAAATAAAACGAAAAATTGACGGCGGACACGAAATCCTTTCGGCTAAGCTGCCTGTTCTTGTAACTGTAATTAAAACTGCGGCTGAACCAAGACCTTTTAGCGCTAAGCGGGTAATGGCTTATAAAAATGCAAAGTCGCTTACAGACCTTGAATCTATGGCTGAAGGCAATTCGCTTTTATATGTGGACGCTTTGGTTCATGAATATACTTCTAACTCGTTATTCATTCCTACCATGACTATGGACGACCTTAAATTAGACCCGGCCAGATGCGGAGTTAACGGTTCTCCTACAAAAGTATTTAAAGTTGAGTCGGTTGTTTTAGCCGGAGGCAATCATGTTACGGTTGAAGCTACAAAAGAGGGAATTGGCGGGTTGATTGATAAACTGATGGAAGATCACATTTTAGGATAAGGAATTTTTATGAAGATTTACTCAAATGAAGTTTTTGTTTTTATTGAACAAAGAGGCGGCAAACCGGCCGATGTTAGTTTTGAATTATTATGTAAGGGACGTAAATTAGCCGACAGTATGAACGGCAAAGTAAAAGCTATTGTTATTGGCAGTAATGTTGAAGACATTGCAAAAGAAACTTTTAAATACGGCGCAAACGAAGCTATTGTTATAGATCATCCTGCATTGAAGGATTATTTGACAATGCCTTATACTAGCATTATGAACAAGCTGGTAGGCGAACAAAGCCCCCGTATTGTTTTATTCGGCGCTACTATTATTGGCAGAGACCTTGCTCCTCGCGTGGCTTCTAACACTAAAAGCGGTCTTACCGCCGATTGTACCGATTTACAGATTTCGGACGTTACGTATCTTAAAGAAAATTTCAAAAACATACTTTTACAAATCAGACCAGCTTTTGGCGGCAACATAATAGCTACTATTATTACTCCTGAAAATCCTGTTCAGATGGCTACTGTGCGCGAAGGCGTAATGGAAAAGATTGCTGTAAAGAATCCTGCGGAAGTTAAGATTACTAAAGTTGAATACGTTCCGAGCGAAATAGATAAATTAGTCGAAATAGTTGAACAATATAGAGAAGAAAGCAAAGTTAATCTTAAAGCGGCTCCAATAATTGTTTCTGGCGGCTACGGATTAGGGAATAAAGAAAATTTTAAACTTATATACGATCTTGCTCATATTCTTGGCGGCGAAGTTGCAGGCAGTAGAGCCGCAGTCGATGCCGGTTTTATTCCTTCGGAAAGACAGGTGGGTCAGACAGGCGTTACCGTAAGACCAAAGCTTTACATCGCAGTCGGCATCTCCGGCGCAATTCAACACCGCGCAGGAATGCAGGAAGCCAATAAAATTATTGCTATTAATACTGATCCGGGAGCTCCTATTTTTGGCATCAGTCATTATGGTATTGTAGGGGACGCTACTCAGGTGATCCCTATGTTTATTGAAACGTATAAAAACAAATTGAAATAGGAAGAATAATAATGTCCAATTTTTTCTTAGAAAATAGCGATTTACAATTTCAGTTTAATAACCTTAATATTAAAGATATTGTAGACCTTACTGAAAATAATTATCAGCAGAAAAAAGATTTTAACTATGCGCCCAAAGACTATGAAGACGCTATAGAAAACTATAGAAAAGTCTTAGAAGTAGTCGGCGATTTAGCTGCAAACGATATCGCTCCCCGCGCGGCTGAAGTAGACAACGTCGGCGCAGTGTTTGAAAATGGGAAAGTTCATTATGCAAATGGAACTTTAGAAAATCTTAAACAGCTTTCTCAGGCCGATATGATGGGTATGATTCTTCCGCATAAATATGGCGGATTGAATTTCCCTTTTACTGTTTACATGATGGCTACCGAAGTAGTATCGCGCGCAGACGCGTCTCTTATGAATATCTTTGGTCTTCAGGATATTGGAGACACAATCAGAAAATTTGGGACCGATAAACAGCGCGACGAATTTCTTCCGCATTTCGCAACCGGCGAATATACTGGCGCAATGGCTCTTACAGAGCCTGACGCAGGTTCCGATTTGCAAGCCGTAAAATTAAGCGCATATCAGGATGAAAAAGGAAACTGGTTCTTACGAGGAGTAAAAAGATTTATTACTAACGGAAACGGCGACGTTTTGTTAGTGTTAGCCCGTTCAGAACAGGGAACTAAAGACGCGCGCGGTTTGAGTATGTTTGTCTGCTATGGCGATAAAACAGTAGTAGTTAGACGCATAGAACACAAGCTTGGCATCCACGGTTCGCCTACATGCGAACTTCAGTTTAACGATACTCCGGCTCAGTTAGTCGGCGTTAGAAAATTCGGTCTTATTAAGTATGTGCTTGATCTTATGTACCGCGCTAGAATGGGCGTTTCAGCTCAGTCTCTTGGCATTTCTCAGGCCGCTTATGAAGAAGCTCTTAAATATGCAAAAGAAAGAGAACAGTTTGGCAAATCAATTTACAGTCTGCCTGTAATTACAAATATGCTGTTAGACATGAAAGTGTCTATCGAAAGCAATCGTTCGCTTTTCTACAGCGCTGCAAAATATGTTGATAAAAAAGAAAAGCTTGAAGAGCATATTGAAAAATTGAAAGCTCAGGGCAAACCATTTTCGGAAGAAACTGCCAAATTAAAACATATTATAAAAGTAGCAAACTTCCTTACCCCAATTACAAAATATGTTCTTTCGGAATCAGCAAATAAAATTACTTACGACGCTTTGCAGATACATGGCGGAACCGGGTATATGAAAGAATTTAAAGTCGAGCGCCTTGCAAGAGACGCCCGTATTACTAATATTTACGAAGGCACTTCGCAGCTTCAGGTTGTTGGAGCCAGCGGCGGCGTTATTAACGACGTTCTTGGCGACTTCTTTGACGAAAAAGAACTGAAGGAGTATAAAGGCGGATTAAGCCGTTTGGCTAATTACCTTAAAGAAATCAGAGGCATATTTAAGGACTCGTTAAAATATGTGCTTGATAAAAAGGAAAACTCGTTCCAGGATGCGGCTTCAAAAGATTTAGTGGAATTGTATAGTTATATTTATATTGGGTATCTGATTTTAGACGAAGCGGAAATTGAACCCCGCAAAGTATTTATAGCTAACAGATACATCATTAATTCTATGGCAAATGCAAGAAAGAATGCAGAATCAATTAAGAATGAATTATTCTCTGATATTTTACACGCAGATAAAATTTTAGTATAAAACATATTTATAAACTAATTATTATAAAACTATGGAAAACCAAAAATATTTTTATTACCGCCTTTTTGACGATAAAGAGGAGAAAAACTATTTTAAGTGTAACCTGGATCTTGCAGAAATTACTAAACGCGTAAAAGAGTATGAAAAAGATCATGAGGAATATCTTAACGCTGATTTTGTTAACTTTATTAAGGAGCAGGGAGCCGAAGCTGAATTAATAGAGTTGCGCAATATTTATTATTAATTAAAACAAAGGTATTATGTCTTTAAAAAATAAAATTTTAGAATTTTTTAACAAAAAAGCTAAAGTTACTACGCTCGGCGGTCAAAAAGCAATTGATAAACAATATGCAATGGGTAAAATGACTGCCCGGGACAGGATAAAAGAATTATTAGATCCTGATTCTTTTCATGAATACGATCTGTTTGTTGTGCATCACAGCAAAGATTTTGACATGGAAAAGAAAGAACTGCACGCCGACGGCGTAATTACCGGAACCGGCACAATAGCAGGCAAACCTGTTTGTATTTTCGCTCAGGATTTTACAGTTGCAGGCGGTTCGTTAGGCCTTATGCACGCAAGAAAAATTACAAAAGTAATGGATCACGCAATTAAATTTGGTATTCCTCTAATTGGCATTAACGATTCAGGCGGAGCCCGTATTCAGGAAGGCGTAAATTCGCTTGCCGGTTATGGCGAAATTTTTTATCGCAATACAATCGCTTCTGGCGTTATACCTCAGATTTCGGTTATCCTTGGCCCTTGCGCAGGCGGCGCAGTATACTCGCCTGCATTGACCGATTTTGTTTTTGTGGTAGATAAAATTTCCAAAATGTTTATTACAGGTCCTGAAGTTATTAAAACTGTTTTAGGCGAAGAAATATCCATGGAAGACCTTGGCGGAGCCCGCGTTCAAACGGAAATTACAGGCAACGCTCATTTCTTTGCGCATACTGAATTGGAATGTTTCGATCAGATCAGAAATCTGATGTCTTATATTCCTAGCAATAATAATGTTAAGGCCGATCATACTGCGGTAAAACAGCCAAAATCTGTAGTCGCAATAGATAAAATTATTCCTGCCGAACCTTCAAAGCCTTATGATATGCGACATATCATTAAAGCTATTTTTGACGATTCAAATTTCTTTGAAATTCAGGAAAACTGGGCTGCAAATATTGTTATTGGTTTTGCAAGATTAAACGGCGAAACCGTCGGTATTGTAGGCAACCAGCCTTTAGTTTTGGCTGGAGTGCTTGACGTTGATTCATCTGATAAAGCTGCTCGTTTTATCCGTTACTGCGACGCTTACAGCATCCCTCTTGTCACTCTTGTCGATTTACCTGGTTACCTGCCTGGCATCGATCAGGAACACGCGGGAGTTATACGCCACGGAGCAAAAATACTATATTCATACAGCGAAGCAACTGTGCCAAAAGTTACTGTTATTTTGCGCAAAGCTTACGGCGGCGGATATATTGCAATGTGCTCAAGGCATTTGGGCGCGGACTTTGTGTTTGCCTGGCCTACGGCTGAAATTGCTGTTATGGGTCCTGAAGGCGCAGCTAATATTATTTTCAGATCGGAAATCGCTAATTCGCCTAATCCGGAGCTGACCAGAAAACTTAAAGTTCAGGAATACAGCGAAAAATTTGCGAACCCTTATGTAGCCGCTGCAAACGGGCATATAGACGCAGTTATAAATCCGGGCGAAACAAGAGATTATCTTATCCACGTGCTTAAGAATTCTCAAAATAAAACAGAATTAAGACCAACTAAAAAACATGGAATTCCTCCATTTTAACAATTATGATTGAAAATAAAAATCTTTCGTCTATCATTATAGACGATACAGTATATGAAGCGCAGCTGACAAAAAAATATCTTGAAAGAAAGAAATATGTTCCGCTTGACCCTAATAAAATATACGACGCAATTCCAGGCGTAGTGCACGAAATTGTAGCGCGCCCCGGGCAGAGTATAAAAAAAGGGGAACGGCTTGTTGTGCTTGAGGCCATGAAAATGATGAACAACATTATTTCTCCCAGAAATGGCAAAGTAAAAGAAATCTTTGTTAAAGAGGGGGATATGGTCACAAAAGGAACTGCTCTTCTTGAAATTGAGTGATAAAGAATAATTTCTAATTAAAAAAAAAGCTCCCGGTAATAATCGGGAGCTTTTTTTATGTCAAAATATTCTTAAAACTGTTAATAATTCAAAAGACAGTCATAGTGAGCAAAGTCGAACTATGATGTTATTTTAGTTGTCTATGAGTTTCGAGCCCATTAAAGCGTCAATCAAGGCGTGGTAACTGAATTTATTACCTAAGCGCGCAACGTCATCTTTCGTCTTCGCTCAAGATGACAGACGCTGAGCCTGTAGAAGCGAGCTATTCTTTAGCGGCGCTAAGACCACTAAGCGTATGAACCAAATCCAGCTCTACTCCTTCTTCAGTAAAGAAAGGCTCGCCGTATTTTTTACCTATCTTAAATCCATAAAATACATTGCGCGATTCTAAGTAAGTTAAATACTCTGGAGCGCTAATAAACGTTTCCGGCTCTTTGCTTTTAGGATCGTAAAACTGCGACGAATAGGCTTTTATAGCTTTCATTTTAGCCTCGTAAGAGTCGGTTATATCCACTATGAACGAAGGCTCAAAGGAATAAGTCTGCATAAAATAAAACAGCTTTTTAGGTCTGAAAGCATCCTGGATTTTTTCATGGTCAAAAGTTTTTAATTTTTGAACTCCTGAAAAAAACATAGCCTGCTTTACAATAAGCCCGGTATTCACGTGGTCGGGATGCCTGTCGTTAAAATAAGGGGCAAAAATTATTTTGGGTTTATACTTTCTGATACACATTACAATCTTGGTCATATTTTCCTGATTGTTCAGGATATTTCCGTCTGGAATGTGGAGATTATCGCGCACTGCTACTTTGAGAATTATTGCGGCCTGAAAGGCTTCCTTCTGGCGGGTTTCAGCCGTGCCTCTGGTGCCTAATTCGCCTTTACTAAGGTCTACTATTCCGACCTTTAAATTCTCTTTTGCAAGTTTGAAGATTGTTCCCCCCATGGAAAGTTCAGCATCATCGGGATGCGCTGCAAAAACTAAAACATCAAGATTCATAAGCAAAACGACAGAAATGTTATAAAATGATTTAATTAAGTTTTTGAACAAATGCATTTAAATTTAACGCATTTATATTATAAGGCAAAGGAAAAATTTTAATTTTTTTTTTCCTCCGGACTAAATAATTCTTAATTGTCTGTAAATGCTTGCATTTTATTTATTTTTGCCCATTTTTGGATAGATGAATATCTTTTGAATTTGTAAATGCGGGAAGAGCGGGAATAATTACAAAATGGGCGTATCAGTAGTTACTAATAACTAAATACAATTACCAAAGTATTTGCATATTAAGCTCCGTCGTTTGCGGCGCGTTGGGAAAAATATTCATGAAATATCTTGTCTGGTTTTTATTGTTTTCTGTTACGGTTTTTGCTCAGTTTAGATCAATATCCGGGACGGTGATCGACTCTGCTACGCACGAAAAACTGCCGGCTGTTAACATAATTGCATATTCGGCTGCAACTAACAAACTCATACAGGGGATAGCCTCTAACGGGCATGGCGTTTTTAAGCTTTCGAAAATACCGTATGAGAGTATTAAAATAAAATGTTCCTTAGTCGGTTACCGCGAAAAAACAATCACAATCTCTAACGCAAAAAACGATTCGGTTAACCTTGGCGCTATTCAACTAAGCCAATCTGTAGTTATGATTAATGGAGTGAATATTTTAGCAGAAAAACAGTTAATTGAATATAAGATTGATAAGCAGGTTATTAACGTTGATAAACTGGCTGGAAATGCAAACACGGTAACTGAAGTAATTCAAAATTTTGGCGTTGCAGACGTCGACCCGCTTACAAAAAAAATAACCATACATGGAAACGGCGTAACTATAAATATTGACGGAAGACCAGTTTCGAATGCAGAGGCTTTAATAGCGCAAATGCCAGCCTCTTTTGTCGATAAAATTGAAATCTCTTCAGTCCCGTCGGCCAAAGAAGATGCGCAGGGCGCAGGCGGAGTTATAAATATAATTTCAAAACGGACTAAGCAGGATAGTTACAACGGGTCGGTTTCGATTTATAAAACAAATCAAAATGGCATTACCCCAAGCGCTATGTTTAATTATAAAAGGAATAGATTTAATATTTTTTCGTCTTTCGCATTGAATAATGGGACGTATAATGGGTTCAGAAATATTAGTAAAACCTTTTATAACAGCGATGAAACTCATCATATTATCTCGACAGGTATTTCAAAAAGAGATGGAAATTATTATGATGGCGAATTGGCTGTCGATTATCAATACGACTCGACAAATACTTTTTCCGTTACCGGAGAATATATAAAAACAAAATATGACGTTAACGATAACGGCTCAAGCGTTATTTATAACGTAAATGAACAACGGAACTATTCGTATGTGAATGCTAATACCGGGAATACTGATTATAAAAATTATAGTTTAGGTTTTTACTATAAACATTTACTTGATAAAGAAAAAGGCGAGTTAACCGCCGATATTTATTATTCAAAATACAAAGACGACGAAACGTCGGACGAATCCTATTTATATGATTATCTGCCGTTTTTTCCCTCGCTACAAAATTCTAATACGTTTACAGATGGAATGACTTTTATTGCAAAATCGGATTTTAGCAGCCGGATTGGCAAAGAGGGCGAACTTGAAACCGGAATAAAATATACTCGTAAAAACAGACTAAATAATTATTCTGTTTTAGATTTCGATTATTCAAATGAAATATGGAGAGACAGTCTAAATAATAGTAATTCTTTCCGATACATCGAAAATATTCCGGCTGCATACGCGTCATTTTCTCAAAAGTTTTCTAAGTGGGAAGTTAAAATAGGCGCAAGAATGGAATATTCTGATTTGCGCGGCGAATCGTCTTCAGACGGAAACAATTTCCGTAATGATTATCTTAATTGTTTTCCTTCGTTCGCGTTGTCGTATGAACTAAGCAAAAGTTACAGGATTACATTTAATGTGGCAAGAAGAATTGAACGCCCGAGACTTGAAAATATAAACCCATTTACAATAACTGGGGCGCCAAACTCTATTTCAAAAGGCAATCCAAGGCTTGTCCCGGCATTTACTAATAATTATGAACTGAGCCTTTATCCATTTATAAGCGTATTTATGTCATATTCAACAGGAGAAGAAGCATGGGTTCCAATTACAGTAAACGATAGCACCAGGCTGTCTTCTCCGGTCAATGGGCTAAGTTCTAAAAGTGAGGGGTTCGATTTAACTCTTCCTCTTTCAAGCTATCAGCAGATCCCATTTGCTTTGCCCAAATGGATTAGCTCATTATATGTCAAGGCGTCGTATGCAAGAGAAACAGAACATGACGCATTTTTATCGGAAGACTATACGATAACAACAAACTATTGGAATATTTTAGCAAACGCTAATCTCAAACTTTGGTATGACGTAAACTCATCGATAAATTTTATGTGCTATCCAAAGAATGAGAACCCAAAATCTATCCGTTTTTCAAAAACTTTTTTAAGCTTTTCTTTCTGGAAATATTATTTTGATAATCAGCTGCAGGTAAAAATTGCTTTCAACGATGTATTGAATGGAATGGGACATTTACGATCAATAATTAAAGGTTCAAATTTCTCTTGGGATGATAAACATTCAAATAAAGCTCAAAGCGTAGGCTTATTAATTCGGTATAACTTTAATAGTTTTGAAGAAAGGGAAGGCCGGAACATTGACGACTATCGCGACGGGCAAAAACGATTACAGTGAAAATTTTATTAGATAGTATTCCGCTCCCAATACAATCAGGAGCGGAATACTAAAATTACTTTTTCTTCTGCGGATTAATTATAAGGCGTAATGACTGATCGTAAGTGGCATAGTTCCATAACCAGTTGATAAAAATTAACAGACGGTTTTTTACTCCTACTATAGCCATAAGATGGATGAACATCCAAAACAGCCATGCCGAAAATCCTGAAAAACTAAACTGTGGGAGATCGACTACGGCAAGATTTCTGCCGATTGTGGCCATAGAACCAAGATTACGATATTTAAAACCGGAAAGCTGCGCGCCTTTTGCAATATTGCTGAAATTAATGGCAAGATTATCTGCCTGCTGAATTGCAACCTGCGCTACCTGCGGATGGCCTTTAGGGAAATTTTCACTTTGCATTATTGCAATATCGCCGAGGGCAAAAATATTTTCGTAACCGTTTATTTTGTTAAACTGATCGACAATTAACCGGTTTGCCGGGCCATAATCTTCATCGTTCAGTCCTTCAATCTTTTTAATTTTTATTCCCGCAGTCCAGATCACTAAGTTTGAGTGAATACGGTTTCCGTCGGAAGTGGTTACGTAGCCGTTTTCGTAATTCTTAACGGAAGTATTAAGCAGCGTTTTAACCTGTAGTATATCCCGTAAATAGTCCTTAGCTTTTATTGAGGAATATTCAGACATGCCGTTTAAAACGCGTCCGGTAGCTTCAATAAGGTAGATATTGATTTTTTCGCAGTCCAATTCAGGATAGTCTTTAGGCAAAATATATTTTCTCATTTCGGCTAACGCGCCGGAAAGCTCCACTCCAGAAGGGCCGCCGCCGACTATCACAATGTTCATATAAGGCTCTTTTTCTTCCTCCGTTTGAACGCTCAAAACGTCCTCAAAATTCTGCAAAATCCGGTTGCGCAGGTTAACCGCTTCGTTAAGCGATTTCATTGGGAAGGAATTTTTTCTAACGTTTTCCATTCCGAAATACGAAGTATCCGCGCCATAAGCCAGCACAAGATAATCGTAATCCAAGCCGCCGAGAGTTGTATCTATGCGTTTTTCTTCCGGATGAATGGCGGTTACTTCAGCTATGCGAATAAAATAATCCTCAAACCCCTGGAAAATTTTCCTTAGAGGGAAGGAGATAGCGCTAGGTTCAAGTCCCGCAATAGCAACCTGGTAAAATAGAGGCTGAAACTGGTGATAATTATATTTATCTATCATTACGACCTGAAAGCCGGAGTTTTTTAGATCACGGGCGAGTTTTAGTCCCGCAAAACCGCATCCGGCAATAACAATTCTTTTTTTATCTGATTTAGGTATAGTAAGCATTTCATTATTTCAATTTTATTAACGATAATAGAACAACAATATTAATAGCTGTTCCGTTGCAGAAAAAGCGCCAGACAAAAATAAAAAGAAAAAAAGATAAAGAATATTGCATATACAGTTGCAAAAAAAAGAAGAAAGTATTAAATTAGTAATCCTAAAAATTTAGGGGCTCGTAGCTCAGTTGGTTAGAGCAGCTGACTCATAATCAGCGGGTCGGAGGTTCAAGTCCTTCCGAGCCCACACTAAAAAGCTCGAAAACAAACCGTTTTCGAGCTTTTTCTATTTTAAACCTACTTACGCGCTGTATGATTATTATGCAATAGGCGCCTAATCGTGCTTACTACGACTTAAAATCTATGCCACTTTCTATGCTACTTTGAGGTAAAATAATTAATTTTGCAATTGAAGAACTGGACGCGGTAAAAAGGAAAATTGATAATAAAAGAAACAAAAAATTAAACGGCTAATTTTTTATCGTCTTTCATATTTTGGTTTATGGATTCGCGGGCCTTTTGTACGTTTAAGTTAACGTAATATTTTAATGTCGTCTGGATATTTTCATGTCTCATAAACATTTGCAGAAAAAGAGGATTTGAAATTATTTCTGCAAGTTGAGATGCGCGCGTAGAACGGAGCTGATGTAAATGGTAATGCAACCCCAAACGAGCATTTGAGCGCGCGAAAAGCGATTTGATGCCTGCATATGTGCCCTTAAATAGAAATTTGTCGTATGGCGCGGCTGCATGAAGCGATATGACCGTTTCCAAATGCTCTTTCAGATCGTCTATCATTGGAATTTTATCTCTTCGGTTACCTTTATCGTTTTGCAGCGATAATATCCCTTCTTTTATTTTTATATCTGATTTTCTAATATTAAAAATTTCCGTTGCGCGCAGACCGGCAAGAAAGATTGTTTTTATTATTTCATAATGCTCTTTATTTGTTTTTAGTATATCGGTAAATATTTTTTGCAGGTCCTCATACGGAATAATTTTTACTTCTAACTTCTTTTTGCCAAATTTTTGTATATAATTTCTGGACACAAATTCATTTTTGCGCAGCCATTCAAAAATTGCAAATACATGTTCTGTATAATTTGCCTTTGAATTATCGCTTAACATTTTATCGCGATCTTTAATCCAATTTCCGTTTTTATCTTTTTTCATTACAGGGAAAGTCCTGTTTGATAAGTAAGTCCTGAAATTGAAATTATCAAATTTGTTAAATTTATACAATGGCTTGTCGTCTACCGCGGCTTTGAAATGGTTAAATGCAATTGTATAGGCTTTAATCGTTTTTGGTTTGTGTTGGTGCTGCTGAAGAAATAATTTGAAAGCGTCTGAAAATTTAAATTTTTCATCTCCTGGTTTTACTAAATTACTATTACGAATTTTTAGCGCCAGTTCGTGAGTCTTTTTTTTTGCTTTGCTTTTTGCTTCAGCTTCAATTGTAGTTTTTGAAGATTCGGAATGCAGCTTTCCGTCAATATCGTCATACCAACAAATTCGCCAATATTTTGTGCGTTCGGATTTACGAATAAATGCCATGTCTTTTTACCAGCGTAATTTTTATTTTCTGTTTTATAGTAACCGTAAAAGTTCCATCCGGGTTTTTAGCCCGGAGGAATGTAATTTTTATTTTTTTGTTATTCATAAATTAATATTTAATTTATAATTCATCGCTACTGAAGAAGGAGATGCGTCAAAACTTATGCCGCCAAGCCCTATTACAGCGGTTATTACGCCTGTTACTGCAAACAAAGCGCCGATTAATGTTTTTCTGCTTTTTGTATTTTCGGCATCCGATTTAGCGCTCCCTTGTAAAGCGTCGGAATTAATATCGCCCGCATCGGCAAAACAACTATAAGCGGCTATAAGCTGAAATGCGGCAATCGGCAATAAAAATGTAAGCTGCGCATGGTTCTGATTCTTAGAATTATCAGATATATTAGTCCTATTGATTATTTCGCCTGGGTTTGCTACTCCATTAGTTGATCTCTTTGCGGAATCAAAAGTAATAAATATAATATGGTCAACCGCAGCTTTTGAACATGTATAAGTAGCTAACGTGCGGAAATTTGTAGTAAAACTATATGTAGATCCGGAACTATCTATCAGCTGAACATTCCGCATTACGGATCTGTCCTTAAAATATACATCATCGGAAAATATTTGTATCGAAAAAACAAAAATGAAGAATATTAAAATATAACGCATGGAGCCCCCTTATATTTTATTTGTATTGACGTTATTTGGGTCGGTTTCTTTATTTTCCGTTGCCAGCTGACTTAATTTCGCTATTGAATCCGATACCTGTTCCGCGGCAAAACCCGCCGCAACTAATATTGTGCCCATCAATAGCACGCATAACGAAGCATTTACTATATTTGATCGCGTCATCATTTTATCTATGTTCGCGACTTTTTCCGTAGACACGCTTGTTGACGGATAGGGGTTATCTATTTTGACTTCGACATTTACGTCGAAATAGAAACCCGCCATTATTCCAAACAAGCCAAGTAAGATTAATAAAGCTCCTGATTCACGCATAAGAACCCCCGAAATTTAATTTATAATAATTATTTAATTAAGAACTATCAAAATCATTAGTCCCAGGCATTTTAAAATTGCATTAAGCTGCTCGTCTGTTAATTTTTCTTTGCAGACCATTTTGAATAATACAAGAAGTAGTTTATCGCGCTTTGTTATTTCTCCCATCAGGCATCGTTCATGTCTTGCAGTATTTTCCCTACACGCCTTGCTGCAAAAATTAATATGTATCATGTTCCCGCTTCCATTCCCGATATTGTTATTAAAAAACATACCCTGCCCCGGAGATTAATGCCCACACAATATTATTTTTTATTTTCTAACACTGCTATATATTTTTCCAGATCCGAAATCCGTTGTTTAAGAAATTTATTTTCTTTTTCTATAAGTTTTAATTTATAATCCTGCGCCGTAGTTCCTATATTATTGCCTGCGCCAATGTTTACGTTGTTGCCCTCGCCGTAACCAATGTGATTATTTTCCATTACAAAGCCGCCTGTTTCTCGTTCTTCGCCGGTTAATAACCAGTCTAAAGATTTATTGCAAAGTTTTGCAATTGCAATTAATGTTTTTAAATCAGGTTCTCGTTCATTTGACTCCCACAACGAAACTGCTGTATTTGACGTAAAGCCCAATAAATTACTAAACTGATTTTGAGTCAGTCTCAATTCTTTCCGGATAGATTTGATCCGGTATGACAAAGTATTCACCATAAAATTATTTCAGACTGAAATACGAATTTACTTGACATAAATATTTCAGATTGATATATTTACCATTGTTAAAATAAAGTAATTACAAAATAACAAAAAAATAACAAAAAGGAACAAGCTATGAGCGCAGCAAAAGTAAAACCAGCAATCCAGCCACCGGATATTACAAGCAATACATTAAGGTCAGAAACAGAACACATCACTGAAAACAAAATAGCAACAGCCGAACTTAATTACGATGAAATAACTAAACTTGATAAAGAAGTGCAGGCAAGGATAAAAGAACTCACTTATAAACAAAATTCGGAAAGAAGCGTATTTCCCGGAGAATTAAATAGATTAATTAATCAGGCGGAGGCATTATTAGCTCTTATTATTGACATAGCTGATGCAAGAGCAATTACTGTCCTTGTTAGCAATGAACGTTTTGGCGAGCAGATTCCGCTTGAGATAAAAACGAGAGCAAAAGTATTTTCCAAAGAGTCTCAAAATTGAATATCCGGTTCCGGCGGATCAAATTCGCATTGAACGAGATCGTCGCCACGTTGTTTTAACCTTTGGAATATTAACTGATCGCCTGTTATTGGTTCGGTAAAAATTAATTCAAAATCATCTTTATGCCGACTAAGTTCTTCTTTCATATCCTTTACAGTGAACCGGCGATTTTCATTTTGCATTGAGATAGTCCAATAATATTAAAATAAAGTAATAATAAAATAACAAAAAAATATTTAAAAGGAATAGAGCTATGGATCATAAAGAAAATCTAACAAAAAAAACGTGGTCAGAATTTAGAAGCACAGGGCTATTATTATTTGTCAATATGCTATTACACATTTTTGGATGGGTAATAGTGGTAGAGGATTCCGATACATACGAATGTCCATTAAGCTACCCGGCTAGGACGCTATATAGAGGATTTCCTGAAAAAGCAGTTGATTCTTCATATGCAAGGTTAGGCAAATATCTTGAGCTCAATTCAAAAGAGCTATTTGATGAAGCAGATTATACACAAGAAGAACTTAATGGATAATGGCGAGCTAACAAATGCTTTTCGAATACGCTCTAAATAATTTTTACATTTTTGCAGAAATGCAAAGCGAAGCGCGCTTATTCCCGGAAGCGGGTAATCACCCGGGAAGATTTGTAAAATCAATTTTGCAGTTAATTTTTAGAAGATATCTTCATCCGCCTTAAATGCAAAAATGTAAACAGCTTCGTAAAAAAAACAAATTTAAGAATAAATAATCGAGAGAAAATAAAATGGCAGAACCAACAGCAGAACAGACTGCGGCCATGGCCGCTATAGATGCGGCTATTGAACCGCTTGACGATGCGGTAAGAGCTGCAAGAAAATTAAATTTATCCACGCAGATAACTCAAGCCCCGGATATGACAAAAAGAATGATTGGATTTAAATGCAGCGATGTAACAATACTGAGACAGAGCGCAGATAAGACGGTTACTCCGTAAAAAAAAAATAAAAAATAATAGCGCAGACGGGAAAAACAAGCGTCTGCGCATGGTTAAAATAAAGCAAGGAAGGAAAGTAAAGTGGACAATGAAAATAACGAAAGCGGGACTATTGAGGATATGATGCAGGAAAAAGCAGTACATATTTATGTTCCTAAATCAGTTCGCGATAGGATAAGCGCAATAAGCGGACTTACGCAAAAACGCAAATTTAGAGTTGCAGCGGAAATTATGATTCTTGGAGCTAACGCTTATGTTAATTCGATTAATAATAAGCAAGCGCCGATTCAAACAAAATGAGAAAGAACTTTTAATTACAAAGTAAAAATAAAAACGTTTAATAAAATTATCTTGGACAAAAGCAATGAAAAGCGAGCTCCAATACAAAATATTTAGATTCCTGGGGGAACACAGGGAAATTAACCAGGCTGATATAGCCGCTTATTGCGGCGTAACTGCGCAAACATTTAATTACAATTTGCTACATGCAAACAGATGCGATGAAGTATTAGAAAAGAATATAATAAAATATTTAGAAAAGCACGGAGAGGTTATGCGGACGTCTGTTGAGGAATGTACAGCGGTAAGAAATGAAGTATTGGAATTTGCCGGCGTTATTGGGTACGAACTTGACGTCCTGATTAAACTTACGCAGGAACAAATAAAAGACGGCATACTTACAGATAACGAACGTAAAACAGCGGAAAAACGCTTAGACGATATGCGTGAAAATATAAACGCAAAGATTGACGAAATGAAAAAAGTTGTAAGAGGTTAATATGGAACTGATTGTAATTATAACCGCCATCGTCCTTGTTGTTAAACGCAGAATGCGCATTGCAAAATGGAATAAAATTGCAAAAGAAAATAAAAAAGACGGAGATGTTAAAATTGAATTCATCGATTGAAACAGACGAAATAACCGGGCTTATAAAAAGCAAACAGAAAAATAGACTATCTATGTATAAGTTTGAACAGAAATTGCTATTGCGTAGTCTTGAATGTTTTCCATACACAATAGAAGAAGCCGCGTCAATTTTCAGGATGAACAGATCAAAATTTTTCGGTCTATATATAGAAACCGGACTTATAAAACTTACGGTTATGGAAGACAATAGTAAAAAAATATTATACGGCGAAATAAAAAAACATTTAGAAGAAAGGCAAAGAGTTTTTAGTCAGCAATTAAAAGAAGATGCGGCGTAAATCTAAAATTATCAGAAACAAAATAAAGGAATAACGTTATGGAATATATTTACTTTATCATCGCATTGCTTGCAGCAATATGTTTTTCATACAAGGTAGGGGTTTTAAGCGGTCAGCTAATCAGGAATAATTATTTAGCGAATGAAATCGAAGAGCTAAAATACACATGCTCTTCTTACGAAAGAAAGAACAATTTTCTTATAAAAGATTATCAGATTACTGCAATGAAATTGGCGGAAGAACAGAAATTAAGGGAGAAACAATTTATAGAACTTGACGGGCTTAAGGCAAGCTTAAAACCAAATGTCGCATTCCTAAAAATGAGCCTAAGAAATAGAGTCAGCTAATGCAAAAAATCATCTCTGAAATAGAACAAATTATTGATAACGAATTTGTCCGCGCCTGGGGCTCTCATACAAGCGCGCACAACGCGGCTATGCTGATAAGCAATAATGCGGCCAAGACCATAATAAAACATCTGATAGATGCAAATATTACGACTGAAGAAAAATTAAATAAATATAACGGTTACGATCTTCTGGAGAAACAAAATAATTGAGGTTTATTATGAGCGAAGTAAAAAATAAATCTATACTATTCAGGTTTTGTGTGAATAAAGAAAATTATTACGTATATGGAGTGAGCTTAAAACATGCGCAATATAAGCTTAAACAAAGGCTTGAAAAAAATAACGGAGCATATTTTATAACAGACGCATCGATAAAACAAGATAACGGCGAATGGTCGAGAATAAATTTTAACTGATATGAATATAATTGAAGAAATAAAAAACAGAATAAGCATAGACTTCCTGCTTAATAAATTCGGCTTACAGATTAATAATAGCGGATTTGTTAAAAGTATTTCGCATGAAGAAAAAACTGCCTCATTGAAAATTTACAAACAATCTAATACCTGGTACGATTATTCGCGCAATGAAGGCGGGGACGTTATAGATTTTTATGCGGAGTATAATAGGATTGATAAATCTACTGCAATAAAAGAACTACAAAACATGGCCGGGCTTGGCGGAGATAATATTAAGCAAAGAACATTTGCGCCGGCTCTTAATCCATACGCTTATAAAGAAGAAAGCATAATAGACTGCATGAGCGCAATGGAAAATGAACTCTACTGCGAACGTATAGGCATGGGGATGACTGAAGAAAAGGCTTTACGCGAAGTCCGCCTAATGCGCATTGAAAGCAATACAAAGATATTTACGGAATTATATTATTATGTACTTAAGAAAGGCTGGGATCCAGCGGCTTATAAATATCTTACCGAAGAAAGAAAAATTTCCGCTATGATGATAGAAAAACAAAAATTATTCTCGCTTAAAAATTACTTTGAAGTTAATAACCACATGAAGAAACAATTTGATATTGACGATTTACGCCGCAGCGGGTTATATAACGAAAAAGGCAATTTAATTTTCTTTGCGCATAGAATCATTATTCCATATCAGTACAACTACAAAATTGTTTATCTGCGCGGCCGTTATTTTGATATAGAAAATAACAGTAAAACCGACGGCAATAAATATTTAGGCTTGCGTAACGACGCATTAAATGTAAATACGCCAAAACGTTTTTGGGGTATTGACGTTCTAAAAAATATGCTCAAAGGGGAAAATTTATATTTAACAGAAGGGGAATTTGACGCTATAGTCTTACGCGCAAATGGGTTTAATTCTATCTGCATACCAGGCTCAGGTAACTTTCCTGCAAAAAAACAATTTGAAAAACTGAAAAATTATAAATGCATCGTCTGCCCCGATAGCGACGAGGCCGGCCGAAAAATGATTGACGGATATTTTATAGATAGCAAAGGCTTGCAAAGATATAGCCCCATAAATTTAAGAAAAATATTCCGGGACCAGAAGCAGGAATTATATGTAAAAAAAATGCCCGGAAAAGACGTAAATGAATTTTTTGCAAAAGGAGCAGCATAATGAAAAGAAGAATAAAACGAAAAGCAGAGAGATATTTTCTTATAACATATACAGATGGCGCTAAAAACGGCGAAATGAGCATTACAGCGAATTGCTTTCCTACAAAAGAATTTATAACTGATTTCGCAAAAGAACAGGCGCTTAATTTCAAAATCATAATCATTACTAATATTTATGAATTCAATAGCAAAGCTGATTTTAAGTTTTTCCAAAAAACAAAAAACGAAAATAATATTAAGTATAATTTTTGAAGGAGCAACTTATGAAAAATGTAGATGAAATTATAGACGGATTTATGAATCTGACAGATGAAGAGCTTGCAAAGGCATTTGATTTTATTTGCCCTGATCTATCAGGATGCAATGTAATAAAAAGTAAAGCTAAAGGTATGCGCGAATTATTAAAGAATTGCGGGCTTATTAAAAAGCATCTTGCCGCAATAAATTATATGCTTGGCAAGCTGCCAGTGGAAAATAAACAGATTAATGAGCGTTTGGTTCCTGACACTTTTAAAAATATCACAAACATAGTTGATCGGGAATGCCGGGGCTAATTAATTAGCGCTTTACGCCCGGCATTTATTTTATTGCGGTAAAATACCAAAAATTATAGAAATAATTATTAAGGCCATAAAAGGAATAATGAGATATGAATAAAGATATTTATCAATTGCTTAAGAGATCAGATATCAAATTAAGCAAAACAAACCCGCGCAGGAATGTTAATGAAGATGAACTTAACGAACTTGCAGAATCAATAAAACGACATGGTATTTTACAACCGCTGATAGTGCGTAAAATAAAAGACGGTTATGAAGTTGTTGCCGGCGAACGTAGATACAGAGCAGCATTGAAAGCAAATTTAGAAGTTCTTCCGGTTTTAATACGGGAACTGACTAATGAAGAGGTTATTGAAATACAGATTATTGAAAACCTACAGCGGAAAGACGTTCATCCGCTTGATGAAGCGTATGGATTCCATAATTTAACTAATACCTCACTGAACGTAAATAATTATGACGTTCAAAAAGTTGGAGAAATAATTGGTAAAAGCGAAGCTTATGTTTATAGCCGATTGAAACTTTTGGATTTAACTGAAACTTTGCAAAAAGCATTTTTGGAGAATAGAATATATTTGGGACATGCGCTAATTATTGCCCGTTTGCAGCCGGAAGATCAAGAAAAGGCTTTGGAATTTATCAGCGATTTTAATATGCAATACACTGATTTTGGCAAACAAAAAACAAAGGAACCAGGGTCGATAAAATGTTTGAAAGGATGGGTTAATAACAATATTTTACTTGATTTACGTAAAGCTCCATTTAATACAAAAGATGAAAGTTTAAATGCGGTTAATCCGATTGCATGCACAAACTGTAATAGACGCACAGGTTTTAATAAGAACTTATTTCCGGAAATTGAAAAAGAGGATTGTTGTACATATCCAGAATGTTTTGCACAAAAAAAACAAGTAAGTCTGGAACGTTGCATTAATAAGGCTGGCGTAGGGGCTATTCATGTTAGTACTTTAACATATTGGCGAAACGAGGAAGAGAAAAAGCTTCTTGCGAGAGATAAATATGTAATAATTGGAAAAAATAATAACTGCGATTATGCTGTTAACGCAGTTATAACCGCGGCAGGAGAGGATGAACAAAATAAAATAGGGAAGGCTTTAATAATCTGCGCTAACAGAAATTGCGATCTGCATTTCCCTAAAGAAAAAATTAATTCAAAGTCTCAAGATATGCGTACTGCAACGCCTGATGAAAAATTCTGGCGGAAAATGGAAATAATAGCCGGTCCGGAAAGAGTTGAAGAAGTTAAATTGTATTCTCAAATATGTTCAAGAATCGCCCCAGAAACCATTGCTAATAGCGTTGATATTCTTGTGTTTATTTGTAAGAAATTTTATAGCACTTTGAATGCAACTCAGCAAAATATAATTATTGAGAATCATAAAATTCCAAAAGAAGAGGAATTTGATATCAATGCTCCCGGAATTCCAGAAGATAAATTATGCGATAAACTCATTCAGGCTACGAACAATGCGCTGGGCTTATTGCTCGAAATGGCAATACTATCTAAAACTACGCAGAATGCAGAATATGTATTACGAGATGAAGAATCGGAAGCTGCTTTAGAATTTTGCGAATATCATAATTTAGTTAAAAACGATACAAGCGGTTATAAGCAGGTAGAAGCATTACGGACAAACTATAATGAACAGAGAGTAAAGGCTTTTGATAAGTTTGTCTTGAAGCAAAATAGGATACCAGCAGATAAATTTATTCCAGATACAATACAAGATTATAACTGGACTTGGATTAAAGAAAGATATACAGCAAAATACTCAAAACCGGAATAATTAATAATGCCTGAAGCAAATAATATACGCGAGGAATTTGAAAATATTCCAGTCGCAGAGGCGCCTCCGCAAACAAAAAAAGATTCTAAAACAGAGCTGTTGCAAAAGACTATAAAATTAATAAAAGAGCAATATGGGCTTGATTTAGAACCCCGAAATAATATCCAATATAAAACTGACCAGGTAAAGGCATATTTAATAAATAATTATACATTCCGTTTTAATACAGTAATGAATGCAGTCGAATATCAAGATAAAGATTCAGACAGTTTTCAATTTTTCTCAGATAGAGATTTTAAAAATATTCAGAACGAACTAAAATTTCACAATTACAATGTCGGTAAAGATGCGCTAAAAAGCTTAATTGAAAGCAAGTTTATTAGTCAGATATATGATCCTTTTCGTGAATTTATATTTAGTCTAAAACAATATGATGGGCAGAAAGATTATATAAAAGAATATTTAAGCCAAATAAAGTTATCTGACGAATCAGAAAGGGAACTGTTTATTACAACATTCAAAAAATGGCTTGTGGCAATGGTTGGCTCAATGATTGACGATAGGGTGACTAATCAGCATTGTTTTGTTTTAGTTGGCCAACAAGGACGCTTCAAAACTACTTTCCTGAATAATATAGTTCCAAAAGAAATGCAATTGGATTATTTATATTCATCAAAATTTAACTTTGAAAGCAAAGATCATTTTGTCTATCTGGCTACAAAGATGCTGATTAATCTAGACGAGCTTGCAACGTTTAACCGCACAGACATTGGCGTACTGAAAACTATCCTTACAGACGATAGAGTGATCGCCAGGCGTCCTTACGACGCATATGATACAAAGATGTGGCGTAGAGCCAGCTTTTGCGGTAGCACAAATAATGATGAATTCCTGACTGATGAAACAGGCAGCAGGCGCTTTTTGATTTTTAAAACGGATAACATCGCGTTTGATAAAGCCTTTGATGTTAGGTTAATATATGAGCAGGCTTTTTATTACTATAAAAATGACTTTCAGTATTGGTTTGATTTGAATGATATAGACGTTATAACGAATAGAAATAATAGTTTTCAAGACGTCTCAATTGAGCAGGATTTAATAATGGGATATATAGCAAAACCAACAAACGATGAAGTAGCTCGGCAGAGTTTAGACAGTCGGGTTGTATATGAAAATGCAACTTCAATTAATGTTTATCTTGCCGGCAAGAGCAATCGCATAAATGTTAATGAATCGACAAAGCGGCGCGTTGGTCAAGTATTGCGGAAATTAGGCTTTAGGCAAGTTAGCAAATACGTTCAGGATAAAAAAGAGTCATGTAAATTATGGGAAATTAAATATCTTGAAAACGGACCTAAATATTTTGATGAAAATAATGTTCCGGTGAATGATGATGTTATTTGAAATGGTAACAGGTAAGTAGGCGGTAAGAGAGAATAAACTTTAATTACCTTACATTTAACCCTTATAAACAAAGGGGTTAAATTCGTATTCTGGTAAGTGGTAAGTAAAATTCGGCTTAAATTGTGCGCCGTTCTTTTTTCTCTCTACCTTATATATACTACTTACTCTATATACCATATAACAATAAATATAGTAAAAATAAAAGGTTAGAACATGGTAAGTGAATTTTAACAATGTTACCATGCTCATACCAGATACCAGAAGCAAAATAAAAGAGAGGTTAATATGCCAAACAATATAACAGACTCCGCAAACGAAACTCTTGCCGCAATGGTTCTGCGGGCAAAGAGATCAGCATTTAAACGCGCGGTTGATATGGCCAAGACTGCAACATCCGCATCAATAAGGCAGTCTTATAACATATCGAAAAGCGATTTGGATAAAACGTTATACATTTCGCGAATTAATTATGACGATTGTACCGGCGAGATAACGGTAACGTCCAAGGGCTTAGGACTTCGATTGTTTAAGGCATATGAAGTTAAAGCAGGCAGGACATTAAGGATGATAGGCAAACGCGGAGATAGGAAGATAAAGACGTCTAACAATCGGTACAGCAACGCAGGCGGCGTATTAGCGCAGGTACGCAAGGATCAACCTTTCCATGCGTATAGAAGCGATGACGGTTCGCGTAAGGCGTTCTTAGCGACTATGAAGAACGGACATGTTGGAGTATTTATACGTACAGGCGAACCCTCGGCAAGGAATCCAAAGAAAGAAAAGATAGTTGAACTGTTTGGTCCTTCAGTCTTCAATCTTATGAGCAAAGAAGATCTGCCAGCGCGCCAGATGTTACAGAACACATTCTTTGATGCGTTTGACAAACGCTTAGACCATGAATTAGGAAGGAGATTTTCCAGCGAAGGGTAGGTTCTTTCCAGCCGATTGCAATTACGGATGGCGTAACACCCCGTTATTTGTGTAGTCAGGCTATAAAAATATACCTGTTTCGTTTCGTTAAGTATAACAAAAATAAGGAGTTAACAAATATAAATATGAGAAATAACAGCATAAAAAAAGACGCAAAAGGCTGTAAAGCAGACTTCATTTTACAGTTTACAGGTTTATTTAGCAGTATTAAAATTATAATGCGACCGCTTTTAAAAGCCTTTCAACAAAAAAAACGCAACAGATTTTATGAGAAGCTATTAGTTAAGGAGCGCGTTAATTATGATTATGAAAAATTATCAGGTAATAACTAATGGATTTCGTAGACGTAAAATATGTGGCGGATTATTTTGGAGTGACTGAGCGAACCATACAGAACTGGACTGAAGAATGGGAGTCGCGAGGCCTTACGCCAAAAGACGGGCGCGGTAATTATAATTTTCCTGTTATCATCCGATTAAGATTGAAAGATTTAGAAAATGAAATTGAAGGACTTAAAGCCGGAGATAAATCTTTGAATCAGGAAAAAAAAGAAATATTAAAAATTACGCGTCAGGAAAAGGAATTAAAACTTGATAAGTTAAAAAATGCATTGGTCGATTATTCTTTAATCCGCGATGCCTGGTGCTCGCAACTGAAAGTCATAATTAATAATATGGAAGCTCTTGGCAGCAGGATAACAAGTAAACTTGGCGGCGATAGAGCCATGTATAATGAAATAAACGATATGATTAATGAGACCCGCGACCATATAGCCAAGACCAAATTTGAAATTAACGATTACGACGAAATTGAAAAGGTTATGCATGAATATGAGGAAAAAGGAACTAAAGAGGATGAGCCTGATTAATGTTTGAGCTAACGCACAAATATCCTGACAATATTCAGTCAATCATAAACGCCGGACGCGATATAATTGCGCCTCCGTCGGATATTACTGTCACTGAACTTGCAGACCAGATCCGCGTTCTGCCTGAAACTGCTAACGAAGCAGGCAAATATTACAGCTCAAGAACTCCTCATGCCCAGGCGATAATGGATGCATTTAGCGACCCGGAGGTTGAAGAAATATCCATCCAGGGAAGTGCACAAATAGCTAAGACCACTATACTTGAAAACATGATGGCTTATGCCATTAAGATTATGAAAATGTCAATGTTGTTTATGGCCCCGACTATAGACATGGCAAAGAAATTTTCAAAGTCAAAATTCGCTCCTATGGTTGAAGATACTCCGGAACTGAAGACCTTGGTAAGTAAAAAGAAAAGTCGTGATAGCGACAACACAACGCTATATAAAAAATTTGACGGCGGCTTTGTAGTTTTTGTCGGGGCCAATAGTCCTCACGGATTAAGGCAGATGTCCATTCCTATTGTTATAAGCGACGATATAGATTCTATCGAAATCGGTTCAACAAAAGAAGGAGATCCGGTAGTTCGCGCAGAAAAAAGAACCCAGACTTTTGGTTATAAAAGCAAGCATGTGCGCGCAAGTACGCCAACAATAAAAGACAGAAGCAGAATAGAAAAATTTCGGTTAGCTGGAACTAATGAAAGATTCTACGTAAAATGTCCACACTGTGGCGAGCAACAAATATTAAAAGAAGAAAACATTATTTGGAAAAAGGATCCTGTTGATTTATTTGGAAAAATATTTCATCATCATTTTGAAACTGCCGTTGTCGCCTGCGTTAATGGCTGTATAATAACCGAAGCTGAAAGAAAAAAAATACTTCAAAGTGGAAAATGGATTGCCGAACATCCCGAGAGAAAACCGCATAGAAGTTTTTGGATTGCAGAAATAAACTCTACGCTTAGCAGCCTGTCTACAATTGCCAAGGCTATTGCCGAGGCCGGCGACGATCCTGAAGAACAGCAGACTTTGCACAATCTTGTATTTGGAAGGACGTATAACGCTGAAGTAGCAGAGGAAATTGACGAAACCGGATTGCTTGAGAAAAGAGAAAATTATCTTACAGACGAACATCCGCTTATGCCAAATGGAGTATTATTTATTACCATGGGCGTCGATGTGCAAAAGGATAGAATTGAATATGAAATTGCAGGCTGGGGGCTTGATGAAGAATGCTGGTCATTAGTTTATGGGGCGATATATGGAAGTTTCGACGATAAGAATATACAGGCGCAATTAGATAAGGTTTATGATCTCAAATTTACGCGAGATGACGGAGTAAAACTTAATATTTCAAGGATGGCAATCGATAGCGGATATCAAAGTCCAAGCAAATCAGTATATCAATACGCAAGATATAGAAAGCATAAAAAAGTATTTGCAGTTAAAGGTATTGGCCGTTATGGGAAAAAATTACTATATGGGGCGAGTAAAGTTCACAAAAAAACTGTTGATTTATATTTAGTCGGAACCAATGACGCTAAGTTAACTATTTATGGACGGCTACAAAGAACATTAAAACCGGAGACAGAACCAGGACCTCGCTTCATGCATTTCAATTTGAAATATAATGACGCGCATTATTTTGAAATGCTTAACGCCGAGAAAGGCATAAAAAAAAATAATGGTTTTATAGAATACATTGAATATGAGAAAAAAAAAGGAGTTGTAAGGAACGAAGCGCTCGATTGCCGGGTATATAATTACTGGGCGTTTGTACATGCGATGTGTAAAATGCATGGAATAAAAGCGCAACTTGATAAACGCGCGGCTGAAATAGCGGCGCAAAAAAAAGAAGTCGAACCAATCGATAATGGACATTTGCCTGTGCCGGTAAAAAATATTCCGGAAAAAGAATCGCGCAAAATAATTAAAAAGAAAGTTGCTATAACAAAGCGTAATAGTAATTACGTAACGGGGAGATGATGGAAGCATATAGAAAAAAAATAGACATGTCCATTAGCAATAGCGAAAAATTATTGAATGTAGAAAATCCAACGCGCTTAATTAATTTTCTTGCAGAAAAATATTTTTCTGGGAATATAATAATATTGGACGAAGCCAATAGAAACGCTATCACGACCGCTTCTAAAAAACTTGGCAAAAGCAGCGAAGAAGTAGTGAACCAAATTATTTCTTCTATGGAAATTGAAGTAAAAGAAGCAAAGAAAAAAAAGAAAATAAAACTTGGCAGTAATCCGCCCGTTCAAAGAAAAAACTACGTTCTTGATATATAAATCAACTCATAATAAAAATAGTAATAAAAGTCAACGAGGTTTTTCCTCGTTTTTCCTCGTATACAAAGGATGATTAATATTTAATATTTACGCTCAGGAAAAACAAAATAAAATGAGCGTAGAGTGAATATAATAAATCAGTCATTATTCAACGGCACAGATTGGCGCTGGACGGAAACGCTGGAAGGCAAAAGGCCTTCTGACGGTTGGGAGCTAAAACTAACGCTAAAATTTAAGAATAATGAAGCGCTGATTATTCCAGGAGAGGCATCAGACAGTTCATTTTTATTTGCCGTATCCGCCGAAACTACAAAAACATTACCTGCCGGGGAATATTCATATCAATTTATTTTAAAAAAAGATTCCTCTTCAAGCGTATGCGGCTGGGGCAGTATAACAATTCAATCGCTTCTTTCATCTTCGCAAGATTCAAGAAATTATTGGGAGACAGTAGCTGATAACCTGCGCGATTTGATTCTACAGCTATCCACTAAAGAAGTAGATATTCTCGAATGGAATAATAGGAAATACACTTTCAAGGACATAGCAAAACTACGCAAAGAGCTGCATATCGCTTTAATCAATTCCGGCAAAACAACTAGAAAGCCGAAAAGAATTCTTGAGAGGTATTTATAATGGGGTTATTCAGCAATATAGCGACTTCATTCCGCAATAGTTTTATAAAAACAACTGCTACTGGAATAAAAAAAATAAATAAGCGCGCTTATGAAATGGCTCATTCATCGCGTTTATCTGCCGGATTCTTTGGCTCGCGTAATAATTACAATTGGGATATAAGAATGGGGCTTGCAAGCATACGCGCAAAAGCGCGGGAACTTGCACAGAACGATCCTCTTATAAAAAAAGCGCTTCGCACATTTGAAAAGAATATTGTTGGTCCGGAAGGATTTGTGTTAAGAAATAAAGCATTTAGTTACGTTAAAGACAAAGACGGCAAATGGGGAAAAGAATATGACGACCTTGCAAATAAAATAATTCAAGACGCTTATTGGCTTTGGACCCGCAAGCAGTATTGCACAATCAGGCAGGATTTAACTCTAAGGCAATTATTAAAATTAATCATCCGCGCAAAGTTTATTGACGGCGAAGTATTTCTTAAAAAAGTATATACAAGTAAGAATATAAATCCGTTTGGTTATGCGCTACAGCCAATCGACGCGACTTTGCTTGACGAAACGCTTAATAAAAAGCTGCCTAATGGAAATATAATCTGCATGGGCGTTGAGCTTGATGCCAATCAGCGCAAGGTTGCATACTGGTTTACTTCATATAAGATCGAAGACGAGATGTCGCCAATGCCAATCCGGAAAGAATATCAACGTATTTCTGCTGATCAGATTTATCATTTATTCAACCGCGAATATATAGGCCAGTTGCGAGGCGTTACTCAGTTAGTCGCAATAGGTAATAGATTATATAATCTAAAGGCATATCAGGATAATGCTTTGAACAATGCTAAATCGGCAGCATGTAAAGTGCTAATGCTACAGCGTAGAACCGATACAGTAACCGAAACCATAGACCCAGATATAGCAGGCGAAGAAGGCATAGAAGCAGGCGAAGAAGTAATTTATCAAAACGTCTCGCCCGGCGAAACTTATATCGTTCCTGAAGGTTATGAGGCCGTCCCTTATGATCCCGCATACCCTCAAAATGAATATGAGCAATATACCGCCCGTGTTACAAAAGAAATAGCGTCCGGTATGGGAGATATTGACTATCCAACATTATCAAGCGATCTAAGCGACGTTAATTATACTTCAATACGGCATGGATTACTCGATAGCCGTCTTGGGTATTCCGATCAGCAAACGGATCTGCGGGAAGATTTATTGGAACCTTCATTTAAGGACTTTCTTGAATCTGCCATACTCAACGGGTACTTCAAAAATGACAGCGTAGCGCTGCCTATTGTTAAGTTCGATAAGTTTAATGCCCCTGTATTTTATGGACACAAAGGCGATTGGGTGGATCCGCTAAAAGATAAATCTGCATGGAAACTTGGCATAAGCGTTGGCATGGATTCTCTTGAGGAATATCTGGCTACTAAGGGGGTCGATCTCGAAGAGCATCTCGATCAACTACAAAAAGAAAAACAAATGATGGACGCAAGAGGGCTTGCATTTGGCGACGTAGTAATACCAGACGCCGCATTTGCAGACGAACAAACAAATAACAAAAAGGGTAAAGGTAAACAAAATGCCTAATAAAAAAAATAAAGATGCAGAACATATTGGCTGGGTATCAAGATCCGCTGCAATTGCGCCGCAGAATATTGACGAAAAAAACAGGACCATTTCCGGCATTCTTACGACAGAAGAACCGGCAATAGTTTTTGACTGGAACCGATGCGAATTAATACGCGAAGTATTATTAATGGAAGGATGCGAACTTCCTCCGGATGATTATTTGCCTTTGCTTGATAACCATAACAGATATGGAGCTGTCGCAACTAATATAAAAGGTTCTGTGCATAATATAAAAGTTGATGGCTCAAATTTAAGAGGCGATTTAACATTTTCTACTATAGCAGAACCCGAACTTACTCTTGCGAAGGAAGGGCATTTGCGCGGTCTTTCAGTAGGATACCAGACCTATGACGAATATACAATAGTACTTCCTCCAGGCGCAAAGCAAATGTTTTTTGGCAATAAAGAGATAGCAAATATATTCGCTGACGGACTTGATCTTTTTGTAAGAACAAAATGGACGCCTAAGGAAGAATCACTTACGCCAGTCGGCGCCGATAAAAATGCGTTGTTAGGCAAAGGAGTAATTGATGAAGAGCTTATGAAAAAGTTGCAGGAACTCATTGCGCAAAAAGCGCAGCAAACAAACGAAACTGAAAATAAAAATAGTTCAACAATAACAATAAAAAAGGAGGCTGAAATGCCAGGAGATGAAACCCAGCAAACGCCTGAACAAATTCTTAGAGCGGATTTAGATAGACGCAAAGAGATAAGGGCAATAGCAAAGCAATTCAATGGACGAATTGCAGATGTAGATAGTTTGAGCGAAAAAGCTCAAGACGAAGGTTGGTCAATTGAAAGAATGAACGGAGAAATTGTTACACGCCTCGGTAAGAAAGAACAATATGCTCCGCCGGTTTCAGATTTAGATATGCCCAAAAGCGATCTAAAAAGATACAACATCTGGAACCTAGTACGCGCTGAATATCATGGAGATCCATCGCTTGCAGGGGTAGAGATAGAGGCTTCAAACGAAATCGAGAAAAGGATGGGCGTTGCCCCACGCGGACGTTATATAGCGCATGATTATCTCAAAAGAGAAATAACGATCGGCACAGGCACTGCGGATAAATTAGTTGCCACACAGTTAATGACTGGAAATTTTTTAGATCTGTTATATAATAAAATGGTTATCGGTAACATCCTAAATGGTCAAATGATTAGCGGTGTTGTCGGGAATTTAGAATTTCCAAGAAAAACGTCAAGTTCGCAAGGATTTTATATTGGCGAGGGCGGTGTAGCGACAGAAAGCGAAATTAATTTCGGGTCTGATATTATGACGCCAAAAACTGCCTCTGGTCTTGTAAAATATTCGCGGCAAACGGCTTTACAAACAACTCCGGAAATGGAAGGAATCGTGATGAATGATATAATCAATCAGATAAAATTACGATCTGATTTGGCTATGATACAGGGAGCTGGCGGTGATATAGAAATAATGGGGTTATTAAATGGAAATGGCGTTAGGATTTATGACGGCGCTAATTTCGGTTTTGACTCAGCGGTCGATCTAGAAACGATGTTAGAAGATGCTAATGTCGACCTTGATAAAGCTATATTTTTGACAACCCCGCTTGTTAAAGGCGCATTACGTAAAAGAAAAATAGAAGCAGGGCAAGTTGCCAAACTATGGGATAAAGACGGACTAATATCTAGAGCGTCTTTTGCTACAAAACAAATGCCGGCGAATACACTGTCTATTATTGATCCATCCGAAATTATTGTAGCGACGTGGGGCGCTTTTGAAATTCAGATTAATCGTTTGCAGGATGATGGCGGAGTTAAAATAATTCCGTTCTGGTCTCATGATTTGCTGAATAGAAGAACAATCGGCACAGTTAAGGTCCCTAATTTTTCATAATTATTTTTCATTTTTTTTTACTAATAGCTCGTAAAAATAAATATTAACCAAAAACCAAAAGGTAAATCAATGGCAAAGCAAGATAAATTTATGAAAGTAAGATATTTGTCTACTTTCATATATAAGTTAAATGAAGTTGGTCCCAAAGATACCAAAGAGGCTCCTGCGTCGATACCTTCAGCAGATGCAAGATTTCTAATTAGTAATGGACTTGCAGTTGAAGCTACTGACGATGCGGCTTCAGATGGGGTAAATGGGGATACAGTTAAAGGAGGGAAAAAATAATGGGAAAAAGATATAGGTTCTTATGGATTATCGGCTTAGTTGCAATCATGTTTATAGCTCCAAATGCAGCGTTAGCGGGCGGTTTTCAAACAAACGCAAATATAAAAAATGAAGACGGAGCCAAGGTTATTCAGTTCGACGGCTCTGTCGATACGAACGAATCATATCAGAGCAATGAATTCTTTCTTACTAATTGTGACAATGAAAATTGGTATACATATCCCCTAACATTTGGCGCAAAATTAAGCGGAACATCATCATCGACACGGAAAATTACGCTTTATGTACAAGGCAGTAATTTTAAGGACGGTGATTTTAATAATATAGATACTCTTTTAGCAAGCGATAGCGTTAATACCGAAATTTATAAAACATTTGATCTTAACGGGAAAAAATATTGGCGATATAAAATAAAAGTGGTTGGCACAACTGGGAATGCAAATACAAGTTTTGAATTTGCCATATATGCTTACAGGAGAGAATAATGAACGATCTTCTGAAGAACATGCCATTTGGGCAGGGTGGCAAAATGTATGCAATCCTGCCTGGATATGGCGACAAACAAATTGAGATAATATTCCAAGACCAGTATGAAGCGGCAAAACTTGCAGATATGCTTTTTGACGAAACGGCGCCGCAGGCCACAATAGACGAAGAAATTGCAGAGATGTTAAAGCAGAATGATCTAATAAAAATAAATAACAAAATATATAAAGTGTCGTCAAAACAACCGGACGGCGAAGGTTTAACAGTAATAATATTAAAGAAATAAAATGGCATTAACATTACACGAAGCATATATACTTGAGCTCCGGCAAAAGATAAAACAAATAAGAAAAGACCAGGGTTATAAAACCGACGCCGGCGAAGTTGTTAGTATCTGGAATGATGAAAAAATTCCGGAAGAAATAACATCAATGATAAATATATATGACGATCCGGCTTCAAATAGCTCGTTGGATAGTTCATATGACACGCCTCAATTCAATGTCTATTTCTTTATCGTTTCCCGCTATGGCAAAGATAAAGATGAAATGCTACACTATTTACGCGAAGCCTTAGCGGATGTTAAATATGTGCTTGGTAAAAACAGAAGATACTTTGAACAACGCTATAAAGGCAAAACATTCCGGATAAAAGAATGCGGAATTGACGACATGGTTGAAGCGCCTGAACTATTAGGAGCTGCGCATGTAACATTGTTAGCAGATTATTACGAAGCCGCTTTTGGCATAGGTCCAGATTTCCAATATGTGTTGCCGGCATTCTTCAAAACAGATATTGAACTGATTGGGGATAAAGACGAAATGAATTGTGAATATTACCTTCCTGAAGATATTATAGAGATGACAGACGAAATAATATTTAACGGGGCGGTATTATCAAGAGGCGCGGGATACTCAATTGAAGCGCGCAAGATAGTTGTGGCAAGCGCGCCAAATAGAGACGATATACTAATTGCAAATTATATCAAGGCTTAATTATGTCAGATAAATTTAAAGATGAAATGGAAACGCGCGGAGTTCGGATAATTACGAACACGCAGTTAATCTGGACCATACTTATTTACATCGCGGCGATTGTGTTTGCGTTTGGCGCAACATATAACGCGTTTGGAAATTTAGAAAAACGCGTAACTGACATTGAGCAACATGGCGTAACGCGCGATGACGGCGACAAAAAGACTTTAAGAATAATGTACGAACTTCAATTAAATCTAAAGTCATTAATGAAAAAACAAAATGTAGATTACCAACAAATAACGGAGTAATCAATGCCAGATGAAATTGATAGAAATTTAATAAATGATTTTCTTAATCTGCCAGTACAACCGGCGGAAAAGATACCAACGCCATCAATGGGTGGCACAATAAAAACAACAATGGAAGGAGTAGAGAAAATGCCAGAAAATAAAGAAGGAATTGATGGAGTAGTCGGCGTAGTAAAGTTTGCCGTATCAACCGCTAAAGCTATAAAAAATTCGTTAGCAGATGACGGTAAAATAACGATAGCTGATTCGCTTAATTTTGCAGATCCAATTATGAAACTGCCTGCTGCAATTTCAGGGATCAGCAAGATTCCTGCTGAGTTGAAAGATACTATTACTGATGACGAAAAAGCTCAGATAATCGAAGTCATAAAAGATTCAGGCGTGCTTCCTGATAAAGCAGAGGCAATTGCAGAAAAAGCTATTGCTATTACGCTTGACATTAAAGCATTCGTTTTTGATAACTTCATCAACGGCTAATAAATGAAAACATTTGCAGAATTCGCCGCGGCAATGCGGCAGCAGGAAAGCGGCAATGATTACAACGCCGTGAACAAGTTCGGATATCTGGGGGCTTACCAGTTTGGTAAGCCCCGCCTATACGACCTTGGATATAGCATAGACGGTTTCGCCCCGGCTAATCGAACAAAAAGAATAATTATAGCGAAAGACTATTTTTTAAGCAAACCTGAATTACAGGATGTCTTATTTGAACAGCATTGCAGAATCTGGCGTAATTATGTTACGTCAAGATATGCGGGGGAATTTGGAACTGTGATAAAAGGGGTTACGATTACAATATCCGGCATGGTAGCAGGCATACATTTGCTTGGTCTTGGCAACAAAAAAAATCCAGGTCTTGTGCAATTTCTAAATGAAGGCATAATAGGCAAAGATGGCAACAAAACGCCGATTACTGAATATATAAAAAAATTTGCAGACTATGATATGAGCACAATATGACGAATGAAGAAAATAAAATACCCTGGTATAAACGCAAAGAAATAATTGGCGCCGCGTTAACTGTCGTTTCTGCGGGCTTAAAGCAATTTGAGACGTATACAGTTGCCTATAAAGTTGGATTTGTAATAGGCATAGGCTTAACAGCTTATGGGCTTAAAAAAGGTTATCAGGCAGATAATCTTCCTTCTGGGTTATCGGATGCAATGGATAAAATTCCTAACACAATTACAGGTGTTAGAGGCATAAACAAAGTTTTATAAAAATAAACAACGGAGTTAAAAATGGAAATATCCCCAAGAGTACATGAAATTTATATGGCGTCCGGCGCCGCGGCTTTTCCGTCTACGCCTGCTACTGGCGTTATTGCAGCTGGTTTTAGAAACGCGCCGTCTATTACTATAGAACCGTTCAATCCAATTACGGATGACCGTGGAAGAAAAAAAGTACAATTTGAAAATTTCAAACTTGAGCTGCCAAGTCTTGAACTGGATAAAGCTAAATTAACAAATGCTATTGCTTTTCTAAAAGCAGGCGGAGTAAGCTGTAAAGTAGTATGCGCAGGCGTAACGCAAAATAGTCCGAATTATCTATCGGATGGGGGAATCTTCTCTTTTGAACTATTAAAAGCTTTAGGGATAGATTTTGAAATATCAATTACGCAAAAAGAACAGTGGATTAAATTTACGCTGGAAAGGGCATACAAACAATCAGACGCCTTAACGCTAATCACCTCGTCCAAGACTAACACATTGCCTAATGTTTTCAATATCCCGATGGAAAATTATGCAGGCATTCCTTCCGGCTTTACGCTGCCAAATTTCGGAAGTATTACAATATCTGAATTAAGACTTTCTGATTATAAGCTTAATATAAAAACTAAATCAAATAAAGGAGCATATAATCAATCATCTGTTCACGGTTTTGACGTAACGCTTGAGGGCGCTATAAGAGGCGCAAACCCGGATGAAATTGCAACTTTCTTAACCGGCGAAGTTTGCCCGGATATTAACGTGCCTATCCTTACCGATGCGACATATAATTTAACGTTAAAACAAGGCGGTCTAACTGCCACTGGCAAGTTTACAAACGATAACGATAAACGCGAAGCGACCGTATCAATTACGGGTAATTACGATCTTCCTCTTGTTGATGCAACTGGCAGCAATATTATTTTTAATTCACAAATAATTGTGGAGCATGAATAATGAATACATATAAAATAAACGGAAAAGAATTTACGATTAACGAATTGACTGTTGCAGAGATGGAAGAAGTATTATCTCTTATCGGCCAACTTGAAATGAGCGGGCTATCTGTAAAACGGGTTGGCGAAGGCGATGCGAAAAGAATTGAACTGAGTTTTAATATTATGCAGATATTAAAATCAACCTCTGCATTTATTGGCATGTCCGGCGCGATAAAAAGACTGCTTGCAATTGCCCTAACGGACGAAGCTGGCAATAAAGAGACAATAGAGTTCTTTGCAAAAGCTAAAAGAAGCGAGGTTATGGAAGCGTTAAAAGATTTTTTATCTGGCGAGGGGAACGCGATCTTTACTGGGATTGGGGATTTACTCCCCTTCATCACAGGGAAAAATTGGCTTCAGAAAAATTAAAGGATCTACAAGGCTATAAAGCAGAAGAATATGAAGCGGATATAAACTCGACCAAAATCGAGTCTCTTATCTATGAATTATCGGAACACGATATATCGAAAATTGAAATAATAAAAAAAACAAGCTACGAAATTGCTATGACGTATTTGTATAAGCGTAGAATTGGACGATTAAATGAGCTTTTAGATAGCATTGCAAGTTTTGAATCAATGAAAAAAAAGTGAGAATATTATGGCGGATAAAGAAATAAAAATAACATTAGTAGTTGACGGAAAGGAGGTTACCGCAACGTTGGCCAACGCTGATGATTTTATTGCCAAAATATCAAAACATCAGGCGGACGCAAACGAAAAATTCAGCCAGTGGGGAAACGTTATAACCGGCATCAATCAGGGGATGGAAAGACTTGAAGCGACTGCAAGTAAATTATTCAGTATTGTAAGCGAAGGCGCGCAATTTGAAGTACTGAGTCAGAATTTTCAGGGTACTACGCAAGAATTGGAACTACTAAAAAAAGCTACTGCCGGGACAGTTGACGAAGGCAGCTTAATGAAGCTTTCAAGCCAGGCAAGCGATCTTGGCGTATCTATGAAAAACCAGGCGCTGGCATTTAGTTACGCTGAAGACCGGGCTGATAAATATGGCGGCTCGGTTGAAGAGAATTTTCAAAAAATTGTAGCGGCTTCTGAAGGAAGGACCAAAGGGCTATATCAGGTTGGTATACAGGCGCAGGTGTTTAATGAAATTGTGAAGCAATCAGTTAAACAGCTTGGCGGCGAAACTGAGGAAACAAAAAATAATAACGGCGAGCGCGAACTTACTATAAAAGGTCTTGACGCCGAGACGCAAAAGAGAATTCGTATTGACGCTGTTATTAAGGCCGCAGGCGTTACAATGGACGACGTTAATAACAAGCAGAAGGACAGTAAGGATAGGCTCGAAAGTCTTACTGTGGCAATTAAGGAATCTGAAATTAGCGTTGGAAGATTTGTAGCGGACGGAATTGTTCCTCTTATTTCTGCTTTGCAGGATGGCGGCCCGGTTACAAGCGGATTTACCACAATTGTAATTGGAGTCGGCTCGGCTTGCATGCAAATTATTCCAGTTGTATCGCAACTTGCAATTACAAAAAAAATATTATTTACTGCGACAACCGAAGCGACTATAGCAGAGGCAGGATTTGGCAGTACGCTTATTGGCGTATTAGGCCCTATCGCTTTAGCCGCAGCCGGTTTGCTAATCCTGGAACAGCGGATTAAACAAATTAACGAGCAGACAAGGCAGAACACGCTTAAAACGTGGGTGGAAGAAGCAAAAGATTCTGTATCGAAAATGAATAAGGGGCAGTTAGACTGGACTATTAACGATAATAGCAAAGAGATAGAAAATTACGAAAAGAAAAAAGAGGAATTGCAAAAAAAAATAGATGCGTCAAGAAAAACGACTACCAACAAGGCTTATAATCCTGGGTTAAACACATATACAACATCCGTTACAGTCGAAGATACTGAAGAAACAAAACGGTTGCAAAATGAACTAAAAAGTTATGACGATCTTATTTCGAAAAATAAACAAGTAAACCAGGCGGCAAAAGAACGTATAGATACTCTGAAAAGAGAAAAGGACGTAGCAGGGAAGCCGAAAGAAAAAGCAGACAAGAATAAAGCGGCTCTTGATGAAAACGACGCTGCTAAATTAGCTGAATTATCGAAAGTTGATAGAACTCAAAACGAGACAGAAGTACAAGAAAAAATACTTGAAATTGAAAAGAAATACGCCGTAAAGCGCGCAGATATTGAAGGGAAAACAACCGCAGAAAAAAAAGCGGGCGAAAATAAAGCTAACGAAGAGTATAATAATAAACTTGCAGAATTAAACGCAAAGAAAAATAAAGAGGATAAGGACGCAACAAAAGAAGTTATTGAATTTGGCTGGGCTATGAAGCAGAAAGACCTTGAATATTTGAAAGCGACTGATCTACAAATATTAGAGGCTAAGAAAAAATATCAGGCAAGCGTAAAAGATTTATATAAACAGGATAGTAAGGAATATATAAAAGCGCAGCAGGAAATTGAGTTAACAGATAAAGAAATTACGCAGGCAAAAAATGAAGAACAGGAAAAAAGAAAAAACGTTGCAAGCGAAATATTTTTTCAGCAAATAGAAAATGATTCAGCAGGTAATGAAGCCGAACTAAAAGATATTGAGCTTAAGAAAAAAGTCAGGGAAGAAGAAAAAAAAATATGGGATGACAGAACATTAACTGAAGCGGAGAAAATACAGCTGCTACAAGAGATGTGGCGCAATTACGATAACGAACGGCTGAAAAATGGAAAAGAAGCAAGCGAAAAATCCAAAGAGCAAATTGAGCAGTCTATAAGCAATATAATTAGTAATACACAAAATGCTTCTGGAGCTTTAGGCGACGCTATATATAATAACGCAAAGAAAGAAGCTGAAAGTTACAAGACTACAGAAAAAGCAAAAATGGAAAGCGACCGGAAAACGGCGCTTAGCCATGCAAAAACTCAGGCGCAAAAAGATAAAATTAATGAAGAATACGATGCTAAAGAAGCCGCCATGGAAGATGCGGCAGATAAAAGAGCGCGTGAAAAAGCTAAGGCCTGGTATACTGTGCAGAAAGCAGCAAACATTGCACAGGCAATTGACAATACATATGTAGGCGCAACAAAAGTATTAACAGATGGGATTTGGGGCATTCTGGAAATGGGCACAATAATAGCCGCCGGTATGGCGCAGGTTGCCGCTATTATAGCAACTCCATTGCCTGGTTTCAGAGAGGGAATAATTAGTATTGTTGGACCCGGCACAGAAACAAGCGACAGCATTCCTGCGCATCTTAGCAAGGGGGAAAGCGTTATTAACGCAGAGAGCACAAAGGGATCCGCGGAACTTTTATACCTGATTAACGAAAACCCGGAATACGGAAAAAGTTTAAATGATTTAATATTTCACGGAATAGGCGAAAGAAGATCCGCAGGCTATGTTGATATGCGCTCGTCGGCAAAAGTTTCTTCTGCGGCGGCATCTGCAAAAGCTATGGTTGAAAGAGCGTCAAACGAATCGCTGCTAAATGAAATTAGGGCTATGAATGATAATGTTAATAAGCTAAATCAAAAGTTTAGCGAAGTTCACAAATCTCTTGAAGATTATAATAAACGCCCTATCCAAATGAGCGAAAAATTAGCTAAGAGCGCTTACGTATCTGGCAAGCAGCAAATAAGCAGGAGCAAATTATAATGCAGGACGTTATACTATATCGGGAGTACTCAGATTATGACAACACCGTGACAGGAGCTGCGAACAGTAAGCTATTGTCCGGGGAAGACACTAATTTTACATCGTTATGCGTGGGCGTTGAACTTGTAATAGACGATTACGGAAGCGTAGGCAGAATACAAACAATTCTATCTGACACTTCTTTAGTACTCGAAAATAAATTAACTTCTTCATTTACAGGCAAAAAATATTATGTCGATCTGACTTTATTCAAATCAAGCGTTGCGGAAATAAGCAAGAAACTTGAGAGCGAAACCAAAGGAGAGGCAAGCGTTATAACCCTTGACAGCGTTAATATGGAATTTTACATGGGCGATATAATTGTAGCAGGTTTTACTATTGCAAATCCTGTTGCAAAATTATTTTCTGATATTTCATCAAAGAGACGATGTGTAATAAAAAAAATAGCTCAGGCAAAATTAAATAAATATTCTATTGACGAAGTAAGCGAATTTGAAGGGGTTGTTGATTTTTCTACTATAAAAAAAACTTCCATAATTGATGAGAATGGCGAGCAAGTTCTCTCTACTAATTTTGACGTGCTAGATAAATTATCAGCTCTTTCAATACTTCAAAACGAATTACAGCGAGGTGATAGTTTTGATGCATTAGCCGAAAGAGGACCGTCTAATGCAACAAGCGTATTCTGGATCGCTGGCTACAATGCCGATCTTGGCGGGGCTGGAACAATCCTGCGTGTTATAGACGTTCAAAATCCTAAATTTATAACGCAGACGCAAACATTAGTTTTAGCGGGGGAAACCATTCGACTAGGCGACAATAAATATTTTGTTCAGCATTCTGCATTAATACATGAAACGTTAACCGGGGGGACAGATCAATATGAAATATATTCTACATTTGTAAAATTAACTGAATCATCCTCCAACACCGCATTTCAACCGGATAGCGCCGTGCATCTGATTTGCTGGGTAAAAGAATATCTTGGGCAGGACTTGAGCTCAATTGTAGAATATGATAGCAACAACAATATTCAACGATTTAACGGGCTTGGATTTATTGCTGCAATGATAAAAAAACAGTGGCCTGATGCAGTATTGATAAATAAAAGCGGTTACGAATCATTACCATTACCGTTGTTTTACTTTGATAAATTAATAGACGAATATCCATTTGGCAAGGAAACTCTTGAAGCGTTATCGTTTCTTGCTGAAACAAATGGATGTTATTTATACCAGGGGGATGGCGACAACTTTATTTTACAAGGCAAAGCTAATTATGATAATGCAAACCCTGCTTTAGATATAATTATATCAAAGCAGTATATAAAGGCAAATGAATATTCCGCATTTTGGGATAAATTAGCCGACGCCGTTGAATTAAATGTTACCGGCTGGCAGGATGATATAACAGGCAAAGGCTACGCTGTTAAGCGCGAAGGGATTAAGCCGCGCAATAAAATGGCAAAAGATGTATTTGTTGATATAAGGGGACTTAACGATAACGGTATTACAATAAATAGCGACGGTTCTCTTACAGATCCCACTGTCACGGATAACGGCCAGGAAGAAATATTAAACCATTATGGCAATATAAAAGCTGACGAAGTTCTTGACTTCTACGGCAAACGCCATATATTTTATGAGATTGTGTTTAATAGCATAACATGGGAAATGCGGCAATGGAGTTTAATGAATATTTTCAGGCATGTAGAGCAACCTGAATTTGCAGGCGACGCAAACAATGGAAGATATTTTCCAACGGCAATAAAAATTGACGACACTAATAATACATTAACGCTTGAGCTTGTAAGCATTTCAAGAATAGTATATGACTCTGCAACAATATTAAACACGTCTACTGACGATACAACGAGTTCGTCATCGTCAAGTTCGTCATCGTCAGGATCGTCGTCGTCAGGCGGTGGGACTACAGTAACGGTAGAGGGCCGTTATTTAATAAAAAATATAAGTTCAAATTATTCGCTTACGCTTCAAGAAAATATGATATTGTGTAATGCTTCTACTGGCAGCATACAGATAACGCTTCCCTCAGGCGTAAAATATAAAAACGTAGAATATCTTATTTCCAAAACAGATCAGAGTTCTAATTCCGTGACTATCCTAGGAACGTGCGGCGGGATTGCCAATCCTGTATTATATAATCAGTATCAGCAAATACTAATAAAATATGACGGGTCCCTCTGGGTTGTCATTGACGAACTTTCATATTTTAGGGAATCAAGTGATTTGCCTTATGGAAATATTTCACCTCTTTTCAAAAATGAAAAAATATTTCATACAACCGGCAAAACGTGGTATAGAAGCGTTGGTCTGCTTAATACGGACTGGGTCAGGGAAACATCGGCGCATAAAAGTATAACTACAGTTAATCCTAACGGTTCTTTATCGCCTGATTATATTATGCAGGAACTTCTTGCAACGCCTCAGAATGCCGAAACAGTTTTATGGAAAGCTATTGGTACGGCTAATACTAATTGGGCGAGGCTTATATATGGCATTAACGCCGATATACCTTTAGCCCCGCTTCCAGGCGGCGTTGTGAAAGTAAGAAAATACGGCGCGACTGATGAAAGCGAAATACAGATGTCGCATGACGGCGCAAATGGAATTATTGAATCGAAGAAAGGGGATCTGCGTCTGAAGGGGCTTACGGATGATGCAGGTAATAAATACTGGAACACATCAAATCATCCAGACACAGTACATGGCTACGGACTTGATTATGATTTGATACATTTTTTGAATTCGCAAACTGCGACTTTCCATATACAAGTTGACGAGGCAGTCGATGCAACAAGCGCAGCGCAACTTGACGGACATGCAGCAAGCGAATTCTGGCGTACAGACAATCACCCCACGACTGCATCCGGATATGGACTGACTGACGTTCTTACGACTGGTTGGTTTGCTGAAACAAATTTTTGGGAAAATGGAAATCATCCAGACACAGTACATGGCTACGGACTTGATTATGATCTGATACATTTTTTGAATTCGCAAAC
>DBTY01000013.1:52503-133465 GCA_002307295.1 Ignavibacteriales bacterium UBA1304
ATGGCTACGGACTTGATTATGATTTAGTACAATTTATTAATTCACATGGACTGAGCGGAGCGACAGAAACATGGGTAGAGCAAAATTTTCTTGCATTAAGTTTTGCGCCAACAAGCAATTTTTATACTTCAGTCGAGAGTTATCAGGATTCATATAATATTGACGTTGCAAATGCCGAAAATCTTGGCGGACATTCCGCGAGTTATTTTCAGCAAGCGCTAGGATTCACGCCTTACGATGCAAGCAATCCTTTAGGCTTCGCAACATCATCGTGGTCTAACGATACATTTGCTGCAAATCTGGATCTTAGTTCAGACACTATATTTCTACTAAATAATTATGGCAGAAGCATTGCGGAGATATCGCTGGGCGACTACGCAAAAGCATCTGCGCTTGCGGACTATGCTTCGGAAAACTCACTAACAAGCTTAGCTGATAGAGTTGCTGCGATTGAGCAAAAATTGGGGAACGGTATAGATGGCAGCTTTACAAGTTATGAAGGATTTAATATAGGCGTTAACGGCGGAGTAATAACAAAAATTGATTAAAAAAAAAGGAGTATGGTATGGAAGCCGAAAAAAGCGAAAAAACGCAAATAAAAAAAATACAAATGGATGAACTTCAAAAAACTAAGTTAGAGCTTATTAATATGAAAATAGACGCGCTGATACAGCAACGCGCTACACTGACTATACAGATGATCGGCAATGAATGCGAGGTTGTTAACGTTAACTATGCAAACGGAATATTATTTTATAAGGAAATAATATGATTGAAGGATTGAACTTTAAGCGCGGAGTAAGGTTCGCAGGAATTGACGGAATAAAAAAAATATTTGTAATTCCTCAGGAAATAATTCCTGATAGCGAAGAAATAATATTTAATACTGGTAAACTCGATAGAGGCATTGGATATACTATTTTAGGCCGGGCAATAACATTAAGCGAAGCTCCCCAGATTGGCGACGATCTATTTTGTAATTATATAGCGGCTGGCGATTATGGAATTAATAGAACTTCAACCTTTTCCCTTTCAACAATTTATAAAACAAATATTGAATTGACTGGTATTAAAAACAGCATTAACTGCGAGTTCTATATTCCAGAAGAATTTACAGAAAAAACAGAACGAATAACATCTAATTTGACGCAATTAACAAGAGGTGTAGGATATGCAATTTTCGGCCGGAAAATAATGCTGGCGGTCCCTCCTAATGCGGACGACCCACTCACTGCTAGCTATTTATCTGAAAATAAATTTGAATAAAAATAATTAAGAGAAAAATATGAAACTAAAAAATATGTTAATTGCGTTGCTATTTCTTTGCGGCATGCTTAATGCGCGAACGCCTGGGCACAGCTTGTCTGATACTTTACGCGCTCAAACGCTCAGGCAAGACCAGGTCCGCTATCTTCCCGATAGCCTGCTTAAGAAGGCAAATGCAAACTGGGTCCAAGACGGATTAAACGGTAAAGCTAACGCAATACACGCTCATAGTCAATATTTATTATATCAAGACACGCTGCAATTATTTTATGTGAGTTTCAAGAATATTGCAGACACACAAGCATCTCATAGCAACAAGATAAACCAAAATCTTCAACGCTCGCTCGACTCCCTTGCTTCACATCTTAGCATTAATAACGCACAGACTGATTCGTTAAAAAATCACAATACACGAATTAACTCAAATATGCAGAAAAGCTTAGATTCATTGATGACGCTTAGAATCGCGATCAATAAGAATATAGATTCTCTGACTTATCATAACATCAGGCTTAATGCGGACATTCAAAGAAGTTTGGATTCGCTTTCAGTTCATAGAGTTGCTATAAATAAAAATATAGACTCCCTTAATTCGCACAACACTCGGATTAATGCTCTAACGGATTTAACGAAAACAAAATTAAACATTGCTGATACGAGTAATCTCAATTCTAAAACATTAACGCAGGCACAATTAAATTTAAAACTTAATATTGCCGACACCCTCAATAAATGGCAACCAAAAGGAAGTTATCAGTCGGCCGGGGCTTATCTGACACCTTCCGACAGTGCAGCGACGCGAACGTTTACGAATGTTCAGCTCGCGGCGAAAGCAGAAAAAACTACAACTGTAAACGGACATGCGCTTAGTTCTAATGTAACAGTAACGGCTACCGACATAGGTCTTGGAAACGTAACAAATACAAGCGATGCAAATAAACCCGTATCCACAGCGCAACAAGCCGCATTGGATTTAAAGGCGAATGATAATCTCGTTATGAAATTAGCCGGCACGCAGACAGTAACAGGAAGGAAAAGTTTTAGCGATTATACAGGATTTGGGACAACGAGTCCGGCGCAACGAACGCATATTGTCGGCAATTTACGGATAGACGATTCAACTACTTTAACACAGAGAATTTTACTTAATCCTAATGTAGTAGATGGCACTACTGCTGTTGCAAATACATTCGATACAAAAAATACGTTAAGCGCGGTCGGCGCAAAGTTAACACAATATAAAACCGGCGGCGTTGAAAAGGCTTTTATAGATAAGGACGGCCTGCTATCTACCACAGGATTATATATTACTGCTAATCCTAATATTATCGCTTCGGATCTGCCAAATAATTATTTAATCAAAGACGGCAACGGCGTATGGGATTGGTTTGTATTTGTTGCGCGATTCAACTGGGACCCGGTCAACGAGTTTAATTCTACAGTGCCACATCCTGCTTTCTTAGATACAAATGCCACAGGTGGCGTAACGGCAGGTTTCTATTGGGCGAAATATGAAGCTTGCAACGTTTCAGGAATACCAAGAAGTTTACCAGGACAATTTCCGTGGATAAGCGTGACCTACGATACTGCGGTTGCAGTATGCGATAGAAAAAATCCAAGCGGACAGAAAAAATTTCATCTCTGCACAAATGCAGAGAGAGCGGCAGTTGCTTTGTTATGCAGGAAACGCGGTACAATGCCTTCTGGGAATAATTACTATGGAACGGACTATTCGTCACGATGGATAAATTTCAAATTAAAAGACCCGACTTATTACAGCAACACAAGCGCTGACTGCGCCAACGCTGGAGGAAGCGGCGGGTATCTAACCTCAAGCGATTATACGCCTGCCGGGATTTTTGATTTAAATGGTGGCGTGTGGGAGTGGTTGATGGGCTATAAGCTTATCGACTCGACAATATACATTATGCGGAGTTCACAATATGGGGGGGCAGGCAACAATTATCGGTTGGCCGAATCAACTTGGATGAATACAGGCGCGACAATTCGTTATAACGGAGTATTCGCTTCGGCAACTCTTGCATCCGGAACTGATACGACTAAACTAAAAGAGTTGTGCATTATTCCCCCTTTAAGCGGCACGTCGGCCAGCTATGGGGACGATTATTATTACGTTATAACAACAGGTGAGCGGTTAGCCTTATTCGGCGGTTCTTGGTACTACGGCACCATTGCCGGGGTGTTCAGCTTGGACCTGTACAACACTCGCACGAACTACAGCGCGTCCTTCGGTTTCCGCCTTGCTTACGTTGATCTGTAATCTGTTTTCTGAATTTCTGTTTTGAGGTTTATATGGATATGATAATTTTCCAAAAAACATACGACTGCTACTTGTACCTTTATATAGTCTTAAAAAATTTTCCACGGTCGGAAAAATTTACAATGGCGGCTGAAATAAAAAATATATTAAGCGATTTTTTAGAATTACTTATTACAGCAAATAAATCGCAATACAAAAAGAAAATTCTTTATGAAGCGGATGTTAAATTAGCGCATCTGAAATTTGAGATACGGGCGTCAAAAGATTTGGCGTTCATTAAAAATAAACAATATGAAATTTTGACGGTCAAACTATCCGAAATTGGCAAATTACTCGGCGGATGGATTAAGGCATCAAAGTAGGGTAGAGCCTGTTAGCGGTTAGCCTTATTCGGCGGTAATTGGAACAACAACACCAATGCCGGGGTGTTCAACTTGAACCTGAACAACACTCGCACGAACAACAACACGAACATCGGTTTCCGCCTTGCTCTTTTGCCAAATTTAAATTCTTACGAGAATTTAATCGCGCAATAAAAGGAGACTCGCCCTTGTCGAAAAGGAATCGGCAAAATTAAATTGTATCTGCGCATTACCGTTAAAATAAAAAGCGATGCGCAGAATACTGTAACCATGGAGGGGTAAGTGAAAACATATAGCGGTCTATATGACGAAATTTGTTCTTTTGATAATGTGAATAAAGCGTATTTGAAAGCACGCAAAAATAAACGGTATAAAAGCGAAGTGCTGCAATTTACTTATGGCCTTGAAGAAAATCTTCTCAACATCCAAAATCATCTGCAATACCAGACTTATGAATGCGGGCGATATAACGAGTTTTTTGTGTATGAGCCTAAAAAGCGATTAATACTTGCGTTACCTTTCAGGGACAGAGTTGTACACCAGGCTCTTTGTAACGTTATCTGGCCGATATTTGAGAAAACATTTATATATGATTCTTACGCTTGCAGGAAAGGGAAAGGATCTCATGCAGCGTTAAAGCGCATGGAGTATTTTCTCAATGAAACTGGCGACAATGTATATTGTTTAAAAATGGATGTGCGGAAATTTTTCTATTCAATCAATCACACAAAACTTAAGCAATTGATAAGAAAGAAAATTTCATGCGAAGGCACGCTAAAATTAATCGACACGATAATTGACTCGGTTGATGATCCCGGAATCCCGGTAGGAAATTTAACGAGCCAATTATTTGCAAATATTTATTTGAATTGCATAGATCATTTTTGCAAGGAAACGCTTAAGACTAAATATTACATAAGGTATATGGACGATATAGTAATTTTTGGTAACAATAAAGAAAAGCTTTGGCAAATATTTAAAGAAATAAATATCAAAATGAAATATTTGAAGCTTGGACTAAATAATAAAACTGCAATTTTTCCTATTAAGCGCGGAATAGATTTTCTTGGTTACAGGAGATTTCCGAATGCGGTTATTCTGCGCAAAAGAATATTGGCCAAGAACATGAAGAAATTTGGAAAGTTTTCACGGGTAAAAGTTGACGATAAGAAAATGTTTGATTCAGCGCAGTCTTTTTTAGGATTAATTAAGCGATGCAACAAAAACAAAATGTTAGATAAATTAAAAAATGTAATTGGAGAAAAAACATGGGAACAGATATTTGGAAAGAAGTATCAGCGGGGCAATACGAAAGAATTGGGTTTGTAGATTCAGATGAAGGCGTAAATCAGAAAGTGCAGGAAAAAATAGCGGAACAATACAGCAACGCAGATGAAAACAAATGGAAGAGATTGGCGATCTCTGCAATCATTGCCGGCAAGGCGATACCATCTGGTTTTTCTGAATATGACGTATATGTTGAAAATTGCCGTATTTGGGGCGAAGCACAAAAACAAGGCAATGCCGAAAGACTAACAAATTGCAGGATAATTAAACGCGGAGATGAAAATATATACGTGGAATAGTCCCAAAAAACTATGCTACTTTCTATGCTACCAGCCAGTAATAATACGAAAATAAAGCAAAATCTAAATAATCATGTTTACTCATAATCAGCGGGTCGGAGGTTCAAGTCCTTCCGAGCCCACCAGTTAAAGCCTTCAGAATCAGTTTTGAAGGCTTTTTACTATTTAAACGATTCGGAGGTTATATGCACTTTGTATATATCTTGCGCAACCAAAAGGGGAAACACTGTAATGGTTCAAGGGAAAAAGGAGAAATTAATTAAAAAATAATGTAGACGGCTTAATTAAGAGCAGCCATTCTAACATTAAACCTGTAAAGTTTAGCCTCGCGTAATTTGTTTTCTCTCTCAAGTAATTTTTCCTCAAATCTGTTATAAAGAAAGTCAGCCGGAGTAAGATAATATAAAGAACCGTGCAGCCTTTCGTTGTTGTAAAAGTCGACGTATTTAATGACCTGCCGTCTTGCGTCATCAAGATTAATCAAGGGCTTTTTAGAAAGACATTCTTCTCCGATAGTCCGGTTATATCGTTCAATCTTGCCGTTGCTTTGAGGATAATTAACAGAAGTCCTAACATGCTCAAGCTGAACTGATTGAATAAATTTACCAAACTCGCTTGAGATAAACTGACCTCCGTTATCAGAAATAATTCTTGGTTTTACGCCTGGGAATTTCTCCAAGGCTCTCATAATGGTAACTTCAATATCAAGTTCAGTCATAGAAGTTTTCAATTCGTGATGCACAATATATCGGGAATATCCGTCAATAACAGAAATAAGAAACAGAAAAGAGCCGTGAAAATTAACGTACTTAATATCAGTATGCCAGTGTTCGTGCGGACGAGTCGGCTGTACAAAACCACTTCCTTTCTTATCATCTTTAACCGTATTCCATTCGTTAAGAAGACCATAGCCCTTAAGCAAACGATAAGTAGTAGAAGGACTTACGGCAGTTACGTCTTCATCCATCATCATGTAAGTAAGCCGTCTGTAGCCTTCTCCCGGATGCCGCTTAGCATAAGCTAACAAAGCCTGTTTTTCTTCCTCAAGCAGCCAGTTGCTTTTTGGCAGAGTTGAGTTATGATAATTCGGCTTATTAAGTCTTGACGTCCAACTGTAGAACTTACTCTGGTTTATGCCTACAAGACTTAGTATCCTCTCATATGTAATATCAGTTTTCTTATTTATCATACGGACGCATTTTACTACGTTATCTCTTATATCGGGTTCAACCCAAATGGCGTTTAGTTCTCTCCAGATATATTTTTTTTTAACTCAATATTGTCTTGTACAAGCCAGCTAATTGCTTCTTCTTTTTTCTTTAGCTTGGCTTCAAGAGCTGTTATTTTTTCCTGCGATTTATCTGCTTTAGTATTATTTGTTTTACCAGAACTGAATATATCAGCTGCTCCTTCAAAGAGTTTTTTCTTCCAGTTATAAATATCGTTTGTATGAATCTGGTACTTTTCAGCTATCTGGCTAATCGGTATTTTATCGTCAAGTAATTCTCTAAGTATTATTACTTTTTGTTCTGCTGTGTATGTCTTTCTGTCGCTCATTTTTAGGAATCTCCTTTTTTTTATCTACCTAATTAAACATTTTGAAATTCCTTTTTCAACTTAAGCATTACATTTTTACATCAATAATAACTTACAAAACATTTTTGTAAAAAGAATCAGTAATTCTACTGATTCTTTAGAGAATTTAAATTAAAACTAACACTATTCCGTGTCGTTTTGAGACATATTACGTTTAAAAACTGCACTCCATTTACGGCGCGCACATAGGATTTAGGGTCGAGAACTCAAGGAAAATCTTAAATCGGCAGTTTGTCGCCGTTCCACAAAAATCAAAAATGTTGACTATCTGGTCATGAGTATTAATAAATAAATCATTAAGAATCCCAATGTATTTCATCAAAAATTCTCATTAAGGGGGCGCTTTTTGCCTTATGCAGGTTATTAAAATAATAACAGGCGCTTATAAAATTAATAATTATATAATATAAACTGAAAAGTTTAAGCTCCAGTTAAGCTGTAAAAAATTAAATTTTATCCTAAAAAGTAATGGCGCTATATATGCTATTAAGGGATAAATTAAATTGGTTTAAATTTGACTGTAATTTTTACATCGCTTGATTTTTTAGTTTTAATAGTTTTCATCCTAACAGTATTTGCCTTAGGATTCTATTATCCTCGTCACAATGTTGAGACGTATGCCAGTTATTTTTTAGGCGGAAAAAGTTACGGATGGTTTGCTGTCGGTCTTTCAGTATTTGCCACAAATATCTCAAGCGAGCATTTTGTTGGACTTGCAGGAGCCGCTTCTGCAAGAGGATTAGCGGTAGCGCAATTTGAATTAATCGCTGTTTTTATATTAGTGATATTTCTCGGCTGGATATTGGCTCCGTTATTTTATCGTTCCGGAGTCGTTACTGTTCCGGAATTTATTGGACTTAGATTTGATAAAAATATCAGAAAGTTTATTAGCGGGCTTTCTATAGTCGTATATATATTTACAAAAATTCTTGTTTCATTATTTGCCGCAGGTCTGCTATTTTCAAAAATTTTCGGCGTAGATATCTATGCGTCTTCAATTATTATAGTGCTGATAACAGGAATGTATTGCGTCTTAGGCGGATCATTGGCTGTTATGCGCACTCAGGTATTTCAAGCGATTGTTCTAATTGCCGGAGCAGCAGCTCTTACTTTGTTTGGGCTGCATGCTGCCGGCGGATATAACGTATTAGTACAGAGGCTGCCTTCGGATTTTTTCGTCATGTTTAAGTCTATAAAAGACGCCGATTATCCGTGGACGGGAATTATTTTTGGCGCGCCAATAATTGCATTTTGGTATTGGTGTACGGATCAGTACATTGTGCAGCGTCTCCAGTGTGCAAAATCAGTAAGAGATGCGCAAAAGGGGTCGTTTTTTGCCGCGTTATTAAAAATTCTTCCTTTATTTATCATTGTTTTTCCAGGCCTTATTGCCGCAGTTTTATATCCAGAAAGCGGAGACGATTCAGCTTATGCCGCCTTAATTACAGGCAACGTATTGCCTATGGGGATAAAAGGGCTTGTTGTTTCGGGATTTTTAGCTGCAATAATGTCTTCTCTTGCGGCGGCTTTTAACAGTACGGCAACATTATTTACAAATGATTTTTATAAAGTTCATGTACCGCAGGCGACAGAATCTAAACTTATATTAGTCGGGCGATTAGCGACAATCGCAGTGGTCATGGTAGCTGTAATTATTGTCCCATTTGTCGCCCTGATAAGCTCGCATGTCTATTTATTCTTACAAAGTATTCAATCGTTTTTTGCTCCGCCAATTACGGCAGTTTTTATCTTTATGTTACTTTCAAAAAAAATAACTTCAAAAACTGCATTGTTGACGTTAGTAATAGGCGAAACAATAGGAGCTGGGAGAATTGCGCTTGAAATTATTCGCAACGTTGGAATTCCTTTACATCCAGTATTGCTGCAAATAATGCGAATTAATTTTCTTCATTTCTCTATTTTTCTGTTTGTTCTGTGCGTTTGCATGATATTAGTCCTTACCTATTGTTGGAAAAGTTCAGGCGAACAGCCGAAAACAGTTAATATGCTCAATAATTCATTTTCGTTGATATCTGAACTTAAGGGAAGTATTTATCTGAAAACAAACATTTTATATTCGGCTATAATTGCCATTATAATAGCAGGAATATTAATTATATGGCGATAAAGCAAAATATACTAATTAAATCTCATTGTGAGTTGGGAGTCTTGGTTCGTACAACTAATTTTTTACAAAACATGAGGCATTTATGAAAAATACTAACAAAGTACTATTTCTCATTCTTCTCAGTATTCTCCCGCTTGGGCTAATACATGCAGGAATTGGTTCCGTAAAAAGTTCTGGCTCTGGATCAGTTTTTTTTGATGGAAAATCCATCGCAAACAACGAATCTTTATTTAGCTGGAACGGCGGTCCTATATCGGTGGTTACTGGCGCTGGTCTTACGTCAAAGTTAAACGCTCTAAAATGGGCGCTTGGCAACAATGGCGGTAACGGTTATTGTGGCGCCGGTATAAATGCAGATCCGAAATTTGATATCGGTAGTAGTTATTTGTCCGATAGCGTTCATTTTAAATTAAAATGTGAATCTGGCGTGGATACGCTTCGTCTTCAGATTGAAACAGGTACTGGAAAGCTCGGTATCAAATTCAAACCGGTAGCTGATAACGCGTGGCATCAATACTCATTGGCATTTAAGAATATGGTTCAGCAAGACGGAACTACTGCCTTTGATCCGGCGACAGTTGGAACTATTCAGTTTATAACAGAGGGCACATCTATTACAGCAGTAGGCAAAGTAGTTTATATAACTGATTGGTGGACGGGAAATCCATTAGTCACTTATCCGGCTATTGTTTTTAACGGGGTTAGTTTATGGGGCACCATTACTCCAAGCGGATGGGGCGGCTCAACTATTGAAGTAGCAAAAGGCGCAGGCGTTGTAGCAAACAGTAACGCTTTAAAGTGGACGCAGGGAAACGATTGGGGGAGCGGTTATAGCGGCATCTCTATGTCAACCAGCGAGCCTTATGATCTTGCTGCAGCCTGGCAGGTAGATAGCGTTCAGTTTCAGTTAAAATGCAGTTCTGGCGTTGATACGCTTCGTATTCAATTTGAAACAAGTCCTGGTAAAAAAGGAATGAAGTTTAAACCAATAGCTGATGGACAATGGCACAGCTATAAGCTGCCTTTGCGCGATTTGTATTATGTTGACGGTTCGACGGATTTTGATTCCTCTGCGATCAATACTATTGTATTTATGGGCGAAGGTACGTGTAAGGTTGGGCAAATTGTTTATATAACAAATTGGTGGACTGGACGTCCGGTATTTGACGTTATTCCTCCGGATCCTCCGACAAATATTATGTCTACTGCAGGAACCTATAAAAATGTTATTACATGGAATGATAATTCAACAGAAAACGGCGAAAAATATACTATATATTATTCTACAAAACCTATCACTAATATTGCGAATGCTGAAGTATTAAAGACAGGTATTGAAGAAGGCACACAAACTTATACTCATTTGATATTTACTCCGAATACAGATCAGAGCATAACTTATTATTATGCTATGACGTGTACTGATAAAGCCGGCAACGAATCTACTTTCGGTACGGCAGCTGCATCAGTATCAAATAAAGCAAAAGGCGTTGCGTCAATTTCATTAACAATCCCTAAAAACTTTGTCGCTGACGGTAACTTGGACGATTGGTCAGGAATTCAGCCTATAACAATTGCTATTGGCCAGGGTACAGGATATCTGGTATCAGGACAAGTAATTGATAATGACGCTGATTGTTCAGCTAAACAGTACCTGGCTGTTGATAATCAGAATCTTTATGTAGCATATGACGTAACAGACGATTATGTAAGCTTTAACGCTGCGTTAAATACATATGAAAATGACAGTCCTGATTTATTTATAGGATTATATAATGCGCATGGCGCAAGCCATACGGCTTATCAGCGCGGGGCGCAACCTGATTACCATTTCCGTTTTGCAAAAGACAGAGTCTGGATTGAAGGACGCGATAGCTTATTAATACCAGGCGCTAATTATGCATGGGTAGAAAAATTTGCCGGCGGATATGTAGTTGAAGCAAAAGTTCCATTAAAAACTTTAGCTGCTGCTCTCGGCGATAGCGTATTTAGTCCTGTTGAAGGAATGAGAATTCCTCTTGACGTAAGTATTAATGACGCAGATCAGAAAGGAACAAGAGAAGGCATATTAACATATTCGCCTTACAACGGCGACAATTCATCCTGGGATGTTTCCCGCTGGCTTAACACATGGATTGGCAATTCAATGTTTACTGGCGTAAAAGATACAAAGAATGCAGGTAATGTTTTAAGCTATTCGCTTTCTGACAATTACCCAAATCCATTCAATCCGTCTACAAGAATTAATTATACTGTAAAAGAAGCCGGTATGGTTTCGGTGAAAGTGTTTGATATTCTCGGACGCGAAGTAGCCACATTAGTTAAGGGCGTAAAACCAGCTGGAACGTATTCAGTTAATTTTGACGCAACTAAGCTTGCAAGCGGCGTATATTTATATAAAATGGAAAGCGGCTCTTTTGTTTCAGTTAAGAAAATGTTGTTAATTCGTTAATTCAAATTAGTTCAAAGCCGGGCATTTAAAATGCCCGGCAGTTTTTCAAAAAAAGAAGTATTATCTATGAATTCATTAGTTGCATTGAGAAGGTTCTATTTTCGTCTAATGTTGATTTTCTTTGTATTGTCTTTTGGAACCGGGCTGTTGTTTGCCGGGCAAACTGGAAAAGTAACAGGACGTATAATTGACAGTGGAACGAAAGAACCTGTAATTGGGGCGACTGTTATTGTTGAAGGGACTTTTTTGGGAGCCGCTGCTGATAAAAATGGAGATTATGTAATAGCCAATATTCCTCCCGGTAATTACAAGCTTGTTTTTTCGTGCGTAGGTTATGTAAAAACTACAGTTGAAAAAGTTCTTATTCATATAGATCAAACAAGCCGTGTTGATATGTCTTTAACTCCTAAAACCATGCAGGTATCAAAAGAAATATACATTACTGCGGCGCGTCCGCTGGTTCAGAAAGACATTACTTCAACAAATTCAATCATTTCAGCGGAAGACTTAAAAAAATTGCCCGCAGAAGATATGTCTACAGTTGTTAATTTACAGGCTGGCGTTGTTGATGGTCACTTTCGTGGAGGGCGAAGCGGCGAAGTAGCGTACTTAGTAGACGGAATTCCTGTGACGGATATTTTTAACGGCAGCATGGGGCTAAGAGTTGAAAACTCAAGTATCAGGCAAATGGAAGTAATAAGCGGAACTTTTAACGCTGAATATGGCCAGGCAATGTCTGGAGTCGTTAATACTGTAACGCAGGATGGAGGCGATCATTATCAGGCTGAAGCCCAGGCTTATGTCGGTAATATGGTTACTTCGCATTCCGATTTGTTTATGAATCTTAATAAAATTGCGCGCGTTGAATCGCGTGATGTTCAATTAACGCTTTCAGGTCCTACCGGACTTTCAGGCTTAACGTATTTTGCTACCGGAAGGTATTATAAAGATGACGGTTATTTATTTGGTAAAAGAGTTTATAATATAAATGATAATGCTTATACGCCAACCGGTAATGGCGAATATATCTCAATGGATCCTGAACGAAGATATACCGTTAACGGTAAATTGACTTATTCGATAAATAAAATGAAACTTTCGTATAGCATATTTTGGAACGACCGGTTCTATAAAGATTATGATCACTCATATGCATGGGCTCCTGATGGAATAAAAAATAATTATCAGAATAATACTTTACAGTATTTCCAGTTTACTCATATCCCTAATTCAACCTTTATGCAGTCTTTGAAAATATCAAGCAGCTATTATGATTATAAAGGCTATTTATATGAAAACCCTTATGATAGCAGATATGTAAGCCCTTATGCGGGAGCGGCGCAGACAAGCTATACTTTTAGGCATGGCGGAGAGGATGGAAGCCGGTACGATAGAAATACCCGAACAATTTTAGGACAGTATACTTTGTCTGATCAAATTGACAAACATAATAAAATAGGTTTAGGCGCTGAAGCTAAATTTCATAAGATATATAACCATAATATGAATATTGTATTGTTAAATGACAGTACTCTTGGATATCCTGCCAGCGGCGTAATAGGAGAAAGCGGAAGCAATGTTAAGTATACAAAATATCCTATTGAAGGATCTGCATATTTACAGGATAAAATAGAATATGATATTATGATTATAAATGCAGGACTCCGTTTTGATTATTTTAATCCAAAAGCGTCGCAGCCTGTCGATTTACGTAACCCGACTAAAAATCCTGATTTTCCAGGCTGCAATATGTTCAAAGCGGCATCTGCTAAATCTCAGATTAGTCCGCGTTTTGGCGTTTCATTCCCTATAACGGAAAACGGAATTTTAAGATTCTCATACGGCCATTTCTTTCAAATTCCTAATTTCGAAAATTTGTATACTAATCCTAATTTTTCCGTATTGCCGGGGCAGTCGTTAAGTTCAGTTCTTGGTAATCCAGATCTTGGCGTACAAAAAACAGTTATGTATGAAATCGGTTTACAGCAAGTGCTGTTCGATATTCTTTCGGTAAATTTATCCTTCTATTCGCGCGATATCCGTAATCTCCTTGGTATGGAAATTATCAATACTTATGAAGGGTTCAAATATGCCAGATTTATAAACAGAGATTACGCCAACGTAAGAGGATTTATTATTACTGTTGAAAAGCGTATGGCTGACTATTTCAGCGCTAAGGTTGATTACACTTATCAAATAGCAGAAGGGAACGCTTCAGACCCATATGCGCAATATAATAATAATCAGACGAATCCTCCGGTTGAAGAAAGCAAAACCGTATTGCCGTTGGATTGGGATCAGAGACATACGTTAAATGCATCCCTCAATGTCGGACAAGACGATTGGAATGTCGGCTTGTTATTTGAGTATGGTTCTGGTTTGCCATATACTGAAGACGTTAAAGTGTCGCAAGGCGTGCGTTTTGAAAATGGCGGAAGAAAACCTGCAACATATTCGGTTGATTTGCGCGCAGAAAAATCATTTGATTATGGGAATATGCATTTCAAAGTATTTATGCTTGTGTATAACCTATTTGATATTAAAAATGAACTGGAAGTTTACAGCTCGACAGGTAAGGCTAATGCCGATTTAAATACAAAATATTATAAAGATTCCGATATCGTTGGTACAAATACAATAGCGCAATATTTGCTTGATCCGTCTATGTATTCGCGTCCGAGAGATATTCGTATCGGTTTCGGACTATCTTTTTAAGGAATGGTGAACAATATGCGAAGATTTTTTACTTTAATAATATTATTAATAAATGCTGTCTTAAGTTTTGCCCAACCGACAAGTACGACATTACTTTACAGGAATGAACCAAAAGGAAATATTCAGTATCGTCGTGAAGGCACTATGGATGGAAATCAGGTGCGCACGCTTTACTACAATGATGGCGAGGTTGGACAGTATCCTTTCTCCCCATCAGGCGAATGGCCTAAATATAGCGGGCACAATTATCTTGACGGCGTTGCTGTTTTAATTGGAACCCAAATAAATACTCCGGGAACAGGTCAAACAATTCATACTATCACAACCGCATATCGCGAGTATGTAGACGCCGATCCTATTACGGGTATGAAGTGGGGACTGGAACCGGTTCCGGGTTATATGAATTCTTCATATGGTAAAATAGCTCTAAATACTGATTCCAGCTCATGGCCTCATGTATGGCCGGCGGCGCTTAATAAGGATTCCAGCTGGAATGGCAAATGGTATGGATATTTTGGCAAAGGAGTTCAAAATTCAGATTTTGAAACTTTCTTTGTTATGGATGATTCAAAGGATAGAGAGTTTTTTCAATCGCCATATAATTATGTTCCTATCGCTTCCGATCTTGACCGCGCAGGCGTGGGTTTAAGAGTTGAGGTAAGAGGATTTCAATGGTCGCATGTGCTTGCAGAAGATATTATTTTCTGGCATTACGATATTGTAAATATCTCCGACTATAATCATGATTCAACTCTCTTTGGTTTTTATACTGACTGCGGCGTTGGCGGGAAGGATGATAATGACGACGACTGCGCTTCTTATGATAAGAAAATTAACCTTGCTTATTGTTACGATGGCGACGGTTATGGTCAACCGAACAATTGGAAAACTGGTTATTATGGCTATGCTTATCTGGAATCTCCAGGCAATGCAACTAACGGCATTGATGACGACGGCGATGGGATGGTTGATGAAAGACGTGATGACGGAATAGACAATGACCATGATTGGGTTGGTTATACAGATTTAAATGGCAATGGCAAGTGGGACTCAGACGAACCATTAAACGACGATCTAGGCGCTGACGGACTTGGTCCATATGACGTCGGTTATACTGGCCCCGATGCTGGGGAAGGCGATGGAATTCCTACGCATGGCGAACCAAATTTTGATGAGACGGATAAAGACGAATCAGATCAGATTGGTTTAACGGCCGTATCAATTTACAGACTTGGCACTTCCGGTTCAGGCGGCGGCTGGCCTAAAGACGATGAACTTATATGGCAAAAAATGACATATAACAATTTTGACACAACATTGCAACGGGCAAATATATCGATGGTTTTTGCATCCGGTCCTTTCCCGTTGAAACAAAATCTTCGTGAACGTTTTTCAATGGCTCTTGTTTTTGGAAGCGATCTGGACGATATTAAACAGAACAAGGAAACTGTTCAGCAGATTTATAATGCCAATTATACGTTTTCGAAGCCTCCTTTAAAACCGACATTAACGGCTATCCCAGGCGATAAAAAAGTATATCTTTCATGGAATAAAATTGCTGAAGATTCAAGGGATTCTTTTCTTGGTTATGAAGATAATGATAGAACAAAAGGGTTCAAAAAAGACTTTGAAGGATATAACATTTATAGAAGCGAAGACGCGGCATTTGCCAGTGAAAAAGTGATTACGGATTCAAAAGGCGAGGCGGTTTATTGGAAACCGATAGCGCAATTCGACCTTGTAGATAACATTAAAGGTCCGGATCCTGTTGGAATTTACGGAGCTCATTTCTGGCGCGGAAGCAATACAGGCTTGCAGCATCAATATATTGACACCAATGTAGTAAATGGCAAACGTTATTATTATACGGTTGTATCTTATGATATGGGCGATCCTAATCTTGGCACAAGCGGTTTACAACCTACAGAATGTACAAAAATTATTACTGAAGACTATGCAGGAACTCTTAAGTTTGTTGATATTAACTGCGCTGTTGTTACGCCTAATTCTCCATCGGCAGGATATTCTCCTTCGCAGATTGTTGGCAATACCTCAAAACTAACAAGCGGTATTGGCACGGGTTCAATGAGCGTTATGGTTATTGATCCTACGGCAATTAAAAATAATGCGGCTTATACTGTTACATTTAAGGCCGATTCTTTATTCCCAAAATATCACACAAAGAATTTCAACATTTTAAGAAGCTATGAAGGAATAAAAGATACTGTCGCGGCGTCGCTTGATACGTCCTATGTCGGCTCTGGAAGGTATGTGACGCCATTTGATGGAATTACTTTTAACATAGCAAACGATACTACAGTATCGTTGAATACGGCAGGCACTGGATGGACCTCATCAAAATCGAACGCAGTAATGAATATTAGCAAAGATGCGTCGACAAGATCGATGCTATGGCCTGCTGATTACGAAATAAAGTTTTTTGATTCGGCCGCAGATACCACATATATTAGTCAGCCTCCTACATATGTTCGTTTTCCGGTCAATTTCCAGATTACGAATATTACACAGGGGCACAGGGTAAAATTTGCTATTAAAGATTCGGATCATTCTAATTCTTTATCATATGGCGATACTGTCCAGGTAATAGAATTCAATGGCGCAGAATCGTTATCTAATGCAAAGATAGTCTGGAATATAGCCTATCAAAAAGCTGCTGTGGGTTCTACAACTGCGCCGGCTGGAGGCGACAAGTTCCTGATTTCTTCAATGAAGCCGTTTCAAACAGGAGACTATTTTTCTTTTACGACGAAAAAAGAAAATATGAGTAATGCAAAGGCGAAAACGGATTTGTCAAAAATTAAGGTAGTGCCTAACCCATATGTCGTTACGGCTTCATGGGAAAGGGCAAATCTAAATTCTACAGGACGAGGAGAACGGCGAATAGATTTTACGAATCTTCCCAGCGAATGTACATTGCGCATATTTACAATGTCAGGAGCGTTAGTGAAAACTTTGCACAAGGAAGCAAGTATTGCTAGTGGAGCTCTTTCGTGGAATCTTGTAACAGAAGATGGGATGGACATAGCCTATGGCTTATATATATTCCACGTTGATGCTCCGGGAGTCGGAAGCTATGTCGGTAAATTCGCAATTATAAAGTGAGGCTAAGATAATGAAAAAAATATTTATTGTATTACTTGTCTATATATGTGCTTCTTTTATAATGGCGCAGTCAGATGTAAGTAAACGCGGCACCACTGCCGCAGAGTTCTTATGCATTGGCCAGGGAGCTAGAAGCATGGGCATGGGCGGAGCATTTACCAGCGTTGTGAAGGACGCTTCAGGGTTATATTGGAACCCTGCCGGTACTGCCGAAAATGAAGGAACTAATATATTTTTCGATCATACGGAATGGTTTGCAGATATTAATTATAATTATGTTGCAGGCACATATAAAATACCAGGTTTCGGAACTATAGGAATGAGCCTGACTTTTTCCGATGTGGGCGATATACCAGTGACAACTATCAGCGCCCCAGCCGGCACGGGCGAAACCTATACTGCAAAGGATATTTCGTTTTCTATTTCATATGCTCTAAAGCTTACTGATAGATTTTCGATTGGTTTCAATCCAAAAGTTATTTATCAGTCAATATGGAAAACCAGCGCAACAGCGCTTGCTTTGGATATGGGGGTTAAATATGTAACTCCATTTGACGACGCGGTATTGGCAATGTCAATTTCAAATTTTGGACAGAAGATGAAACTTGAAGGAAACTCCACAATTATTCTATACGATGGAGACTTAACTACTTCCGGCAATAATGATAAAATACCTGCAAATCTTTCGACAGACGAGTGGGCGTTGCCGCTTCTGTTTCGGGTCGGAGTATCTTATGCGCCATGGAACACGACGCTTAACAGATTAACTCTGGCGGCGGACGCAGTTCATCCTTCCAATAATTATGAATACTTGAATGTTGGAGCAGAATATACTTATAATGATTTTGTCTCCATTAGAGCTGGATATAAATCGCTTTTCCTGAAGGATTCAGAAGAAGGGCTATGCCTTGGGTTTGGTATTAAATACGGCCTTGTCGGCAATATAGTATTGAATGTCGACTATGCATATCAGGATTTTGGACGGCTGGATTATGTTCAAAAAATATCATTCGGAATTAATTTTTAAGAATGATAAAAATAACAGAATATTTATTATTAAACCCTTTTGAATTCACTTCTATTTATTGAGTTTGTTTATGACTATGATTATGAAAACGTACCTTATGTTCTTTTTATGCAGCATGATGATTTGCGCAGCTTCAACAGATAAAATCGTTAAGTCAAGAAAAGAAATTGACGTGAAAGTTGCGCAACTGCTCTCCCAGATGACTATTGAAGAGAAAGTTGGGCAGATGACGCAAATTACTCTTCAGGCAGTTTCTGAGAAGCAGGGGACAAAAGATCAGGCGCATGTTCTTAATGACGGCGCTCTTAAAGATGCCATACTGAAATACAACGTTGGCAGTATATTAAATGTTTATGACGCCGCTCACAGTATTTCTTATTGGCACGAAATTATAACTAAAATACAGAACCTTGCCACTAAGGAAAGCAGGCTTAAAATTCCGGTATTATATGGTATAGACGCTATTCATGGAGCTACATATACAAAAGGAGCTACGCTCTTTCCGCAGGCAATTTCAATGGCTGCTACTTTTAATGCCGATTTGGAAAAACAATGCGGAGAGATAACCTCTAAGGAAGTCCGCGCATCGGGCATTCCCTGGAATTTTTATCCGGTGCTTGACGTAGGCAGACAGGTTTTATGGCCAAGATTTTGGGAAACATTTGGCGAAGACACATATCTTACTACGGCTATGGGGCTTAGTTATATAAAGGGAGCCGAGGGAGACGATTTTTCTGAAAAGAATAAATTAGCGATATGCCTTAAACATTACGTTGGGTATAGCGCTCCGAATAATGGCAAGGACCGTACTCCTGCATGGATCTCGGAAAGGATGTTACGCGAATATTATTTGCCCCCTTTTGAAGAAGCAGTTAAAGCCGGAGCTTTAACTGTAATGGCTAACTCTTCAGAAGTTGACGGAATTTCCGTGCATTCCGATCATCATATCTTAACAGATATTTTGAAAGGCGAAATGAAATTTGACGGGTTCATTGTATCAGATTGGGAAGATATTAAACGTTTATATACGCGCGATCATGTCGCCTCATCGCCTGAAGAAGCTGTTAAAATGGCTGTGATGGCGGGCGTAGATATGAGCATGGTTCCACAGGATTTCAGTTTCTATAAAATACTGCTTGATCTGGTTAAAAAGAATGAAGTGCCATTGGAACGTATTGACGACGCAGTTACAAGAATTCTTCGGGTAAAAATGATGACGGGAATATTTGAAAACCCTTATCCTGATCCGTCAATGAGCGGGTTAGTCGGCAATTCTGAAAATGAAGAAAAAAATTTACAGGCTGCTGAAGAATCAATTGTAATGACAAAAAATGAAAACAATATTCTGCCGCTCAAAAAGGGAACAAAGATACTTGTTACAGGCCCGACTGCTGATTTGCTTTCAGTACTTAATGGAGGATGGACGATTACATGGCAGGGGGATGAGGAAGCGTTATATCCTAAAAAGGCCAATACAATTGCCAAAGCATTAAAACAGAAATTCGGCGAAAAAAATGTAATTTATTCGGCTGGAACTGGTTTTGCAAAAGATGTGAATATTGCCGAAACAATAAAACTCGCTAAGGAAGCTGATGCTATTATTTTATGCCTGGGTGAAAAATCTTATTGCGAAACTGCCGGTAATATAAATGACTTGGAGCTAGATACTGTGCAATTACAATTGGCTTCCAGACTTGCGGAGTTAAATAAACCTATAATTCTGGTTATGCTTGAAGGAAGACCCCGGGTAATAAACAGTATTGTGGGGAAAGCCGATGCAATATTAATAGGTATGCTTCCCGGAATGAGAGGAGGAAATGCAATTGCAAATATTATATCAGGAGATGCAGTCCCCAGCGGTAAATTACCTTTTACATACCCAAAGTATTCCAATTCGCTATACCATTATGACTATAAACCTCTTGAAGGGGCGGAAGGCAATGCTTATGATCCTCAATGGAGCTTTGGCTACGGAAAGAGCTATACGTCTTTTGAATATTCCGGTTTACAACTTGATAAGAATACTATTTCTGATACTGATACTTTAAATATCAACGTTACTGTTAAAAACACAGGAAAAGTTGCAGGAAGTGAAAGCGTTTTACTATATCTACACGATATGTACGGCAGCGTTTCGCGCCCAGTTAAACAATTACGTGGATTTAAGAAAGTCTCTCTGAAACCGGGCGAATCGAAAGCAGTTCAGTTTACGCTTATAAATTATGATTTATCGTTTATAGGCAGAGAGAATAAACGCATTACTGAACCGGGCGATTTTTTGATTATGGTAGATGATTTATCAGCAGGATTTAAATTAAAATAATTTCTGGCTCTATTATAGCTGATTGGTTAAATGTTATAATAAATTGATTACTTCTCTAAAGAACCGCGGATATATAAAATGAATTCGCGGTTCTTTGTTTTACAAATTTCTATATTTTTGTAAGCATAAATAAATATCTTTATAAATGATGAAATCTGAGCTGTCTCATGAAATATTCACGAATCAATAATTGTTTTATTAACTGCTTCTTCATAATCGTTTTATTTGCTTCAGGGGTATTAAAGTGTCAGGGTAAAATAGTAGCTTCCTATAAAGGAGGCGCAATTCTGGAATCGGAACTTAAAAAACGACTAGAATACAGCCCCTCTGTTGAGGACTTTGCTTTTGGAAGGGATTCGATGAAGCTACAGGTTCTGAGCTCTGTTATTGCAGAAAGAATCTGGGCCCAGGAAGCCTCTGCGCTTGGTTATGATGCAGATCCGCATTTAACTGGATACATTGAAATATTGCGTAAAATGTTTGTCCGCGATGTATTATTTAAAAAAATGATTGCGCCGAATATAATATTATCGCCTGCGGATTATGCTCAGGCTGAATGGGAAAATGCAAGAGTTCTTTCTACCCTGATAATATCAGAAAAAGATTCAGAGAAAATAGCTGACAAATATAAATTAGTTAAAGACGCTCCTCAACAGTTTGATTCAATCTGTATGGCTCAGAAAGATCAGAAAGCAAAATCGGTAAATGTTATTCATTTCGGCGATCTTATGAGTGAATCGATAGAAAATTATTTATATGCAATGTATCCGGGACAAATATCTATTCCTTTGTTTGACGGTGAAAACTGGCATATATTCAAATTATTGAAAGAAGACCCCTATACTCCGCCAGCTAAAGACCCGATGGATATCTGGAAAAACAGATTAAAGGAACGGAGAACAAAGGATTACGGCGAAAAATATTTGGATTCGCTGCTACAGAAAGTTAAAATACAGTTTGATAATCCAGAATTCTCTTTTTTGTCTCACAAACTGGAAAACGTCTTAGCGTTAAAAAATGCAGGTAAACCAGGAGACTCTACATTATATATAACAGAACGCGATTGTAATGAATTAATGAAGCAGTTTGGGAATGAAGAATTATCGAAACCAATTATTCTTTTTAAGGAGAATCCGCTGACAGTCAGAAATGTATTTGATTACATCTCCTTTCATGGCATGGCGGTTTTACCTGAAAAAATCCCATACTTCGCTACTGTCTTAGCGCATGAGTTGAAAAAAATAACCCGTGAAGAATTGATATATCGCGAGGGGATAAAACAACATTTGGATTATGATAAATCTGTGGGTTATGATGTAAAAGAATGGAAAACAAATGCTCTCGCTCAAATAGTTCGCAACAGATATATGGACTCCATATCTGTTACAGACGCGCAGGTTAATAAATTCTATCAGGATATAAATCGTTCGCAGGAAGCCGCTGCAAAGATAAGAATATCTATTATGGGTTTTAGTACGCTTAATGAAGTCGCAGCGATGCTTGATTCGCTCCATGCAGGGCAGCCATTTGAAAAATACGAGGATAAACACAAACAGTCGGTATTTATAACTACCTCGCCTATGCTCCTTTCATATTTTTCCCGTCTCAGCACAGACTTGGAAAATAAAAAATACGGCGATTTGATAGGACCTGTTAAAATAGACAGCATGTATTATATTGGAAAAGTAATACAAAAAAAAGAAGCCGACTCTTTATTCCTGAAACCGTTCGAACAGGTGAAAGACGAATTGACATTAGCATATAAGGCAAGAATGCTGCACAATACATATAAAGAAAAAACATTGGAGCTTGCAAAAAAATATGAGGTCAAAGTAAATCAGGAGGTTCTATCTTCAATAAAGTATACTACTATTCCTATGTTCGTGTACAGGTTCATAGGTTTTGGGGGGCAAATTGCCGCTGTGCCTTATGTTACGCCAATGTATGAATGGATGAAAGAATATAAGAAGCAGGCGTTACAGCTGCCATAACAAAATAATTTACTCTTATAAACAATTTTGCATAACCTGAAATCGCAGGCTTAAATCCAAATAGCGTGATACTGGTTTATAAAAAGAACCCGAAGGATTCAAATGTTTGTAGTAGATGTGGGGAGAGAAAAACATACGACCCCGACCGGGGTCGTACAAAAGAGTATTTAGCAGAGTTGTAAACATGTAATCCTTCCGGGATTACATGTTTAAGCTCAATAAAATATTCCTAACTTGCAGTCTGACTTAAAGTAAGCCAAGATGCCGGGCAATTCGGCTCTTTATAGCGTTGATAAGAATATACCGGCAGCTATGATTTTTTATTTAATTCCCAGCTCTTTTGTCATCCTGTGATAATTCGGAGGCGCCAATCCAAGGACTTTTGCAGCTTCAGCGTCGGAGTTGCATTTTCTGCGTATATATGTGAAATATTTTTCGCGCACTAAAACCTCCATTTCGCGCAATTGAAGAGGCTCGGTTTTATTAATTTTATCGAAATCTATAAAGTCTTCGTCGTTAAACGACATATTGCCATATCCAAGAACAGATTTAATATGAGCTGCTGAAATATGCAGTTCATCTAAAAATAATAATCTCTGTACTATGTTTTTCAGCTCTCTGATATTCCCAGGGAAACTATACTTGTTTAATTCATCATATGCGGATTCATCAAGCAGCGGTTTTTGTTTAACCATGTCGATAGACATATGCGTGAGGAAATGCTCTGCCAGAATTCTAATATCGCCGTCTCTCTTTTTCAGTTCAGGAACAAATACAGGCAATACATTTAAACGATAATAAAGGTCTTCGCGGAAGCGTCTTGCTTTGACTTCTTCTTCTACATTTTTGTTAGTGGCGGCAATAATTCTAATATCTACAAATAGTTTATCCTGTCTGCCAATTTTTTCTATTTCGCCGCTTTGAATAACACGGAGCAGTTTTACCTGAGTTTGCAGAGGTAGTTCAGTCACTTCATCAAGAAAAATTGTTCCGTTATTGGCCAGCTCAAACAGTCCCATTTTTTTTCTATCTGCGCCGGTAAAAGCTCCCTTTTCATAACCAAACAATTCGCTTTCTACAAGATCATTGGGAATGCTTCCGCAATTAATAATAATGATATTTTCATATTTCCGGTTGCTTCTGTAATGGATGTTATATGCTACAAGTTCTTTTCCGGTTCCAGAGGCTCCGCGGATCAGAACGTTTACGTCATTCTTTGCTAATCGGCTTATATCGTCCCTCAATTTTTCAATTTGTTCGGAATTTCCAACAATCCGCTTTTGTAGTAAGATATCTTCAATATTTCTTTTCAGTTTTTGATTTGAACGAGCGCGTTCTCTTTCAAGCCTGCATTTTTCAGACGCGTTAAAAATACTTAGCATGAAATCGGTCGGTTGATAGATAAATTCATCTATATCAACCGGGTACTTTGTGCAATACCAAAAAGCCCCTGAAGCCAAAAGGCGATGAGCGAAGTTATAATCTGATATATTGACTGTCATTTTTGTAATAACAATTATCTGTATCGTTGGGTCTATGCCTTTTATTTTCTCTATCAGAACTTCCCCCATCAATCCGCCGGCGATTTGAAAATCCATTATAACAATATCGTAGTGATAGCTTTTAGAAGACAATAAATCTAATGCATCCTGCCCGTTGGAAACATAATTATCAATATGGACGGTATCCTTGAACGGCGCAATTGTATTCATCACGCGCCTGATATCAAATTCTTCATCTTCTATAAGCAAAATATTTATAATTTCTTCAAACATTAGTTTTTCTTTCATCCATTAGTGATAGTTATTGTAAAAATACATCCCCCTTCGGGTAAATTTGCCGCATCAATCTTCCATCCGCACTTTTTGCACATTTCATATGCAATATAACAGCCATACCCGGAATTTGTTCTGTCAGCCCTTTTAGTTGAAGTGTTCTCAAGGAACAACTTTTTTATCCCGTTTTCATTTAACAGGAGCAAATCAGGCTCTATTCCTTTTCCGTTATCTTTAAATGTCACGGTTCTAATTCCAGTATCAGTATCCTGCCGCGTGCTTAGAGTAATCAATAAACTCGGCGTATCGCCATGATCAACGCAGTTTTGAATGAGAGGTTCAAAAATTTCCCACGCGACAAACTCATTGACAGATACCCTTTTAAAATCCTTATCCAAATCCAATGTAATGTGAAATGTTTCAGTAGCTGAAGCTATACGCAGAAAAATATGATCTACCAGAAACTGCAATGTGCCGTTAATATCTGTATTGAAAATCTGATTTCTGATTGTTTGCACTGGCGGATCATACCATTTCATATCATATATTACGCGGGAAATAAAGTTTGAATATTTAGTTATTCGGGCTCTAACTGCATCAATATTTTGTGACGTAAGCTGTCGAAGGTCCTCTTTAATAAAGCCCATAACTTTTTCTGCTTTATGGTGCGTGTGATAAATCCGCTTTGTAAACAGCATTTCCTTTTCGTAATTAACTTCCTTAATAATATTTTCCTCGTGCTGAAGCATAAGCTTATTTTGGACTTCATCGCGTTCTTTTAACGTATATGACGATACAAAATACATTGTTAATATTCCGAGAAGTATCAACGAAATATAAATTACCGACGTTTCATTATGACTTGCAATAATTCTTTCTGTAAATGCTGAAAAATCAGGATGCATCTTTACATACATAACGCCGATACATTCGCCGCGGACAACAACCGGAACAAAAATAGAGTATACGCCGTCTTTATCAATCAGCGTTTTTATTTCTTCTTTTCCCTCCAGCTCGTTTCCTACTCCGCTAATTAAAGTTAATGCATTATCATGTTCGCCTGTAGTTTCAAGATTATAATCTTTGGAGAAAAGATAATTATACAGAATTCTGCCGTCGTCAATACTATAGTATTTCTTATTCTTCTTTATTATAAAACATAACTCGTTAATTTCATGCTGGAGCGACTGCTGACTGAAAATAATATTGAATGTATGGATCACTCGCTGCTTATAAATTTCAGTTTTAATATCCTGGTAGTTTATTGTTTCAAGGATCAGCTCAAGATTTTCAGTCGTTAGATTAGCTAATTGTTCGGCTGAAGATCGTTGATAGGACTCCTGAGTGTTTTTCAAGAAATCCCGAATTGTTTCCTTATTAATAAACGAAATAATCATCTGTAAGACTATTAGGCTTACAAACAAAATTGTGATGTGCCAAAATTGAAAATGGCGCTGTTTGAGATTTTCAAATATTCGTAATTTTGACATAGCTTATTTCAATAATAAGTGATTGAAGTGAGATTTCTGCGTGGCAAATCGTAGAGCATTATCAACGCTAATATCTCTATTGATTGCAGCATGCAAATAGCTCGTTAGGACGTCGGACATTGCTGTGTATTCACTTAAAAAGGGACGAGGAACGCCATGCTTTATATATTCTTTAAAGAATTTCAGATTCGGATATTTAGCAGTAAAACTTTTATCTTGGTATATCTGCTTCAAAATAGGAAGATATAAACCTTCTTCGAACATTACCTTTTGAGATTCTTCGCTCGCAACAAATTTCAAAAATTTAATAGCTTCCGGCAGCTTTTGCGAGTTTTTGGCAATCATAAGATTCCATCCTCCCAGAATAGCCACCTGTTTATGCCCTTCGAAATAAGGATTTGGCGCCAGTATTAGATTTGGGCGTATTTTGCTAAAACCAGGGAATACTTTATCGTCATTTCCGTATACGCTTGGCCAGGCTCTTACAAAAACTCCGTTGTTATTTATAAAATGACGAAAGCTTTCATTCTCTTGAAAATTGGTTACTTCTTTAGGAGATATGTGATATTTGTTTACAAGGTCTACCAATAATTGGACGGATTTTTTTACGGCCGGATTTCCAATTAAATTCAGGGAATCTCCGGAAATATAGGAAGCATCCTGGGAGGCTACCAGCTCTGTAAAGAGACAATTCAGGCCTTCATAATCTTGCGCCTGGAATTCGTAAAAAGGATTAGGCGGCTTAAGTTCGGAATGAAGTTTAATAAGCCTTTCCCATGTTATTCCTTTTTCAAGCTCTTCTATTATTTTATCGCCATGCGGGTATTTAAGAAGAATATCTTTACGGGCGATTGTAATGGAAGCGTCAATATAAAGAGGAAGCGCGGCTAAAGAATCATGGTAATAACATGATTCGCAGGCTTTCTCTAAAAATTGGCCTGTATCATCTTTTGAAAAATACTTATCAAGAGGCGCTCCCCATTTTGCAAAACGGGGCACCCAAATCTGATCGACGGCAAATACGTCTATCCGATCGCTTTTGCTCTTTAAATATCGTGCAAGCAGCTCTTTGCGCTCGTTTGTGCTAAATTTATCAAACGGCAGATTAATTGCTTCCACATGAATTTGCCCGGCATATTTTTGATTAAACATATCAATAATTTTTCTATGCGCATGTGAAATGTGATCGACATAATAGATTGTTACGACATTGTCTTTTGTTTTTAAATTACCAGAACTGAGGAAGGAATTGACAATTATAAAAGCTATTGCAATCAGGATGATTAGGACTGTAAAAAAATATTTGTCTGCCTTCAAGCGGTTCAAAAGTTGGATTATCAAATTAATAACCTCAAATTATCAGAATAATAAAGCTGTTTCAGGCAATCAGCGTAAAACATCAAATATCTCATAATATTAAAATACAACAAAAGGCACAAAAATTGCAACCAGCTATATAAAATAACTGGGAAACTGACTATTTTTGAGATGATCAGATTATCATTTTCTGCTGAATAATAATTCATATGCTCTTTTTAAGAATTTAACAGAATTATAATTAAATTAGATAATGTTGAAAACGAGAGTTCAAAGATTTCTCATAAGGCGATATTCAGAACCAGAGTAACTATTAATAATTAAATAATTTTGCAATTAACATGCCAAATTACAGGAAGGTATATTATGAATTTTAGAATGTTGGTTCTTTTTTCCATTCTTATCTGTAGCTCTCTTATGATGGGACAAAACAAAGCAAAACCATGGCCGAATTACGAACATCAAATAGACTCTGTTATGTCTCTTATGAGTCTGGATGATAAGATAGGGCAATTGAATCAAGTCGCTCATGGATGGGGCTGGGGACCAACGCAGCCGGTATCAATCGGTCAGGATTTTAAAAAACTTATTAAAGAAGGGAAAGTCGGTTCGTTTCTTAATGCTGTCGGCGCTAAGCTCACCAAAGAATTACAAAAAATTGCCGTTACGGAATCCCCGGTGAAAATACCATTGCTTTTCGGTTTTGACGTCATTCATGGACTCCAAACTACTTTCCCGATTCCTTTGGCTGAATCTTGCACATGGGATATGGATTTAATTGAAAAATCAGCTTCAACGCAGGCAAAAGAAGCTTATAACTGCGGCGTGCACTGGACGTTTGCTCCAATGGTTGATATAGCGCGAGATCCACGCTGGGGACGTATTGCTGAGGGAAGCGGCGAAGATACGTATTTAGGCTCGCAAATAGCAGCGGCAAGGATAAAAGGACTTCAGGGGGATAACCTTTCCGGAGAACATATAATTGCATGTCCTAAGCATTTTGCGGCTTATGGAGCGGCAGAAGGCGGACGCGACTATAACACTGTAGATATTTCAGAACGTACGCTTCGCGAAGTTTATTTGCCTCCATTTAAAGCGGCTGTGGACGCAGGAGCGCAAACTTTAATGTGCTCGTTTAATGAAATATCCGGAACCCCTTCGTCAGTAAACAAACATTTGTTAACCGATATTCTTCGTAACGAATGGAATTTCTCCGGCTTTATAGTAAGCGACTGGAACTCAATTGGCGAGACTGTGGCGCATGGAATTTCAGCAGATAATAAAGAAGCGGCTAAAAAAGCTATTAATGCCGGACTTGATATGGATATGGAAACTCGAGCTTATATTAATAATCTTAAGGATCTTGTAAAGGAGGGAGAAGTATCCGTTTCTACAATTGACGAATCAGTACGCAGAATATTAAGAGTTAAATTCCGTCTTGGCTTATTCAGCGATCCATTTAGATTCTGTGACGAAAAGAAAGAAGCTACCGAAATAGGCAATGCGGCTGAACGCGCTGCCGCTCTTGAAGTTACTGAAAACTCGCTTGTGCTGCTGAAGAATAAAAATAATATTTTGCCTCTTGCTAAAAGTTTACAGAAAATTGCCGTTATTGGGCCGCTTGCAAACAGTAAGAGAAATCTTCTTGGATGCTGGGAGCAATTTGGCGATACAAATAAAGTTGTAACGGCGCTTGAAGGATTACAAAAAAAATATCCAGGTAAAGAAATAACATACGCGTTTGGATGTTCAATTAATAATCCTGAAGAGAGAGATTTTTCTGCTGCAATAAAAGCTGCTAATGAAAGCGAACTTGTTGTTCTTGCTATTGGCGAAGACGGACATTTTTCAGGAGAAGCCTCCGCGCGAACCTCAATTGAAATACCAGGCGCGCAGACCGCTTTGTTTGAAGCTCTTCGTAAATGCGGCAAACCTATCGTAGTTGTTCTTATGAATGGCAGACCGCTTGCTATACCGGCTATCGAAAAAAATGCCGACGCAATACTTGACGCCTGGTTTGGCGGAATTACAGCTGGAGATGCAATTGCTAATGCGCTTTCGGGCGATTTTGTTCCTTGCGGAAAATTAACGACAACTTTCCCTCTTGCAACCGGACAGGTTCCTATTTATTATAATCATAAAAACACAGGCAGACCTGCGCAGCCAGATAATTTCTTTTCGTCAAAGTACATTGACCTTTCCGAAAAACCTCTTTTCCCATTTGGTTATGGTTTAAGCTATTCAACATTTGAATATTCTGACCTTAAAATTGACGATAAGAATATTTCATCGGCAGAAACAAATCATGTTACTGTTAAAGTTACTAATACAGGTAAATATAAAGCGTCGGAGGTTGTTCAATTATATATTAACAGGAACCCTGCCAGCGTAACCAGACCTGTGCGCGAATTAAAAGACTTCCAAAAAATTACTCTAAATCCCGGAGAATCCAAGACGGTAACGCTTGAATTAAATCCTGAAAAGTTGTCATTCTATAATGATAAAATGGAATTCCGCAACGAGCCAGGTAAAGTTACTGTCTTTGTAGGAACAAACAGCCTGGCAGATCTCAGCGGACAGTTCACTATTACAAACTCAAAATAATATGAAACGAATAACAGTTTTTTTCGCGCTCTTTTTTTATCTTTTCCCATTAACGGTTATACATGGCGGAACAAAGTTCTGCCATGTATCGGGGAAAGCAATTCTATCTCCATCCGGAGATACGCTTAAACTCAAGGGAATTAACCTTGGCAACTGGCTCGTTCCGGAAGGCTACATGTTCAAACTTGAAAAGACAAATTCGCCAAGAATGCTTTTTGATATGACAGCCCAGCTGATAGGCGAAGATGACGCCGAAATTTTCTGGCAAAAATATCGGCAGAAGTATATTACCGAAAAAGATATTCGTTTTATTAAAGAGTGCGGATTAAATTCTATTCGCGTGCCTATACATTATAAACTATTCCTTAATGGATACGGTCCTTCCGCGGCAAATGCGGAAGGATTCCGTTTGATTGATAAACTGCTTTCATGGTGCGAGAAAGCAAAGCTCTATGTTATTTTAGATATGCACTGCGCGCCAGGAGGACAAACCGGAGATAATATAGATGATAGTTACGGTTATCCTTTCCTTTTTGAATCAAAAGCTTCGCAGGAGCTTACTGTGCGCGTATGGAAAAATATTGTCCAAAGATACAAAGCTAAAAATATAATTTTAGGATATGAGGTACTTAACGAACCTGTAGCTCATTATTATGATACTACCGCATTGAATAAAAAACTCATCTCATTTTATAAAGACCTTACGTCTGCAATACGCTCTGTAGATAAAAATCATATCGTCATTTTAAGCGGAGCGCAATGGGGTTTAAATTTTAAGATATTCGATAAACCAATAGATAAAAATATGGTCTTCGCTTTTCATAAATACTGGACGGCTCCTGAACAAAGCGTTATTCAGGAATATATAGACTATTCCGTAAAACAAAATGTGCCTATCTGGATGAGCGAATCAGGCGAGAACTCAGATGAATGGATAGATACTTTTAGAGTAGTTCTTGATAATAATAAAATAGGCTGGTGTTTCTGGCCATATAAAAAGATGGCGGCAACAAGCTGTATGCTTGCAGTCAAAATGCCTGAAAATTATAATAAGGTTATTTCATTTGCAGAAGGCTTGCGCGTAACTTACGATGATCTGAGAAAGAATCATATCCAAAGGGATAGCGCTATGGTTGTTCTAAATGATGTTTTGAAAAATATCGACTTGGATAATTGTTCTGTCAATTACGGTTTTATTAAAGCTCTTGGAGTAAAAGCTCCGAAAACTAAATAGAATTGATTAATTATTTAACAGGCATTTACTGATAACAGGTTAAAATTTAATAATTACCGAAACCAAGTATTGTTATAACATTAAGGAGGATACACAGTGAAGCGTATTGTTTTTTCTTTATTACTTTTTTTATTATTTAACGCTTTCAATTTATTGGCTTCTCAAACAGATACAATTGTATTTAAAGGTAAAATGCCCGAAGGTCTCACAGGAAACGGGCAGTCGGTAGTGCGTGTTAGGCATGATGGATTTATATTTCACTCCGGAGGCAATGCGCGCGGCTCTTTTGTTATTTTGCAAAACGGACGTCCTGTAACATTTGAAAGCGCAAGTTCCGAAGCTGAATTTTTTCCTGGAGGAGTAAAATACACAATGAACGCCGCCGATTTTAAGGTTGAAGTTCTTCATGGTTCTCTTCCCGGCGTCCCGTATTTTATTTGTCTTCGCTTTACTGGCGACGCGAAGAATTTAACAGTCTCATTGCATGAAAGCGGCGCCCCCGTTATTAATCCTTCGGGAGCAGAGGCTGTTAACTTTCATAAAGGTTCGGCAGAAGTTTTATACTACGTAGAGAACAATAAACCGACAGGTAATTTTGGAGAACTTAAAAACCTCATGTCGAAGCGTTATGACGCTGGATTCAGAATATCATCCGGGTCGCAGGCAATTGACCGGACAATTCCTTTTAATCGTTATCTTATGGACCTTGGCTTTGACGGGAGACTGCATGTATGCGAAATATTTCGCTGGCGTGATGTTTGGTCCCGCGATCTTGGTTCCGGATTGGTTCCGGGCGCATTAGCCTCGGGAAACTTTGCACAAGCTAAAATAACTATCGAATATGATCTAAAAAGATATGCAAGTCATAATCCTGCCAGTCTAAAAGTTACTGATGATCCATCTCAGGGAGGAACTGCCGAAGGGCTGGCATGGCTGACAAGCGCAGTATGGCAGTATTATCTTTATACCGGAGATAAAAGCTTTTTATCAAACGCGGAGCGGACGCTTTTACCCTGGGTAAAAATGTGGATTAGCCGAGATTATAAAGACGAAGGTCTTTTGATAGACGTATCCGAATGGATGGATCATTCGCGTTACCTTGAACTGCCGGACGGCTCGCGTATACTTTATTCAAATGCTTTGTTCGTAAAGCTCTTAGATATATTCTGCAAAATAGAATCAGAGTGCGGCAAGCCTGGAGAATACAAAGAAATACATAACGCTGGTTCGAGATTTGTCACAGGAATTAATAATAAGCTGTGGAATGAGAAAAATGGGATCTACGATAATCTTTCTCTTTGGGATCTTCGTGATGAACGCTCTGCTTCAGCAGCTAACATGTTGGCGATTGAATGCGGAGTAGCTCCGAAAAACAAAATTCCGCGCATTCTCAATTCAATCAAAAAAAATAATTGGAGAACCGCAGGCTCGACTACTATCTATCCGCCCATGACGGTTGTTGATTTGACTGTTGACCATAACTACAAAATGTGGCCCTGGTGGAATGCATTAGAAGCCAGCATACGGTTTAGGAATGAGGATATCGACGGCGGCATTCATCTGCTTGAATGCTGCTCTAAGACTTTGGAGGATGAACATTTCCCGGGACTAATTGAGGAACTTACATCGCCGGAGGGCATAACTGAAGGCGGAAACGCATTCCTTACTGCAGCCGGTTCTTATCTTGACGCTGTAAAAAAAGGATTGCTTGGTTTTGAAATACTTGAACCCGGATGCGCTCGTATTCGCGTTACTCCGCACGCGCCAAATACGTGGAAAGACTGGAATGCAAAAATTCCTCTTTGTAATGGAGAAATCATCCTATTCCAAAATAACGGACATTTAACAATACAAATTACAGATCAACGGGTTAAATTTGTAGAAACTATGGCAGGCGCTAAAGTTATTGGCGCCGCGCAGATCATTTTGAATAATAATGCTAACTCGACAGCTTTTGAACAAACAAATCTATCTCCTATTCAATATCCTGCAATAGAAAAAAGAGAAGCTCTTATCTTTTGCGATAGTACATTTAGCGGCGTTCCGGCTCCGGCTATTTCCGGTAAACAAATATCCATAGACGAACTTACAACGCTTGATGCAGCTAAATCGACAGCGCTCTTCATATCCGGTAATGCGCTTCCATTAAAATCAAGAAGCGGGAATGATATTAGAACTACTTTAGATCATTTCCTTTCGGGTGGAAATGCCATTGTGTTTTATGGAGCGACAATGAAAGACCGCGGAATAATGGGAGAGAGCGGGGGCGTTGTGGACTGGTATGATTTCCGTCCTTCATTAAATCACAAATTGCTAAACGGATGGCTTTTTAAAACAGCCTTCGATAGCGTTGAAGTTCCAAGATTTCAGGAAACAGGGTTTGTTAATAAGTGGTTTTCTCCGTCGTTAACAGACAGCAATTGGGAACCAATAAGGGTTCCACAATTATGGGAAGAACATTTGAAGAAAAATTATGACGGATGGGGATGGTACAGGACTCATTTTAGTTTACCTTCTGAGGCTAAAGGCAAAGCAGTTTATATCAATCTTGGAATGATTGACGATATAGACTGGACTTATATAAACGGCTCTTTTCTGGGCTCTAAAGAAGGATGGCAGGAAATACGAAGATATGCTATCCGGCCGGGCGATTCGTTGTATTCTACGCTTAATTTTGGAGGCGATAATGTAATTGCCATCCAGATACTTGATACTGGCGGCGGCGGCGGACTATATAAAGACAGCGCTATGGTTGAAATTGAATCAGATAACTTTGCATGGCAGCCGATTGATATAAATAATGGATTAACGCTTGCAAATCCTCAGAGAAGCGGAGTACTTTATGCCGGCAATGGCGATTATTTCAATTCATGGGAAACATCCCGGGGCGCTTTCGGTTTTTCTACAGAAGGAGAAGGCATTGAATTTGAAGGACCATTAAGCGGTCTGGGGTCTCTGCATGCGCCCGTTCAGGAAGCTTTTACTGATTTTGCAATAGCCAAGCCTCTTTTATTTCAACCGATGGGCTTTACTAAAACAAATAAACGCCTGCTTATTCCGGATAACGGAGAACGCTATCCATGCATAGCCCGTATTCATAACACAGTTACTGGAAGCGATATATTTTTAATTCCAGCTTCGCTTACTAAACTTGTTAAGCCGGAAACTATTCTGCCTCTCATAAACATTAGATAACCAAAAATTCTTATTGCGGCGATTATAAATTCTCTGATCGCCGCAATTTTACAATTCTTATAATCATATTAATACTACTAAAAGCGCTTATTTAACGTCTCCATTCTTCAATTTGTTCAGGGTCGTCAAGCAAACCAGCCAGAACCTCCAAAATCTGCTGCCATATGAAAAAAAATATAAATGTTAAAATTTATTTAGCCGCTTTCTAATTTGCGTTGTAAATAGTTAAATCAAATATTGATAAAAGGGAAAAACGAAAAAAAATATACTGATTAAACTATTCTAAATATTTACCGACAATAAACTTATGATTTATTGAAAAAATTAGATTTGCTAAGCTTAAAATTAGACGTAGAATTTGTATTTAAGCAAAATTGCAGCAAATCAGAAATAAGCAATAATACCCATTTGTTGGTATTGGGAACTAACTTTTAGATTGCCATATTACGATAAGTCATTATTACATTCCCCGATATCTTAAATAAAATTGAATCTCTAGGTATTCTGTTGTTTTGAGAAATTAAAAAATAATTAATTCAATAAAACAAAAATAAACGGGAGCTATCATGGAAGAAAAAGAACTTACCTCAAAAAAAATAGTTAAAAATTATATGTGGTGGTCTATGGGCGCAGGCCTTATTCCTGTACCCTTCGTAGATCTTGCGGCAGTCTCTGGCGTTCAGCTTAAAATGTTAAAAGACATGTCTGACGTTTATGATATAAAATTTGCAGAGAACAAGGGCAAGTCGATAGTAAGCGCGCTTTTGGGATCAATTGTGCCGAATTCTTTATCAGTAGGCAACATGGGCAGCCTGCTAAAAATGGTGCCATTTATTGGATCGGTTTTAGGGGGAATCTCAATGTCATTATTTTCCGGGGCGGCAACATATGCAATAGGTAAAATTTTCATTCAACATTTTGAAGCAGGCGGAACTTTCTTGGATTTCAATCCAATAACAGTAAAAGAATATTTCCATACTCTTTTTGAAGAAGGGCAGACAGTGGCCAAGGAAATGAGCGAAAAAAAAAGCAAAAATCCAGAAACAGTTTAAAAAATAGAATAGAGTAATTAACTTAGCAGACGTTTCCATAGAAGACTTGCTTTTCTAAAAATACGCATAGCTAAATTCTTTTTATTGAATGGAGTAATAAGTGTACTTTGCTTTTTTATTCCCCGGACAGGGCTCGCAGCATCCGGGTATGGGCGCAAATTATATAAAGGAATTCCCTTATATAAAGGAGTATTATCTTGAGGCAAACGAAGTTTTAAATTTCGATATGCTTGATCTGTGCCTGAACGGTCCGGAAGAAGAACTGAATCTTACGGCAAATGCACAGCCCGCTATTTTAGCGCTAAGTTATTGCGCTTTCCAGATATTACTAAAAGAAACAGATATTAAACCTTTTTTAATGGCAGGACATAGTCTGGGAGAGATTTCTGCGCTATGTTGCAGCGGCGCAATAAAATTTAAAGACGCGCTTAAAATTGTAAAAAAAAGAGGGGAGCTTATGCAGCTTGCCGTTAGCCAGGGCGACGGGGCAATGCTTGCGTTAAACGGTCTTTCTGTGACTGAAACACAAAACCTGTTAGTCGCAAATGTACATAATGGGGAAGCGGTTATTTCCAATATAAACTCAAGGAACCAAATTGTAATCTCCGGCGAAAAGAAAAGCGTTGAAGCCGTCGGCGATGAGGCAAGTCGCTTGGGAGCTATTACAATGCCTCTCAAAGTCAGCGCCCCATTTCATAGTCCGTTAATGAAACCAGCCGCGCTTGGTCTTGAAGCTGAGTTGAATAACTACAGGTTTTCGAGTCTAAATTATCCGGTTATTTCTAACGCTACATGTAAACCTTATATGGACGAAAACGAAATTATCCCTTTACTTACAGAGCAAGTTACTTCTGCGGTTAACTGGTTAAAGATAATGGATTATATTGGCAAGACGCGCGTTGATATTTCAATAGAACTGCCTCCCAAGAAAACACTGACTAAACTATTTCGTAGTCAAAAAAATAAAATTCATAATTACGCATTTGACCAGCTTGATGAGATAAAGACCTTATTAAATAATGTCGAGATTTGATTAACAAATATAAACAACGAGTATGTATGAAAATTATTTTTACGGCGGCGTTAATTTTAATTGGCGGGTTATCAACGTTCATAACTGCGCAAACTATCGTTGAAAAAAAGCCTTCGCCGCAATGGTGGATTAATAGTTCTTTAGCCGATACGATTGAACGATATTTATTCCATGTCGAGGGGCAGTACAACTATACAAAAATGACTGGAGCTGCCGACGGCGAAATGCAATCGGGCGGAATAACTGCTGCAATTAGAAAAAATATCGTTACAAACCATACTGAATATATGATAGATAAAATGAACCTTACTCTTAAAAGTTTAAGAATGAACTATGCTACAGAGTCGCAGGCTTTTACCGATTACATTAATGTCGACGTAACGCGTATTTTATATGGCGAAGCCGGATTTATATGGGAAAGAGATGACGCGCTTTATATTAAAAATCGCTATTCCCTTTATGCCGGAGCTGGACTTAACGGCTTGATTTTCGAAAAACATTATCTGAAAGTATTAGCGGCTTTTGGCAGAGTGCGCCAGGATTACACAATTCCTGTTGACAATTTTAATGTGACCAAAGGAGCCTATACCGCATTCTATATTAGACAGCTTTATAAATATGTAATGGATTCAAGACTGTCGTTAATAGAGCAGGCATATTATCTTACAAACATGACTTATTCTAACAGATACAGAATGAGCGCGAGTCTAAATTTAATGATAGGTATTATTCAGCCTGTATCGTTAGTGTTAGGTTACACTTATAAATTTGACAAAGAAGCCGAATTGCTTGGCGCAATTGCAAAAAATACAACGCAAACAATTGGATTTAATATTAGTTTGTAAACTAAGAGTTACTGTAATAATTTATCTCAAAATAAAAAACGAGAATTCTCCGAGATGACCGATAATAATTTATATCCTTTAAGCCTGCCGCAGGAAGCGTTCTATTATGATTATCTTTTAAATCGTAACGACTGTAAATACAATATGGGCGGCGCGCTGATTTTAGAAGGCGATTTGAATATTGACTTGTACCAGGAAGCATATAACTACGTTATTACGCGCTACGACTCCATGCGAATAAAGTTCGTTAAAAAAGGAGATATGCTATTTCAGCAATTCAGACCGGAGTATAAATGCGATATAAAATATTTTGATTTTAGGAATTGCAAAAATCCCACGGAAGAAGCATTAGAATATATTCTGAAAGAATATCAAAAATCTTTATTAATTGAAAGCGACGATCTTTACTCTGAAATGATATTGCAGACAGCCGATAAGGAATATATTTTTGCGCCAAAATTTCATCACATGATTTTTGACGCTATGGGGAGAGCTATTATTAACCGCGCAATTTCCGATACGTATAACAGTCTCTTAGAAAAAGGGAGTTATGCGGAGATAAAACCTTTTTCGTATATAGATTTTGTTAACGACGATCTTCAATATAGGCAATCCGCTTCATATCAAACATCATTTGAATATTGGAAGCAAAAACAAATAAATTTGCCGGAACCGTTTAGGTTCACTTCAAAGAAAAAAAGCATAAAAAACATTTCTCTTCATACAGAAAGAATAGCTTTGAATTTACATCGCATCTGTTTTGAATCAATACTTAATATTGCATTTGAAACTGATACTACGACTTTTCAGGTTATTTTAGGTCTTATTGCAACTGCGCTTAACCGATGTTACAAACGGAATGAGTTCATTATTGGCATGCCTGTATTAAACAGAAGCAATTTTAAGTTTAGAAATACTCCTGGCTTATTCCTGAACATGATAGCTTTGCGATTTAATATAAATCCAGAAGGGACTTTCGAAAACATTCTTAGCTCAATAAAGTCGGAAATAAGAGAAGGTTACAGGCATCAGAGATTCCCACTTGCCGATATAATAAAACATTTGCGGAGTAATCCGGAATTTAACAATGAATTGTTTGATGTTACAGTCATTTACCGTAAAAACGATTATTCTCAACGTTTCGGCGGAGCGAAATTACATTCAATTACTCTTGATACTGAAATAAGAAACGAAAGTCTTTCTATAGAAATTGATGAATTTGACGTAGAAGGGAGCGTAAATATATTTTTCAATTATAACCCGTTAGTGATTTCCGAAGACGAAGTAGTTCAATTTGTACACTGCTTCGAAACAATACTAATGGACTTAGTTCAGTTCCCTGATAAAAGTATAAAAGAAATTACTTTGCTAAATGATTTTGACGCTGATAAAATACTGAATGAGTTTAACTTTGCGCCCAATAGAATAGTCGCAAAAAAAACAATTATAGAAACGTTTGAGGAAATTGTTAAACAAAAGCCAGACGCCGACGCTGTTATTTATAATGAAGAAGTTATCAGTTATAAAAATCTAAATGAAAAAGCAAATCAGATAGCCAATTATCTTTTGGATAATTTCAATATTCAGCCGGAAGAAATAATTTGTATCGCTTTAGACAGAACAATTGATGCAATTGCGGCAATCATAGGCATTATGAAAACAGGAGCCGCTTATCTGCCAATTGATACGGAAATTCCTGTTGATAGAATGAAATATATTGTTGAGAGCAGCGGCTCAAGAATATTATTAAAAAGCAGACATGTTGAAGAAAACTTAGCTGATGTAGTTCTAGATTTGAAGGAGACTGTTTCGCCCAATAAAAACAGTATTGAAATCAATATCAAACCGAATGATTTGGCTTATGTCATATATACGTCCGGCTCTACAGGCAAGCCCAAAGGCGTAATGATTGAACATATTCAGTTTATGAATATGTTTGTTAATATGATTGGGATACTTGGAGTAAAGGATACAGACCGTGTATTGCAGTTCGCATCGTTAGGATTTGACGCTTCCGTATTTGAAATATTTCAGGCTTTGCTCACAGGAGCAGCGTTAGTTATTGTTGATAAAGAAACGGTTCATAATCCAGAATTATTTATCAGCTATATAAATAAGAAAAAAGTTACAATCGCTACTCTTCCTCCGGTCTATCTTAGTGCCCTGGATAAAGCGGAACTGCCATATCTTTATACATTGATTACGGCTGGCGAGCAGGCAATTGCCGCCGATGTTAATTTTTATAAACAATTTAAAAAATATATAAACGGTTATGGTCCTACAGAAACATCGGTATGTACTGCTTTCCATATCGCTGAAAAAGATAAAGAGTACTCAGGCGTTATTCCAATTGGAAAGCCATCGCCAAATTCCAAATTGTATATCCTAGATGAAGCTCTTGAACCTATGCCTATAGGTTTTGTTGGCGAATTATGCGTGTCTGGACCAAGCCTGGCCCGCGGTTATTTAAATAACAATGAGCTTACAAAACAAAAATTTGTAGAGAACCCTTTTGAGCCTGGAACTAAGCTATACCACACGGGCGATCTGGCAAGATGGAAGAGCGACGGCAATATTGAAATATTCGGGAGAATAGACGAACAGGTGAAAATTAATGGAAATAGAATTGAACTGGGCGAAATTGAATTTCAGCTTATTAAGTATGATAAAATAAAAGAAGCGGTAGTATTAGACGTTCAGGTAAAAAATGCAAAAGAGCTTGTCGCATTTATTCATGCGGAAAATAAAATAGACGTAAAAGATATTCGGCTGTATTTACGCAGGTTTCTACCAGAATATATGATTCCATCGCATTATATTTTTATTGATAAAATCCCAATTACGCAAAATGGTAAAATTAATAAAGACGCTTTACGCAAGTTGCCGGTAACAATTCAAAATAATGAAAAGAAAATCAGTCAGAACTTAAGCGAATTAGAAAAACGTCTAATTCCGATGTTGGAAGATGTTCTGGAAGTTAAGCCTGTTAATTTAGACGATAATATTTTTGAATTGGGAGGCGATAGCCTTAAAATAGCGCGGCTTATTTCCAAAATATATAAAGAACTAAAGCGCGAAATAGGATTTAAAACAATATTTGACAGTCCAACCGTGCGAAGTATTGCGACAGAATTGGAAATAAAATCAATAACGGAATATGAAGATATCCCCGTTGCGCCTCTAAAAGAATATTATGCTTTATCGCACGCGCAAAAAAGATTATGGATACTGGCGCAAAATAAGCAGAATGCAGCAGTTTATCACATGCCTGTTTCTTTGCAGCTTGAAGGCGTATTAAACCAAAACGCGTTAGAAGAAGCGTTCAAAACAATTGTTCAAAGGCATGAATCTCTACATACGATATTTATTGAAGTAAATGGAATACCGTATCAAAAAACTCAATATGACTATAGCTATATAATTGGCAAACATGACTTAAGTAATGTTGTAGATAAAAATGAAATAGCCAGAGAATTGGTTAGTGAAAAAATAATTGCTCCTTTTGATCTTTCTTTTAATATTCCTATACGCGCCGATATTATTAAACTCGAAGAAAAAAAACATATTCTGCTTTTAGTAATACACCACATAGCCGGAGATGGAATATCGGTCGGAATAATTATGAATGAATTATCTGAGTTATATAATTCGTTTATAAATGGGAATGAAATAAAGCTTAAACCTCTTAGAATTCATTATAGAGATTATTGCGAATATGAAAAAGAGTTAATTGAAAGCAGAAAATATGAATCCGAAAAGCAATATTGGATAAAGAAATTACAAGGTCCATTGCCAGCGCTTGAACTATCGTACGACAAACCGCGCCCGGCAGTAAAAACATATGCTGGCGATTATTCATTTTATGAAATAGAAAATCAAACGTCGCATGATTTAATTAGTTTCTGCAAAGAACAAAGCGTTAGTCTTTATGTTGCAATGGTTTCAGTTGTAAATATTCTGCTATGCAAGTATTCCTCTCAGGAAGAAATAATTATAGGCTCGCCTGTTACAGGCAGAAACAACCCTGATCTTGAAGAGCAGGTAGGCGTTTACTTAAACACTGTAGCCATAAGAAGTCAGATAAGAGGCGAAAGCAGTTTTATTGAATTCTTAAATGCAATTAAAATAAACTCTACCGAGGCAATAACAAACGGCAATTATCCATTTGATCGCCTTATACAAGCATTAAATCTAGATAGGGATACGTCGCGTACTCCTTTGTTTGACGTTCTGGTCCAGTTACAGAACCAGAACCACATTAACTTAAAGCTAAATGGAATAAACGTTTCATTTTACGAAGCAGAATTTAAACTAAATAAATTTGATCTGACATTTACTTTTGTAGAAGAAAATGACAAAATTAATTTTAGCATTGGCTATAATACAGATATGTTCAACAAAACGCGTATTGACGGCGCCGCCCGGCATTTGCAAAATATAATAAAGTATGTTCTCAAGAATCCTGCCGACACTATAAAAGAAATAGAATTATTGGACGCAGCAGAAAAGGAAACTTTAAGAAAAATATCTTCTGGCGCATATAAAGAGTTTAACAGGCGTTTAACGATACCAGAGTTATTTGAAGCCCAGGTTCTTAAAGCTTCTGATAATATAGCTCTAGTGTTTAACAATAATAAATATACATATAAACAGTTGGACGAGCGCTCTAATTTAATTGCTAATGAAATAAAAGCAACAATAAATGTGAAGCCTGATGATATAATTGGAATAATGATAAGCCGATCTGAATTAATGATTATTGGAATATTGGGAATCCTAAAAGCAGGAGCCGCATATATGCCAATAGAGCCGGATTATCCAATAGAGCGAATCTCTTTTATGCTAAAGGATAGCAAGGCTAAATTAGTTTTAACAGAAACAAATAAATTAGGCATAGCAAATGAAGCGATAGGATTGAGCAAACAAGAGGAGTTTGCTAAACCAGAAATTATTGACCTCGGATTATTAAGCGGATCGTCAAATATAAAATGTGAGTCTAATTTTACTTCGTCAAACCTTGCTTATGTTATTTATACTTCGGGATCTACAGGAAAGCCTAAAGGCGTGATGATTGAACATCGGAGTTTGCATAATCTGGTATTGGGATTATCGAATGCAATATATGATGAAGAGTCTGTTATGCTGAACATAGCATTGATTGCGCCGTTTGTATTTGACGCTTCTGTGAAGCAGATATTTTTCGCATTGCTAAACGGGCATTGTCTTGATATAGTCCCTGATGAAATTAAAACAAATGGCAGGAAGCTGCTTGAATATTACGAAGCACATAAGATTAATGTTTCTGACGGAACGCCAATCCATCTCGAAATAGTATTAGATGAACTGAGTCCTGGAACTGATAAATATCTTCCGGGAAGATTTATTATTGGCGGTCAGCAGTTAATTTATAAAATAGTGAAAAAAATATTTGATATAACTGGCGATAAATCTCCGGTAATAACAAATGTATATGGGCCTACTGAATGCTGCGATGTTTCTACATACAATAATATTACGCCAGAATCGCTGTTGAAATCTGGCTTTTCATTTAATCAATTGCCAATTGGCAAACCAATTAATAATGCGCAGGTTTATATTGTAGATCCCAATCTTGCTCTGGTACCGGCTGGAGTTAACGGCGAGCTTTGTATTGCCGGCGAAGGACTTGCAAGAGGTTATATAAACAGACCAGATTTAACTAATGATAAATTTATTAAAACTGATAATAAAACAATTTATAAAACAGGCGATATAGGGCGTTATTTATCAGATGGGAATATAATCCTTTCTGGCAGAGCTGATGATCAGATAAAACTGCGCGGGTATAGAATAGAATTAAATGAAATTGAGAACTGCTTAAAGAACTATAACAAAATTAATTCTACCGTAGTTGTAGCGCAAGGCGAAGACGGAGCACAGGAAATTGCAGCATATTATTGCTCGTCTGATAAAATTGACGACGCTGATTTACGTCAATATTTATCGCTTTATTTACCAGCGTATATGATCCCTTCATATTTTGTTGAGTTAGAAAAACTTCCATTAACAATGAACGGCAAAATTGATAAAAAGTCGTTACCGCTTCCTGTTAAAGAAATAATAAAAGAGGAAAATGCTTCTCTACCGACAGATATGCTTGAAGAAAGACTTTGTATTATATGGCAGGAGCTTTTACATGTCCCCAAAATTAATCTATCTGATAATTTTTTTAGGCTTGGGGGGCATAGTTTAATAGCTATCAGACTTGCGTCAAGAATACATAAAGAATTTAATATTGAACTTAATATTTGGGAAGTGTTTCAAAATCCAACAATTGCTTTATTAGCAAAATTATTAAGAACTAAAAATCCTTCTTTATTTGCGCCTATAGAAAAGATAGAAGAAAGAGAATACTATCCGCTATCTCATTCTCAGCGCAGGTTATGGCTGCTTGCAAAACTTGAAGGGCAAAACTCGCTTTATAATCTTCCTGCCGCATTGACGCTAAGAGGCAACTTAGATATTCAGGCATTGAAAAATACATTTAAAGCCATCGTTCAGCGTCATGAATCTTTTAGGACATACTTTATTGAGATTGAAGGCGAGCCTTTCCAAAAAATAGTTGATAATGTCAATTTAAACATCGAAATAGAAAAGCATATAGATGAAAAATGGAACGATGAAAAGCTTAAAAAAATTGCAACTGATTATTTTAAAAATGAATTCGATTTATCCAAAGCTCCGCTTTTGCAAATTAAGCTCATAGCGTTATCCGAAAATAATTATCTGCTGCTATTTAATATGCACCACATAATAAGCGACGGATGGTCAATAGAAGTAATGATAAAAGAATTTGAAGCGTATTACAATTCATTTGTCACTAGTTCGGAAGCTCCTTTTCAACCGTTAAGAATACAGTATAAAGATTATGCGTTCTGGCAGAACAAAATTCTTGAGGATAAATCGCTTGAAGTCATTAAAGAATATTGGCAGAAAAAATTATGCAAACCGCGTCCGCTTTTAGATTTACCTTCTGATTATAAGAGAACCGAAACTTTTACTATTGACGGCGAACTACTCACATATAAACTTGACGACGTTCAGATTAAAGCTCTGATGGAGATAAGCGGCAGACAAAATGCCAGCTTATATATGGCGCTGCTTTCAGTTGTTTATATTTTGCTGTATAAATATACCGACGAAGAAGATATTATGATCGGCTCACCAGTAGCCGGCAGGCAGCATTACGATCTAGATAACCAAATTGGATTCTATATAAATACCTTGGTTTTGCGCAATGAAGTTAATCCAGAAAGTACTTTTCAGGAATTATTGAATAAAGTAAAAGAGACTTTGAGCGAGGCTTTAGACTGCCAGGTTTATCCATTTGACAGACTTGTTGAAGAGCTTGATGTTGAACGAATTCAAAACCGTAACCCGCTTTTTGACGTGATGGTCGCCTGGATGGTAAAGAATGGGATGGAAATGAAGCTGAATTTTAATGGTATTGAAGCTCAGGGACTTGATTTTAGTATAACAAAAAGTATGTTTGATTTATCATTTCTTTTTGTTGAAAACGAAGGGAAAGTTTCCTACGCGATAGAGTATAATACTTCTTTGTTTAAAAAAGAAAGAATGTATAGAATGGCCGATCATTTTAAGAAATTAGTGGAAAGCATAACGGCAAACCCAAAAGAAAAAATAAAAAATCTTAATATTATTTCAGCTACGGAAAAAGAAAAACTCATATATGAATTTAATCAGACAATTCAGCCTTCCGCAATTGATAAAAATGTTATAGATATTTTTAATAATCAGGCTACAAAAAATAAAAATAGCATAGCTCTTGTTTATGAAAATAGAGAAATAAGTTTCGATGAACTAAATAAATTATCGAATAAGATAGCAAACAATATCATAAAGCTTGCAAATCCAGAAAAAGATGATATCATAGCGGTTATTGTCGATGATCCTGTATTTGCAGTGGCTTCTCTACTGGCAGTGATGAAAACTGGCTCTGCATATCTACCAATTATGTCGGATACCCCACAGGAAAGAACTTCATTTATATTAAATGACTGCGCAGCTAAAGCTATTTTAGTGGATAGCGATATATTCACAGCGAACAATGGGGGCGCAATTGACTATAAAATAATTATTGATATACGAGGAGAGATTAGCTCTGATGAATCCTCGCCGTCGGTAAAAATAGTTCATGATAGTTTGGCTTATATAATTTATACGTCCGGCACGACAGGAAATCCCAAAGGAGTAATGATTGAACATGAGTCGTTAACAAATTTGATATTATCATTAAGTACAAATATATATTCTAATTATAAAAATCAGTTAAGCGAGTTAATGATCAGCTCTTTTGCATTTGACGTATCAATAAAACAAATATTTGCAAGCCTTTGCAATGGCAATACTCTTCATATATTAAGCAAAGAAAAAAAAATAGACCCGCGCGAAATAATAAAATATATAGTAATTTCAAAAATTAATATTGCGGATTTAACTCCATCAGTATTCTCTGTAATGCTTGAAGAAGGTTTTGCCGAAATAGAAAAACCTGATTTAAAAGAAATATTCTTAGGCTCAGAAGCTCTTCCGTTTAAATTAGTAAAAAGCTTTTATAGCATTGAAATAAATAAAAATATAAACATTACAAACTTTTACGGTCCAACGGAATGCTGCGTTGAATCATCCAGCTTCAGGTTTAGTTTTGATATGCTAAATGAAAATTTTGATATTGCTCCCATTGGCAAGGCGACGTTGAATCAGCAAATTTATATACTTGACAAATACCTAAAATTATGTCCAATAGGAATTCCAGGCGAAATATGTATAGCGGGCAAAGGTCTGGCGCGCGAGTATTTAAATGATGCAGAAAAAAGCGCAGAAAAGTTTGTACAGGTTCAAGCGCTGAAGGGAGTTCGAGTTTATAGAACGGGAGATTTAGGAAGAACGCTTGTTGACGGTAATATTGAATACTTAGGTAGAATGGACGAGCAGGTAAAATTGCGCGGGTATAGAGTTGAATTGCAGGAAATAGAAAAACATTTGCGCGATATAGAAGCTATTAACGAATGCGCTGTTACTCTTTGGGGAAATGATGGCGATAAAGAGCTTGTAGCTTATTACACTTCTAAAAAAATTATTGATGGCGCAAAAATAAAAAATCATCTTGAAAAAATTCTGCCTAAATATATGATTCCATTTTATTTTATAAGCTTAGAAAAAATGCCACTTACATCAAGCGGTAAAGCTAATAAAAAACTATTGCCTAATCCTGAAGAGCTAAGGAAAAAGAAAGAATGCAGAAAACCGAAAGATGAAATTGAATTATTAATTATTAAAATCTTTTCTAATGTGTTAAAGAAAAATGATATTAGCCTTGATGATAATTTTTTTGAAATAGGCGGACACAGCTTAAATGCGGTCAGAGTTATTTCTCAGATACAAAAAGAATTAAATATTGATCTAGCGCTAAAAGAAATATTCTATAATCCTGTATTAATAAATATTGCAGAAAAAGTAAAAAAAATAATTGCAGACAAAACTGCCTTTGACAAAAAAAATGATGAAGAGGCTATAATAGTTCCAATATCCGACGATGAACTAAATTTATTATCCAACTTACAATTTGACGATGAAGAATAATATTAAAGAATTAAAACAAAGAGCCTTAAACGGAGATTTATTAGCGCTGGAAGAATTGAGGCGACTTGGAGTCTTATCCGGCAATAAATCAAAATATAGTATGGCTCCTGTATCTTATGCGCAAAGAAGGCTTTGGTTTATTGATAAAATGGATAAGTCGCCAGCGTACAATCTGCCGGCTGCAATAATGCTTGAAGGTGAATTAAATATTGATGCGCTTGAAAAAGCCTTTAACGAAATAATAAAACGGCATGAAATACTTCGCACAGTATTTCTAGAAACAGACGGAGCGCCTTATCAGAAAATATTTGACGAGATTGAATTCAAAATTGCTAAAAGTGATATTAACTTCATCGCCGATAAAGAAAATAAAATAGCCTCATTGATTCAGGAGGAAACGAACCGTTGTTTCGAATTATCAAAAGGACCGCTTATAGTTTGTAATTTATATAAGACCGAAGAACAAAAGCATTTGCTTTTATTTAATATGCACCACATTATAAGCGACGGATGGTCAATTGGCGTATTAATATCAGAGCTTACTATGTTGTATAATTCGTTTTCTAAAGGAATTACAAGTCCATTAGCGCCATTGAAAATACAATATAAAGATTATGTGCATAGACATTTAAAAATATTAAAAGATGATAGTATCTCTGAACATAAAAACTATTGGTCTGATAAATTATCAGGCGAACTTCCTATATCGGAAATTCCTTTAGATATCAAACGTCCATTATATAAAACTTTTAACGGAAAGCTGTATGAAGTTAAAATAGAAGAACAACTTCATAAACAAATTCAGACTCTATGTAAACATAACGCAGTTAGTCTCTTTATGTTTATTATTTCAATCGTTGATATTCTGGTAAATAAATATTCAAGTAAAACAGACATAATAGTGGGATCGCCCATTTCCGGAAGAGAACAGCGCGATCTTGAAAATCAAATTGGTTTTTATGTAAATACAATTTTACTTAGGAATGAAATTGACGCGTCTATTAGTTATACAGACTTTCTCAAAAAAGTCAAACAATGCTGCATAGAAGCCTATGACCATCAGATATACCCATTTGACTTATTGATTGAAGATTTGAATCTTGAACGGGATACAAGCAGGAACCCCTTGTTCGAAATTATGGTATCGCTGCAGGAAGCAGATTCTGATAAAATTATATTTGACGAAATAAAAACCGTAATTTTGAAACCAGAGATTAGTTTAAGCAAATTTGATATTCATTTCAATTTTGAAGAATCTAATAATGAAATGAAACTGGGCATTATATATAATCCGGATTTGTATAACCCTGATAAAATAAAACGGTTAGGAAAACATTTTTTAGAGTTAGTGCAAAATATTATTAATGCTCCAAATGAAGTTATAAGTAATATCGAAATAATATCGAAGGAAGAAAGAGAAAAAATACTAAATGTATTTAATAATACTTCATGTTATTATCCAAAAGAAAAAACAATTATTGAACTGTTTGAAGAAATAGCAGAAAAATATCCAGATAAACCTGCGATAGTATATCAAGGCGCTCCATTAACATATCGCCAGTTGAATGAGAAGGCTAATTGCCTTGCACATAATTTAATAAGCCAATATGATCTAAAACTTGAAGAGCCAGTAGCAATACTAATGGAGAGATCGCATGAATTAATTATTGCCATATTAGGCGTTCTAAAGGCAGGAGGCGCATATTTGCCAATAGACGCAAAAATGCCAACCGAAAGAATTAATTTCAGCCTTAATGATGCAAACGCCCGAATAATTATAACTAATGATGAACCTGCATGCATTGCATATTCCGCTATGCATGTTCTAAAAGTAAAAGAAGAAATTATTTCTAACGGCATTAATCATACTAATGTGAAGATTTGTAAAACCTCGTCAAATTTAGCTTATATATTATATACTTCAGGCACAACAGGCGTTCCAAAAGGAAGTATGATAGAAGACAAATCTGTTATAAGGTTAGTCAGAAATAATAATTATATTGTTTTTAATGAAGCAGACAAACTATTATCGACGTCGTCAATTTCATTTGACGCCACGACTTTTGATTTATGGGGATCATTGTTAAATGGCGCGACTCTTTACTTAGAAAATACCGAGGATTATCTTGATCCGGAAAAACTAACAAGCATCATAAGAAAATATGAAATAAATACTATTTTATTTCCGACGGGACTATATAGCAAAATGGCCGAAGCAGATCAGCAGCGCCATATGAATATGTTTGCCGGAGTAGAAAAAATAATTGCTGGCGGGGATAGAATGCCTTGTCAGTTATCAAACGAAATATTAAAGCTTTATCCTGATTTATTATTAATGAATGGATATGGTCCAACTGAGAATACTGCTTTTACTACCGTATTTAATATAACAAAAGAATATCAAAATGATATTCCTATTGGCAAACCTATTTCCAATACTAAGGTTTATATATTTAATGAGCAAGGTAATTTATGTCCAATTGGAGTTCCCGGTGAAATATATATAGGCGGAGAGGGACTCTCGAGGGGATATGTTTATAGACCAGAATTAAATAAGCAAAAATTTGTGACAAGTCCTTTAAATAAAAATGAAATAATATACCGCTCTGGAGATATAGCGCAATGGCTTGAAGATGGCAATATTCTTTTTCTTGGCAGAAATGACGATCAGCTAAAAATAAGAGGATATAGAATTGAAACAGGCGAAATAGAAAATATTGCGGAAAAGCTTAGCGGAATAACTGGCGCAAAAATTGTCGTCATTCAGGAAGAAGATCAGAAAGAATTAGCTCTTTATTATACCGCAGTAAAAGATATTAATGCCGAAGAGTATAAAAAATATTTGAGTAAAACGCTTCCAGAATATATGACCCCAAAGTATTACATCAGGCTAAATGAATTTCCTCTGAACCACAATGGGAAAATAGATTATAAAACGTTCCCGAAACCTGAAATTAAATTAGAGCATACTGAAAAGAATGTTGAACCGTCAACACAAACTGAAAAAGCATTAGCTACGATTTATGAAAATATATTAAACGTTAAAAATATTTCGATAACTGATAATTTCTTTAGCCTTGGCGGGCATAGCTTAAAAGCTATCAGAGCCGTATCGGCAATACAAAAAGAATTATCGGTAAAAGTTAGTTTGAAGGAATTTTTTACTTTTTCAAATATATTATCTCTTGAAGAACTCATTCGTAATAAAAAACGCGAGTCGCATGGAATTATTCCTGTTATAATAAAAACTGATTATTATAATTTATCTCACGCACAAAAAAGAATTTGGGTTTTAGACAAAATTGAAAAGACAAAATCTACTTATAATATTCCTCTTGCGATATCAATACATGATGAAATAGATATTAACGCGCTCCAATTAGCATTTGACGATCTTGTACAAAAACATGAATCATTAAGAACTATATTCATAGAAAAAAACGGCGAGCCATTTCAGAAAATAATAGAAGATCAGAAGATCCTTATTGCTATGAAAGATTATAGCGCCGAAAAAAATCCGGATGATGCGGCTTTTATGTTTGTAAGCGCCGAAGCGAATAAAGAATTTTGTCTTTCTGAATATCCATTAGTAAAACTATATTTGATAAAAACAGATATAGAAAAATTTATCTTATTCTTTAATATACATCATATAATATGCGACGGATGGTCAGTAAGTATAATGATAGACGAACTGTTTAGCGGCTATAAAAAGCATCATGATAAAACGAAAAGCAAGACTACAGCGCTAAGTATTCAATATAAAGACTACGCATATTGGTTAAACGATAAAATAAATAATTCAGAAAATATTTTTGACCGCGAATATTGGCTTGAGAAGCTAAAAGGCGATATAGCTCCTTTAGATATTCCTTCGGATTTCCATCGGCCCATTATAAAAACTTATAATGGGAATTCTATTTATTATTCGTTTCCTGTTGAACTCAAAAAGAAATTGGACGCTTTTAATATAGAAAAAAGAAGCAGTCTGTTTATGACTCTAACGGCGGCATTAAAAATACTATTGCATAAATATACAGGCAAAGAAGATATTATAATCGGAGCTCCGGTAGCGGGTAGAAACCATCCTGATTTAGAAAATCAAATAGGCTATTATGCAAACACTCTCGCATTAAGAGATCAAATTACTCCAGATAAAACCTTCGCTGAAATATTAGAAGAAATAAAAATTACTTTAACAGATGGCTACTCTCATCAGATGTACCCATTTGATAAATTAGTTGAAGAGATAAAACTCGCACGTGACACGAGCCGTTCTCCTCTGTTTGACGTGATGATTGTTTTGCAAAAATTCGATATTGAGTATAAAAACGCATTCAAACAAATTAAGCCATATAAAATTCCGATGAATATCAGCAAGTATGATATGACCTTTAATTTTAATGATACGGAAGAAAAATTAGAACTCCTGATCGAATATAACACTCAATTGTATAAACAGGAAAGAATTGAACAGATAACATTGCATCTGACTACTTTAATAAATTCTATAATTGCAAATCCGGCTCAGAGTATAAAAGCAATTAACATATTAAACGATGAAGAGAAAAATACTCTACTGCAGAATTATAATAATACGTCAGCGCACTATCCAGAAGACAAAACTATAATTCAGCTATTTGAAGAATCAGTTGAAAAATATCCAATAAAAACTGCGGTCGTATATAAGGAGAAAACATTAACATATTCTGAATTAAACAGCGAAGCAAATAAAATCGCTCGTTATATAAATGAGAAATATAACATAACTCCTGGCGAAGCAATAGGCGTATTGATTCCTCCGTCTGAAAAAACGCCAATTATACTGTTAGCAATATTAAAGGCCGGCGGAGCTTATGTGCCGATAGATCCAGAATATCCGGACGAAAGAATTAAGCATGTGCTATCAGAAAGCAAAATGAATCTTATTATTACTTTAAATGAAAATGATATTAGATTGCATCGAATAGTTGACGAGATTAAAAATGAATATGGTATTTTAAATCTGGATAAGGCGGCTAATGTAAACGAACTTAATGACGCTAATCTTACGGGAATAAATATAAATTCGGATACCACTGCTTATGTAATTTTTACTTCTGGTTCTACTGGCAAACCAAAAGGCTGTCCGATAAGTCATCGAAATTTAGTACGGTTGTTCATTAATGATAAATCAAATTACGATTTTAATTCATCAGACGTATGGATAATGGCTCATTCATATTGCTTCGATTTATCGGTATGGGAAATGTACGGAGCTTTGTTATTTGGCGGAAAGATAATAATACCAGATAGAAATGAAGTTCGCGATATTTCCGCTTTTGTAAGAATTGTAAATGAATATAAAATAACCGTATTGAACCAGACGCCGGGAGCGTTTTATAAATTTATTGATACTGCTCTAGCAAGCTCCAATCAATTAGACTTAAGTCTTAGATATGTTGTTTTTGGAGGAGATAAACTTGATCCTTTAAAATTGAAAAAATGGATTGACATATATCCAGCAGAAAAAGTAAAGCTAATTAATATGTATGGAATTACAGAAACAACAATTCATGTGACATATCATAGATTTACAGATGAGGAGATTAGAACATCGGATGGAAGCAGCAATATTGGCGTTCCGCTTCCAGAAACTAAAGTCTATATATTTGACAAAAATAAAGCGCTTGTTCCAGTTGGCGTTTATGGCGAAATATATGTTGCTGGCACGGGTTTAAGTAAAGGCTATCTGAATCGGTCTGATTTAACTTCAGAAAGATTTATTCCAAATCCATACAATAATAATGAGACATTGTATAAAAGCGGAGACTTAGCGCGATGGATATATAATGGAACTATGGAGTATCTTGAGCGATGTGATAATCAGGTGCAAATACGCGGCTTCAGAGTAGAAATTACTGAGATTGAAATTCAGCTTGGAAAATATACGGGTATATCAGATACTGTTGTGATTGCTTTAGATAAAGAAGGGATAAAAGAATTAGCGGCTTATGTAGTGTCAAATGAAGAACTCAAAATAAAAAAAATAAAAAGCTTCCTTTCTGCTTCGTTGCCAGAATATATGATCCCATCTTATTTTATTAAGATAGATAAAGTTCCGCTAAATTCAAACGGTAAGCTCGATAAAAAAGCTCTTCCGCCTGCAATTCAGAACATAGCAACAGGAGAGCTGTTCGAAAGTCCTGCCAGTAAGCTGGAAACAGAACTGCTTGAATTATGGCAGGAAATATTATCAACAGAAAATATTAGTATTCACGATAACTTTTTTGATATAGGCGGCAATTCAATATTATTGGTAAAACTCTATAGCAAAATTAATGCAAAATATCCGGATGCGATTGAACTAACAGATTTGTTTTCCAAGAGTAGAATTTCTGAACAAGCTGAGTATATTTCCCGGAAAATATATGATATTCCAGAAGCAGACAATAATAATATTGATCTAAACATAACTAAACTAAAATATTACGATATAGCTATTATCGGCATTGCCTCTAGAATAGGAGATTGTGACACGCCGGATGATTTCTGGAAAGACCTGCGTATGGGCGTTGATTTTATTGGCGAGATGCCGAATAATAGAATATCTGATATAAAAGAACTTTGCGCTTATAATAATATTAATACTGACGAACTTAAATTTAGGGAGTTATGCTATCTAAATGAAGTTGATAAATTTGATTACGGATTTTTTAAACTATCTCCAAATGAAGCTTCATTAATTGATCCTGGGCAAAGAATGTTTATGGAAACAGCTTATCATGCTTTAGAAGACGCAGGATATGGCGGTAATAAATTATGGGGGAGCAAAACCGGAGTGTTTATTGGCGCAAGCGATAATCTAAGCGAATATGCCAGATATATTGAAGCGTCAGATAATCAGGATCCAAATATTTTGCTTGCGGCGCAAACGCCGTCAATATTGGCGAGCAGATTATCTTATCATCTGAATCTAAAAGGTCCGGCCATGCTTGTTGATACTGCATGTTCCTCGTCGCTCGTTGCAGTACATTTGGCGTGTCAGTCAATTAGGGAAGGGGAAATTGATTCGGCTCTTATAGGCGGAATAAAACTTCATCTGCTTCCTCTAGATACCGGCTCGCGGTTAGAAATAGATTCCTCCGATGCACGCGCGCATAGTTTTGACGATTCTGCTAACGGTTCCGGAATTGGAGAAGGCGTAATTGCTATAATGATTAAACCATTAGAAAACGCTTTAAAAGACAAAGACAATATTTATGCTGTCATTAAGGGAAGCGAAATTAATCAGGACGGAAGCTCAATTGGCATCACCGCCCCAGATGCAGACGCTCAGGCTGATGCTATAAATAAAGCATGGCTTGACGCTGGAATCGATCCGGTGACTATAAGTTATATCGAAACGCATGGAACTGCGACAAAGCTTGGCGACCCAATTGAGATAGACGGAATTACAAAAGCGTTTAGAAGATATACGCAAAATAAAAACTTCTGCGCTATTGGAGCGGTTAAAGCAAACATTGGCCATCTTGATACCGCCGCAGGATTAGCTGGTTTGTTAAAAGCAGCGCTAAGCTTAAAATATAAACAGCTTACTCCATTAGTACATTTTAATAATCCTAACAGGAATATTAATTTTGATGAAAGCGCCGCTTATATAAATAAAGAGCTGACAGATTGGAAAAATAACGATAATCCATTACGATGCGGCGTAAGCTCATTCGGTTTGAGCGGAACTAACTGTCATGTTATTCTAGAGGAAGCGCCGTTTATAGAAAAAGAGAATAATCAGGATAAGAAAAAACATTTATTTACGCTTTCATCTCGCAGTAAAGAAGGGCTGATAGAATATGCGCAAAAGATAAAGAGCGCTATTTATTTACATCCTGATAACAATTCAGAAAGTATTTGTTATACGCTTGCAACCGGAAGAGGGCATTATGCGCACAGGCTTGCAATTGTATTCGAAAATATAAGCGAACTAAAGTATAAACTAACTCAAGTAATAAATAACAAGCTAAGTTGCGATGAAGAAAACAGTTTATTATATAATTGTTCAAAGATCGTAGTTTCAAACAAAAAGAATCCAGCGCCAGGAGAAATTACCGAAAAAGATATCAGCAAACTTGGCGATGAAATCAATTCAATAATAAGAAATAACAATAGTGATGTTGAAATAGTCAGACAAACAGCAGAAGCGTATATAAATGGAGCCGATATACAATGGGAGGAATATTATAAGGACTTAATACCTGCAAAGGTATCGTTGCCTGGGTATCCTTTTGAAAAGAAAAGATGCTGGGTTAAATTAAGCGCTAAAAATAAAGAAAGTATAAATACTTCCTTCAGTAAAAAATATAAAAATAAATTCTTAATCGATTGCATTGTTGAAACTCCTTCTGTTGCAATATATTCAAAAAAGTATAGCAGCGCAGATTGGCTTATTAATGAACATCGTGTAATGGGCATGCCTACATTAGTAGGAGCCGCGTATCTGCAAATGGCTTATGAATCTGGGATGAACCATTTTAATTCTAGTTCATTGCGCTTTGACGAATTCTATCTTATGCGGCCGCTTGCAATTAATGAGGGGGAAGAATTAGAAACGCTAGTCACAATAAATAAATGCGAAGATAAAACTCTTGGAATTGAGGCGCAGTCAAAATCTGAAAATAACGACTGGACGACTTATGCAAAATTACGCGTAAGTAAGATAAAAGAAACGACAAGCGCTAAAATAAATATTGAAGAAATAAAAGCCCGAATGAAGAACAGGCGCGAAATATCGCATAATGATAACTCTCCTAAAAATGAAGAAATAATTAGTGTGAGCAAAAAATGGGATTGTCTGAATAAAATATATTGGAATGAAAAGGAATACTTTGCAGAACTAAGCATTCCTTTTACTGACGCTGAATTAGCAAATGAGTATTATTTATACCCGCCGCTGATTGATGCGGCATTAAGCTATGCTATAGACGAGCCTGGATATTTGCCATATACATTTGGAGTAGTTGAACTAAGCAAAAAAGCGCCTAATAAGATATTTAGTTATATAACAAAATATGAAAATGACTCTTCCGAAACACGCTCTTATGATATAACGCTTGCAGATGAGGCAGGAGAAGTTATAGCAGAATTTAAGAATTTTACTTTAAAAAAAGTATCGCAACCAAATCAGGATAATTACTTCAACGAACTGATCTGGAAACCATGGCCAATAATAAAATTATCTGTCACATCAAAAAATAAAATTGCTGCGTTTTACAATTCAAAATGTAACAAAGCTTTAGTATCAGAACTAAAATCTATTGAAGGGATAACAGCGATTGAAATAGTAACAGATAACTTCAAAGAAGCGTTTGAGAAAATAGAAAATAATATACCTGAGAAAATAATATTTATACTGCCTGAAGCTAACGTTGAAGACATAAAAAACAACGATGATTTAGAATTAAATCTGACGGACTCGCTTTATAGCGTTTTTAATTTTGCAAAATATCTGTTAGCCAAAGTGACTTCAAAAATAGACCTGCTGATTGTGGGCGAAAATGTTTGTGAAATATCTAACAAAGAGGCGCATTTAAATTCGCTTAATAACGCAGTTGCTGGCTTAGGGCAAGTGATACAAAGAGAAAATCCAAATATAAATTGCAGATTCCTTGACGTTGATAAAAGCGCTTCTGTAATGAATATAGTGGATGAAATAAATAATGGGTTTACAGAATCATATTATTACCGGGCATATAGAAACGGCGAAAGATATATCCGCGAAGTGAAACTAGTAAATATTGATGAAAAAGAAAATAATGAGATATCGTATAAGGAAAATGGAGTTTATGTAATTACGGGAGGAACCGGGGGAATAGGGCTGGAACTGGCTCTTTTTCTTGCAAAAAAGGCAAAAATAAAATTGGCGCTTATTAACCGTTCTGAATTTCTTGCAAAAGATAAATGGGACTCGGCTTTGCAAAAAAGAAAAGATGAAAAGCTTTGCCGAAAAATAGAAAGACTACGCGAGATAGAAAATGAAGCAGCAGGCGTATGGTTATATTCTACGGACGTAAGCGATTATAAAAGGTTAAAAACAACAATAGAAGAAATTAAAAGCGAACATGGAAAAATATTCGGAGTTATTCATGCGGCTGGAATACCAGGGGAAGGTTTTATATTTGGCAAGAGCTTAGAAACATTCCGTAATGTAATAAAACCAAAAATACATGGCACGATAAATTTAAGCGCATTATTAAAAGATGAAAAACCTGATTTCTTTATCATGACATCGGCATTAACTGCAATATTGCCGACCCCGGGGCAAAGCGATTATACTGCAGCTAATTGCTTTATGGACGCGTATTCTGCGGAATTAAATAATTCTGGAATTAGCGCAGTAAATATTAATCTAACTTCCTGGAAAGAAACCGGAATGGCTTACGATTTTGGCGTTACTGACGATGAAATATTCAAATCTATTTCTACAAAAGATGGCGTATCGGGCATCGCAAAAATTATTCAAAGAAAAATTAATTCCATTATTCTTGGAAAAGCAGATTTGTCTTATCTTGATTCTTCTGTAGAGCTGCCATTTTATCTTGATAATAAAATTCGGGGACATAAGAAGCCGCAATTAACAAATATTGCAGAACATGAAATTACAAAACAAGTTTTGCTTAAAGGGAAAGAAAATGGCAATTATACAAAATATGAAATATCAATAGCTTCAATATGGGGAGCAGTATTAGGATATGATGAAATTAATATCCAGGATAATTATTACGATTTAGGCGGAGATTCAATTCACGCTATAAAAATAAATACTTTATTAGAAAAAAAATTAAAACTACAAATATCAATTGGGGATTTATTTAATCATTTAACAATTGCCGAACTTGCCGAATACCTTGAAACAAAAACTGTATTAACTGACTCCAACAAAGGGAAAATAGCTGCTCAGACAATTCATCCTACAAAGAGCAGCGCATATTACCCGGTGTCATCGGCTCAACGAAGGTTATTTATTCTTGATAAATTAAAAAATGACAAATTAAGCTACCATATGCCGCAATTGTGGGAAATAAAAGGCGAATTGAACATTGATAAACTTATAAAAGCAATTGGCAAAACGGTCGAACGTCAGGAATCTTTACGCACGTCATTTGATCTCGTTCAGGACACGCCAGTACAAATTATACACGATAACATAGAGCTAAATATTCCGGCTCTTATAATGAACGAACAAGAAGCAAAAAAACATATACTAAAATTTATTCAACCATTTGATCTTAGCGTTGCGCCATTGTTCAGAATTGAAATCATACAAATATCCGACTACGATCATTTAGTATTGTTTGACGCTCATCATATAATTATAGACGCATTTTCAATTGAAATATTTGAAAAAGAAATATTTGATTATTATGAAGAGAAAGAGCTTGCGCCATTAAAAATACAATACAAAGACTATGCAATCTGGCAGAGCGATTATTATAAAAGCCAGGAAGCTGTTGAAAAAAAATCTTATTGGATAAAACAATTTGAAGGGGATATTTCGGTGATAAATTTACCGCTTGACTATCCGCGCACAGCAAATCAATCAGCCGAAGCCGGAGTATTTACATTATGTATTGATGAAATATTAACTGCGGAAGTTAAGAAAATGTCTGCGGATAAAGGGATATCAACTTTTATGTTATTGCTGGCTGTTTATAATATTGTACTACAGAAGTATACGCAACAGAATGATATCATAATCGGCGTAACCACGCTGGGGCGCGATAAAGACGAGTTGTCGCAATTACTTGGAATGTTCATTAATAATCTTCCAATAAGAGTATATCCTAAAGATGAAATGAGCATTATTGAGTTTTTGAACGAAGTTAAAGAAAACGCTATTAACGCTTTTGCAAATCAGGATTATCCATTTGACGAACTTATTGAAGAACTGAATATTAAAAGAGATCTTAACCGAAATCCTCTTTTTGACGTAGTATTTTCTTATATGAATTTTGAACTTTCGGAGGTTAAAAATAACGACATTCAAATAACAGATTATCGCGCGGAGACAATTCTTTCTTCAGAATATGACTTGATGCTTTACGGTTTAGAAGCGGAAGATAAAATCTATATTACAATAAAGTACAAGAAGTCGTTATTCAAAAAAGAAAGCATTGAAAGATTTGCCGGGCATTTTAAGAAAACAATTGAGATTGTCTCTAAGAACGAAGAAATGAAATTGTGCGATATTGATTTGCTTTTGCCAAATGAAATTGAATTATTAAGAACCTATAACAGCAAAGCTCAAAACATTACAAAAAAGACTGACGTATGCGATCTGTTAAAAGAATCGTTTTCAATTAATCCAGAAAAGACAGCCTTGCTATTTGAAGATCAAAAAATGACTTATAGGGAATTAGAGAAAAAAGCTAACAAGCTTGCTAATTATTTGCGTTCAAAACTTTTTATTAAGCCTGACGATCTGGTGGGCATAATGGTTGAGAGATCGGAAGCGATGGTCGTAGCAATGCTTGGCGTAATAAAAAGCGGCGCGGCGTATGTAGGCATAGATAGCGCATATCCGCAAACAAGAATTGATTACATACTGAACGATTGTAATGCGAAAATAATATTGACTGAAAAAAGTATACTTCAAAAAGATTCATTTAAAGCGCAACCCGGAAATATAATTGTAGATATTGACGACGCAGCAATTGCACATTGCAAATCAAATGAACCAGTTAATATCAATACTTATGATAATCTGGCTTATGTGATATATACGTCAGGATCGACTGGAGAGCCTAAAGGCGTTGCAATTACGCGTAAAAACCTTTCGGTATTCTTGCGCTGGTGTATTTCAGAATTCAAATCTACAGCTTTTGATATTGTGTATGCTTCGACTTCGTATTGCTTTGATATTTCGATATATGAAATATTTTATTCGCTTGCAGCAGGGAAAACGATTCGAATATTAAAATCAGCGCTTGAAATTCCTGATTATCTTAGCCAAGACAATAATGTATTGATTAATACGGTTCCGTCTTTGGTGCAGGCAATAAAAGAACAATTAGAAAATGGCGGATATGAGCATATATCCGCTATTAACCTTGCGGGCGAACAAATACCGCAAACATTAATTGATAGTATTGACTGCGATAAAATTGAAGTCAGGAATTTATACGGACCTTCTGAAGACACTACTTATTCAACTATGTATAGATTTAGTAACAAAAATAAAAAAGTATTAATTGGTCGTCCAATATCAAATACTCAAATTTATATTGTGGATAGAAGCATTATGCTTGTTCCTATTGGACATCCAGGCGAGATTTGTATTGCCGGAGACGGATTAGCAAGAGGCTATCTATTCAAAGATGAATTGACAAAAGAAAAATTCATCAACAATCCTTTTGGAAATGGACGGCTTTACAGAACAGGCGATTTGGGCAGATGGATGGATACAGGCGATATTGAGTATTTAGGACGAATAGACAGGCAAGTAAAAATTAGAGGTTTTAGAATTGAACTTGGCGAGATAGAAACCAACATAAGGCGTTATCCTTCAGTAGAAAATGCGGTTGTTATTGCTTATGAAAAATTTGCCGTTAAAGATATTGCCGCTTATATAGTCGTAAAAGAAAAAATAAATATAGATGACTTGAAAAATTATTTAGGCAAAATAATGCCGGCGTTTATGATTCCATTATATTTTGTCTTAATGGAAAAAATACCGCTTACCCCAAACGGAAAGATTGACGTTAAAGCCTTGCCTGAACCTGAATTTGATATTAATCGTTTTGAGCTCGCTGATAATGAAATATTAAATCCGATAGAAACGGCTCTTGTTGAAATATGGAAAAATGTTTTAGACGTTAACAAATTAAGTAAACGCGAAAGCTTTTTCGATCTCGGAGGTCACAGCCTTAAAGCTTTGAGACTTCTTGCTCAAATTAATCGGGCGTTTAATTGCGATTGCAAATTAGCCGATGTTTTTGAGAATTCTACGATTGAACAGTTCGCCGGTTTAATAGGCCGACAAAATAGTATGGCTGCTATTGCTCTTGTTCCGCTTCAAAAAGCCGAATTCTATGACGTATCGCATGCACAACGAAGGTTGTGGATACTCAACCGGGTTGAGAATAAATCAATCGCATACAATATTCCGGTCGTATATAAAATAAACTCTGCAATTGACGTTCAAGCGCTACAAAAAGCATTTAAAACAATTATACATAAGTATGAATCCTTACGAACATACTTTATTGAAATAGACGGCGAACCTAAACAGGGTATATTAGATGAAGTTGAATTTAATATTAATACTATCGAAGTGGATGGTGATTCAGATTTTATGAGCGCTTCAAAGGAGTTAATTCAGAAAGCTATAACAGATCCTTTCAATTTGGCTAAAGCTCCTTTAATAAAAGTAACTCTGTTGAAAAATAAAAACACAGAAGAGCATATCTTAATTATTAATGTGCATCATATAGTTTTGGACGAATGGTCGATAGGTATATTGGCAGATAATCTAGCTATGTTTTACGATCATTATTCAGGTAAAAAAATAATTACAGATGCCAATGTATTTATTCCTTCTTCTATACAATATAAAGAGTATGCACAATGGCACAATAAACAACTTGAAGATGATAAAGAGAACGCCAGCTTGCATAAGAATTACTGGATGCAAATATTTAACGAGCCAACGCCATGTCTGGATTTGCCTTCAGATTATCAGAGACCCAAAACTCAAACGTTTGAAGGGAAAACAATATCATTTCAGCTTAAGCAATCTTTATCGCAGGGGCTAAAAAAATTAAGCGCGGAAAATAATACTACTTTATTTATTTCAACTCTTGCATTATTTAATATATTATTCTCAAAATATACAAAACAAAACGATATTGTAATTGGAACTCCAATTGCAAACAGGGATCATCAGGATATTCAGAACCAGATTGGCTTTTTCCTTAATACGCTTGCTTTGCGTAACAAATTGGATAATAAAGAAAGCTTCAAATCATTTATAAATAGAGTAAAAGAAAACGCACTTGGAGCTTTTAGTCATCAGACATATCCGTTTGACCAGCTTGTTGATGAATTGCAGCTGCCGAGAGACCTTTCGCGCTCTCCATTATTCGATGTAATGTTGATATCCCAGACTCCGGCTGAGAATGTAACTAAATCTTCTTCAAGTCTTGAAATGGAATCGGTTGAGTTTGATTATACGGTAAGCAAATTTGATTTGTCCATAAGCTATTGTGAGGTTGAAAATACAATAAAGTATTACTTTGAATATAGTACTGCGCTCTTTAGGAAAGAACGAATTGAAAATATGTTCAATCACTTCTCTGCGTTAATAGAAAATGTATTAGCTGATAATGAAAAAACACTTTCGCAATTAAGCATTGTTTCGTTAAAAGAAAAAGAAGCTCTTTATTCTTTATCAATGGGAGCAGATAAAACATTAAAAAGTAAATCGATTGTGAGTCTAATTGAAAAGCAGGTCCAAGAAAATAAAGATAAAATCGCCGTCATATTTAAGCGGACAAAATTAACTTATGCGGAAGTAAATTCTAAAGCTAATAAATTAGCCCGTTTTCTTGTCGATAGTAAGATGGTAAAACCAGGAGATATTATTTGCGTTATACTTGATAGAACAGAGCTCTCTGTTATTTCAATGCTTGCTGTTCTAAAAAGCGGAGGCATATATACTCCGGTAGATCCTAATTATCCGCAAAACCGAATCGACTATATGTTAAAGGATAGCGGCAGTAAAATTCTGATTACGTCAGAAAATTATGCAAAGCAAATTTCTTTTAATAATGATGCGATTGTAATAGTTGAAGAGTTTTACGATAATGCATCTGACATTAGCTCTGATAATCTTGATATAGATATATCCGTAGATTCAGATTCGTCGGCGTATATTATATATACGTCTGGATCGACAGGCGAACCGAAAGGAGTTCTTGGTACGCACAAATGCTTATTGAATCTGATGGAATGGCAGTCTGAGAATATAGAAAGCGGGTTAAAAACGCTTCAGTATGCGCCGCATAGTTTTGACGTATCAATTCAGGAAATGTTATTTTCTCTTGCAACGGCAGGAACATTGTATCTGATTGAAAATAAAACTCGCTATAAGATGAGCCAGATTGCAGAATTAATTGAAAAAGAAGGGATCGAAATTTTAACCATGCCATATAGCGCGCTGAATTTATTTGTGGGCGAAGCCGAAAATATTAATCAGCTAAAGTCGCTTAAACATATTATTACTTCGGGCGAACAGCCGTTTATTAATTCTACGATTAGAAAATTATTAAATACTTTTCCAAATATAAAATTTCATAATCAATACGGACCTTCTGAAACGCATGTCGTTACGTCATATACAATACAAGGCGGCGTCGATGAATTATCAGAGAAAATACCAATAGGCGGACCAATTAATAACACGCAAACATATTTGTTAGATAAAGAGATGGAATTAGCTCCGGCAGGAATTCCCGGCGATTTATATATTAGCGGATATAACGTAGCGAATGGATATATAAATAAATCTGAATTAACAAAAGATAAATTTATACCAAATCCTTTTGGCGAGGGGCGGCTCTACAAAAGCGGAGACGTTGCCAGATGGAATTACAATGACGAACTTGAATTTATGGGAAGAGACGACGGTCAGGTGAAAGTGCGCGGATATAGAATAGAGCTGGGCGAGATTGAATCATGCCTGCTAAGGTACCCTGATATAAAAGAAACCGCGGTTAAGATAATTGGCGATGGAGATAATAAGGAAATTGCCGCATATTTTACTTCTCCTGAAATAATTGATATTGTCAATCTAAAGGAATATATAACGTTACAGCTTCCTGGTTATATGATTCCCGCATATTTTATTAAACTCGAACAGTTCCCGCGCACTCAAAGCGGTAAAATTGACCTTCGTTCATTACAAGCTCCTGATAATAATGATAATCCATTTTTATCAGTTTTCGTAGAGCCGGAAGGAGAAACAGAAATTATTATTGCAGAAGTGTGGAAAGAAATATTAAATAGAGAAAATATTAGTTCGCAGGATAATTTCTTTGAAATTGGCGGCAACTCTATTAAGGCAATTCAGACGATGTCAAGGATACAAAAGAGGCTTGGTAAAAAAACATATTTAAATCTTATTTTTACTCAGCCGACTATTAAACAAATGGCTGCCGTAATATTGGGCACAGACGAAAGATTAAAGGATCTTGAAAGCGATTACATTATGCTAAATAAGGCGCATGGAAAGAGTATATTCTTTTTACCTCCTGGAATAGGTTACTCGTTTGCTTACATGGAATATGCAAAATATTTTGATGAGTATTCCATCTATGGATTAAATTTTATTGAGTCGGATAATCCGGCAAAATCTACAGCCGACATATTAGTCAGTCTTCAAAAAGAGGGACCTTTTTATTTGTTCGGCCACTCTGCAGGCGGCAACATGGCTTATGACGTAGCTATTGAATTACAAAAACGCGGCAGACAAATTGGCGGAATAGTTTTATTAGACACATACAGGCAGCTTGAATTAATTAACTGGAGTTCAGAAGAATATTTAAACGACGCTATACTGTATATTGAAGATAACCATGCGGAATTTTTAGATGAAGAGATTAAGGATTCAGCGCTTAAAAAAATTGTTGAATACAGAAAATATCTGAATGCGCGGATTGAAAATGAAGAAATAGACTGCCCAATAATTCAAATTGAAGCCACGGATGAAATTGTGAAATTTAACAGCAACGTCAATAGAAGATCGTGGAAAGAATTAACTTTTAAGTTTGAAGTATTGGAAGGCTACGGAGGGCACATGGACATGTTAAAACAGCCTAATTTAGAAAAGAACGCCTTATTAACAAAGAAACTAATTGATAGTTTAATAAATAAATATTAATATAATAAACCATATAAAATTGAAATTAAATGATATTTCTTCAATTTCTAAAAAAAGAATCTGACAAACCGCTGCTTAAACTTTTAGTTTTAACGGCTGTGTCCGGTTTTGCAAGCGCGGGGGTTTTGGCCATCATTAATCTGGCGGCAAAAAACGTTTCTAAAGATTCAATTAATATAAGTTTTGTCCTGATGTTTGCCGCGACGGTTGGAATATTTGTCGTTTCGCAGAAATATATTTTGACTACCGGAATTATTATTATTGAAGAAATTCTTAATAATATAAGATTAAGATTGTCTGATAAAATCCGCAGAACGGATTTGCTAAACATCGAAAAAATTGGCAAAGCTGAAATCTACAATAGGTTAACTCAGGAATGCACTCTCATTTCGCAAATGGCTCCATACATAATAACGGCTCTTCAATCGGCAATAATGTTAGTTTTTGTCTTTGGCTATATTGCTATTCTTTCGATATTTGCAGCCGTTCTCCTTCTGCTGCTTATTCTTGGGGGAGTGTTTGTTTTCCATAAGAATAACATAAAAGTATACGCCGAATTAGACGAGACAAATAAAGCAGAAATAAATTTTTTCGTTTCGCTTACTAATATTCTTGATGGATTAAAAGAAATAAAACTAAACAGAAAAAAAAGCGAAGACGTGTATTCGCATTTTGAAAAAATTTCCCAGAGACTAAAAAGTTTAAAGATCAGCACTGGAAATAAATTTTCGGAAAATATGGTTTTTTCTCAGGCGTTTATTTACATTATTCTCGGCGCGATAGTATTTGTTCTGCCAAGGCTAAACCCAGATATAACTGAAAACATAGTTAGCGCTACTACGGCTATGTTGTTTGCAATAGGACCGTTAACTTCTATTGTCTCGATGCTTCCAATATTTGGCAAAGTAAATATTGCCATTAGTAATATTTATAATTTAGAAAATGAACTTGATCTCCAACTAAACCCAAATGAAGTTCAACCGATAAATGGAGAAAATAGATTTTCTGATTTCAAAGAAATTGTTCTTAGCGATCTTTACTTTGAATATAAAAACGGCGAAGGACGGGACGTATTTTCAATTGGACCTATCGACCTTACTATAACCCGCGGCGAAGTTTTGTTTATAATTGGCGGAAACGGATGCGGGAAAACTACATTTTTAAAAGCTTTAACTATGCTTTACAGACCTAAAACAGGCAATATATTTGTCGATAATAAATTAATAGACAGCTCTAATTATTTAGAATACAGGGAATTGTATTCTGCAATATTTTACGATTTTCACCTTTTTGATAAACTATACGGTTTGGAAAATGTTGATCCCCAAAAGATTAACGATCTATTAAAATTAATGCAGATAGAGAAAAAGACAGAATTTAAGGATAGTGGTTTTACAAAATTAGATTTGTCTACAGGTCAAAGAAAACGCCTCGCATTAATAGTTACGTTTTTGGAGGATAAGCCGATTTATATTTTTGACGAATGGGCTGCAGATCAGGATCCGCAGTTTAAAAAATATTTTTATGACGAGCTATTAAAAAAATTAAAAGCTGAAGGCAAAACAGTTATTGCCGTAAGCCATGACGACCGTTATTTCCATTTAGCAGATAGAGTGATAAAAATGGAATACGGTAAAATCATTTAATATAATTCACTTATTTTATAAACAAACTAAGTATCAGTCGGGTTTTAAGTGATTCAAAAAATTAAAATATTATGGGCAAAGATTGTTTTTATTTACCGGTTTGTAAAAGAACAATCTATTGAATATTGGAATACGCACACAATTGGAGTGTCAATTGGACTGTTAGTATTCGTTTTCTTTATAGCTTTATTCTGGAAAAACATTTTCATATCTGTAGGCTCGGGGCAGCAGGGAATACGATGGTCGCGGATAAACGGGACGGAGGTTAATGAGATATTTGGCGAGGGACTCCATATTATATGGCCTTGGGATAAAATGTATATCTATAGTACTCGTTTGCAGACTCAAACTGATACGATGCAAATCCTTACATCAGAAGGACTAACTGTAAAAGTAGAGTTTTCTTATCGTTTTTATCTTATTAAGGATTCAATCCCTACAATACATAAAAATTTAGGTATAGAGTATGCAAGTAATTTCGTAAAGCCGGAAGTTGAAGCGGCTTCTATGGCAATCATAGGAAACTTTGCGCCAGAACAGCTATATAAAATGTCTTCCTTGGTTATTCAATCAACAATAAAATACTACTTAAGCAAACAATTACTTGAACAAAATATTGTGATGGACGATTACCTGATTCGGAAAATATCTCTGCCTGATCTTGTATCCAGTTCAATTGAAAGGAAAATGGTCGCGGAACAGCTATCGTATGAGTTTACTTATAAAATTGCAATTGAAGAAAAAGAAAAGCAAAGGAAAATGATTGAAGCTGAAGGCATAAGGCAGTTTGAAGAATTATCAAAAATATCAATTCTGAAATGGAAAGGTTTAGAGGTAACTTCGGAATTTGCAAAATCGAATAACTCAAAGATTATTATTATGGGTAATGGCAAAAACGATCTGCCGTTACTGCTAAATTCTGACGGAAAAAAATAAGCGGTTATAAAGATGCCAAAATGTAGAAATATGAAAAATATGGTTTTAATATTGGGCTTCTTGGTCCTGTTGCCATTAGTTATGGCCAGCCCGCAGAATAAGGAACTGAAAAAAGTTACATTCCTTCCTTCGTGGGTTCCGCAACAGCAATTTGCGGGATATTATATGGCTAAGGAAAAAGGGATATACGCAAAGTACGGGCTTGACGTAACGATTATACCAGGCGGATACCGGCACGATGTAGTGACGTCATTAAAAAAAGGAGAAATAGACTTTGGAATAATGTTCCTTTATACGGGAGTAATGGAGCGCGCTAATGGGGCTAAAATTGTAAATATCGGTCAGATATTTCAGCGTAGCAGCATTATGTTCATTGCTAAAAAAAGCTCAGGAATAAAAACGCTAAAGGATTTTAACGGTAAAAGAATCGGAATTTGGCGAACTATTGCCAAAGAATTAACTACTGGATTTCTAAAGAATCACAATATAAACGCCGAGATTGTGCCGTTTGATAAAGGGACAAACGTATTTCTTAATGGCGCCGTTGATGTTACTGTGATGATGAATTACAACGAATACCACCGCCTCATAAATTCCGGAATAAATCCTGATGAGCTGAATAAATTTAATTTTTATGATTATGGGATGAATTTCCCTGAAGATGGAATTTATTGTATGGAGAGTCTCTTTAAAAAAGATCCGGCGTTATGTAAAAAATTTGTCGCAGCGTCAATAGAAGGTTGGAGTTATGCTTTAACGCATAAAGACGAAACTATAAATGTAGTCGATAAATATAAAGAAATGGCAAAAGTAGCGGACAATAGATCGCATGCTAAATGGATGTTAAATTCAATGAATGATATGATAAGTTCATCAGGGAAAAATGTAACGGAAGGAACCCTTTTAGAATCTGATTATAATAATCTGACTAATTTTTTGTACGAAAGTAAATTTATAACTAATAAACCGCTTTACGGCGACTTTTATAAAGGCAGCCGCTAATATGTCGAAAATCACTTTTAAAATATCCAAACCGATACTATACACTTTTATTGTATTAGTTATTGCCGCAGCCGTATTTCCGGTAATTGAACTAAGCCGTATGTATGAGAGATATTCGTGGAAAAAACATACGCGCGAACAGGCTCAGGCCAAACTAATTGGCGAAGTGAACAGAATACAAAAAACGATTCTTTCAATTGAGCAAATACCTCAAAACTTAGCTTATGTGCTTGAATTTTCGAAACCGAAAAAAGAACATATGAACATTTTATTGAATGCCGTGGTGGCAAACAATGACGAAGTTTTTGGAACATGCATCGCCTTTGAACCGTACTCGTTTGATAAAGATACGCTTTATTATGCGCCGTATTTGTATAAGAAAGACGGAAAGATTGTATCCGTAAACTCAAGCGATTCATCAGATCACTATTTTAGTAAAGATTGGTATTTAATACCTAAAACGATAAATAAACCTGTTTGGATTGAGCCATATTTTGATGAAGGCGCAGGCGGCGGGAACATAATATTAGCTACTTATTCAGTCCCATTTTATTACTATGACGGCGCGAATGAAACAATGAAAGGAATCGTTTCGGTTGATATATCGTTAGACTGGCTATCTAAAACGGTTTCTTCCATCAAATTGTTTGATGAGAGCTATTGCATTTTAGTATCAGAAAACGGAACTATCATAAGCGCTCCCAATCCGCAGTGGCCTTACAACGAATCGTTATTTAGTATTGCCGACGAATACCGCCTTCCAAGTTTAAGGGAGATAGGAAGAAATTTACAGAAAGGCAAATCAGGTTTTGTAGACGTTGGAGAGTTTGGCACAAGAAGAGACTGGTGGATATATTATATGCCGATTCCTGCAAATAACTGGGGCGTTTTGCTTGTAGTGCCTGAAGGGTAAGTTTGAAATTAAATAAAAAATTCCGAAAACATACAGTATATTTATAAACATAAATGGAGGTTCCTAATGGCTAAAGAAGAAACTACAGCGGCAACTGAAGTTGTTGCTGTTGAAGATGCAGACCAGGTGAAACTTGATTTATCGCATGCGCTTGTAAAAAAGTATATGTGGTGGTCGATGGGCGCCGGTCTTATTCCTGTTCCGTTGGTTGATATTGCAACAGTCTCTGGAGTTCAGCTAAAAATGTTAAGCGAACTCTCAAAAGTATACGACGTTAAGTTCTCTAAAAATGCCGGCAAATCAATAATCGGCGCTTTACTTGGCGGAATATCGGCTGACGCTTTATCAAAAAGTTATATCACGAGCGCAATTAAATCAATCCCAATTATTGGAATTGTAGGCGCTGTTTCTATGCCGGTATTTTCAGGCGCCGCTACCTGGGCGATTGGCAAAGTATTTATTCAGCACTTTGCTTCTGGCGGAACATTTCTTGATTTTGATCCTAAAAAAGTAAAGGATTATTTTATGGATTTGTTCAAACAAGGGCAGGAAATTGCTCATAATCTGAAAACTGCTAAAGCCTAGTATCAGTTTATTTTAATAGCGGGGCGCGTTTAGCTCCCTGCTATTAATAAGTATATTTATATAAATTATTTGGGAAGAATAAATATGATAATTCTGTTGTTATTAAATATATTTTTAAGTCTTGTAGTCGGTTTATTGGGCAAAAAAACAATTATCGGCTTTTGGGGCAACTTTATATTTTCGCTGTTCTTAACGCCTATAGTGCCTTTGATATATATACTGATTGCCGCTAATATGGGAAAGCGAACGCAGCTTCCGTTGTCTAAATAGGAATAATGTGTTTTGCTAAGCGCGAATTGTTTTCTTTATTTGTTGTTACTCAGCAAGGAAGCGATTGGTAAAAATTGTAACGTTCTTTTGAAAAATACTATAGCGCACAATTATCTGTATGCGCAATGGCGAAATTTAAAGGAGCTCCAGAAAAAAAAGTCTGCCAGCTTTGCCATATTGCAAATCGGCTAACCCATAATTTTAAAATAGTTTTTATTTAACAGCCAGTTATAATAATATTAATAAAGTTGGCTGTAAGCTCTTGTCCTCATCTTTTCTCAGGCTAAGTAATTCCGATTTTATGAGAATAAGACTTTTGCCAGAGAAACTAGTTAGTATTGCTATTTAGCAAGATACCGACTTATGCATAGCGTACCAGTGCTATTTATAAGAAAGCTTGGCTAATCTTTTTTGTAATAAGATCACAGATTGGCTCGGTATGATTAAATATAAAAAAATGTCCTCCTGCAAAGCGATGAATTGAAATAGCATTATCCGTTTCTTCCTGCCACATTGAGGCATCCTCGTCGCTTATATTTTCTTCGCTGCCAAGCAGCACTTCAATAGGCGCGTTCATCGGAAAAGTTTTAGGAGTATAAGTATAAGAAGCGATAGATTGAAAATCAGCTTTTATTACCGGCAGAAAAAATTGTAAAAAACTTCTATCTGTCAAAAGCTCTTCCGGAGTGCCTTCCATTTCTCTAAGCATATCAACGAACTGGTCGTCAGGCAGACTATGTTTGTTATCCGATTTAATTAATGAAGGAGCCGTTTGCCCCGAAAGAAAAAGCGCTATAGGAGGCTGCATCTTTTTAGAGAAAATGTATCGGCACAGATTAATGCCAAGCAATGCGCCAAGACTGTGGCCAAATATTGCATAACGCCCTTCAGTATTATTGCCCATCTGTTTAAAAAGATCCTCAGTCATGGCTTCGATATTGTAGAGTAATGGTTCTGAAATTCTTTTCCCTCTTCCAGGCAGTTCAAGATTAATAAGTTCTATATTAGCTGGAAGATATTTTCTAAACCCTGCATAAGAGTATGCATTGCCGCCAGAGAAGGGGATGCAAAAAAGTTTTATTCTATTAAAATCCATTTTTTAATTACAGTAATTATGAAAATAAATCGCATAAATATAAGGTATAATCTGTGAAGGAAAAAGCCGTTGGCTAATTGGTTTAAGAATTTAATTAGGGCATTAATCGGGAGTTTGATTTATCAAATAGATTTGCTAACTTTAACAAAATAAAAATGGTATAGTACTATTCGGAACTCGACCATTTACATTATTGCTACGCCGGAAAGAGCGATGATGCTATTTTTAATAAAACTGGGAACATAGGTTAAAAATACTTATGTAAAATGGTTCCTTTTTTTGTCAGTTCATTAGTGTTATGTGGGGGTGGGGAATCTCAGCCAGTCTTTCAATAACAAACAGTTGATGGGAATGAATTTTGAATTAAAAGAGTAAAACGATCAGTTTGACTAATTCAAAGATTAACGGCCATTGCTTTATACAAATACGAAATCGGGAATAAATATAAATTGATTATTGGTGGAATATGAAAGCTGTAATTCTTGCAGGCGGACTAGGCACAAGATTAAAACCTTTTACGGAAATAATACCGAAGCCCTTACTTCCAATTGGAGAAAAATCTGTGCTAGAAATTCAAATCAGTTTTCTTAAAAAGAAAGGATTTGACGAAATTTATCTTGCTACAAATTATATGTCTGAATATATAGAAAAATATTTTGGCGACGGTTCGCGTTATGGAGTTAATTTAATAATAAGTAAAGAAGAAAAACCGCTTGGAACTGCCGGCCCGTTAACATTGCTTAAAGAAAAGCTTACTGAACCATTTTTAATGATGAACGGAGATATTTTAACTCAATTAAATTTCAAGGAAATGTTCGATTATGCAATTAAAAAAGATTCTATGCTTACAGTTGGCATTAAGGAATATCTGATGCCGTTTTCGTTTGGTAATGTTTTTTATGACGGCGATTTTATTACAGGAATTGAAGAAAAACCGGATATCCGACATAAAATTCTTGCCGGCATCTATATCCTAAAACCTGAAATATTAGAATTAATCCCAGATGATGAATACTATGGAATGGATAGTTTAATATTAAAAATGATTGGAGAAAATATTCCAATAACTAAATATGAGATACAGGAATATTGGCTGGATATAGGGCAGGTTAGCGATTATAAAAAAGCTCAGGAAGTTTATTATGAACACTATGATTTATGGAGTAATTAATGCGGAAAATATTAGTGACTGGCGCGGCTGGTTATATTGGCAGCGTTTTAGTAAGACAACTATTGGCTAAAGGCTATAAAGTTCGCGGAGTAGACGCGTTATTTTTTGGAGGCGAGTCGTTAATAAGTATATATAACAATCCAAATTTTGAATTTATCAAAGGCGATTTACGCAATAACCTGATAATCAATAATTCTATAAATGGCGTTACTGACGTAGTGCATCTGGCCGCTATTGTAGGCGATCCCGCCTGCGCTAAACAACCTGATATAGCGACTCAAATTAATTTGGAAACCTCAAAAAAACTATTTGACGCATGCAATAATAAAAATGAAATTGGCAATTTTGTTTTTGCTTCAACTTGCAGTAATTATGGCAAAATGGAACATGAAGCTTATGTGACGGAAGAATCGGAACTACGTCCAGTGTCTTTATACTCCGAGCTTAAAGTGGAATTTGAAAAATATATTTTAAAAAACGAAGTGCGAGATTCTTTTGTTCCCACAGCGCTTAGATTTGCAACGGTTTATGGGCTTTCGCCAAGAATGAGATTTGACCTTACTGTTAATGAATTTATGCGCGATACAACGTTAAATCAAAAACTTGAAATATATGGCGAGCAATTTTGGCGTCCATATTGCCATGTGGAAGATTTAGCAAATTCTTGCGTGAAAGTTTTAGAAGCTCCTAAGGATAAAATTAAACAAAATGTTTTTAATGTTGGCGATACAAATGAAAACTACCAAAAGAAAATAATTGCGGAAATGATTATAAATATTGTCCCAGATGTAATTGTAAAATACGTCCATAAAGACGAAGACCCCCGGAATTATAGAGTGGATTTTTCAAAAATAAAAAAAGAGCTGAACTTTAAGATTACTAAAACTGTACCGGATGGATTAAAAGAAATTCATAACGCTCTGCTTGATGGAATTATTTCGGATCCATATTCAAAACATTATAAAAATATATAACCACAATTTAAATTAAGATTTTGATCATATAATACTTACGAAAGTAAATAGTTACGGAAAGGCCTATGATTGTAAAAATAAGTATTAAAAGGACATTAACATCAAATGCAAGTTGAACAGTTTTTAGCTTTTACCAGAAAGCTTTTCAATAGGAAAGCGAATATCTTATTACATGAGCCGGTTTTTATAGGGAAAGAAAAAGAATATTTAATTGATTGTATTAATTCGACTTTTGTGTCCTACGCAGGTAAGTATGTAACGGAATTTGAAGAGATGACTGCGCAATTTACCGGATCAAAATATGCCGTCGCAGTCGTAAACGGCACAGCTGCATTGCAGATAGCGTTGCTTTTGGCGGGAGTAAAACCTGGAGATGAAGTAATTACGCAGCCTTTAACTTTTGTGGCTACGGCTAACGCTATTTCTCATTGTGGAGCGGCTCCTGTTTTTATAGACGTCGACTTAAGTACTATGGGGATGTCGCCCGAAAAATTAGAAGAGTGGTGTGCGGAGAACTCAATATTTTCCGCATCGACAAATCAAACAATCAACAAATTGACTAATAAACCAATTTCTGCCATCGTTCCTATGCATACTTTCGGATTCCCGTGCAAAATCGAAGAGATTGTAGAGATTGCAAATAAGTACAATATCCCTGTAATTGAAGACTCAGCCGAATCTTTAGGTTCGTATTACAAAGGGAAACATACGGGTACTTTTGGATTGGCGGGAATACTAAGCTATAATGCAAATAAAATCATAACTGCTGGCGGCGGCGGTATGATAATTACAGATTGCGCAGATTTTGCAAAAAAGGCAAAGCATTTAACTACAACGGCCAAATTGCCGCATAGGTATGAATTTGTACATGATGAAATTGCTTTTAATTATAGGCTGACGAATGTAAACGCCGCTATTGGCGTGGCTCAAATGGAGCAAATTGATAAGCGTTTAATAAACAAACGAGAGACGGCAGCTAAATATCATGAGTTTTTTAAAACAGTCGGAGTTAAATCTTTTTCCGAACCGGAGAATACAAAAGCGAATTACTGGCTAAATGCTATCTTACTAAATAACCTTGAAGAAAGAAATTCCTTTTTAGAATACTCTAATAATAATGGCGTTATGACGCGACCTGTCTGGAAATTGCTTAATAAGCTTGAAATGTACAAAAATTGTCAACATGGGAATCTTGAAAATTCTGAATGGCTGGAAGAAAGAGTCGTATCTATTCCAAGCGGAGTAAGGCTATGAGTGATAAGATATTATAATAATTTAACTTCATGTAAGATATTTTTACGACTATATATGGTTAATAATTCTTTTTCTGCGAAATAAGCCTTTATAATCATATTTAAAATGGCATTAATATTGAACTTCTTTAATTGCGCTAATAGTTGAGGATATTTCTTTGATAGCTTTCGAAAAGAAATATTTGAAAATAAAGTCGGACGGATAGATTTTGTTCAGGAAAATGAATCTAAGTCGTTTTATGGAACTTTACGTGGACTGCATTATCAGGCTCCTCCTTTTTCGCAGAGTAAATTAGCGCCTGTTATCGAGGGAGAAATAATTGACGTTGCTGTCGATTTAAGAAAAAGTTCTCCAACGTTTGGCAAACACGTCTCTATTAAATTAAGTAGCGAAAACAAAAAGCAACTGTTTATCCCACAGGGATTTGCTCATGGCTTTGTAACTTTAAGCGATTTTGCTATATTTCAGTATAAAGTAGACAACTACTATTCCAAAGCGCACAAAAGAGGCGTTATTTATAACGATCATAAAATCGCAGTTGACAGGAGCTTAGATAAAGAGAAAATGATTATGTCAGATAAAGACTTTCTCCTCCCCCGGTTAGAAGAGGCTGAAGTATTCTCTTATTAACGTAAAGAAAAAATATTACAAATGATTTTATATTATCAAATGAAAAAAATAATAGTTACTGGCGGAGCTGGTTTTATAGGGTCTAATTTAATAAAATATCTGCTTAAGAACGATGATGTGAGCGTTCTTAACATTGACGTTCTTACTTATGCGGGCAATCTGGTTTCGTTAAAAGACGTAGAAAGGAATAAGAACTATTCTTTTTCTCAAACTGATATTTGCGATTTTAAACAGATTGAAAAAATAATAAATGATTTTCAACCTGATGCAATTATGCATCTTGCCGCAGAGTCTCATGTCGATCGTTCAATTGATAATCCGATTCAGTTTATTAATACAAATATAATTGGAACATATAACCTTTTACAGGCTTCGTATTTGCATTACAAAACATTACCAGCCGAAAAGAAAAAAGAATTTCGTTTTCTGCATATTTCCACCGATGAAGTTTATGGTTCATTAGGCCAGACTGGTTATTTTACGGAGTCTACTCCTTATGATCCGCGTTCTCCTTATTCGGCTTCCAAAGCGAGTTCGGATCATTTAGTTAACGCATGGTATCATACGTTTGGCTTGCCTACTTTTATATCCAATTGTTCTAATAATTACGGTCCGTATCAGTTTCCTGAAAAACTAATTCCAGTTACAATACTGAATGCGTTGCAGGAAAACAGCATCCCCATATATGGGAAAGGGGATAATATACGCGATTGGTTATTTGTTGAAGACCATGTTTCCGGTCTTGTAAAAATACTTGCAAACGGAACCCCTGGAGAATCTTATAATATTGGCGGGAACAATGAAAAAACTAATCTGGAATTAGTAACTACAATTTGTGGAATATTAGATAACCTAAAACCGAGAGTAAACGGGAAAAGTTATAACGAACTAATTACTTTTGTAACCGATAGACCAGGGCATGATAAACGCTATGCCATCGACGCTACAAAAATTAAAACGACCTTGGGCTTTTCGCCAGCATACAAGTTTGAGGAAGGCATTAAGAAAACTATTATATGGTACCTTGAAAGTCAGCAATGGTGCGAGGCTGTTCTGGAAAATAAATATTCATTAGAAAGATTGGGAAAAATATGAAAGGAATTATCTTAGCGGGCGGATCTGGAACCAGATTGTACCCGGTCACAAAAGTTGTTTGTAAGCAATTACTGCCAGTTTATGATAAGCCGATGATTTATTATCCGTTATCTACTTTAATGCTGGCAGGAATTAAAGACATTCTGATTATCTCAACGCCTAACGATACTTCAAAATTTGAAGAGCTCTTGGGCAATGGCGAAGAATTTGGAATTAAACTGAGCTATAAAGTTCAGCCTTCTCCAGACGGCTTGGCGCAGGCTTTTATTCTTGGCGAAGAGTTTATTGGCTCAGACGACGTCTGCCTTGTATTGGGCGATAATATTTTTTATGGAGCTGGTCTTTCTGAAATATTAAAAAGAAGCGTTAAAACGGTTGAGGAAGAAAAAAAGTCGGTAGTCTTTGGCTACTATGTTACTGATCCAGAAAGATACGGAGTGGTAGAGTTTGATAAAGATCAAAATGTTATCTCCATCGAGGAAAAACCTGTAACTCCTAAAAGTAATTATGCCGTAGTAGGACTTTATTTTTATACTAACGAAGTTGTAAAAGTCGCCAAGTCGATAAAACCATCGGCGCGCGGCGAGCTCGAAATAACGACCGTTAATAATTGTTTTTTAGCAGACAATAAATTGAAAGTTGAAGTGCTTGGACGAGGCTTTGCATGGTTAGATACCGGCACGCACGAAAGCCTTTTGGAAGCCTCTGAATTTATCAGAACCGTCCAAAAGAGGCAGGGTTTAATTGTTGCTGATATAAAAAATATAACGCTGTAAAATTAGCATTACCTGAAATCTATTTCTGACGAATCGCCTGAGTTTAGGCGTTTATATGCGCCTTTAATTGACGAATTGCTCCCGATAATGGAATTGTCCAGGAGAGCTTTTTGTACGTCCGCCTTAGAGCCTATAATTGAATTCCGGATAATGGAATTTCTAATTACTGCTCCGCTGCCAATAGTTGTATATGGTCCGATAACGCAATTTTCTAATATTGAATTATCGCCAATAAAAACGGGGTGATCTATCACTACGCCGGGAAATTGCTTATGCGTGCTTTTCTGGTCGAGTATGTGTTTGTTTGTTGAAAGCAGCGTCTCGGGTTTACCGCAGTCATACCAGCCTTCTACAGGGAAAGTTGTTATTTTTTCTCCGCATTCAATCATATTTTGCAACGCGTCTGTTAACTGCAGCTCGCCTTTAGTGCGGATATCGTTCTCGACTAAATTAATCAAACTCTTTTTCAATATGCTAAAATCGGCAATGTAATATAAACCGACTAATGCGAGTTTTGAAACAAACGTTTGCGGTTTTTCAACCAATTTTTCTATATAACCGTCTGCCATTACGGCGACGCCAAATCTGCTTGGATCCTCAACGCTTTTTACGCCAAGGGCAGTTTTTTTATTCTTAAATACTTCTTTTAGGTTTACGTCAAAAACCGTATCGCCTAGTATTATAAATACTTCCTTTTCGCTGACTGTGGGTATTGCGGTATAAATAGCGTGACCCAGCCCTTCCATTTTATGCTGGATAACAAACTCTGATTTTAACGCCGGGTATGTGGCAGTTACGTACTCTTGTATCAATTCGCCAAGATGCCCAATTATAAAAGTAGCCTTATTGATATCTTCGCTTATCAGTTTATCTATAATATGCCCTAATATCGGCTTTCCGCCAACGTTCATAAGCACTTTAGGGATTGAGTATGTGTGCGGTTTTAATCTGCTTCCCAACCCAGCCACTGGAATAATTGCTCTCATAATTTCTAATCGTTTTTATTTTTTTGTTGAATAAATGACAATAATTTATAAGCAATTTGCATACCGAACTTATTGCTCTAAAAACCCCAGATAATGCGATCAATTAATGCAAAATATTTACTTTGTAAGCTATTACGTAAGATTATTTAACGGGACGTAAAGATATTTAATGTAAAAGAGTTATTTAGCTTATTTAGTGGAAGATTACTATCGCCATAGCGCTACAGACACATTGCTTTTAGGTCTTCTGACTTAATTTCAGTGTGTCTAACTACGTAACTTGTATTGCCAATATATATTTGGGAGAAACAAAAAAAGAATTTGCGTTTTGCCGCTTTAATATCTGCGTCGTCGTTTAGCGCTTCAACGTAATTTTGATGTGTTGAGGAAAATATCGGATCTCAATTAATAAGGTGAATTTTTTGCTTGACAAGTGTCCGTATGTACACTATATTAGTAGTGCGCATATGAACACTTTTATCGGAGTAAAATCTTACAAACGATTGTTCAAGCTGGAGTTTTAACTCAAAATAAAAAGAGAGAAGAAATGGAAAACACAGCGAGTATAGTTAATTGGTTCAAAATTGTAGTTAGCGATATTGATAAGGCGACTAAATTTTATGGAACCATTCTTGTTATTAAACTAAATCTTCTTGAAGCGCCGGTTTATAAAATGGTTCTATTCCCGGTTGACAGTTTAAAAGGAATTCCATGAGGGGCTTTAGTGCAAAGTTCTATACATCATCCTAGCGATAGGCAGTGTGATATACTTAAATGCCATGTCGACTAACAAATTGTTACTGAAATAATTGGAGGGGCAGTGAGCGGCTGTTCATGCCCACAACTCTTATCAGCGAATAAGTTAGTTATTTGGCGTTCTTTGCGGATACTGAAGTCAATGTTATTGCTTTACGTTCGCCGAATTAAATATCTGTCTAAATATATAGAGCTGGAATTATTCTAAAAAACAATATTATAAAAAAAAGGAGATGTTATGTCGATAATTCAAATGTTTCAAAAAGAGCTGGAAATGGAAGCTAAAACAACCCGTAAAATGCTTCAGGTTGTGCCGGATGATAAGTATGATTGGCAGCCTCATCCTAAAAGTATGACTATTCGCAGTTTAGCCACCCACATAGCAGAATTGCCTACATGGATTACAATGACGTTAACTACAAACGAGCTTGATTTTGCTACAATTGAGTATACCCCAGCAGTAATTAATAATACTGCTGAATTGCTTGAATACTTTGAAAAATCATTGGAAGATGGAAGGGCGCATTTAAAAACTGCAAACGAAGCGCAATTATCGGATATCTGGACGATGCGTAATGGAGATAAAATTTATGACGCATCGCCTAAGAGCGAAGTTATTCTTATGACTTTTTTTCATTTGGTGCATCATAGAGCGCAACTGGGAGTGTCCCTGCGTTTATTAGATATTCCTATTCCGGGCAGTTATGGCCCAAGTGCAGATTCTGGATCGGAATTTTAATTTTGTATGGACTACAAACCCACAGAAAAAACAAATTCTTTTTTCTTAAGCAGTTGGTTAAAAAATAAAACTATATGACTATAGCGCTTAGAAACGTCCCGATTAATCAGGACGTCTCTAATTTAGTCATAAATCTATAACGGTTTTACAGGAACACAGAAATCTACTATGAACTTATTGCCTTTCGGCTCTTCGGGATAGGTTTCAAAATAAGGCTTGTCGTCAGGCTGATAGCCGCTATTTGGCAGCCATTCGCCGTAAAGCCATTCCCAGGCAGTTTTGAAGTCCTGAGGAGTTAGCTCAAAACGGGCTATTACGTATTTTGCCGCTTCAAGCTCCATTTTTCCTATCTCGCCGTCAACTTGCGTTTCTGGCGGAATTGTAACGCAAAGACTCATTCTTAGTTTGTCGTTTAATGCAACATTAGGATTATCGTGGTATAAAATGAGATATTTAAAATCTTTACCCCCCATTAGTCCTCTTGCGCCCGCCCATATAAACAGTTTATTGCGGAGGCTCTGATAAATTTCCTGATCGCCGTTCCATGGCCCCATGTTCCGGATATAAGCTACCGTCATATGCGGGAGTTCCTGTATTTCAACGCTTTTGTTTAGTTCCATTCTTATGCTCCAGTTATTTGGTTGTTGTACAGCGCAAAAATACAAAGCAGGATTTTCCTTCCGTTGTTCCGAATTGCTAATCGTTTGACTTATATTGCTAATGTTTAGTTTTTCATCCCTGTATTTAGAAGCGGATATATTAAAACGGCTCTTAAAATTTCTTGAGAATATGGAAATGTCGGAAAATCCGCATCTGAAAGCTATTTCCGTAATGCTTTCTTTTTTATTTGCCAGCATCAACGAGGCGGCTTTCTCAAGCCGCAGACGTAAAATAAACCGGAATGGAGTTTCTCCCACAATTGAACTGAAAACTCTGTTAAAATGGTACTTGGAAAAGTTAGCGACGGAAGCTAATTCTTCCAAAGTCATGGGGCTTTCCAGATTATGTTCAATGTAGTCAAATGTTTTGTTAATTCTTGACGCGTATTCGGTATTCAATTGTAATGTTCTTTTTTAATAGTTTAACTAAATATATTAACAATATATTATTCAAACTTCAAGAAGACATTTAAAATCTGGATAAAAGAAAGCCAAGGCGCACAGCTGTCCAAAATAAAACAGA
>DBTY01000002.1 GCA_002307295.1 Ignavibacteriales bacterium UBA1304
ACACAAACTATTTTACACTCCCTACTTTTATCGTGAAGCGCCGCCATAATGCGACGCTTCACGATAAGCTTAATTGTATAAACTTTGGTGTCTTTTATGAAAAATACTATTTTTTATTTCTTTACATTTTTATTAATTGCGTTTTCTTCACTCGCCTATTCCCAAACTCCAAAATGGATTAATTATACACATAGTACTATTGTTACGGCATTTGCAAAAGAAGGGAATTTACTTTGGATAGGAACTGATAAGGGGCTTATAAGTATAAATCAGCTTACAGGAGAGAAAAAATGCGACGATGAATGGAATTCTGGACTGCCAAATAATCGGGTAATTTCGATTGCCATCGATAAAGCCGGAAATAAGTGGATTGGAAGTTATTGTGGAGAAGGCATAGCTAAATTTGACGAAACAAATTGGACTGTATAAAATACCACAAATTCAAACTTTGTTGGCCATCATATTAATTCAATCTCTATTGATACTATCGGAAATATTTGGATTGGAACTGGGGTTGAAGGATTAATCAAATTTGATGGAGTAAACTGTACTATTTATAATAAATCAAATTCAAACTTACCCGATAACTATATTAGTTCTATAATTATTGATCATTCTGGAAATAAATGGATTGGAACAAATGGTGGCGGTTTGGTAAAATTTGACGACAAAAACTGGACAATCTATAATACAACAAACTCTAAGTTATCAGATAATTTCATCAGCTCTATAGCAATTGATTCAGTCGGTAATAAATGGATCGGAACTTATAGTAACGGAATAGCTAAATTTGATGATAAGAACTGGACAATTTACCGTACCTCAAATTCAGGATTACCTGATAGTATGGTTAATTCAATTACAATAGATACATCAGGAAATAAATGGATTGGAACATGGGGAGGTGGATTAGCCAAATTTGATAATAAGAATTGGACTGTATTTAATTCTTCAAATTCAAAACTGCCAACAAATTTTGTTTACACTGTAGTTGCTGATAATATAGGCAATAAATGGATTGGGAATTACTCAGGCGATTTAGTCAAGTTTGATGGAACTAATTGGACTGTTTTTAATAGAACTAATTCTGGGTTACCTGATAATAATATTTGCTCAATAGCCATAGACTCTATTAATAATAAGTGGGTTGGAACAAATGAAGGAGGACTAATTAAATTTGATGATAAAATCTGGACTGTTTACAATACAACAAATTCTGGAATATCGTCAAATTATGTTTATACTATTGTCATAGATATGGCTGGAAATAAATGGCTTGGCGGTAATTGGCTAACAAAATTTGATGATAAAAATTGGACTGTTTACAATGCGACAAATTCAAAGTTATCTGACATTACAATTACTGCAATAGCAATAGACGCAGCTGATAACAAATGGATCGGGAACAAAACAGGCCATTTAATTAAATTTGACAATACAAACTGGACTGTTTATACGCTTTTAAATCCAGCAATTACTTCTATTGATATAACATCATTAGCAATAGATTCAGATAATAATAAGTGGATTGGCACAGATGAAGGAAGCATCGCCAAATTTGACGGTGCCAATTGCTCTGTTTATTATTATGCAGAAAGCCCTGTTTTCCCATTCCCAAATACAAACTCAATTGTAATTGATTCTTTCGGAAATAAATGGATTGGAACAAGTAGCGGTTTATTAAAATTTAACGGTAGTTGGACTTTATATTCTACTACAAATCCTGGATTACCAAGCAATTGGGTGAATTCAACAATAATTGATAAAAACGGGAATAAATGGATAGGAACTTCTACTGGTTTATGTGTTTTTAACGAAAACGGCGTTGTATCTGGGATACAAGAAAAACCTGACAATACCGTTAGTAGTTATTCTCTTAAACAAAACTACCCTAACCCGTTTAATCCATCGACTATAATTAATTACGAGTTAAAAACGGCGGAGTTTGTTACACTTAAGGTTTATGATGTTTTGGGCAGAGAAGTCTCTACGCTTGTAAACAGCTATCAGAACGCAGGCGCGCACAAAGTTAATTTTAACGCTTCCGCGCTTGCAAGCGGAGTATATATTTACAGCATCAGCGCTGGCTCTAAATTATCCGAATCCCGTAAAATGATTTTGATTAGGTAAAAATTATTACGCAGAAATCTTAGAGACGTATTGTCATTCCCACGAAAGTGGGAATCTAAGCGAAAATGAAGATAATAAATATTTTGGAGAACAAAATATTTATCCATTTTTTCATCCCCAAAATTACGAATGAGTATTAAAACAATTTTATGATAATTTATTTCATCAACTGTTGGCAAAAACTTGATCAAAAATATTTTTATTTTTGATGAAAATTGCTGGATTACAAAACTTTAATAGGAATAGTATTATGATGACAAGTAGACAATGCGAAATTGCAGCAGAATCATATGCGGCTTATTTATTAGCGCAAGCTGGTTATGATGTTCTTATTCAATATGGCGCAAATCAACCTCTTTATGATTTAATTGCTAATAAAGGAAAACGCTTTTTACCCATTTCTGTAAAAGGAAGTCAAAATGGTGCATGGCCATTAGCAGTTAAATTCAAAAAAAATAGCCCTACTTATCACGATGCAATTGATAGATGGTTGGAATCCCAGCATAGTTATATTATTTTTATATTTGTCCAATTTAAGGATGTCACATCAGGAACTTCTCCAAGAGCTTATATAGCTCGACCTAAAGAAATAGCGAAATATATGAAAACACAATGCGATGGTCGCGGTCATGCCTCATTACAAGAAGATTGTAAAAAAGATCATCCTAATTCTATATATAGTCATAAAATTCCAAATAAATGGAAGTTCCTGCAAAAAAGTATTGACTCATTAAAATAAAAAAAATGTTTTACAAATTATAGCTCCCCGTTTCCGTGGATATGACATATTTGGCTGAATTGTCAGGTTGACGCATTGACGCATTGACGGATTAAAAAGTTAACAAAGGCCATCATAGTTTTGTTTTTAGTTTTTTATAATACAGATATGTATTTATTTGGTCACATCTCGACCGTGACCGCCGAGATGAAGAAAAGCGGGTATAATATTTTTTTATTAAAACTATATTTTTTTTTACAGATAACATTAACGCCGGCCGCCTGAATATTTTTAAGCGGCCGTTTATTTTTTCTTAGAATACTGATATACGCATTTAACAGAAACGGTCGGCTGATTATCTTTGTTCATGGTAATAGTCTCAATGACATTTCCATTTACATCGTAATAAGTTAAATGATGCGCGGACATTTCTCCCCTCTCGTTATATTTTATATCCTCTACGCAATTGCCTTTGGCGTCGTAAACAAATTCGCTCCGGTAAAAAACATTATCGCCAGAATCGGAATCTATTTCTTCAATTAGACAATTCTTTGAGTCGTACTTGTAAATATATTTTGTCTGAATAGAATTATCCGCATGAGTAACTTTTTCCGCTATTTTGTTTTTTGCAGCGTCATATTCCCTGAAAATTTTTGACGTTAATTGATTTTCGTTATTATACCATTCGTCTTCAATTCGGTTTTGTTTGGAATCATATTTATAGATATAGCGCGCCTGTTGACGCTCGTCTTTTAACCAGATGACTTCCGTTTCATTTCCATTATTATCATATTTATAATAATAATTATCAACTCCGCCGCCCGGATTATTTTTAATTTCTTCAGTAATATTGCCTAATGTGTCGTATTTATAAATATGGTTTTCAACTGCGCCTGTAGGCTTGAAGTAGTTAGTTTGAATTTTGCGGTTATTTTTATCGTATGAATATAAATATTTACTTACGGAATCTTTTCTGCTTGTTCTTACTTCCTCAATAAGGTTGCCGTTCCCGTCGTAATTATAATCTGCTTTAGCTATAGTAACGCCCTTTAAGCCAAACCATATTTCGCTTAGTGGATTGCCATTATTATTATAAGTAGTTTTTGCGCTTAAAAAGCCTTTATCATTTGGCCGTACAAGCTGATAAGTATACTCTTCTTTGGCTTTTATGCCAAGAGTTTTAATTTTTTCAGATGCTTTATCTTTTGTTTTTCCAGAAGGATAAGCAAATGTAGAAAAGACGACAATTACAGAAAATAATAGTAAAATAACAGATTTATTTTTCATAATGTTAGCATATTGAGAAATTTTATAATAATTTATAATTTGGTAATCAGCAATAATTTGCAATTGTTTTAAAATAAATAATTTTTCTGGAATTAACTACGGATTAATCCTGTTCATTAAAAAACACGGCAACTAAATAATTCAAAAACAATTCAGTAATCCGATTTATGATTTTTCAAAAATCAAATAAATTATTCATTAAACATTCTTGCGTAATTGCATTTTTTGCTCTATTCTGCGTCTTTTTCTCTCCAATACATAATTATCTTGGTTATACGGCAGGCGCATTATTACTGGCTGGCGTATTAGCAGGCGGATGGTTTTTTGGCGTTTGGGGCGGAGTAATATATGGTTTTACTCCAATAATAATCAACCTCGTTTTTTACAGCAGGTATACCGGTTTATCCCTCAGAGATACTTTTTTTATGAGCCTTCCCGCTTATTTGGTTTCTATTCTTACCGGAGCCCTAACAGGAATAATCAGCGATATTTTAATAAAATATAAAATAAAGACAAAAGAATTAGAAGAAAAACAAAAAGAGCTTAACGATGAAATAGAAAATAAGATAAAAGTAGAAAAAGAGCTTGTGGCAATTCGCTCAAACCTTGAAGCTCTAATAAAAGTACGGACTAAAAAATTAGAAGAAACTCTTGAAATACTTGAGCATGAATATAACATACAGAATATATTCAAAGAACGGCTGTTAATAAACGAAGAAAGGCTAAACATAGCTCTTGATATTTCAAAATACGCCCTTTGGGATTTGAAAATTCAGGATAATTCAATGTATATTTCGCCGCAATATTATAAAATGTTAGGCTATGAGCCAGACGAATTTATCCCTTCTCCTGATTTATTAAGAAGCTTCATCCACCCGGAAGACATCCACGTCTTATCCGAAGTAAAATTCGGCAAAGAAAATCATCTTTTGGAATACAGAATGATGAAAAAAACGAGGGACTGGGTATGGGTTATTGAAAGAAGCAAAATAGTTTCCCGCAGCTCAAACGGCAGACCTCAACGCGTAGTTGGAATATTAATAGACAATTCTGAACGGAAAAACTACGAAAAACAGCTTTTGATCTACACAGAAGAACTAAAAAACCTGAATATAAGCAAAGACAAATTTTTCTCTATTATCTCTCACGATCTCCGCGGACCTTTACAGGGACTTCTTGGAATTTCTGAAATATTATCGGACGATACGGGAGATTTAACACGTAAACAAATTGCCGTTCTTGCTAATGAATTAAATAAAACGGTAAAAAATCAGTTTAATCTGCTCACTAATTTATTGGAATGGTCAAGAATCCAAACCGGAGCAATAAAATACGCTCCTGTGCAAATAGCTCTTAGCGTTTTAACCGAACAAATTATGCTGCTTTTTGACGAAAATGCAAAACAAAAAAGCATTAAACTTGAAAACACAATTGAACCAAATAAAATAGTGAAAGCGGATAATTATATGCTTAATAGCGTTATTCGCAATTTACTTTCTAACGCAATAAAGTTTACGCCAAGCAATGGTAAAATTATAATTTCAAGTCATACGGAAAAAGATTTTGAAATTGTTACCGTATCAGACACCGGAGTAGGCATGAGCGAAAAGGAATTAAATAAACTCTTCGCTATAGAAAATAAACTTTCTAATCCAGGCACCGCAAACGAAAAAGGAACCGGGCTGGGACTAATACTTTGCAAAGAGTTTGTTGAAACAAACGGAGGGAAAATCTGGGTTGAAAGCAAAATCAATCAAGGCTCTGAATTTCATTTTACAGTACCAGTTTATAAACAATAATTCCAAATAATCCACGCCGGAGAATAAATTATCTCCGGCAGATAGATAAACTACAAGTACATTTCTCTAATAACATTTACATGATGAGCCGTATGCCCTCCAATAATATAAGCAATTGCGCGAACAGACATTCTGTTGTTATTAGCTATACCCGTCTTAACACAATCTTTAACGCTGAGCCGTTTAAATAAGGAAATATTAGCTTCTCTCGCTAATTCAAAATCTGCGATTAATTCATCCAGACTAAGAGAGTTGTAGGCTCCTTCTTTAGCCCATACGTCCTGATCGTAGCCTGGCAATGCAGAAGTCCCTCCGCGGGCAAAATAGAGCGCACGGAAGCCATAAACGCGATCTGAATCAATTATATGCCCTATCACTTCCTTGATTGTCCATTTTTCAGGCGCATATTTATAATTTCCTTTTTCTTCAGAAATTGATTTGATTAATTTTATAAGATCATTCTTTTGCTCAGCCAAAAAAGTTATTACATTTTCTTCGCCAATCATATCAATATATTTACTGAAATGAGGAGCGTGTTCAGAAAGATCAGGTTTAGAAATATTAATATCCATTATGCTCACTTTGATTATTTAATTAAAATCATTTTTTGCGTATCCTTATAGACTTTTTGATTATTTACATCGACAGCCGATAAGGAATAAAAATAAACGCCGCTTGGCAAGGAACCCGCATTAAATTCATAATTATAATTCCCCGCTTTGTAAAACCCGCTTATTTCGTTTTTTACCATTTGTCCTGCTATATTATAAATTACCAATTTTACATTACAATCAAAAGGCAAAATAAACGAGATATTTGTAGACGGGTTAAAAGGATTTGGATAATTTTGTTTTAGTAAAAAACTGTTTGGTTTTTCTGCATTATAATTCTTTACGTCAGTCGCCTGAAGATTAAGCCAGGCGTCGGCCATTCGTTCACCCAAAGTAAGAATACCAGAAGTAAGATAATGAATATTATCAGAACCGACAGAAAAATCATCCGTATCGACCCATTTTACATTTGATCCCTGCTTTGTAATATTAACCTGCGCAGTGCGTACAGTTTCTTTGTATGTATAAGCCGATTTTATACCTATCCGTCCAAGAATAAAAGGCATTTCCGGATTGCCTAAATCAGTCCGAACGTTGTAAATAAATTTCTTTATGTTAGATAAATAGTTAGCGGCGTAAGATGAATTTTCAGCGTCAGACTCCCCCTGCATCCAAAAGAATCCGACTACTTTTGTTTTATAGCCAGATTTATGAATCTGTAAAAGCGCCGAATCAATCTGCTTCATTATTTGGCTGTAAAGCAAATTGCCCGTAGTTGAATTTTTATTCCAATCGTTAGCCAGATTTGTTCCGGCATATGCGCATTTAATAACGCTAATTTTATTCCCAGCCTTATAAATTTTGCGCGCAAGACTCATTTCAGGACCGAAGAAATTTGTATCTAAAGCAATGAAAGGATCCTGTGTCTGATATTTTAAAGTAACCCACTTGCCTTTAGACGTTCCATTAAACGGCGTGGCATTGCCTTTTGAGGGAGGCATTCCGCTATGATAATAAAAACCAATTTTGGCGTCAACGCTGTCTTTTGACAAAAGCGATATATCCGTATGCCAGCTTAAAGCGTTTGATTGCCCGGCTACTATTATGATATTTTTAGTGGAATCATTTTCATTCTGACAAGCGTAGGTTGAAGAATTAATATTACAATCGATTAACAGAAGAGAAATTAATAAACAAATTTTTAAGAATTTAATTTTCATTTTAGTGTAAATAATTTTTATAGTTAGTAATGTAACAATAATTTTTCAGTTTTAACATATGCACAATGCGATTATTTAATTATCGAATTTTATCAACTGTCCACAATAATTAGAAGTAAAAAGCAAAAGTATTGTGCATAACTTTAAGGAGCATGCATCCGAATTAATTTGCTATATGTATTGGGTATCATGCCATAGATACTGGGAGCACGTTGGCTATAAATATGGGAGCACACGCCTGTATGTCGTGCTCCCCACATAATTACCAGATATTGTTTTACATAGCGTTTCAAGACACAACATATACACTTATTAACATAATTAAGAAATAGCCTGGTTTGCTTAATGCAATTGGTTAGCGTTTTAGTTTTATCCGGCATCTTATTGTTATTAATGCAGTTAGCCAACCTTTCATTAGATATTCTATTAAGTCTTTTAGGATAACTTTTCTCTTTATAAGTAGATTTAGCTATTTTATTATATATACAGACTGAACTTGTTTGGAATAACCATTTAATATCTAATAAGTTAGATAAATAGAATATTAAGGGGAACTACAAAGATTACTCTGAAATCAGAGTGATCTCATTCCCAATTATCTGTAAGTATATTTTACTTTAACTGTACAAATATGCCTTAATTATCTATATAATAATAAGTTATATGCTATAACCGAAGTATAGGTTTAATTAATATCCAGTAACTTGCCATTGTTTAGTAAACTAACTCATAGGAGCACGATTTTGGCACAAAATAGCTTAAAAGCAAGCGGCGCTCCCATATTTCTTTGCTGCAAATTTGTTCATAATAGCTATTATTTACTTTACTGGAAGGCTAAGCTTTATCATTATAGCTATAATATCTTGTATATTAAGCGCTTAGCTGGTAAAATCATCAATGCATGGCTTTATGCAAAATTACGCGTATTATCTTTATAAAACTGATTATTTTATAAACAGGATTAACGTACTAACCTATTTAGCAACAACAAGTTACGCAGTTATTATATGCCATAGAAGCAATTGCGGAGCATGTTTTCGCAGTCTTTTTTATCTGATTTAATTTCAGGAGCATACTTTTCGTCTAAATATCTTAATCGTTTTTTACTAATATACATAGCTCAGCTAAATGCATTTTTTATTAAACGCTATAACTGCTTAGAAAATAAGTTGTTAAAGCAAACAAACAGGCTTAGTAAATTTATTTCAAATTTGTTAGCATTGAGTTATTAACATTTTGAATATAACCAATTCTTTATTTGCAAAGCTTATGTTAGAATACAATTAATATGGGAGCGCTTGGAGCAAACCGGAGTTTAATGTAAGGAGCACGTGAATTCTTAGATGTGGAGCATGATCCGAATGGGTTTTATAAGTAGTTCGCTGAACATATTATGCTCCCCTATTATGATATGAGCTATGTTTATAACTTTTCAGTAAGTTCTGGTATTTTGGATAGTCTTTATTTGTAATAAGTTTTGAGGCGCTCGCATTAGCAGGCGCCTCAATTTTTTCTACAGTATTGTATAGAAAAGCATCAGGCTATCTTTTTAATTTTCTCAAACTCCTCTTTACCTATAAGCCCGTCTTCAAACAGCTTCTTGGCTTTCTCCAGTTTTTCAGCCTGAACGTTAGCCGGAGAAACAGGCTTGGCGATTTCTTCTTTTACCATGGAAGCGGTCATTGATACCAGGAATGAAAGCATTTCAATTGTAGGCGCAAGTTCGGTTGCATGTACAAGGTCAAACGAACGCTTTACATTGTTAGGCGGAAATATATCTAATAAGTTTGGGGTTTTGCTTTTATCTAATTCAACTTTGGCAATGGCTTTCAATGGAATGTTTTCATGATAGATATGCGTTCTTGCCATAAACGAAGGGACAGAGTCTTTTTTTACGATCTTAATATTCTTATCGGTTATAATTAAGTAATCTCTATTCATGGCATCAAGCCCCGAAGTAAGCTGAGCAGATAAATTCGGCTTGGCGCTGTGCCGGCCTGAAGTATCCAATTCCTTACATTCAATAACAGCCAGAACAGTTTCATCTTCATATAAAGTATTTTTATATATTTCCCCAAGTCCCTTTCCAATAAACGGTTCCAAATTAGACAAACACTCTGGCAGCTGATCGTTAATCGAAGAGAGGTAATTCAGAATCTGATCGTCTTTAAAGATTTTAATGCTTTCATCTTTATTATGGATAGCGCTTTTAATTCCGTCTTCCGTAGTCAAATCGAAGCCGAAACTATCAGCTATTGTAATTGCAGGTAAAGAGAAGTAGGACTTAAATAATTTGCCTCGTAACGTGTAGCGTTTAGCCCAAAAGCCCAATATGCTGCACCATCCGTCAACCAGAGAATTAGAATCGGCTAAAATTTTAACCGACCGACCGCCAATTTTGAGTTCAATAATTTGCGCCAATGAAAAACTCCTTAAAAATGTTTAATGAAAAGCTTAAGGTTAATTAATTGACAATAAAAAATTTTATTCTTTTATGTAATATTCCGAATACTTATGTATACCGCCAGAACCTCCGACTATTTTGAAAACCATGCGCGATTCTTAAAGAACCGCGCAATAATTAATTATTTTACTTCTTAGACGCCGTTTTGCCGCCTTGGTTTGAAAGCGTTTGAAGAGCCTGCTGCAATTTTTCAAGCTCTTTTGCCGCTTCAGTAAACTTTCTATCAGCATTCAGTCTAAGATAGTTATTAAACGCGTCATTTGCAGCCTTAATCTGCCCCGGAAGCTGAGAACTTGTAATAGGGGTAGTTGTTGTTGTTGTCGGCGAAGTTTTAGATGTATTTTGTATAACCGGAGACTTAGAAAATAGCCCATTTAACGCTTCGTCAAAACTTTTTGCATAGCTCATATTATCGCCATGCATAACTACAACCAACCTGAGTTCAGGATAAGCGGCAGTTTCCGCCTGAAGGTAAATCGGTTCGACGTAAAGGAGCGTATTGTTTACCGGTATAGCAAGAATATTCCCTCTGATTACTTTAGAACCATGCTGATCCCACAAAGTAAGCTGCCCGGAAAGGAAGCTATCCTGATCTATTTTGGACTCAACCTGTTGCGGGCCAAGAACCATTTTATCTTTAGAAAACTGGTAAGCCACAAATTGCCCGTAATTATCAGCGTCGCACATGCCTGCAATCCAGCCAATGAGAACTTGCCGATTTTTAGGAGTAAACGGACACATTAGTACAAACTGCTCTTTTTTTATGTTTGGCGACTGCCACATGATGTAATACGGTTCAACCGGTTTGGTTTGATTATTACTTTTGTTTGTCGCTCTTACCCAAAGGTCTTCCTGATTATAAAATACAGTCGGATCAGTCATATGATATTTTTCATAAACAATTCCCTGCGCCAGGAGCATATCTTTAGGATAACGCATATGCGCCTGCAAATCCTTCGGCATCTCATTTCTGGATTTAAAAATATCCGGGAAAATTTGGCTCCACACTTTTATTATAGGATCGCTGGAATCCATTATATAAAAATTAACCGAGCCGTCATAAGCGTCAACTACCGCTTTAACGGAGTTACGAATATAATTAACTCCCTCAAGCTCTCCTCCTGTCTGATCTGCGGCAATCTGATGATTATTCTCCATACCCGAAAAAGGCTGACTGTTAGGGAAATAATTAGAAGTAGTATAGGCGTCAATCATCCAGCATAATCTGCCGTTTGAAAGCACAATATAAGGGTCTTTATCAAACTCTAAGAAAGGAGCCAGCAGCTTAACCCGTTCTGAAATCTGACGGTAGAACATAATTCGGCTTTTTTCCGTTGGATAATCGGAAAATAAGAAATTAGTTCCGTCAAACTTCCAGCCATATAAAAACTTTCTCCAGAAGTTAGAAAGTTCAACGCCGCCTTTTCCGGAATATTGCGTATACATGTTATCTTCGCCGCTGGGATAATCGAACTCCTTAGCTTTGGAATTAACCACAATAGGCGAATTAGTCAGCTCGCCAAAATAAATTTGAGGCTGTTTTACTTCAAGCGATTTAGTCTCGCTTACAGGAGGAATATCTTTAATCAGCAAATGAGGCAGCCCCTCTGGAGTAAACTCGCTTACCCCAGCCATAGTTATACCGTAGCCATGGGTGTACTGAAAACGTTTATTTACAAAAGTCTGACTCTGCGGAGGCAGAAAATCCAAGTTCATTTCGCGCGCCGAAATCATTACCTGCCTGTCTTTCCCATTAATATTATAACGGTCTACGTCCACGTCATAGAACTCATAATAGAGCCTCATAGACTGGAATTGCCTGTAAGTCGCCTCCAAAGCTTTAATATCCCAAAGTCTGATATTTGAAAACAATTCAGGACTCTGATTAATAGTTTCCTGGCTAAGGCTTCCATCCATAGGATATTCTTTCTCTATCACGTTATTCAGCGCAAAGCCATAACGCGTAAATTTGATATTATTCATAATATACGGGCGTTCAAAGGTTATTTCGTTAGGCTGAACCAGAAGCCAGTTAAACACCATTGGCAGAGCGCCAAACGCAATAATCCAGATAGCGACAATAGTAATTGCCGCGCCTGCAATAACCATGACATGGTTGCGCGCTGGAGCGATACGCAGTTTTTTGAATATATAATTCTGTATTTTCAAGCGTATATTTGGCGTTAATAAAGCTATCCCCAGCAGAAGCATTATAATAATTACCACGGTCGTTGCCGGCAGGATGATATTCACGTCCGTCCAGCCCATACCGGAAGCAACTCCGGTTGTAGAATACATTAAATGGAACCTGCTTAAAAATCTTTCGCCTGCTATGATGAAAATTAGTATAGCGCTGTTTAAGTATAGCGGAAAATAAAGTTTATTCGAGGATATTCCGCCTTCATTAAAAATATTGAAGACCAGCCTATTTTCAGATATTCTTATAAAAGAAGAGATAAACGACGCAATGAGCGAAATAAGAGATAACGTTACCAGCAGACCAAATAAGGCGTCATAAAACGGCAATGAAAAAAGATAAAACCCAACATCCATTCCAAGTATTGGGTCTTTCAGCCCGGTAGAAACGCCATACCAATATTTAAGAATTACGTCCCAATTTGAGAACCCCCAATATCCTCCAATTAAAACTCCTAACAATTTAGGAAGGTCTTTAATAATCCGGAAGTTCTTAGGAATTGCAAGAGTTAACAGGAATACTATCAGAAATCCAAATAAAGCTCCGGCAAAAGCCAGGAGAGCGTTTGAATTAAAAACTGTCCAAAATCTAGCGCCATAGCCTAAATTTTCGAACCATAGGGCTTCGCCCCAAAAATCCATGAACCAGAAAAAAGCCGCTGTAAACAACGCAAGCGTAATTCCTGAATATTTTTTAATTTGTTGATGTTTTCTGGAACCGGTAAAAAAAAGAAATGCAGACAATCCTAACAAGACAAGCAATAATGCAATATACATTTGTAGGTCTCCTGGTTATAGTTTACTATATCAAATTCAGCATTAAGAGCCAAAGCGTTACTATGATGATAAATAAAAATTTATCATCATAAATAAGTTAGCGTTATCCTGAATAAATTAAAAGCATAATAATAAACGAAAATAGCGGCCGGATTGACTCAAAAGAAAGATTTTTTTGCGAAGGAAATTATTAGACTTGAATGTTTGTTTGGAAAGATATAAAATTGCGATTTATAAAAAGGCAGAATATGTTTGGTAATTTAGGCGGCGGCGAATTATTCTTAATTCTAATTATTGTATTAGTTCTATTTGGACCTAAGAAAATTCCTGAAATAGCTCAGGGCATTGGCAAGGGAATGCGGGAATTCAAAAAAGCTTTGAAGGACGTTGAAGACGATATAAGCTTAACAGATAAAAATGAAACTCCGAAAAACGGGACTTCACAGAAATCATAATCTAAGTAATGAAGATTTATAAAAAATATTTGAGACTATAGGTTTACGAACAGTCATAAATATTGCGTCTAATAATATTTACATCCGCAATGAGAGCTATTAATCTTTTTCATTAGGCAGTTCAATAATGAACTTACTGCCATGCCCAAATTCGCTTTCAACGTAAACAGAGCCGCCGTGAAGCTCTATTATCTGCTTAACTATATAAAGCCCAAGCCCGGTTGAAGACTCCCCTCCTGTAGGCCTTGAAGAAAGCCTTTGGAATTTGCCAAATAGTTTTTCTTTCTCTTCTTCCCTAATACCCGGCCCCTCGTCTTGTACGCTTATTCGGATATTATTATCTGTTTCTAATGAAATGTAAATATCTGATTTTGGCGGCGAATATTTAACTGCGTTGCTGACTATATTGTCAACGGCGTCGGTTAAAAGAGTTTTATCCGCTAAAATTAAAACTCCTTCATTTACTTCCGAACTAAAAATAAGTTTTTGATTTTTTTCTTCGGCACACTTAGCATTATTTGCAATAACAGCGGCTGTAAGGTGATAGACGTCTAACTGGCTTTTTTTAAGCTCAAGTTTGCCAAGCTCGGCTATTGAAGAATCGAGCAGTCTTAAAATCAGGTCAAGCATCTGCTGAGAAGACTTGTATACCGTAGTCGCCATTTTATTAACGAAAGGAAGAGCAGCCGATTCTTCAATAATAATACTGCTTATCCCCATAATTGAGTTAAGCGGATTTTTCAGATCGTGCGCGGCTATACTAAGCATTTCGCTCTTAAACTCATTTGCCTTTCGTAAAGATTCAACAAGAAGCATATGAATTTGCGATTGAGCAAGCAGCAGCTGATGGATATCTAAAATCTTTGAGCTGCCGTCAAAAAAAAGAACCACGACTGGTTCAAATAGCAGATCAGCTGGTCGCTGAAGCGATGCTAGCGTAGCGTCGGCTATTAATGTATCCGATGCGAACTCTAAAGCTTTATTAATAGGATTGTTATCTAATAGAAAACCTATAGATCTGTTAAGATACAATTCGTTACTAAATGGACGGCTCATACAATCAAATAGCTTAGTTCTGGATATCATCCCCTTAAAAAACCCATGAGACAAAATTATTATTCCTGGAACCATCTGGTTTTTTCTTAATAATTTTAGCGCATCTGAAACTGTTTTATTTGTCTCAATTGAGATATCGTTTAGGTCTAGATCGGCTAAAGTAGAGTTTATGCAGAGATTATTCTTATTTTCCATAATACAATTACGAACCGCATAGGATGTAATTCAAGAAGTAAATTCTTCGCGTACCGTATTTATTCTTCAGAATTAAATGACTGAACTGAATTTTATTTACATTTAAAATTTACTCATAATCCTGTAAAAGAACTCATTAATAAATCATTATTTAAACTTTTTACATGGGGTTGCAGTTAAAGTAAATTGCTCGCTAATTCTGCAAGTTCAGACCGTTCTCCTTTCTCTAAGTTCACGTGAGAATATAACTTTTGCCCTTTGAAATGTTCAATTAGATAGGACAAACCATTTGATTGCGAATCTAAGTAAGGATGATCGATTTGATAAATATCGCCTGTAAAAACAACTTTTGTCCCTTCGCCGGCGCGAGTTATAATAGTTTTAATTTCATGCGGAGTAAGATTTTGGGCTTCATCTACTATAAAGAATATTCTTTGCAAACTTCGGCCTCTTATATAGCTTAGCGGCTCAATGACTAATTTATCGTCTTTTATCAGCTGATTAATTAAGAGGAATTGTTTTTCCGTTTCTGAAAACTGATCCTGAATTACTTTCAGATTATCCCAAAGCGGCTGCATATAAGGAGCCATTTTGCTTTCCACGTCGCCCGGAAGAAATCCAAGATCCTTATTGCTTAACGGAACAATAGGACGGGCGATAAAAATCTGCCGATAGCTTTTTCTGATTTGTAAAGCGCATGCTAAAGCTAATATTGTTTTACCTGTTCCCGCTTTGCCTGTTATAGACACTAACGGTATATTTGTATTGGTTAAAGCGTCTACGGCAAATGTTTGTTCTGCGTTTCTCGGTTTAATTCCGTACACAGAAATTTTATCAACTTTTTTAAATATGCCCATCTGCTGATCGTAGCATGCAAGCGCTGAACGGTTTAAATTACGCAGAATATAATATTTATTTGGTATAAGTTCGCGCTTAAGCGCAGACTCAATTTTTTGAGCCGGCACTTCAAACGGAACTTTATAAAACTCTGACAAAACTTCGTCGTCAAAATCGTCTACAATTTCCTTTCCGCTGAACAACTCCTCTACGCTAGTTACTCTGTCGGTAGTATAGTCTTCTGCCTGTATGCCCAAAGCCTTCGCTTTCATACGCAGGTTAACATCTTTGGAAACGATAATTATATCTTTTTTTATTCTGTCTTTTTTCTGAAGTTCTATAGCCACGCTAAGTATTCTGTGGTCTACGTTATCTTCTTTAAATACTTCCTGAATTTCTTTACTAAGCCCTTTTGTAATTGCAATCCGAACTTTCCCCTTTCCTTTTCCCAAAGATATGCCTCCGTTAAAAAGAGCCTTCCCTGTTATTGCGTCAAGCGTTCTGGCAAATTCTCTGGCGTTTAGGTTAATAACCTGACTGCCTCTTTTAAAGTGATCAATCTCTTCTATTACAACTAAAGGAATAACAATATCGTTTTCTTTAAATTGGTTAATGCAGCTAGCGTCGTGAAGAATAACGTTAGTATCAAGTATAAATGTTTTTGGTTTTTTTATTACTTTCATATATTCCGCATGGTTTTTTACAAATATGTTAAATGAATTCAATTATTTCAAGCGATTTAATCTATTCGGCATTTCTGTAGCTTTTAACCAGATAATAAAAAGCCCCGGCGCACATCTACGGCGCTGGGGCAATGCATTATTTATTTGAGAGAAATAATTAATTTTATTATCGAAACAGAAATACAATTTTTTACCGCCATAATCCTAAAACTATAATTGGCGTATTTCAATTATTCATTTTTTATCTTACAAAATATTTTCTGAAACTCTTCTCTTTTTTTACGTTTATTTTCCGCTTGCTAAAAACTTTTTCTATGCCGCCAAATAAAAAGAAGCGGATAATATGTTCTTCTTTATTTTCTATTACTTTTAAAATTCTGTCTACTTTTCCGTTCTCATGAAGAATTAAATACTGGGGATCTTGTCCATACATTTGTTCGATATATGTGGTTTCCATTTTTTTCCCTTCAACTATTATTATAAATTATATTGCCATATCTAAAGCTTTTTAGTTATTTTTTACGCTTAAAATTTAGCTCTATAAATATAATTTTCAAACTTAGTTCTGTTACTAAATTGTTATATTTAGAGTAGTTAGCAGCCTCACACAACTACAGATTATAAAAAAGCCCCGCAAACCGAGCATGAGATTCGTTTCGCAGGGCTAACCATCATTTAATCACTAAAGGTTGTCTGTGTAAACAGCGTACGCAATATATAGTTACATTATTACCATACTGTTACCACAATATTATGATACTGTTAAAACAATGAAATACAGATTATAGTTGCTTCAATTATACAATTATGATTGTTTTTTTGTGATATAGCCTTGAAACAAGCAGAATATAATGCGATATTTTAGCAGTTAATTATGGTTTTAAATGAAAAGATATCTTATAGCGTTTGTATTTTTATCAGCTCTGGCATTTTCCGGATTTTCAAATCCTTCACGAGTTAGCATAACCCTAAAAAATAACTCTCATATTACCGCCGATAATTTCGGACGTTTTATTGTAAAGCGAGGGACTCAGAAAGTTCTCTTAAAAAGCATAAGCGTTAAAATTGATAATTCAGCATTCTTTCTTGCGTTGGATAAAATTGAATCAATAGATTACCTTACGTCTACCCGCACAAGGGGCAATAACAGCCTGCTTGTCTCTATAAAACTTAATAGCGGTAAATTGTTCAGAACGGAAATAATTAAGGGTGAGTTCGCCTATATAACAGCTGGCGACACTACAATTATAAAAGATGAAGAAATAAAAAAAATTGTGTTTGAAAGAGAAAAGTTAAAATAATTATTTGCTTTGTTTTGCAATCGACAAAACAGTTTTATTTTTTTCGCATTCGTAGCGGCAGACTTTCAGTCTGCCGAATTTCCCCTAATTCGGATACAAACATGAGGGGTTACGCCTATTAAAACAAGCCCTCTGTGATAAACAAATACCTTATAATCTCAAACTAAAATTGCATTACGGAATTAAACTTGGGAATTGCACGATAGAAATATTTTATTGTGTCTAAATTGGGTTTTATCCCGGAGGGATTTCATGTATATAGCTCAGTTTAATACGCTTTTGTACGACCCCGGTCGGGGTCGAATGTTTTTCTTTCCAATAAATACTACAAACATTAGAATCCTCTGGATTCTTTTTGTAAACCAGGATTGGCGCCGGGAGAATTTAACGTCAAAAAAATATTTAGATTTAATGATTATAAGATGTTCTTTATATGATTTCAAAAAAAAATTATCGAAATTGCGCAATATTATTATATAATAAGTTAAACGCTCATTTTTCTAACGCTTACGCATTAGATCCCTTCCCTATCCTGTTATTCGGGTTAAAAGCTTGCAATATTTTTTATTCGTAGCATAGTTGTATCAACAAAACCTATAGAAGAAGCTGGATAGCTTAACAAAATAATTGTCTGTAGATTCTTCGTTCGATAAATCGCGTTCAGAATGAACTATGGTTTTGGGCTTTAGAATAAATGTCTTTATACAAAAAATCCCCTCAGAAAACTGAGGGGATTTTTTATTAGAGCTTCTAATCTAAATTTACTTTCTAACCGAATCCACACCAGATACAAGAGCTCTGTCTTTATTAATCTGGGCCTGAATAGACTGGTCGCCAGGATAAAACGCTTTCAGTTTTTCCAACACGCTTATTGATTTGCTGTACTGTTTTGTATTTTCGTACATATCAATCAATATTTTATACGAATCTAATTCTGAAGGAGCGTCTTCCATTTTCTTAAGAGCGATTGTCTCAACTTTTTTAGCATAAGACGCATATTGGTTTTGACCGCCGCAAATAAGATAAATGCTTGCAATATTATATAACAGACGATAATCCATTACAATAATATCGGCAGGAATAGTTTTTTCCATCTGGTCTAAAGCTTCAACAGCTTTTCCGTTTTGACCATAACGGTGATAATAAAGCGCAAGACTTATAAAAGGATTTCTTACTCCCTGAATAGATCTTTGCTGGTTATCGTCATAGAATATAGTATGATCGTTAAATCCTCTGAATTTAAACCCAGGCTGATAAGTTTTGCTGTAAGAAGGATTTGGCTCAAACAGTTGTTTTCTTAAAACTGGTTCGTTAACAAGCTCTTCGCCGCTAGCGCCTCTATAAGGCACCAATCTGTAAGTCATACCCTCTAACCGCAGATAATCGTTAAGACCAATTTTGGAATTATCTCCGCTTGCTACAAAATAAATAGGACGAACCCAGTTATTTGATTCAACAATTTCGCGGACGATTATATCCTGATATCTGATTGCTCCAACTCCGCCGTAATTGACGGTAGGATCCATCTTCCAGGTTATGCTTCCTCTATTGGTAATAGACGTGTCGGTAATGCCAAACTTCTTGTATACGTCTTTCGGCACAGGCAGAGTCATTACCTTTGATTCCCATTGAATCGGCTGAGTAGCGTCAAGCTCTTCATCAGTCATTCGCATTGCAACCTTAGGAGTGCCGTACGGTTCAGTATTTTTCAATTGTTTGTTATACCAAGAAATATTTGCAAGGCTTAAGCAGCAGACTCTTATGTCTCTTCTTACGCCTTCAACATCCTGTAGATACCAGAGTGGGAAAGTATCGTTATCGCCGTTGGTAAACAGAATTGCATTCGGTTCGCAGCTCTGTAAAATATCATACGCGTAATCCCATGGAGCCCAGTTTCTTGATCTATCATGTTCATGGTAATTTGCCTGAAGCATTCTACCCGGAATAAACACAATAGCAAGAACTAAGACCAAAGAAGACGCTAACTTAACCTGCGGTTCCGATTGAAGTTTTTTATGCAGAAAATCGATTATGCCTTTTACGCCCAATCCAATCCAGATTGCAAAAACAAAACCGACTGACGCATAGAATTTATCTCTCTCTCTCGGTTGAGGCTCCTGCTGGTTTTGGTAAAACGCAAACAGGTAACTAACAAACACAAACAGCAGCAGATAAACCGTTGCCATCTTCCAGTCCTTTCGGAAATGGAAATAAATTCCAAGAAGTCCGATAAGGAAAGGAATGCCGTAAAATGAATTATGAGCGTCTCCGGCAAATTTTATATTGAATGCTTTGCCCAAAATGTTGCCAACGCCGTTAAACGGATAAATATTAGGACCTGCATCCTGATCCCATGATTCTCTTCCGCCATAGAACCAGAGCACGTAACGGGTCATCATGTGATTCATCTGATATTTCCATAAGAAATCCAGATCAGAAGTATAGTTGCTATAGACGCCTAATTGATGAGGCTCGGTAGCAAAACGGCGTTTGAACGTAGGGAAGTCGCCATACTGCTCTCTGTTAAGATACGAAATTAATTCAGTAAAGTTTTTAGGTTCATTTTCGTTCATCGGAGGCCCCTGTTTGGATCTGACGATGATCATAGTATAAGAAGAATATCCAATAATAATAAGCATGACGCACATTGAAATAATATGAATCATCGGCTTTTTATTTTTAGCTCCATAATAAACGCCATAACCAAGTATGCCTAAAAGAACTGCCATTAATAAAACTGCCGTCGTAGTACTATCGCCTGCAAGCGAGCCAAGCACAACAGGAATTTCCTTAAACACGCCGTCATAAATCAAGAATTTAGAAACGACGCCAATGATGATGGCAATGTAAACTGAATTTCGGTTAAATACTTTCTTCCAGAATGCGCCCATGAAAATAATACTTGCAACAATCATGATCATTTTGAATTTCATATCAAAATCGTCATACTCAGGCTTTGTAGGAGCTGTTGTTCCAGTTTCGCCATTCCAGAGAATTGCGGCAATGATTAAAAGAATAGCGCCGTGGGCTAATAATAAATAACCGGTCTTTTTAGTAGCTTCTTCATCAGTAATAAATTTACGGAAGATAATAAGCATTGCAATAGGAGTAATAGCCAACACGCCTATCATTCTTATTGCGGTAGAAACGCCTACTAAATAGGCAATCATAAAGATATACTTTAAATTATCCGGATTATCTGCCTTTTCGTTCCACAACATTCCAAAATAAACAATAGCGGTAAAAACAAGAGTATTGGTAGCGTATATTTCAGATTCAGTTCCGTTAAACCAAAACGAATGACTGAATGAAAACGCTAATGCGCCAATGGCGGCCGGAAGATAAGTTAATAGCGCGTCAAAAATGTTTTTGTAATTTTTACCCTGATAATTCTCAATTATCTTTACAATAGAAAGATATAAAAACAACGCTGAAAATGCGCTGACAGTAACGGAAAGCAGATTTATTCTGAATCCGATATTATCTGCAATAGGAAGCATTGCAAAAATTCTACCGAGCAAAGTAAACATTGGAGATCCAGGAGGATGCGGTATTTGCAGGGCGTTAGCTGCCGCGGCTACTTCGCCGCAGTCCCAAAATGGAACCGACGGATGTGCGGTTTTGTAAAACACAAACCATGTGATTGCCGCAACAATAAAACCGAAGGCTTTGTGAAGATTTTTAGTATTCATATTTTTCCTAAAATAACCGAATGATATAAAATTATACTTTATTTAGATAGTATTACTGCTGTTTTTGTTCCGTAAATGGAAAATTTTTCTTAGCAGGATTTCGAATTATACGGATTTATCCCAAAAGGATTTTTATTTAAAATAAAATTTTAAACACTTATCATTAAATTATCAAGGAAATAACAGATATCCAACACATCCGCTTAAATAATTGGTAGAAAATACTAATATTTATCAATTAAAATTCCAGCCCGAACCTTATTTAAACCTTTTATAACCCGCTTTATCAGGACTTCCAAAGTAAAACAGAGCCAGAGTTTGGCTTTAGTTTATCAATATATATTTTCCCGTTTTGAACCATATATTCTTTTCCGCTGATAAAATCTTTGAAAATACCAGTTTGAATATTTGGAACCGTTAATTCCAAATTCGTTTCAGCCTCGGCGGAGTTTACTATAATAAGCGCTTTTTCTTCTTCGTATTCGCGCATAAAAGCAAATTGCTGCGACTTAACTAAAACCTGGCTATAGTTTCCGTATCTAAGCGATTTCAATTTCTTACGTACGCCTGATAGTTTTGATATTGTTTGTATTAGCTCAGGATTAGGATTATTGTTGTTCATTGAGTCAAGCGAAATAAATGGTCTAAGCGGCAAATCGCTTTTTTCGCTCCTCATGCCTTCAATCCCCCACTCACTTCCATAATATACAGAAGGAACGCCAGGCATTGTAAAGAGCAAACAGTATAACGGAAATAAATTGGATTTATTTTTTAAATTACTTGCAACGCGGTTAACGTCGTGGTTATCGGCAAAATTATATAGCGGGATTGTATTATATAGCCCTTTACCTCCAAACTCTCTATTAAAAGTATATGCTATCTCAAAATAATTTTTATCTGTATGGCTTGAATACAGCCCTTTATAAGCTTCGTAATTCGTAACAGAATCGAGCATTTCATCATTTGCCCATTCGCGGTAATCGCCATGGATAATTTCGCCCATCAGCCAGAAATCAGGTTTTATTTTTTTGCAAAATTTAGTCAGCTCTTTAATAAAGTTTTTATCAAGACAATCGGCAGCGTCTAATCGTAGTCCGTCAATTTCAAATTCGTTTATCCACATTTCAATCGCTCCGAACAAGTGATTTCGAACATCTGGATTACCCAGATTAAGTTTTACAAGACTATAATGTCCATTCCATCCTTCGTACGTAAAAGGATCGTTAAAAGGACTTTTTCCGCTAAAAGACAATCCCGTAAACCAAGAGCAAAAAGCCGATTGAGGTCCGTTAGTAAGAACATCGCGAAAAGCCCAAAAGTCGCGTCCTACGTGGTTAAACACGCCGTCTAATATTATTTTTATTCCGTTTTCATGAAGGCTTTTTGCCGTTTCTGCAAAGTTTTCGTTTGTCCCAAGCCTTCTATCAATATTATAATAATCAATTGTGTCGTATCCATGCGTAGCGGATTCGAACACAGGGCCCAAATAAATAGCGTTTATGCCTAAGTATTTGAAGTGTTCAATCCATTTGCTTACTTCCTGCAATCTATTTTGTGGAGCCAGACTGCGATTATTTATCTGAGGAGCGCCACAAAAGCCCAACGTGTATATATGATAAAAAAAAGAATCATAAGCCCAATGTTTCATAATTTTCTCCATAAAATATTAAAAAAATTTAGTCTGTGTATACCGTTCGGTATACCGTGGGTAAAAAAATATCACGAAAAAATGCCATGCATATAATGATGGACTACTCTATAGACCGTATTATCGTCTATTTTAGTAACGCCGTTTAACGCAATACCTATATAGGTATTAATCATGCCAAGAAACGCGTAAGCGTAAACCTCATGACGGTTTTTCATATTGCCATGCTGTTTAGCCGCGTTAAGGAAAATTCCTTCCATCAGCTTTTGCTGTCTTTGCATATAAGGCAATATTGCGTTAAAAACCTCGCTATCAGGAGGCGCAAACCAGGAAGAAAGCGCAAGTCGGTAAAACTGCTTGTGTTTTTGCGCATAGTTAAAATAGGCAAAAGTAATTTTATTAAGAGTATTAGTAATATCTCCGTCATACTCGGCGGCAGGTTCAATAACTCTGAAAAAGCCGGTCATATATTCGGCAAGCAGCGAATCAAGAAGCCCGCGCTTACTGCCAAAGTAATGATAAAGAGTCGGTTTAGTAATTCCCGCGGCGTCTACAATTTCCTGAACTCCAACGGCATTATAGCCTTTTTGTGAAAATAGCTGCAACGCGCATACAAGTATTACAGAGTTATTATCCATTCGACAATATATTTATTTCATTTTCCATATTTAAAATATACCATACGGTATAGTCATTGTCAAGTTAAATTTAGACATAAAAAATCCCGGTCTAAGCTCAGGCAAAGATCGGGATTAGAAAATTCAGGCGGGAAAGACAGTTTTAATCCCTGATAATAGGAAGAGTAATAGTAAAAACAGAACCTTTGCCGGGTTGACTTTCTAAAGAAATTCCGCCTCCATAGAGTTCAGTAATCCTTTTAGCAATAGCTAAACCAAGCCCGATCCCCTCGTACATACGATTCCAGCCCTCGCTCCCCTGCCTGAAAGCGTCGAAAATCATTTCTCGAAGATCAGGTTCAATTCCTATCCCGGTGTCTGCTACCTGAATAATCCCCTCTCCCTCTTCTGAGCGGCAAATAATTTTAATAGTTCCTTTTTCAGTAAATTTTATTGCATTTTCAACTATACACTCTATCAGTTGAGTAAAGTACTTATCGTCAAACAACACTTTAAATTCGCTGTTAATCTGTATTTTTAGGTCAAGCTTTTTTTCCTGGATCTCGTTTTTGTATTGTTTTACAATTTCTCTAATCCTAACTGGCACGCAAATATAAGTCGTAGTTTCCTTAATATTAAAAGACTCGAGCTCTGAAAGATCAAGCATTGCAGATAAAGTTTTCATAAGCCTTTTAGCCGATTCAACAACTTTTCCCAATAATTTGATATGTTCGTTTTCAGTTACAATATCTTTCAAATAGCTTGTAAGGCCAAGTATCCCATTCATCGGAGTCCTTATTTCATGGCTCATATTTGATAATAGAGAAGACTTGAACATGCTTGATTTTTCAGCAATGATTTTTGCTTCGTTTAGTTCTCTATTCAATCGCACAAGCTCATTATTTGCGTCAATCTTTTGTTTAAATAATTGAGCGTTCCAAATAGCAATAGCGGCCTGTCCGGTAATAATTTCAAAAGCGCTAATAATTTCATTTTCCTGAATCCTGTGGAGAGCTTTGCTATCCAAATAGATAACGCCAATTTTATTATCGCCAGTAGTCAGCGGAGCGCAGAGTATTGTTTGCAAATCAAGCAAAAAGATACTTTTATTTTGATCGTGGTCAGCGTCATTTTGGGCGCCTTCTATATAGCGCGAAAGCCCCGTTTTAAATACTTCTTCTACAACGCTTGTGCTGATATTAAAAGCAGATTCGGAAATAGATTTGTCTTGAGCGTCTAATCCGATAGAAAATTTCAATTCGCTAGCGGAGTTTTTAAGCAGAATAAATCCGCGGTCAGAATGAGTAATTTCTATAGCGTTTTTAAGAACAAGCTGCAAAACTTCATCAAGAATTAATGATCTGTTTATTCTTTTAGTGATGTCAAGAATACGATCAAGGGTCTTATTTTTCCCATTATCATTGGAAGATGAAAAAATCTCATTCATTTTTTCATCTTCTAATGATTTTATAAAGTCGGCAAATCGCATAAGTACAACTCTTTTGCTAATTAATGAATCATAAATTTATGTATTATAAAAAGAAAATCCCTCTCCATTTCCTTTATGTTCAACCCTTTTAGCCCTGTTTAATATGCCCGCCCTCAACGATACTCTTTTGATGTGCTTAAAATAATATGGCGGGGGAACTCCCCGCCGTGGGAAACGATGCGTCGCTTAATTATCCCATAAGCCTTTTTATTTTATCAATTTCTGGCTGCGCCTTAATTTTAGAATAAAAGGCTAAGGCTTTTGTGAAATATTTAGCTGCGTCTTCAATTTGTTTGGATTCCTTATACAAAACAGCAAGTTCAACTGCAGTTTCTGCATAATTCATTTCATTATCGAACTCTTTATTCAACCGAAGGCTACTAAAGAAAAAGTTTTCGGATGAATCGAAGTGTTTATTTTTCCGTTCTATAATTCCTTTGATTTTATATATATCGGCAATAGTAAGTTTATCGTTAATTTTGTAACTAACTTCCATTCCTTTATCTGCAAAAGCATTAGCAAGCGCAAAGTCGCTAATTTCGCAATAGATAAGAGCCTTGCCTACATAAGAAATTGCAAGCGTTGGGAAATATCTTGCGATAATCGAAACGTTTATGCTTAAGTCAAATTCTTTTAGAGCGGAATCATATTCTTTCTTTTGAGTAAAAACCATTCCAAGATTATGCCTTATTTCGGCAATATGTTTATGGTCTTGAAGTCCTTCAAAATACATTAAAGCCCGTCTGAAAAAAGAATAAGCTTCGTCATATGCGCCTTCTATATTGCTAACAATTCCTAAATTGTTTTCAATGAGAGCAACAATCGATTTGTCTTTTATCTGGTCAACGATGCTTAATGCTTTTTGAAAGTGTAGTTTTGCGGATTTAGTATACCCGCGCCCGGCGTAAATAGCGCCGAACAAATTTTCGCTTTTCGCAAGCCCTGCAATATCTCCTTGTTTTTCAAAAAAGGATATTGCTTTTTTTATATGCGCCTGACTCTCCTTCCACATAGCCTGACGGCTATATATTTCGGCAAAATTATAAAAAATATAAGCGGTTATATTTATAAACCGGTCGTCAGTTTTTGTAATACTGAGCATTTTATTGGCTATATCAGTCGATAAGGCAACTTCGCCATGGGCAATTGAAAGAGCTCCTATATTGCCCAAAAAGTCAAGGAATTTATCAAGCGATAGTTTTCTTTCAGAATATGTGATGGCCTGATCGACTTCAAACCTGAACTTTGGGGAATTAGCCGCATTATAAGCCGTAAACGATTTTCGTTCAAGAATTTCCGGCTGTTCAATAACCGGAGAGAGATTATTTAATTTCTTGAAGAAAACCTTAACGTCATTTTCCGAAAAATAATTTCCCAAGACGTCCTGAAATCCCTCGCTTATACTTTTAACTTTTGATTTCATAATATTCGCTTTCTATTTAGTCTTGGTTATTAACAGTTTATTAGTTTTTTTCATAGTTTTACTTAATCAGTTTCGCTTGAAGAGCCAATCAATACAGTAGAATCAGTTATACTGTCAGTTGCATTCTTTGTCGTAAAGCCATATCTTGAAAAATGCGGAAGATAACCGTTTACGCAAATTAATACTCCTAAGTTCACATTAATTAAAACAGCGTCTGATTTTATTGGTTCCCAGGTATTTGTAGTCTCATTAAAATACCAAAGTTTGCCTAAAGTCGTATTAGAAGGCAATGCTGAAAGGTCAAGACCAACGGCTTTTACATTAAGAAGAGCTGGTTTTAAGAACTGTGTTCCGTGCGGTCCAAACGTAAGGTCTACATCCGTCATCATATATTCGCCGTCAAAACTCATCGTAAGCGATTGATCCTGCGAAAGAGCGTATGGCAAAACATTTAACGATACAGTAACTGCAGTTAACCCTTTAGAAGTTACAGAGGCATAATTAAGCGATAAATAAGCGCCGCTTTTTACAGTAGCATATTTTGTGCATGTAACTATTTTTGATAGAGAATTTTCGGCTTGTTGCTGTGGCAGTTGAATTAAATTTAACCCCTGCCGTTCTGCAGCTTTCTGCCAATTTGGTTTTTCAGTTGTTGTTGTAGTATTACTACTAACTGGATCTGTTATTGTATTTTCTTTTTGGCACCCTGCAAAGAAAAGGATCAAAACAACTGGGAGATAAATGAGTTTTTTCATTTGGTTCACCTCAAGTTAATGAAATAGTTTATTTAATAATGCGATAACCTCAATAGTCAGCTATTTTCAGCCTCTGACATTAGACTGTTTTTTATAAAGCACAAATAATATGCCACGCTTAAATGTTTGGATTACAGCCATTATTTACATCCGTTTTTTTTTATTTTTTTTGATTGTAATGTTTTGTTCCGATTATTTGGGTTTCTGGCAGCTGGCTGTAACAAAACGTTACATATGTAATACTTTGTTACAATTTAGCAGATTCTAAATTAATTGCTTAACAAACGGTTAAGCTTAGGCCGGGAGATATTTAATATGCGCGCCGCTTTTGTTTTGTTGCCGTCAACTTTTATAAGAACTTCTTTTGCGTACAATGCAGATAAATGCTGCATATCAACCTCAGACATTAAAAAGTTCATCGTTAGTCTATCGTCTTCAGAACTGTTTTTATTAGCAATAGAAGCTTTAAATGGATTTGGGCTTGTTTGCGTTATCACTTCAATATCTTTTAGCGTTAGCGATGAGTTCTCACACAACAGCACTCCTCGCTCTAATATATTTTTTAGCTCTCTTACGTTCCCTGGCCATCTATAAGAAGAAATGAACTCAATTACAGAATTGTCAATTTTCTTAATTTTCTTGCCATATCGTTCTACAAACTCAGCGACAAAATTCTCTGCCAGATAGACAATGTCGTTGACTCTCTCCCTCAAAGGAGTAAGTTCTATTGTAATTAGGTTTAGACGATAATAAAGATCCATACGGAATTGATCGTCTAATATCATTTGTTTCAGATTTCTGTGCGTTGCCGAAATTATCCGCGCATTTACGGGTATGTCCTGCGAACCTCCAACGCGTCTGATAACTTTTTTTTCAATTACTCGTAAAAGCTTTGATTGAAGATTCAGATTTAATTCTCCAATTTCATCCAGAAAAATTGTGCCGTTATTGGCAAGTTCAAATAGCCCAAGCTTTTTTGTCTTTGCATCTGTAAAAGCTCCTTTTTCATGCCCAAAAAGTTCCGATTCTAATAAATGTTCAGGAATAGCAGAACACACTACTTCTACAAATGGGGCGTCTATTTTCATGCTATAATTATGGATAGCGTTTGCCAGCATTCCTTTACCAGTGCCGGTCTCGCCTAAGATAAGCACGTTGACCGAAGAATTTTCTGCAGCAGATCGCGCAGCGGCAATCAGACGCGAGGCGTCTTTAGTACAGCCAATTATAGACGCGAAATGTGATTCTCTTGTGCTTATATTATACTTCTCTTCGTTGCTGATCTTAAGCTGTAGATTTTTTACGATTTCTTTTAAATTATTTTCGAACTTAAGAAGTTCGTCTGGAAGCGTATATATTTCGGTAAAACCAAGTTTGGCTATTGTGCTTGTGATGAGTGGATTTTTATTGTCTATTACAAATATTATCTGATTATTATAAAGATTTTTTGCCTTAATAATTTTATTATGAATTTTTTGATTGAATGTTTTTAACATACATAAGGCAATATCGTCAGGCTGAAATGAAAAATCTTCTTTGTTGTTTTCGATCGAAATATTCGTTTTCCCTTTAAATATAAGGCTTAACTTAGATATAAGCGGATTGAAATCGCCAGAATCAGAGCAAATGCGAATAGTAATTTTTCTTATTTTCATGATCGAGTAAAGTGTTTTTCGAATATATTGATTTTTTGAAGAACTCTTCTTCTTTCTGGTTGTGCAAGATAAGAAATTCTTAAGATTTCGTCATCTATATTTTCCGCAACATAAAGAATTAACTTTTTGACAATATTTGCATATTCTTCTGCACTATGCATTATCCCTCTTTCAAAATAACTTTCTGCTATAGCAAATAATATCATCCATGTCAGCTCCGTTATACTTTGTCCTTTTATCAGATCATATGCTTCAAATAAATATTCCTGATACGGTTCGTTTATTCCCTTTTCAGATAGTCCTTTAAGATAGAGTCCTGCGCTTTTATTAATGATATTGCTTTCCCAAACGTTTTTTTTGTTTGCAAGAAATCGTTTTGTTTCAGCATAATTCTTTTTTGTAATCGTTTTTTTAGCAAGCAGAAAGACAGACAATCTGAAATTATCCATATCTTCAACCGCATATAGTTTTTCGGATATTGTTTCCAGCTTTTTTAAATAATCGGGATCACACTCTTCTGATAAATCTATAAATTTTAGCGTTTCAATAAAATTCAGCTGTAATTCGTGCATTTGACCAAGATTGTGTTCGTGAATTAAAAATTTATATTTTAGTAAATAATTCTGCGCTTCTTCTTTAGAGCCCAATAATAGGTAATTTTTAGATAGGATGAACAAACAAGACGCTTCTTCGCCAAAGTTCTTAGTCGAGACAAAAATATTTTTCGCTTTTTCCAAAGCGGCCAAAGATTTTGAATATTCGCAGCATAAGAATAAATTTTCAGCTTGATTGACCAAACCTAAGGCTTCTCCGTTTTTGTTCCCAGTTGCAATAAATATCGTTTCAGCTTTTTTATATAAGTCCATAGCCATTTCGTGGCTGCATAGATCATAATAATAAATTCCAAAATTCATTAGCAAAAGAGCTTCCTGCTCTAAGTTCCCGATTGAAGTATTAATTTCCAAAGAAGCAGCCCAATATTCTTCAGCTTTTGAATGATTCCCCTTCATGTTGTAAATATTGCCAAGATTTATTTTTAACCTCGCAATTCTATTAGGTAAATCGGCTTCTTCAAAAAGAGCAAGGGCTTTATGAAAAAAATCAATCGCTTTATCCGGATTATTCCGAAATTGAATCTCAATGATACCAAGAAAATTAAAGCATCTACCCTTCTGTTCCTTAGTTACAGCATCGCTAACAATTAGCATATTGCATATTTCAGTAACATCCTCAAAATCATTTGTATTCAGTTCGGCATTTGCAAGTTCTAACATTAATTCGCTTTTGGCTAAACCAGGTTTTATTTTTTCTAATTCTTCAAGAAGAAGAAGAACGCCAGATTCTATCTTGCCTGTATTTACCATGCAAATAGCTTTTTTTGCCATTAATTCATTAAAATAATGAGAATCTAATTTTGGTATTTCTTCAATAATTTTTAGAGCTGTTACAGGATCTCCCGATTTAATTAGAGCGTCAACATACTCTTTTTTAATTTCAATTAGAATTGATTCCAGTAGCGGAAACCTTAGCAGACGTAAAAACGTTTTTTTTAGATAATTATATGCAAAATTATTTTTGGCTCTTTCAATTTCAGGCTTTAATATCTCATAACATTTTTCATATTTTTGGGCAAGTTCAAACTGACGGGAAAGCTCAAGCGCGCTAAAATCTCTATGCGGCTCCAGCGCTTCAGCTATAATAGAATGCAGCTTCTGTTTATCCGATACAGCCTCATATATATAATGTTTTAGCCCTGGCGAAGCAAAGTGAATTAATGAATACTTAGTATTTTGCATTAATATATTTTTTTGCTTAAGGTTATTAATTATCCCTTTAATTTCCGCTGTGTTTTGTTTGGTTATGTATGCCAAAATTCCATCGGAGACATTCGTTTCTATAGCTGAAAGCAGCTCTACTATAATCTTTTCTTCAATCGTTAGCAGCGCAATTCTTTTTTCATAAAATGAACGACGCGAACCAATAAACGCATTTTTATAAATTGCGTCTTCAACAAGAATTCCTTGTGCAGTAATCTTTAATACGCCATAGAGCATTAAATCGCGCAGGAATAAAATTATTTCTCCGGGAAGATAATCTGAACCTTTTAATACTAATTCTTCAACTTTAGCTTTAGGGAAAAAAGAAGCGAAATTCTTTTCGATAAATTCATGAATGTCTATCTCGGTGAATGGATTCAAAACATGTTCTTTTCTATTTTTTATTTCATGATTATTCAAATTATTAGAAAGATTTTCAAGTAATATTACTTTACTTCCTTTAATTTGCAAAACAGGTAAAATCTGACGAACATATTCTTTTGCTATTTCGTCAAATCGGTCATAATCGTCTATAATTAAGATGAATTTTGCTTTCTGCGCAATTTGAATAATGAGAGCTTTTAACTCTTCTGTTTCAATAATCGATTTATTCAAGAATAGCTGACTTATTTTATTTATAAACACATAGCCAATATTGCTAAACACTTCTTCATTGTACAGCAATCTATAAATCAACAATAGTGGAAACATTTTAGGTTTGTGCTGAAAAATATTTTCCATATAAATCGTATTAGCAAACGAATTCTTAATTCTTCCGGCAAGGCTTGTTTTGCCGCTCCCATCAAACCCTTTTATTATTAGAACTTCCCTTCTCTCTGGATCAGTAATGTATTTATTGACTTCCTCAATGTCGTCTGCGCAATCAATAAAAGCATCTGCTGCAAACCAGTTTTCCGCTCGTATAATTTCCCCAGGACAAAGCTCCTCAATAACTTGCAGAGAAGTTTTATACCTTTTATTCGGGTCTGTTTCAACAAGTCTTTTGATGACGCTTATATATTTTTCTGCGCCTGTAATTTGCGGAAATTCATATTCGCCATTTATTTTATCATGATATATAGATAATTCATCTTCTATTTTGAATGGGAAAACGCCATAAACTAATTTGTAAATCAGTATTCCTAATGAATATAGGTCCGCCCGATAATCTGTTACATTATTTTGCACAATTTCAGGAGCTATATAAATAGGCGTTCCCCTTCGCAGGCTTTGATTTGTTTCGGAGGCTTTACCAACAAATCCAAAATCTATTAGTTTGATCTGAAGATCATTTTCGGAAACTGAAACGATTATGTTCTGACGTTTGAGATCAAAATATATATAATTTGAAATATGCAGATAGAATAGCGTCGAACAAATTTGTGCAATAATTATTTCAAGGAAATCTGAATGGTTTTGAAATGAAAATTCTGTTAAGAGCCTGCCTTCGCAGTATTCAAGCAAAATAAATTTGCTTCCGTTCGCTATGCCAAAATTTGATTCGTTAGCGCCGATTTGCAATATTGTACCGAACTCATAGACTTTTACAATATTGGGGTGATTAAATTTTTGTAAAGTCTCGAATTCATTTTTAAAAAAATCATGTTCTTCTTTAGAAGCGTCTAGAGATAATATTTTTATAGCATATTGAGCCCCGGATAAGAAAGTATCCGAGCATAAAAATACTCTGCTGCGCCCTTCGCCAAGAAGTTTAATAATTTCATATCTATGATTTATCATTCGCCAAATCCAGGATTATAATATTTACTTAACTCTCTTCCAAATTTATTAGCAGTTAACAGAGTCGTAACTATCATCATTCCCGGAAACGCCAAAAGCTGCCAGGCTCTTGAAATATTTTCCTGCCCTGATTGCAACATCCCTCCCCAAGATGGATATTCAGCTCCCACACCTAGTCCTAAAAAACTTAAAGCAGACTCGGCAAGTATTACGTTGCCAAGCTGAAATACCGTATTAACAATTATTGGAGCCAACATAACAGGCAAAGCTTCCTTAATTAGTAATTGTTTTTTGCTTAATCCTAACTGCTGAGCAGTTATAAAATAATCTTTATTTCGCAACGCTACTGTTTCGCCTTTAACTATTTTCAATAGGCTCATCCAACCAGAAAAACCCAACACAAAAATCACCGTAAATATTGAGTTCCCAAATAATGCCAAAATCAAAATAACAAAGAATATAAGCGGGAATGACAAAAACATTTCAGTAATCCTGCTGATAATAATATCTGTAAAGCCTCCTTTTATGCCGGTAATAAAGCCAAATACTACGCCAATAAGCAAAGAAATTATTACAGAACAAAAACCGATTGTTAGAGAAATTCTTACTCCATAAATTAATCGCGTAAAAACATCCCGGCCATATTCATCCGTCCCTAAAAAAAATAATTTTGTCGTTAAAACAGGTTCTCCGTTTTTAATTTCAACATCGTTTAACATAACTTCTATATTAGTTTCATTTTGGCGAACTTCTAAATTATTTTTTTTAACCGTTATGCTGTTACAGAATAGTATACTTTCGTCAAAAGAAGATTTTACTACCCTGCTTTTTGTTTTTAGAAAATCATTGAGCGGATTATTATCCTCTTTTTTCTCTTTCAAATGCAAAACCTTAACCGAGCTTAATGGAGAAAGCAGCCTTGTTACGCTAAGATTTTTTTGAAAGTCTGGATTCTCATTAGTAATAACAGGAGCAAAAATAAAAGCAAAGACAAATACTACTAAGGCAGTCGCCTGCCAGGAAACCGCTTTCAGCAGTTTAATTCTCTTACCTCCAATTATAACAATAATCGGCAGAATAACAAGTAGCAAAGCGGAGAAAAAACAATCGATCAGCTGAAAATCTGTTTGAACCGTAGCAGTTATAAAGTCCGACATTATCAGTGATATATATTGGCGGGCTAAAACTGCCGTTTGACAAAGCAAACCAAAACGGCTTATAATAAGGCAAACTGATAAAACGATAATGATATATTTAATTTGAAATATTTTTTTTATCAATTCAATACTCCATTTATCAATCGCTTATCAATTTTGAATTTAATAATATCCGCTATAAAATTAGTAATAATCATAAGCGTACCCGCTGAAAGCGCGCAGCCCACGACTAGAGGAAAATCTCTATCGAGTATTGCGCCAACTGCAAGTCTGCCCATCCCAGGAAGGCTAAAAATAACTTCCGTAATCAGCACGCTGCTGAAAAGCATTCCAAGATCGACGCCTGCATAAGAAATTATAGGACTAATTGCGTTTGGTATTACGTGTTTATACAGTATTACATTTTCCGTTACGCCATTTGAACGCAAATAACGCACGTATAGTTTATTGTAGTTCTGCTCTATATTATCTCTAAAGTACTTAAAATACACTGGAGTTCCAGCAAGAGCCAGACATATAACAGGAAGAATTAAGTGAGTCAGGTAATCAAATAAGAGCTCCCCAAAGTCGCTAGTAACAGATGTTATATTTTTAATACCTGATGAAGGAAGCAGTTCAAGTTTAACAGAAAAAAGGTAAATTAAAAATACTCCGCTAACAAACGAAGGAACCGCATATAAAAACATGTTTGTTCCTGAAATAAAACCGTCTAAATATTTTTTTGAGCGGTTCTTATATGCAAACACAGCCAACAATAGACCGAGCGAAAACTGGAAAAAAAATGCGATCAAAGAAAAACTTATAGTGAAAGGAAGGAACTCAAATAATACGTTTGTCACGGAAGTATGAAATGAATACGAAACGCCGAGATCACCGGAAAAGAAATTTTTTACAAAGCTTAAATATTGCTCCTGAACTGAGCGATCCAGATTAAAAGATACTTTTACTTTTTCGGCTAATTGAGGACTTAGACCAGGCGATATATACCTTTGAGTGGGATCGCCAGGAGCTATTCTTAGAAGTATGAATAAAAAGCTAATAAGAAAAAACAAAATCAGCACGGATGAAATAAACCGCTTGATCAGGATTTTTATCAAATCGTGGTTCATAATTTTCACAATTATTTAACCGACCATTTCCAGCAATGATGAACAACGCCTAACGGATTAACGTCTATATTCTGAATGCGTTTATTATAGACTACTACATTATCAATCCAGAATAAAAATGTTACAGGCTGATCTGCATATAATATTTCTTCCAGTTTTTTGTATAAATTATTTTTTTGATCGTTTGAAATTCTTTTTTCAATTTCATCCAACAACAGATCTACGTTTTTATTCTGATAAGAGCAAAAGTTCATTGGCGTCTTATTTAAATCAGAATACCAGGATATCTTTAAATCAAGAGGCAAAGGAACAGCCCACCCGGCAATCCAGGCATTTAAGCTTTTTTTGCTGAGCTTTTCAATAAAATCGCCCGGTTCAAGCTGCTCAATTGAAAAATCAATTCCTATTTGCTTAAGCGAGTTTTTTAATAGCGTAGCGGCAAACAAACGTCGCGGTTTGTTAGTAGGGACTGAAAGAGTAAATTTAAATTTCTCTCCTTTCTTTTCAATAATACCGTCTTTATTCGTATCGCTCCAACCGTCTTCTGCAAGAAGTTTTTTTGCCTGCTCCAAATCGTACTTATAAGGCGTAATAGCTGGATTTATTGCGTTTTTGAATATTGGCGAAACTGGGCTATTAGCAAGACTGCCATATTCTCCACCGGCAAAATATTCTTTAAGTATCTCATCCCTATTAATTGCCATGGATAGAGCCCGCCTAACTTTAGAGCTTCCAAATAACTTATTAGGAACCAGCCTCTTTTCCTTGGAATATTTTTCAGGATCGATATTATTCCAACCGATATAATCGTATTCCCTTCCTTTTACTGGAACAATTTGCAGCTTCTCTGAAATTTTTAAGTCCTTTACGTCTTCAGGTTTTATATCTTCAACTAAGTCGATTTCATTGTTTTTTAGCTGTGCAAGACGCGAAGCGTACTCTGGAATTATTTTAAATGCAAGCCGCGCAACTCCATCAGTATTATGTAAAAATGAAGAAACGCTTTCCTTTAGAATAATAGATTGATTACGCTCCCATTTTTCCAGCATAAAAGCGCCGCTTGTAACCGGATGAAAATTTTCAGCTGCGTTTATCAAATCTTTTCTTTTGATTTTCCCATAAATATGTTTTGGCGCTATAGGAAAATCAAGATTATACATAGAAGGCGAAGAAGCAGGTAAAAAATTTATTTTCAACTTTGAATCAGAAATTTTCTCAAATGTTTTTTTGATGTCAATATGGTTGTCTTTGTCCGTATAAAACGCTTTGAATGTCCCATACAAATAGCTTTGCACTTCAGGGTCGGAATAAACATCAAAAGAAAAAATCACGTCGTCAATAGTTAAAGGCGCGCCATCTGACCATTTAACGTCATTTCTGATATTAATTATAATTGAAGAAGAGTCTTTAGCCCACTCCCACGAAACCGCTAGCATGGGTTCTGTACTTAAATCTCCTTTTTTTTCGTCCCACGAATGTTTTACTAAGGAAAGGAAGAGTAATTCGTTTATATTTGCTTCGTCAAATGAGAATGAATAGAGAGGATTAATTCTTTCTATATCAGCTGGTATTGCAATTACTACCGTATTTTTTTCTACCGGGTTTGTTTTTTTACACCCGAAGAATATTGTTATTAATGTAAAAAAAAACAAAATTGTAACGCGTTTTACAAGCGACATAGAGAAACCTTGTAGTTGAAAATATCAGTATTAAATTATTATTTTACAATTTAAATTCCAACATATTTCCGGATTTCAATGTTAAATGTTTGTTTCCATTCCATTACGTTTATAAACAAATTAAACTCGCGGGTTATTTTAAAAAATATTGACTTCTCGTTAGACTCCGGTAGCGTATATGCAATTGTGGGAAAGAACGGCGCCGGGAAATCTACGCTGTTTAATACTATTTCAAAATTGTACGATGGAAATTCTTGCTTAGTTGACGGAATGGTTGAATTAAATGGGAAAAATCTTCTTACAGCTTCCGAAAATGAATTAATGCAACTTAGACGCCGCAGTATTCAATTCGTATTTCAGGATCCAGTCAATAGTTTCGATCAACTAAAAAAGATTGGATGCTATTTTAGAAATAAGCTTTTTACAACTGAAGAAATTAAGAAAGAATTTGAATATTTCCGTCTGCCTGAGCCGGCAACAGTTTTTAATCTTTACCCATATGAATTAAGCGGCGGCATGGCGCAGAGAGTTTGCATAATTCTTGCATTACTAAAAAAGCCTGATTTGTTGCTTTTGGACGAGCCTACATCAGGAATAGACAGCGAAACTATTTTAATCATAGGGAAGCGATTGCAACAATATGCTAAACAAAACGATAGTACAGTTTTGCTTATCACGCAGGATTTGTCCTTCGCAAAAGACTATACCAACTTTATTTCATTTCTATCAGAATGCGAACTTACACAATTTGCGCCTTTTGACGAGTTTTTATTAAACCCAAGCGATAGCATTAAGACTTTTATACACGCTTACAGGAGCTTATCAGGTGAGTAATATTTTAGTTGCCGAAAACATCTGGTTTATACCGCCTGAGAATAAAAACAAGAATGAACTGGGAAATAATTATATACTTAAGGACGTCTCTTTTTCTGTAGAACGAGGCGCCGCGTTTGGAATTTCCGGAGCTTCAGGCAGCGGCAAAACAACGCTTGCAAAAATTATTGCAGGTATTTACTCCCCTACAAAAGGGAAACTCTCATTTGATTTTGCAGATAAAAAGAGTTCTGCTTCTAATCCTGTTCAACTACTGTTTCAAAACACGGAAGAAATTATTAATCCTTTCCGTAAAACCGGCGATATTCTTTACGAATCTATTTCGCTTAATACAGCGGCCAATATTGCTAATGAACTAACTTTAGACAAGTTAATTAATTTAGTCAATATTCCTAATGAACTTATGAATCAAAGATGCGGTCAACTAAGCGGAGGAGAAAGACAAAGAGTCGCTTTAGCGCGGTTGTTAGCAGTCAGGCCTGATATTTTAATCTTAGACGAGCCCTTTTCTGCACAGGATGTGGAATCGCAATTAAATCTGATTAATCTCTTTAAGCAAATTCAAGAATACGAAAATTTAACCATCATTTGTATTTCGCACATCGAAAAAGTTTTACAAAAATTTGCAGATAAAATAATTAATATTGAAAACGGCGGCGTTAAATAAAAAAGGCTTCCCGAAAAAATCAGGAAGCCTCTTTTAATTTAATACTAATTTATTTCATCAGCATTAATTTTTTAACGTCTCTGAATTCTTTTGTTCCATCAGCTGATTTTGCAATAATTGAGTAAAGATATACACCGGAAGAAATTGAACTTCCGTCAAAATCTATAGCATGATAACCAGGAGACTGGACATTGTTAACTAATTCCCTTACTACTTCGCCAAGAATATTATATACGACAATCTTAACAGAGCTTTCAAACGGAATTGCGTATTGAATACTAGTCTTTGGGTTAAAAGGATTAGGATAATTCTGATATAAAGTATAATTCTGAGGCATAGTAGAACTATGATCGTTTACCGCAGTAATTGTTGTAATGCTTGCAGCATTGCTTGAATCCGAAGCGGCTGAACTGCTTGCGCAGTATACTTTATATGAATAGGTCGCATTCCCCGCTACAGTTGAATCAATATAGCTTGTTACGTTAGCGGCAAGCGAATCTATTACGCTGTAAACAGAAGCAGAGTTGTTTTTCCTAGTTACATAATACTTAGATTCAGCAGAAGATTTATCCAACCATGAAAGTTTTACTTTCTTTGCGCTAACATTACTCACCTGTAGACTATCAGGCGCGTATAATGACGTTGTAAAATTCCATGAACCTGAATATGCGCTTGTTCCAGTAGTATTTTTAGCGTTAAGGTTCCAGTAGTATTTTTTATTTTCCTGAAGCGTCTGTTTAATCGAATAGGAAGTATCTGTAACAGTTGAATCATTAACAACTAATGAAGTAAAAATTGCATTTTGCGATAGTCTAAGTCTGTAAGTAGTTGCATTTGCAGCAGCATTCCATTTCAAGACAGGACTAACTGGAGATAAATTTATCACGTTGTTTTGAGGTAAAACCAAAACCGGAACAGAAGCTAAATACATCTTAGGAATAAAATTCCATACAGGAGACCATGAGCTTGTACCTCCATTATTTACTCCTCTTACGCGCCAGTAGACGTTTTTAAGAGCAGGCAGCCCATTAACCTGATCGTAAACTCCAACTATTGTAGTATCTACAATCACGCTGCTGAATAAACTATCAGTAGAGACCTGTATTTCATAACTAGTAGCCTTGGCTGATAATTTCCAGTTAAACTTAAGATTATAATCCTGATCGGCAGCTTTATTTGTTGGGAAAACCAATTCTGGAGCTTCTGGAGTCGGTAAAGCAATACCGGATAGAACCATTGAAAAATCCTGAGCGCCAGTAAGAAGCGTTCCTTTATGCGAAACTTTTATAGTATAAGTTCCTGCGGCAGGAGACTGAATATAAACTTGTTCTACATTATCTCTAATGTTATCGCCTGTTGTAGCAGCTTTTGAAGGATTAGAAGGATCAAGAACCCATGGATAATAAGTTCCGCCTGGACCGACGATTCTTAAGTCCAAATCATCCACAAGCATAAGATCCTTCGGATTTAAACTTGTCGGAGCTGGAGAGCTTGGATAATCCGCCCAGCAAATTGTAACTTTCAGAGGTTCGTTTCCATTACTTGTAACCTGATAGGATAAAGGCACTCCCTGGTTAATAGTTAATTGTTTAATTAACTGATCGCCTGAAAGTTGAGAGTTAAGACTCATTAATTGAGCCGCCTTCCAAGTATTAAGCAAGCCCCAGCCAAAAGCATAATCAGGCCCAGGATTAGCTCCGGCTTCATCAGCCGTATTTATAACAATAGCCTTTAAAGTTGCGGCATATATAGCCGTATCAGGATGTAAATTGTTTTGATGTTCCAACAACAGACCAAGCGAGCCGGTTACATTTGGAGTAGCCATAGAAGTTCCGCTCATTACTTCATATGCGGTGTTGGAAGTATTTGTGCAAGAAGTTAAACTAACGCCGTCAGCAACAATGTCCGGTTTAATACGTCCATCATCAGTGGGCCCCCAACTGCTAAATGACGACATACTAACATCAGAAGCTTTTGTATAGCCGCCAGTTAAGGGACCTACTGCTCCAACAGTCAGAACATTCTTACAAACGCCTAAATAATCAAGGCAATCAAAACCATCAGCGCCGCCGTCGTTTTCTCTTGCTACAGTAGATTTAGTCCATCCGCCATTAATTCTGACCCAATATGCAACTCCGGCAGCAGGGCCAGCTTCGCCTCTGTCATTTCCAGCAGATTTGCAAAGCAAATAATAAGGATGTTGATACGCCAATAAATCCCAATTCTGAGAAGAAGAAGTGTAAAGCCCAAATTTATAGTCTTCAGTAGCGCTAATTGACACGTCGCCAAACCATGCCCAAAGATTATCGTCAAAGTAATTATATGACCACCCCTCAAGAGAGCCATACGAATGATTTGAAACCTTTAGCCCAGCATCTGCAGCGCTACTAACTTCGCTCCAATCATAATTCCAGTCATATGCATTAATTGAAGCTCCATTTGCCATGCCATGAGCAGGCGCGCTTACGCCTGTCGCTATCATAGTGCCAGAAACGTGCGTTGAGTGATCTAACGTTGTAGAAACTCCGTCCATCTGAGTAACGCGCCCGGCAAGTTCCTGATGAGTTGCAAGCACTGCGCCTCCATCCCAAACTCCAAGAGTTTGTCCTTTGCCTGATAACGAATAGCCGGCAAGTCCGCCATCCCAAACTTTATTTGTAGATACGGTCTTTGCCGCATTTAGATTTTCGGTCGAATAATAGATTGGCATTCCATTTTCGAACCTTTGCAGTTCTATTACTCTTCCATCAGATAATTGCTTTCTGATAGGCATTTTTTCTTTTGCAGCTATAGAATCTGCTTCAGCTTTTTCTTTTTGTATTTTCATTTTAATTTCTTGCGCAGTTTTCGCATTCAAAAGTTTTGGGACTTTTGTCTGAGAAAAAGCGGTAAGAAACGAAAAACTTAAAACTGTAAGCAGTAAGAAGAATTTATTCATATATGTTTTTCCTAATAAATTTTAGTTTCTTTAAAATAGGTATTGTACAAATTTACTTTATAAATATCGAATAGTCAAAATAAATGGAGATAATCCAGTTTACTTTTATTAATAATTATCACAGCTGTCCAAAATAAAACA
>DBTY01000028.1 GCA_002307295.1 Ignavibacteriales bacterium UBA1304
TAGCTGAGATAGCTTCCGATACGTCATTCAATGCATGACTAAGCGATTCTGCTACTCCGTTTATACTGTCCTTTATCAGCTGATGATCGCCTTTATAGTCGCTGGTAATGCGAACTGTCATATCGCCAGAAGACATCTTTTCAAGAGCTATTACCCCCTCTTTTATTGGGGTTAATATTTCGTCAAGCGTGTCGTTTACGCCTTTTATTATTTTCCCATAATCACCAAGGTGTTTACTCGCGTCGGCTCTTTGGGTTAGTCTGCCTTCAACTGCATTATCTGATAGCATTGTCATATCGGTAATCAAAGCTTCAATCGAAGCAAAGCAGGTATTCAGGTTCATTTTAACTTCGTTATATTCGCCCTGGTACTCGTCGGTTATTTGTTCTGGTATATCGCCTATAGATATTTTATTAATATTTCCAGCCATAAAACGAATTGGATTTACAAGAGCAATTATTATTTCATTAATTCCGGTAATTAATCTATGCCATGTGCCCGAAAATAAATTCACATTTCCGCGGTCATTTAAATTCCCTGTTCTCATATTATTAGCTATTCTATCAACTCCTCTGAAAATAATAGCCACAGTTTTAATGAGTTCATTTAGATTATTTTTAATTCCGTTAAAATCGCCTTTGAACTCTTCGGTAATAGGCTCGGACATTTCGCCATTTTTAATTTTCTCAATATAATTAGCGGCAGAGTTTAGCGGTATTGTAACAGCGTCAAGAGTGTTATTTACGCCTTCGACTATTTTCTTAAAATCGCCCTGGTGCTTTGAAGCGTCCGCGCGCGTATTAAGGTTTCCTTCAATTGCGCCTTGCGATAAATCGTTAATATCGTCAATTAAAGTCCTGATAGAATCGAAGCATATGTTTAGATTATTTTTAATAACATTATAATCGCCCTGATATTCTTCAGATATTTTATCTGGTATCTGCCCAACAGCAATGCTATTTATATTTTTTCCCATAAAGTTAATATTAGTTACAAGAGGTTCAATAATAGCGTTTATATCGCTTACAAGACCGCTCCATGCTCCCACCAATATGCTTGAATTTCCGCGATCTTTCAAATTTCCAGAGCTTATATTTACTGATATTCTTTTTACTCCTTTGAGTATCATTCCAAGCGTTTTTATCATTTCATTAACGCTTTCTTTTATCTCGTTATAATCGCCTTTCAAATCTTTTTCAATTTTTTCAGGAATTACGCCTTTGCTTATATTATTCATATAAGAAGAAGCAAGCTTTAAAGGCTCTGTTACCGCATTAAGAGTATCGTTCATTCCAGTTACAATTTTCTGGAAATCTCCCTGATGTTTTGATACGTCGGCCCGCGCGCTCAAGTTTCCAGCTACTGCGGCTTCAGCTAAGAAATTAATATCAGAAACTAACAATTCAATGGCGTCTATACATCCGTTGACGTTATTTTTAATTTCATTAAAATCGCCGTGATATTTTTCTGTTATTTTAGGAGGTAAATTTCCTTTGCTGATACGGTCTACATATTCGGCAGCCATATTCAATGGACCAATTACCGCATCAAGAGTATCGTTTATTCCTAATACAATTTCTTTATAACCGCCGGTAAATTTATCTGCGTTTCCTCTGATCGAAAGCTTTCCTTCTGTCGTTCCATTTATAAGCATTTTAATTTCGGAAATAAGATTTCTTAATGTAGAAGTAATTCCATTCAATGCTGGAGCAAATTGGTCTTTATCATCATAACTCGGAACAGTAATTGAAACGTCTCCCTGGGCTATATTATGCATTGCTCCGGCAAACTGCTCTAATTGATCCATAACAGAGTCAAGTACGCCTGCCATCTCGCCTATTTCATCTTTACTGTCAACATTAGCTCGCGTTTTTAGACGCCCTTTTTGTAATTCTTGAACCATGTTCAACAGTTTTTTTACAGGATTTTTAATACTTCTAGAAATAAACAAACCAAAAATAATAGCGCATATAAAAACAATCAGCATAAGCGCTCCCATTGTAAATACAGAGCTTTCTACAATACTAGTATTTGTTTCAGCCATCGCTTTTGCTTTTTCTTTTTTTAGCTTAACAAGTTCGTTAAGAGCAGCTCTCTGCGCCTTAATACTTGCGGGCATTTCCGTAACCATATAAGTATATGCCGCATCATTTTTCCCTTGCTTTGCCAGATCAATAAATTGCGCTAATTTTGTAAGATATTCACTTTTTGCATCTACAAAAGCATTGTATTTTCTTCGTGTTTCTTCGCTTGTAATTTTTGCTTTATACTCTTCAGTTTCAGCATTTACTGTTTTAATTTCTTCGTTAACTCTGTCTAAAGCGGCATTTCTTTCTTCAGATGTTTTTGCCAAAAGCACATCCCTTGCGGCAACTCTAACATTTACTACAGAAGTAGATAAATCAACTAACCGCGCTATAGGTTCAGTCATTCTTTTGTATAAAGAAGCGTCGCTTTCGCCAATCGTTTTTATTTCGCTTATCCCCACAAAACCTATTACGCAACCCAAAAGAGCAATAATCATAAAGCTTATAAAAAGCTTAATTCCTATTTTTAGATCATAAAACCACTTCATTTCAACTCCGCTAATTATTAAGAAATCTGCAATAATACTTTTGCAACAAAACGCTGTTTTAACTATAATATCTGGTTATCTGGATAAGAGTATTATTTGAATTGCAATTTTATGATTTCATCAGAAACATAAAATAACTACATGTTGGCATATGTATACCTAATATTTGGTATTTTTAAATAAATTTTCGCAATATTTTCATTTTACGTTAAATGTTATTTTAACGCATAATAGAAAGCCTGCCTGCGTTTATTTTATATTTTCAAATAATAATATTTTACGCTACTATTTGATTTTAATTTCAAATCTTGCTTTATTTATGATTTGGAATATGGCAAAATATAAATAATGGACGATACTGATCTTTCAAGGCGTGAATTTTTACTTAATCTTTCCAAATTAGGTTTTGCAGTTGCATGCGGAAATTGCTTTAGCTTTTTAAAAGCGGCAGATTTCCAGTGGGATGATAATTTTTACAAATATGCTCCTCCGGCAAAATACTGGATTTCTGCTGAAGCAAAAGGAGCAAAGTGTATTGATTGCCATTCGCCCAAAGATATTAAATTTGAAAACAGTCATTATCACAAAGATAAAGTTGTTAAATGTCTTTTGTGCGCGCAGGGCTGTATTATTAAAGAAAATAAATCAGGCAAATGCCGCGCAAGACGAAATGTAAACGGAGAGTTACGAAGCCTTGTTTACGGCAGACCTATTTCTACGCACGTAGACCCGATTGAAAAAAAGCCGTTCTATCATTTTATGCCTGGCAGTAACGCTTATTCTATAGCGACAGCAGGATGCCCTCTTTCATGCCAATTCTGCCAGAACTGGGAAATTTCGCAAGCCAGACCGGAGGACTATCGCGTAAAATATGTCCCCGCTAACGAAATTGCCGATAATGCCAACGCAGGCGGTATTCCTATTATTGCTTTTACTTATAACGAACCTACTGTATTTATTGAATACATGCTTGATATTGCACGCTTAGCTAAAGCTAAAAAAATTAAAAGCGCGCTTGTTAGCTGCGGTTTTATGAACCCCGAACCTCTTAGAGATATTTGCGATACGCTTGACGCAATTAAAATTGATCTGAAAGGTTTCAGCGAAGACTTTTATAAAAAAGTCTGCCATGCCGAGCTTAAACCGGTTCTTAGAACAATTAAACAGATTGCAAAAAGCAAAACTCACTTGGAAATTGTTAACTTAGTGGTTCCTACTTTAAATGATTCAGAACGCATGATGCATAATATAGCCGATTGGATTATAAACGAAGTGGGTCCCGACGTCCCTCTGCATTTTACAAGATTTCATCCTGATTTTAAACTTGCCAATCTTCCCCCTACGCCAATTGCGTCTCTGGAAAAAGCCCGCGAGATTGCAATGAGTAAAGGATTGAGATATGTTTATATTGGCAACGTCCCCGGACATTCGGCTAACTCAACTTTCTGTCCGCAATGCAAAAAAGTGATTATTAAAAGAACAAACTTTTTTATGTCTGAGATGCATATGAAAAAAGGAAGATGCGCTTTTTGTAATTATCCTATTGCGGGAGTATGGCATTAATTTAATTTACGAGGGAAAACATGAACGGAAAAAATTACTTCCTTTATATTGTAGTTTTTTTTCTTTTTTACCCCTTTCTTATGGTTGGGTGTTCCGAAAATAAATCCGGCTCAACTCCTGGAGACGACTCGTCCGTAAAACAAAGCGAGTTTGCTGGGCAATTTTACCCCGCCGATTCTGTTAAACTATTTAATGCGCTGACTATCTTTTTTAAAAATGCCGTTACGCCGCCTAAGTCAAAACCCAAAGCTTTAATTGTTCCTCATGCCGGTTATATATATTCCGGACAAATTGCAGCAGATGCATACAACGCAGCAAGAAATTTTAAATATGATATCATTGTAATTCTTGGAACAAACCACACTACTGCCGGTTTTGATAAAGTTTCTATTTTTAATGAAGACGCTATAAGAACTCCGCTTGGTAAAGCTATATTTGATAAAGGAATTACTACGCAGCTACTTAAAGAAGACCCGGACGTAAGTTATAATGCGGCGGTAAATAAAAAAGAACATTCCATAGAAGTCCAGATACCGTTTATTCAGTATGCCTTTCCTGGCGCGCGTATTGTTCCAGTAATTGTCGCAAGCCCTGATTTAGATATGTGCCGTCGTCTTGGAAAAACATTAGCGTCTATACTGCGCGGCAAAAACGCTCTAATTGTGGCCAGTTCCGATCTATCTCATTACACAGATTTTAAAAACGCTCAGATGGTTGATGAAAAGACATTAAGAACAATTGCCGCGATGGATCAGCAAAAAATTTCCGTTTATATGCGCGACGAATTATATCAGTCAATCCCAGCCCTTGTAACCTGCGCTTGCGGCGAAGGGGCGATATTAACAGCTGTTACAGCCGCAAAAGAGCTTGGCGCGGAAGATTGTTCATTAATAAGCTATGCTAACTCTGGACATACTGTTATCGGCGAGCTTGAACGAGTAGTTGGATATGGCGCCGCAGCCTTTTTTAACGAAGCTAAAACTAACAACGCTAATTACGACTCGTTATTTTCTCAGAATAAAGCGACCGCTTTTACTTTGGATAATATTTCAGATAATGATAAAATTCAATTATTGAAAATTGCCAGAGAAACAATACGCGATTATTTGCTATCAGGCATTACCCCTCTAGTAAGAAATCTAAATCCAGCGCTTAGAACCAATAGAGGCGTGTTTGTAACGTTAAAGAAAAATGGAGAGCTTAGAGGCTGCATAGGTCGGATGAGCGAAGAATGGCCTTTGTATAAAGTTACCGGATCAATGGCAATAGAAGCGGCGTTTAACGACAACAGATTTTCTCCCCTGACTATTAAAGAGCTTGACCAGATAAACATAGAAATTTCTGCGCTTACCCCATTTAAGCAAATTGCCGGAGCCGATGATATTACGCTTGGGAAAGATGGCGTCATAATCAAAAAAAACGGCAGGCAGGCTGTTTTTTTGCCGCAGGTAGCCACAGAAACAGGATGGGATAAAATTCAGTTTCTTGATCAGTTATGCCGTAAAGCAGGTTTAAATTCAGGCGATTGGAAAGACGCGGCGCTTTATACATTTCAGGCGGAAGTTTTTAACGAACAAGAATTTAATATAGGCGATACTGATAAAAAGTGAAACGAATATTATTCCTTACCGGTTTCTTTTCAGTTCTCAGTCAGGTAGTTTTATTAAGAGAACTAAACGTAGCATATTTTGGCGTAGAGCTAATATATACGCTTGCTTTAGGCGTCTGGCTGTTAGGTTCTGCACTTGGCGCTTTAATTAACCGTAAAAATGCTTTCCCGGATATTCATAAGATATTTCTTTTATTGTTTATTGCGGCGTTGATAATTCCATGCGACATTATTTTTATCAGGGGCGCGCGAATATTATCCGGCGAAGCTTCCGGCGTATATTTGCCGTTTTATTTTCAAATCCTCTTATTAATCATATCTCTCGTTCCAATAAGCGCTTTAACTGGTTTTGCTTTTCAACGCAGCGCTAAGCTTTTTATTTCGGATGGCAAATCGCTTGCGCTTGCATATTCAATAGAAAGCGCCGGCGGTATTGCAGGAGGTATTATGTCTGCTCTTCCGGCAGCGTTAAATATTTCTAATTTTTCAACAGGACTCTTTTGCGTTCTTTCTGTATTTTTATTTATAGATTATAAATTCATATTAAAAAAGAACAGATATTTTTTATTATTTCCGGCTCTTATATTTGCAATAACGCTATTCTTATTATGCAATACGCATAAAATAGATATTGCCTCTGCTTCATGGAATCATATAAATATTGTTGAAACAAAAGACACTCCATATAACCGAATATCAATATCAAATAACCTTGGACAGATTTCTGTTTTTGAAGACGACGCGCTTTGCTATGAATCCGAAACTACTGACGCAGAAGAATTTTGCCAGATTTCTTTATTATTAGTCGATAAACCCAAACGCGTTCTTGCGCTTGGAGGGGGCTACCAGGGAATTTTAAATGAAATTATTAAACTGAAATACGTTACCGTAGATTACGTTGAATTTAATAAAAGTCTTTCGAGTATTCTTACGCCATACCTTAACAACACTTTTGGCAACGCGTTAGCTTCCGGAAGAATAACTGCATTTTATATGGATCCTAAAACTTTTCTGAAAAATGCTAATTATTATGACGCTATTATTATTAATATGCCTGAACCAACTTCAGGACAAACAAATCGTTTTTACACAAAAGAATTTTTCTCCCTTTGCTCAAAGCATTTAAGTAATAACGGCATAATTGCATTCCGAATGAAATCAGCCGAAAATCTCTGGTCGCCTGTTTTGTTAAAACGCAATACAAGTATTTACAAAACTTTGAAATCATCTTTTAACGACGTAGTGGTTTTTCCAGGGACAGTAAATATTTTTGCAGCTTCTCAAAATAAACTTGAACTAAATCCGGATGTCCTTTCAAATCGTCTCCTTGAACGCCAATTAAACACTAAAATAGTTACTCCTCAATATATTAAATATATTTTAAGCAACGATAGATTCGACCAGATCAGGCGCCTGATGGATTCAACGAATTCAACCGAACTAAATACCGACAATAAGCCTGTCTGTTACCGTTATACATCGGCTATTTGGCTCTCTAAATTTTTTCCAGAATATGCATATATTAATTTTAACACAATAAACCCGTATAATTTAATTTCCTTTGGAATATTTGCAGTTTTATTTTTCGCATTTATCAAAGCTTTTAAAAAGATAAAAAAATATATTTTAATAAGCGTAGTAAGTTTTCAGGGTATGATCTTAGAGCTATCTCTTATTTTGCGCTATCAAACAGAAAGCGGCATTCTATACCAGAACATAGGAATTTTAATAACTGTTTTTATGCTTGGCCTTAGCGCAGGTTCGTATGTATTAAACCGAATAGAAGCTGATAACGTTTTTATGCCAAAACAAAAAAAATTAACCGGAGTAATTCTGATTCTTTTATTCGCCTTGTTAAATTTGTGCGTAGGAATTTTCTTTAAGACAGCCGAGATAGTAAATCTGACAATAATTTCTGTTTTGCTTTTTTCAGATGGATTTTTAGTATCGGCAGTATTTGCTTTTCTAAGCCGTTCTCGCAACGATAAACAAAATTTGCTTGTTTCGCCCCTATATTCAGCCGATCTGATTGGCGGCTGTATTGGAGCTATATTAGGAGGATTGTTTTTTATCCCATCATTAGGCTTAAGCGAGATGCTCATTTATAGCGGTATTTTGTCGGCTATTTCGTTACTACTAAACTAATAGAAAATATATTCGATAATTTAATGAAATGTAAATGTTCAGATGGTATATTTTCCTTGTTAATGGGCTTTTGACTTCGTAAAATAATTCACTCAGTTTATAATAATTATTTATTTTATTCCTGAACTGGTATTATTGCAAAGTTAATATTTCTTTAAAATATTATTACAAATCTTGACATTACGCATATAAATGTTAAATTGATAATGTATTTATAGTATTACACCTTAGTTTTTCAGGCTTTTTGCTTTATTAAGTTAATACTTTTATGCATTTCTCTTTTTATTCCTAATTTTCTGAAACTATAAGTTCTAATTACGCAGCTTAATAGTTTACAGTATGAAACGATACAATCATTATTAAATTCATATATAAGGAGGTTAGCTTGAGAAATACACTATACAAAACTACAGCGTTAGTAAGTTTGGTTCTTTTACTTTCAACAGGCGTTTCGTTTGCGGGAATAAACTCAAACGTTCCAGCGGCTGATACCGCAGCAGGCGCGCAACCAAACAATTCAAAACTTTCATTCAATTTTGGCGCAGATCTTGTGTCCAGATACGTCTGGAGAGGCGTAGAATTCGGCACAGCGTGGGATAATTCTTCTACTCCCCACTTTCAGCCAAATGCGGCTCTAGGTTATGATTTAGGGACTGGCGGAGCTCTTACCCTTGGATTCTGGGGTTCTTATGGTTTCTCTGGCAACTATAGCGAAAATGATATATTCCTAACCTATGCTATTAACACAAAGGCCGGCGGATTTGGCATTACATTTACTGATTATTATTACCCGTATTTAGATATACCATTTTCTGATTTTAAAAAAGACGGTAAAGGAGCTCACACTTTTGACGCTGAGTTCACTTATACCTTGCCTGAAGCGTTTCCGTTGAGTCTTATGGTTTCTAATAACATATATAACGACGCTCCTGGTCAGAAATCATTGTATATTGAAGCTAACTATCCGTTCACAATTCAGAACGTTCAAATGGGGTTATTTGTCGGAGCCGCTAAAGGTCCAAGCGTTTGGCACAGCATATCAACCGACCATTTTGAGTTTTGCAATGTAGGATTCAAGGCTTCCAAATCAGTTAAGATTACCCAGGACTTTAGTCTTCCTTTAGGCGTTTACTGGATTTATAACGCCCACCTAAAAGACACTCATTTAATCTTCAAAGTATCATTTTAAATATTAAAAGCCTGACAATTTTGTAAATCTTGTCAGGCTTTTTATTTTACTTATTATATTGTAATTCTTTTAAGGGTTAACTCTTGTATAATGGTCTTCTGTATTCTTTTCCGTATTAGCCAGGGTAAGATGATCGCCTTTTAGTTTTACTGTAGGATGTTCCATTGGCTTACCTGCGGCATTTATTGTAAGTTTATTATTCTTCAACAAATATGTCCCTTCCCATACTTTAAATGGAACTGATAATTGCGCAAAGCCTTTATCAGTAAACTGCCATGTAGCTTTTTTACCAGAACTATGTTTAAAACTCCATGTTCCGGCAAATTTATTCTTTTTCGATTTTATTTTATTAATACAAAATAGTTTTTGTATACTTGCAGTATCTTTAGGATACAAATAAAGCGTATCGCTTATAAACTTATATGCTACTTTATTTACCGATTTTGTTTTAGCCGAATCGCTATTAGTAAAAACAAAAACTATAGTATCTTTCTCCACGCTATAGTTAAAATCTACTAAAGGGCCAACAGCTAATTTTACTTTTTTATCGGCTGTAAATATCAGCATTGATCCGTTTCCGTCAGGCGAACGCTTATCCGAACTCCATTTGCCTGCAATTCCTTTTCCGGCAGAAACGTCTTTGCTTATTAAAAAAGTAAGAGCGATTAATATGAGAATAATTTTTTTCATTTTTCTTTCCGAGTATTTAACAATTCTTAATTATATGTTAGAGTGGTTCTAAAAATAAGCCTGTTAACTTGTTTATTTACAATATTTTTTAATTGTTTCGTAAGCTTCAGCATAGCCATGTTTACCGGCTTTTTCCCATTCGGCGCAAGCGCCTTTTGTATCGCCCATTTCAAATTTTACTATGCCGTAATTATAATAAGCGTCTGCATATTCCGGATTAAGCTCTATAGCTTTACAGTAATCTTCCGCCGCGCTTTTATTATCGCCAAGGGCAAATTTAGATAGTCCGCGGTTATTATATGCGTCGACGTAATCTGGCATAAGCCTTATAGCCGAAGTATAATCCGCTACAGCGCCGCTATCGTCTCCCATAGAAGAACGGGTTACTCCGCGGTTGTTATAAGCGTAAGCATACTCCAAATCGTTTTCTATAGCTTTAGTGTAATTGGAAAGAGCGTCTTCTTTATTGCCAAGCTCGTCGTACAGATTGCCCAAATTGTTATACGCTACGGCAAATTCAGAGTTTAGTTCAATAGCCTTTTTATAATCGGCCTCGGCGCCTTTTTTATCTCCCTCGTCGTTTTTTATTAGTCCTCTATTGTTAAATGCGTCAGCATAGGTCGAGTCGAGTTTAATTGCCGTTGAATAATCTTCTTTTGCCTTTTTCTTTTCTCCAAGAGCGGAATAAGTATTTCCTCTGTTATTGTATATTTCAACATAATCCGGTTTAATTTTAAGCGCCGCCGAATAATCCTCAATTGCGCCTTTTAATTCTCCAAGAGTATATTTAGTGTTGCCGCGCAAATAATACGCGTCAGTATACTCCGGGTTTAGTTCTATCGCTTTGGAATAATCGAGCATAGCGCCTTTAGTATCGCCAAAGTTATCCTTAGCAATTCCTCTTTCATAATAGGCCTCGCTATTCCCAGATTTTAGTCTTATAACCGAAGTAAAGCTTTCAATTGCGCCGGAATAATCGCCATTCTGAAGTTGTTCTTCTCCAGTTGCAAAATAATCGTCAACGTCCTGTGCGCTAACTTTAGCTGTAAATAATAAAGCTATAACAAACGCATAAAAACATCCGGGAAGGATTTTCATTTTTATATTCTCCAATTTAATAGTAATTCGCTCTTTGTAAGTAACTGTAACTTAAATATTATTTCCATGAAATGCTATTTGAAACAGACTCTTCCGCCATATTTTTAATATACGAAAAGTACTTTTAGCTTTTTTCCTATTCAATGAAATAAAAACTAAAATAAATAAGAATCTGCTAACAAAGGAGCAATAAAATATTTAAATTTGTAAATGGAATTAATTTTTCATTTTGTACTGGTAATTTATATAATTAGAAAACTATGCAGTAACTAAAAACACACTTAACTATGGAGTAAAAATGCGATTAATAATTCAAAAAGATTATGCGCTTATATCTAAATGGGCAGCTTATCATGTAGCAAGCAGAATAAAAGAATTCAAACCGACCCCAAAGAAAAAATATTTCGTCCTGGGTCTCCCAACCGGTTCTACTCCCCTTGGAATGTATAAAGAACTGATTAAACTTAACAAAAGCGGCAAAGTTTCATTTAAAAATGTTATAACTTTTAATATGGACGAGTATGTTGGACTTCCTGAAAATCACCCTGAAAGTTATCACTCTTTTATGTTTACCAACTTCTTTAATCATATTGATATCAACAAGAAAAACGTAAACATATTAAACGGAAACGCAAAAAACCTCGAAAAAGAATGCGAAAGCTACGAAAAAAGAATTATTAAAGCTGGCGGCATTAATTTGTTTGTTGGAGGAATTGGGCCTGACGGGCACATAGCTTTTAACGAACCTGCGTCTTCCTTAAACTCGCTTACAAGAGTCAAGTCGCTCACTACTGATACTATTATAGCGAACTCCAGATTCTTTGACGGCGACGTTAACAAAGTGCCTAAAACGGCATTGACTGTAGGCGTTAAAACCATTCTTGACTCCGAAGAAGTGCTTATTTTAATAAATGGCCATAACAAAGCCAGAGCTTTACATCATTCAATTGAAGAAGGCGTAAACCACTTATGGACGGTCAGCGCATTACAGCTTCATCCTAAAGGCGTTATTGTTTGCGACGACGCTGCTACAGACGAATTGAAAGTTGGAACCGTAAATTACTTCAAAGATATCGAATCCGACAACCTTACTCCTGAATCTTTATTAAAGTAATCCCCTTTTTTATTTTTCCCCAAACGCCGCGGCCAAGCTGCGGCGTTTTTTAATCGCATACTTTTATATTCTTGCATATTTTTAATAGACCATTGCATAACGAAATTAAACGCTAAATATACGCAAGTAAGAACTTGCAATAGCCTGGGAATTATAGCTTTTTTTATTGCGCTAGTAGAGATTTATCTTTTACAATATGGGCAAACCGTTTGCCCATATTGAAAGCGTTTTCGCAATCTATCGGAAAATGTTCTTCCCTTCTTTTTTTCTTTTTTTCCGGATCAAAATATGTCATATCAACTTTTGAGTAATCTTCAAACTGATATGTATCAGTTACGATTAATGATTCGCCATATCCTGATAAAAAATTAAGATAAAGCTCATTCAATTTAATATGCGCTTCCACTGCGCTGCCGGCAAGAACGTCCTCGCCAATATTCATAGTATAAATAAAGCCAATTGGAATTTTATTCGGATAATAATTTTTCAAATCGTAGCTCTTATATGGAAAAATAAATCGCTCAAACAATGACTTCATCTGACTAGTTATAGAGCCGAAAAATATAGGCGAACCCAGAATGATGGCGTCTACATTGCGCATTTTCTCTAATACTGGAGTTAGGTCATCCTTTGCAGCGCACTTGGCAAAGCTCTTACTGCCTTTTAGTTTACACGCAAAACAGCTTACACAGCCCTTATAATTTAAATTATATAAGTTAATTTGTTCTGTTTCAGCTCCTTCAGATTCGGCTCCCTTCATTGCTTGTTCAAGTAACGTTGCCGTATTCCATTTTTTACGGGGACTTCCGTTAAGCGCTAATAATTTCATTTTTCCTCCTTACTTTTAGTTAGTGTTTATATAACTAACTATTTATATACAATTTTATCTTTTCAGATAAATCCATTTAAATTATTTTTTATTTATTTTGGAAATTAACTCGCTAAGCGAATCAATTTCTTTTTCTGTAAGCGACTTTTTTATTACTTCGATAAGTTTGCTATTGCGCAAATGTTCATACCCGGCAAACACAAGCCCTTTTTCAGTAAGCTCTATATAATACACTCTCTTATCTTCTGAAGATTGGTTCTTCTGAACATATCCTAATTCGATAAGGTTGTTTATTAGATCCGTAACTGACGGTTTAGTGATTCCTAAAATTTTTGCAAGAGCCCCATAAGTAAGGTCTTTAGACCCAGCAATTATTTTAAGACAGTTTGTATATCGCATTTTCAGGTCTAATATTCCAAGCTCTTTCGAAAGCTCAAAGCTGCATTCATTTATAAGCCGGTTAAACTTAATTAGAGCTTCATGTAATAATAATTGTTTTGGCATAATGTTCTTTTTAGTTAGGCATAACTTAACTAACTATTTTGTAAAAATCAATTCTTCTTTTATTTCACTATAAATTTAATATGGTCATTGAGCTTGTCGGAATGACCTTTATTTTTTAAACGAACGCGCTAATTCAATAGTATGAGTTAAAAGCTGTTTATCTCCATAATCCAAATGACCGGGAATAATTATTTTTGCGGAACCGTATTCGTCCATAACTTTTTGCACAGTATTAGGCCATGCGGTTACATTAATATCTTTTAAGTTGCCAAGGTCGGCAGTCGCAAGACTTTTAATAAGACATCCGCCAAACAAAACATTTTCTTCAGGCAGCCACACTACAATATTATCGGCGGTATGCCCCGCTCCAAAGTATTTACAAATTACTTTTTTACCGTTCAGATTTAATTCCAATGAATCCTTAAATCCAATTTGCGGGACAGGAAGTTTTTTATCCGCGGCAATACTAATTGTTAAATCCAGCGCATAGGATTTAATTCCTTTTTCGTGAAATGCGTTTAATCCGCCAATTCTATCCGCTTTATGCCAATGAGTAATTACTACGCCTTCTATTTCCGCTTTAAGATAGCCGGTAATCCAATCAATCAGTTTGTATGAAGTTGAATCATGTCCGGGAGTATCAATAACTAATACCTTCCCATCGCTAATATATAACATTCCGTTTGCGGGATAATTATCTATTTCCGGCATAAAAAAAGTATACTCATAAACATTGTCTGTTAGTTTAACTGCATACATATTTTTTGCAATTTGAATCGTATCAGGTCTGTTTTGGGCAAATAAATTAAAACTAAGACAAAACAGAATAGAAATAATTAAAGCTGCATTTTTCAATTTAACTTCTCCATTTTTTAAGAATAACATATATTTTATTTAAACAGTGGTATAAAAATAGAAACCCTGGCTCCTGATTCTTCATTTTTTACTTCGGCTTTACCATTATGAATATCCATTATAAGCTTAACTGCGGCCAATCCAAGGCCGTATCCATCATAGTGGTGCATTATATCCGTAGCGGTAAACAATTCAAACAACTGCCCCATCGCCTCTTCGCTAAAACCTGGACCATCGTCTTTAACTGATATTATTACATAATCATCTTTCGTTTCCTGAGTTAATTCAATTACTCCATTCACTGGAGAAAACCTGATTGCATTGTTCATTATGTTGTGTACAGCTTTTGAAATCAAATCCAAATCTGCAAATATCGCTATATCATTTTCAGTAATGTTTATTTTTATCTTAAGCTTTTTCTGCTCTAATATTTCTTCAAAAGCCTCTGTTTTATTTTCAATTAATTTTTCCAAACTATGGGTCTTAAACTCAAATTGATATGATTGCAGTTTAAGACTAGTAATTAGAACTGCAGTTTCAGAAAAATCAATCAGCCGCATAGCCGAATTTGATAATTTTTCTACAAATAATTTTTGTTCCGGTTCCTGCACAGTATCCGATAGCAACTGGGCAAAACCGATTATGCCTGATAGAGGCGTTTTAAGTTCATGCGAAATAAGCGTTAACAAATCGCTTTTAGTTTTATCCAGAGTTTCAAGTTTCTTATTGGCTTCAACAAGTTTTGCCGTACGTTCTGCCACTATTTGTTCAAGTTTCTGATTCATATTTTTTATCTGGTCGGTTTTGTATTTAAGTTGAAGCTGAGTATCAACTCGCGCCAGTAATTCCTTAAAGTTAAAAGGTTTCGTCACATAATCCTGCGCTCCAGCTTCAAGACCAGTTACTATGGTTTCCATCTCGCGGTGAGCTGTAAGAAAAATAACTGGAATTTCTTTAAGGTTCTCATTTTGCCGCATTGCCTTACAAGTGTCTATTCCATTCATAACGGGCATGTTGATATCAAGAAGAACGAGGTCGTAATCGTGCGTTTTGGCAAGAAGATTAAGAGCCTGAACGCCGTCAGTTGCAAAGCCGACTATATAATGGGCTTCTTTTAGCGTACTGCCAAGCACCTGTATATTTTTCATGTTGTCGTCAACAATCAATATCTTGAATTGTTTTTTTTCAGTCAGGTTCATATTGCCTCTACTATTTAATTTTTGATTTCATTCCCTGAATTACTGAAGGGAATAAAGAAAGCGTTTTTAATAATCTTTCCACGTCAAAATTATCTGCAAAAGTTACTATGTCTTCTCCGAATATTTTAATATCTGCGAACGTATATTTTTGCCCAAGCGCCGCCACCTCATTCCCAAACTCTTTTATATCGTCAATTACATTATTTTGAACGACATCGTTATACTTTAAAGTAAACTCCCCTTCAAGTTCTTTTAGCAGTTCAGGCAAAACCAATTGTTCATGTTCTGTCAGTTCTTTTGTCAATATATTACCTGCGTCAAAAGAAGATTTTGTTGAGTCGAAAACAGAATACTTCAGATACTTTTTCATTGTTTCTAATAATTCTGAAATATTAACCGGCTTTAGCAAAAAATCGTCAAACAACTCCTTAGCATGCGCATCTTCCATTAAAAACACAAGAGAAGCCGATATTGCAATAACTGGAATTCCTTTTGTCAATTCTTGCGATTTAATCATTCTTGTAGCGTCAAAGCCGTTTAATTCCGGCATCTTCAAATCCATAAGTATTAAATCAGGTATTTTTTTTGTGGCCAATTCAACCGCTTCAAGTCCGTTTTCCGCTTCAAAAAGAGTTAAAGGCGAAAATTCAAGAATATCAATAATTAGCTTTCTGTTTTCTAAATTATCGTCGCATATTAAAATTTTTGCTTTCTCAAAAGCCACCGAATACGGGTTAAAATCAATTTTCGATTCTTTTTCTGTTCGTTCGGAAGACACTTCAATTCCGGGCAGGTTTATTTCAAACGCAGTTCCAATATTGGCTTTGCTGATAAAACTTATAGTTCCCCCCATAATATCAATAAGCCTTTTTGTTATCGGCAGCCCAAGTCCTGTTCCCCCATATTTCTTTGCGTTAAAACCAAGCTGTTGGTTAAAAGCCTCAAAGACTGTGTTTTGTTTTTCTTCCGGTAGACCAATGCCGGTGTCTTCAACAAATATTTGAAGATCAATTTTATCTTTACTTTCTGAATTTTCTTTTTTACGAATAGCAAGCTTAACAAGTCCTGATTCAGTAAATTTAACTGAATTGCCTATCAGATTAAACAGAATCTGACGCAAACGAATTTCATCAATTATCACAGTCTGCGGTATACTTTCATCATACTCAAGCACAAATTCTAATTTTTTCTCTTTAATTTTAAGCATAAACATATTTTCAATCTCTTTTACTGAAGCGCGCAGATTTACCGGCTCATACAACATTTGCATTTTACCCGCTTCAATTTTAGATAGGTCGAGAATATCGTTAATTATTCGCAGAAGATTTTTACTGCTCGTCCTAATTGAATCTATTTGCGATTTTTGTTTTTTATTTTCAATTGAGTTGTACAATAAATCTGAAAAGCCAATAATAGCGTTCATAGGAGTTCGGATTTCATGCGACATATTAGCAAGGAATTCACTTTTAGCTTTATTTGCAGTTTCCGCAGCGTCTTTTGCGAATTCAATCTCCTTTATTAGCCGTTTACGCTCTGTAATGTTATCGTGCATCGCAATATAATTAATAAGCGTTCCTTTTTCATCAAATACAGGCTGGATATTAAGATCGACCCAATATCCTTCGCCTGATTTCTTATAATTTAGTATCTCCACGCGAACTTCTTCTTTATCTTTTATTGCTTTGCCGATTTTCTTTACTACTTCCTGGTCGGTGCCGACTCCCTGAAGTATATGCCCCGCTTTTTTACCCGCCACTTCTTCAAGCGTATATCCATTCATTTTAGTAAAAGCTCCGTTCACCCAGATCAGATTACCGTCTGCGTCTCCAATAGCCATTGAACTATTTGAACGTTCTACTATCATTGCAAGCTTTTCCATCTGTTCTTCAGTAACTTTTTTCTCATGGATGTTTTGGATTGTTCCCAAAACGCTTAACGGTTTGTTAAATTCGTCAAGTTCAAACATTCTTGCATGATTTAGAACCCAAAGCCAATTGCCATCTTTACATTTAAGCCTATGCCCTACGTTAAAAATTGGAATTTCATTTTTTAAATGACTTTTCATCTTTTTGAAAACCATACCCAAATCATCAGGATGAATTAGTCGCAGCCACCATTTAATATCAGTAGATATTTCTTCGCGCGAGTAACCAAGCATCGTATATATGCTTGAGTGGAGAATGATTCTGCCTGTCGAATAATCCCAATCCCACCAGCCATAGCCGGCTCCGCTAAAAGCAAGTTCAAGGCGTTGTTCTTTTTCCTGAATAACTTTAGACGCCGCTTTAAGTTCATTTGTCTTTTGAATAAAACGACGTTCAAGCTCGTCATTTACTTTTTTTACAAATTTTTCATTATTCTTTTCTTCTGTCAGGTCTACAAATACTCCTATTATTCTTATGACGCGACCATACTCGTCTTTTACCGGACACAGAGTAGTCTTTAGTTCTCTTATTCCATTATTAAGTTTATAGGTTTCCTCAAAAGAAGTATCTTTTCCCCTGTCTATACACGACTGATAATGAGTAAGAATTAGCGCGGCAGTTTCAGGCGCAAGAATTTCATCCACATATTTCCCTCTGATTTGCTCGTTAGTTATTCCTGTCATCAGTTCAACTTTGTGATTGATCTCAGAAAATACAAACCGGTTTTCCTTTGTTACGTTAATAACGTATAATCCCTCGGAAGCATAATCAAATACCTCTTTGTATCTATGCTGACGTTCATTTTCCTTATCTTCGAGCTGTTCTAATTCAGTTAGGTCATTAATTATAAAAACGCTATACTCTTTCAAAATATCTGCAAGGAAAGACACGCTTAATTTTTTCGTTGTGCCATTTTTAAGTCGTAAAGAGCAAACAGTTTGTTTTTTTTCTTTATTTTTCAGAAGCGATTGGATGCATTCAATAAACCCGGTTCCGAGTTCGTTTGATGCCTTCTCTGTATTTTTCCCAATTAGTTCGTACCCATTAATGCCAAACAGTGTTCCAGCTTGTTTGTTTACGTCGCAAATTAAACCTTCTTTATCAATGATAATAACCGAATCAGACAAGTTGTCTATAATCGCCTGATATTTATTCCTATCCCATTTAAGCGCTTCAATTTCGCTATTTTCTTCAGCATTGTTTTTTTTTGTTTTTTTTATCACAAATAAAAAAGTCAGCAAAACAAACACGGCAATTACAATCGCAGCGACATAAAGCGTTCCGTCAATTATTCTTTCGGGTTGAATAAAAGCTAAATCTCCAAATAAAGGGATTTGATTTAATATCATAATAATTTAAATTATTAGTAAAAACAGATAATGACTTTTTTGATTACATTAATATAATGCGATTTTATTACAATGTGCAAAAAAATATCATGATACCTTTTTTTATGCTTTGCATATTTAAGTTCAAGCTCTTATCTTTTAAAAATGTAGAATGATTTTATACTCTTAAGCTAATAAACTGGAAACAATATGATCAAGCTTAATTCTTCCTCGCAAAAGGACAAGACCGGATTAAAGAAACGTAATAGACGATTTATCCCCCAAAGGTCTTATCTACAGCTAATTAACAACATGATTAAGAATATATATGCCGCTCCAGCTTTAAACGATATAATGTACAATATTATCAATATCGTTTATGAAAATATTGGCGGCGCTAATTTATCAATTTATTTTATATACAATGATGCGATTTATTATCAGGACGAGAACGAGAACAGACTGATTCTTAATGAAATAAGCGACAACCTTGCGCTTAAAGCCTTTGAAAAAAAACACACTATTATTAATATTCAAGATGAAATATTAGAAGCAGATTCTGATTTTTGCGTTCAAAAAAAATGGATATGCGTCTTTCCACTGAAAACGGGACATGATATTTCGGGCGTTTTTAAGATAGATGGGTTAACATATTACTCTCTTGAGCTGAAGGCTTCTCTTGAAATATTTTTTGATTTCGCCGCTTTAGCGCTTAAAAATGGATTTGATAAAACATCTTTTCAAAATCTTACTATTCAAAAGAACGATCCTTTTATATCAGCTCCAGCCCAAAACAACCAGAAACAAGAAACCATAAGCTTCGAAACAAAAGGGAAAGAATCGAAAAATATTTTTGAACTATGGCGTATAATCGAGAATCTGCAAAACGAATTAAGTAAATATAAACTTGCAAAAATATCTTTCGAATTCAGAGAAGAATTATTCAGAAATTTTATTGAAAAAATAAAAGACGTTTGTTGGATAAAAAATCGTAACACAAACAAAATTGAATATGTAAATTACGCTTATGAAGAAGTTTGGGGAAAATCCCGATTTAGTTTTTATCATGACGCCAGTTCTTTTTTTGAATCGATACACCCAGACGACAAAGCTCAACTGTTAATTGCATTTAAGGAAAAAGCCGCTGGAAAGCCTACTTTTATGAGATACAGAATTATTAGGCCCGACGGCGAAATTCGCTGGATATTTGCAAAAACTATCCCAATAATTGATAGTGACGGACAAATACAGCGCGAAGCCGGTATTGCTGTAGATTTTACAGAACAAAAAATCATAGAAGACGCTATCCGCGTAAGCGAATCCCGATTTCGTTCATTAGCTGACAATGTGCCTGAGCTTATATGGAGAGCCGGTTCAGATAAGAAATTTTCTTATTTTAATAAAACTTGGTTAGTTGTTTCCGGCAAACAACTGACAAATCTTTTAGGCAATAAATGGCTGCTTCTAATTCATCCTGAAGACCGCGACAAGTATTGGACAATTTATTCTTCTTCTTTTGATTCTGCAACGCAGTTTCAGACTGAATTCAGATTTTTACGAGCCGATGGGAATTACCGATGGATACTTTCTACCGGGGTTCCGCTTTTTGCAAAAGATGGTTCTGTTAATGGATTTATTGGATCCGGTATCGATATCACAGAGCGTAAAAACGCGGAAGAAGAATTAAAGAAAAGCGAAGCATGGCTTTCCATTATCCTTAGCACCGTAAGAGATGGATTCTGGGATTATAATGCAAAGACCGGGAAATTTTTAAACTCGCCAAACTGGGTCAATAATTTAGGATATCCCAAAAATTCTTCTTATTCTAGCGATGATATAAGAGAAAAAGTTCACCCTGACGATTTAACCATTTACGACAGTGTTTTCAAAAAAGCTCTAAATGGAAGCCTTTCAACCGTAGAATGTGAATTTCGTATTATGACTAGATTTGGGCGTTATATTTGGGTTCGGTATGAAGGGAAAGTTGCAGAATGGGATAAAGACGGAACGCCTATCAGGTTTATAGGAACAAATCTTGACATTACCGAAAAGAAACAAAAAGACATAAGAATAAGAAACTTGAAAAGCGCTGTAGATCAAAGCCCGGCTTCTATTTTGATTACGGATATTAAAGGAAATCTTGTTTACGTTAACGATACATTTATTAGCGTCACTGGTTACCAAAGCGACGAAGTTCTTGGGAAAACCCCCCGATTATTTAAATCCGGAAAAACTTCTGATTCTAAATACCAAACGTTATGGAATACTATTTCTTCAGGAAATATATGGCATGGGGAATTTCTGAACAAAAAGAAATCCGGAGAACTTTATTGGGAATCTGCGTCAATTTCCCCAATCAAGGACGAGCAAGGCGATATTACAAATTATTTAGCCGTTAAAGAGGATATTACAGAAAAAAAACGCAATGATTTAAACTTAAAGAAAGCTCTTGAAAAAGCCGAAGAAGCCAACAAACTTAAATCATCCCTGCTCGCTAATATGAGCCATGAATTTCGAACTCCAATGAACGGCATTATTGGTTCGGCTGATATATTAAGAAATGACCTGCAAGACAACAGCCTTGCCGTTATGGCTAATCATATTCTGACGTCTTCAAACAGACTTGTTAATACGTTTAATTCTATTTTAAGTTTTTCGGAATTAGAATCCGGCTCGATATTTTTCAAAATACAGCAATTGCATGCTAACGAGCAAACAGAACAAATTGTTAACCAATTTATAGCCCAGGCTAAAGAGAAAAATATCGAATTGAATTTCTCTCCTGCCAAAAACGATTTTTATATACTTGCCGATGATAACTTATATCGCCAGATTATCTCTAATCTTTTAGATAACGCAATAAAATTTACTTCTAAAGGTTCAATAAATATTGAAGTAAAATATGCCAACGAACAAGCCGTTATTATTGTAAAAGATACAGGAATAGGAATTGAGAAAAAATCCTTCAAAATTATATTCGAAGAATTCAGACAAGTTAGCGAAGGCCTTTCCCGCAGCTATGAAGGATGCGGATTAGGATTAAGCATCGCCAGAAGAATGGCAAGATTGATGGATGGAGAGATAGAATTGAAAAGCGAAGCCGGAATTGGTTCAGAGTTTACGCTTACGCTAAAAGCGGAAATTAAAGACGAATCAGTCGCTAAAAGCGCTTCGACAAATAGTCCCGCAAAAAAGACCAATACTTCCTCAGAGCCCAAGTCAATTCTGCTTGTTGAAGATAACGTTCTAAATCAGACTATTACAAAAATGTATCTTAAAAAAGCTTATAATGTTGATCCTGTATCCAACGGTTTGGATGCAATTCAATATGCAAGTCAAAAGAAATACGACGCTATTCTTATGGATATTAATTTAGGCTCGGGTATGGACGGCCTGCAAGCTACAAAAGAAATCAGAAGAATACATGAATACGAGTCTACTCCTATTGTTGCTGTAACCGGTTATACGGCGACAAGCGATAAAGCTAAATTTCTTGAGGAAGGATGTTCCCATTATTTATCAAAACCATTTTCAAAAGGAGACTTGCTTACATTGTTGCAGGAAATTTTTGTACGCGATAAGTAATAATATTTATCAAGACTTAAATAACCTTGCCGCTACTATGCCGCAAGGTTATTTTTTTAATCTCAGAACATAGCAATCTGATAAATTGCCGCCACTGTTTTACTCTGATTTATTTTCCTCTAACCCGTTAATTATATCTTCAGCTTTTTGAACTTCATAAAACGGCGTCATTATTTTAACTTCATACAACGAAAGAGCGCCTCCATTTTTCCCAAAGAAAGGATAATCTTCCCCCTTAAACGGAATTGAGTTCCCTTCACGTTTAAAAATAAACGGATGCAATCCTTCATTTTCCAAAATGTTTTTAAAGTATTCTATTTTCAAAGCGTCATTAGAACTAAAAACCCGCGCCATGGAATCGATAATTTCATAACCGTCATGTTCGCGGCAAAGAAATTTGCCATTCGTAAACTCTCCGCATTTATCACAAAAAGCAGAAGAGCAAATTACGCATACTCCATCTGCTTCAGTATCTTCATGATTATTACATAATGCGTCATCGACAAAAATAGAGCCGCAGTTAACGCAATATTCGTCATCCTCTTTAATTATGTCGCCGCAAAAGTTGCATGTTAGTTCCTGCTCAGCCATTTGTTTCTCTATATAGTGAAGAATAATTTTTTTATAAAAGCCAAATTAGATATGTCCATTCTAAAAAACAAGCTTATAGTAGACAAAAGAATTGTCTGACTTTTACGAAAAAATAGAAATAATTAATTTGCTTCTGAATCATAAATAGCGCTATATTATAAAACATAATTCATAAGGAGGGCATCTTATGACAAACCGCGCACAGTCAATGTTACCAGTAATACTTTATGTAGAGGATTCTGAAGAAGCGTTTATAGCTGTTGAGTATTTCTTAAAGAAGTACTATGAAGTAATTGGAGCAAAAACGGTAGATACTGCAATAAGTCAGCTTTTTGCCAACGAAGTAAAACTTATTTTAATGGATATTAATTTGAAACAGCCGCAGGATGGCATTCATCTTACGATGAATCTTAAAGGGGATGAACGATTCAAACATATCCCCGTCGTAGCGCTAACCGCCTACTCTCTTGAATACAAATTAGACAATATTCATAAAGACGTAGGTTTTGAAGAAATTATCCAGAAACCCGTTGAGAAAAGAGAACTCATTGCAAGGCTTGTAAAATACTTTGATGCAGCAAAACCCAATATTAACACAAAGCTTCTTGCTGATATTTAATCTCTTTTCTGAACTCTCTGATAGTCTGTAAAAATATTTTTTTTCAGAAAGGCGGTTTATTAAGCAATAACCAGTAAAGACCTAATTCCGATACAGATTTTATAAATTGATCAAATTCAACTGGTTTAACTATGTAGCTGTTAACTCCAAGCCTGTAACTTTCAACTACGTCTTTTTCTTCAAGCGACGATGTTAGCACAACTACAGGGATAAGCTTTGTCTTTTCAGATTCCCTTATTCTTCTAAGCACTTCAAGCCCGTCAACTTTGGGAAGTTTTAGATCAAGTAGAATTACGCGAGGTAAATTTTTCGGCTCATTTTCTTTATCTGCTCCTTCCGGGAGCAAATACTCAAGGGCTTCTTCGCCGTCGCGCGCCACATGGATATTATTAATAAGACTTCCCTTCAAAGCTCTTAGAGTAAGCTCCATATCATAAGGATTGTCTTCAACAAGTAAGATTTCAATTTCGTTTGCATTAACCATGTTGAGCCTCTTTTTTATAAAATATTATTGAATTTCTTTATTTCATATTGCGTATAAAATGGAAATACTTAGGTCTGCTAATTCATTAATCGCTTTTAACACGGGGTAACGCAAAATAAAATTTTGCTCCTTCGCCCTGAACGCTTTCTGCCCAAATTCTTCCGTTATGTTTATGTATGATCCTTTGAGCTATGGCCAATCCTACTCCTGTTCCCTGAAATTCTTCTTCAGAGTGAAGCCGTTGAAAAACGCCGAAAAGTTTATCCACATATTTCATATTAAAACCTGAACCGTTATCTTTAACTAAAAAAACAGTTTCGTCTCCTTCTTCGTAACCGCATATTTCAATTCTAGGACTTTCCGCTTTGCTTGAAAACTTAATGGCATTGGAAATTAAATTATATATCACATGTTTAATAAGATTATAATCTACATTAGCCTTTGGCAGATCGCTAATTACGAAATCTATTTTTAGATTATCATACTGCGCAATCTGTTCTATATATATTGATTCAAAAAGAGGTTTTAGATTTACTTCAGAAATCGAAACAGCTTTTCTGCCTAATCGGGAAAGAGAAAGAAGATCGTCTATCAGATGTCCCATTTTTTTTACGCTTGTTTGAATAATGCCAAGAATCCGTTTCCCATTATCGTCAAGTACATCTTTATAATCGTCAACCGCCATCTGAGAAAAACCGTCAATAGCCCTAAGAGGGGCTCGTAAATCGTGCGAAACAGAATAACTAAACGCTTCAAGCTCTTTGTTTGCAATTTCAAGCTGATTAGTTCTTTCAATCACGCGCTGTTCCAATTTTTCATTTAATTCATGAAGTTCTTTTTGCGATTTTCTAATTTCCGATTCTAATCTTTTTTCTTCAGTTACGTCTTTTGCAAGAGAAATAACTGTAATAGCATTTCCGTTTTCGTCATGAATAATCGTATTGTTCCATTCGCATAAAATGTTAGAGCCGTCTTTTCTATTGTTTTTATTTAATGTGGTTTCTCGCGGAATATTATTAATCAGATAGTGTACGTTGCTTTCCACGCTTTCTCTATCTTCTTCGGGGATGAAAAACTGCGTGAATTTTTTACCGATGACTTCTTCCTTAACCCAACCGAATACTTTTTCTGCGGCTTTATTCCAAAAGATTATATGAGCCTCTCTATCCCAGAATACTGCTGCAACCGGAGAATACTCAAATATATTTCTATATAGTTCTTCGCTTTTACGCAATAAATCAACCGCTTTTTTCTGCTCTGTAAGATCGCGCACAATTAGCGTGTTAAATAAATCGCCGTGAATATCAGTAAACATATTGGATGAAATATCTCCCCAAAATTTACTTCCGTCTTTTTTAATGAAAGTAATTTCGCCATGCGCGTTTCCATTTAAATTTATGTTGGATAAAAGTTCTTCTAAATGCAGATCGCTGTCATCCATTATTCCATGGTATCCGGCATTACGCAATTCTTCTTCTGTCATGCAAAACAATTTAACAGCTTCCTGATTGGCCGACACAATAACTCCGTTGGGATTAGCGATTATTATGGCAACGCTGCTGTTTTCATAAATTGAACGATACTTTTCTTCTGATTCTATAAGTTTTTTTTCCGCCTGTTTCCTGATTGAAACGTCTCTTGTTACTCCTAAAATTTCCTTTACAAAACCGTCATCCCCTTTTATCAAAGTAGTAACTACTTCTGTATTAATAATAGAACCGTCTTTACAAGTTTGAGAAACTTCATATAACTTTGATTTTTCTGATTCGTCTCCCCTCATAAACCGTTGCATCCGGCCTGGCAGCGTTTTATTAATTTCATTGTAGGATTCTTCCGTCAGCGATTCTTTTAATCCATGCCGCATAACTTCTTCAGAAGTAAAACCTTTTAATTTAAATACGGAAGGACTAACAAACGTATACTTTCCAATTGCAATATCATACACCCATATAACGTCGTCAGTATTTTCAGAAATAAGCCTGTATTTTTCCTCGCTTTGCCTTATTGAGTCTTCAAGAGCCCTGCGTGTGGAAATATCTGTATGCGTGCCAATCATGCGCAGCGGAATGCCTTCCGGCGAATACTCAGTTATCTTGCCTCTTGCAAGAATCCACTTATAATTGCCGCTTTTAGTCTGCATGCGGTATTCGCAAAGATATTGTTCAGTTTCGCCATTGAGATGTTTTTTAATTTCCGAAGTAACCCTTTCTTTATCGTTTTCGTGTAGATTTCTTATCAATGCGTCAAAGCTGTTTTCAAATTCTTCATCAGAATAGCCAATCATTTCTTTCCATTGAGGCGAAAAATATATTTTATTGCTGTTAAGTTCCCAATCCCACACCCCGTCCTTTGCGCTATTAAGCGCATATTCCCATCGCTTTTCGCTAACGAATAATTCTTTTTCAATTTTCCGTTTAGTAACGGCAAATCGTCTTATTAGCACATATAATAGCATGGATGTAATAGCAATAAACGCCCAGCCTTTTAGAATACTAATATTAGTCGCTATTCGTGAATCTTTTATAAGAAGAGCTACTAAATAATCCGAAAAAAATACCCACATAAAACTAATCATCACATAAATAAGAACTATTTTTAGAGCTCCTTCTAACGCTAATGATTTACCAGATATTTTTTTCAGAACATTCATTTCGCCCTCAGTTTTGCTATAGATAGATAATAAAAATATTTATGCACATTCCATAAAGAGAGGAGATTAGAAAATACTAAAAAAAGGATTTAATAGCTATACAACTTTAAAAATAGAAAAGGCTGAAAGTCATATTTCAAACCTTCAGCCTTTTGTAAAACTAACTTATAAAAAAAACTTTTACTTCATTAAAGTAAGTTTCTTTGTAGCAATAAAATTACCAGCCTGAATTTTATAAATGTAGACGCCGCTTGCTAATTTTGAAGCGTCGAAATTAACCTGATAATTTCCGGCTGATTTTGTTTCGTTTACCAACGTAGCTACTTCTTTGCCTAATACGTCGTATACCTTTACAGATACTTTTGAATCGCTTGGCAATGAATAATTAATAGTTGTGGTTGGATTGAACGGGTTAGGATAATTTTGCGATAAATTAAACTTAACAGGAGTTGTAAGATCAACTAGAACTTGACTGCTGTAAGAAGAAGTACCGTCAAAATCAACCTGCTTAATTCTATATGCTACTGCTGTTCCGGCAAGGTTAGCAATGTCGTCAGTAAAGTTATAATTTCTAACTTCTGAAGATGTTCCTGCGCCTGCTTTAAAAGCTATAACAACAAAAGAATTCTCTTTATCATTAATAAGTTTTCTTTCAACTTCGAAGCCTCTGTTGTTAGTTTCAGTAGCAGTAGTCCAGCTTAAATTAACCGAAGAACCAGCTTTAGCGGCTTTAAAAGAAGTTAATTCAACTGGCAAAGTAGAGCCGCTCCATTTCAGAATAGCGCCTGCATCGCCAACAGCCCAAGCGACGCTTCTACTCGAAGAAACTGATAATCCACGTAGAGTATTTGTGTTAAGAGGAGTAATCGTACTCCATGTAGCGCCGTCATCCTGAGTAAGGAAAGAAACGCCTGATGCGCCAACTGCTAAAGCCGTATTTGTGCCAGGCATATATCTAAGACCTCTTAAACCAAGAGTTGTAATCTTTTTAATTATAGTCCAGGTTTTACCGCCATCAGTCGATTTTACAACATTACCATCAGAAGATGTAGCCAAACCATTTAATGAATCCTTAAAGCTAATTGCATACAGAACGTCGATACCGGTAAGCTGAGCAGAAACTGCCCAGCTTGCTCCTTTATCAGTTGAACGATAAACGCGAGCGCTATAATTTCCATTATTATATGTGCAGAACCATGCATTATTGCCATTTATTTCCAAACCGCCTGTAACGCTTACTTCTGTTTCCGCAATTGTATCTGTAGCTGTTTTAGAACTATCAACTCTTGTCCAGGTAGTACCGCCGTTAGTAGTTTTAAGTATATACCAATATGTTGTAGGATCACCTACTAAAATACCATTATTAGCATCATACATACGGAACCCATCTGTAAAAGAAACCGCAGGATCCGAATACTGTTTAACCCACGTTTTGCCGCCGTCAGAAGTTTTATAAATAGTAACGCCAGCAGAACCAGTTGATATGCAGCCAACCCATGCTGTCAAAGAATCAAATGCTTCAATTGAATTAACGCGTGTGGTGCCAACAGAGTCAACCAATGTTTTTTGTACCCATGTTTTACCGCCGTCTACCGTTTTTACAACGACGCCATTTTTCCCTCCCGCCCAAACAATATTGTCATTTACAGCTTTTACTGTTTCAAATGTGGCAGTGGCAACAGGACTGGTCTGAAGCGTCCACTGCGCGCTTGCAGATGTTATAAATAAAGTAGCAACAAACAGGCTAACAAGAGAAAATGATAAACTTCTTTTCATACTAACTCCTGAAAAATGTGAAAAATTTATTTTGTTACTTATAAAACCAGAACCCTAGGAAACAATATTAGTTTCCGAATAAAAACTAATATATTTGTATAATATTTCAAAACAGAATTGACTTTTTTATTATTAATTTTTTTAATTCAATTAATATTTTTTATTATATGACGTTTAGATATATGCTTTTGATAATTACTCCGTTTTATTTTCCAGTAAAGCTTCAATAATAATTGCGAATTTTTTATTTGTTACATATCTTATTATGACATAAAACGCCTGCAAAAGAAGAGCCAACGCAATAACTAACATAATAGCGAGAGTCCACTCCACGCCCTTAAATACTGCCGGTTCTATCGAAGATAAAAATAATCCTATTAACATGCTTACTGTAATAACTAATTGCAACCAAGCGCCATAGTAACCATTCCGCGAACTTTTGCTGTTAATTTTTTCATTCTCTTTTACTAACGATATTATTGTTTCAGCTTTCATAAATACCCCGAAATTAGTTTAGTCCATATTTATTTAGAACAATTTTAATAAATTAATAAAATTCACAATTAAATTATTACTTTTAAATAATTATTCATTTGATTTTCGCCATTCGCAAAGCAAATAAGTAGTTTCATCCTTCAATTTCGACGATTCATCCCTTTCCCCTTTTTTAAGTAATTGGCAATAGATAGTTTTGCACTCTGTAAAATATGAAATCTAACTATATCGAAGGGACTTATGACTAACCAACGTTTATTTAATGCATTTGTTTTTATATTAATGTGCTTTTTAATTTCAGAAACATTTGCGCAATCGAAAAAAGCTACAATCAGCGGTTTTGTTTACGATTCTTCTAACGGCGAGGCTATGATTGGAGTTAACGTGTATATCAAAAACGCTGGAATTGGAGGCAGCACTAACAACAGCGGTTACTTTGTAATAAACAGCGCGCCTATTGGCAAGCAAACCTTGCAGTTTAGCTCTGTTGGCTACAAGACTATTTCGGTTGATGTTGACGTTAGCGCAGATCAACACAAACAGCTACGGGTTGAACTATCGCCAAAATCAGTAAATATTAATGAAGTTACAATTTCAAGCGATAAAGAAAAATTAGCCGATAAACTTTTTGCAAAGCCCGCCTCAAAGATTGAAATGAGCGGTTCGCAGGTAAACGCTATACCAAAGGTGATAGAAGCCGATCTTTTACGAGCTCTGCAAACTATGCCGGGTATAACTGCAATTTCCGATTTTTCTTCCGAACTTTATGTCCGCGGCGGAACGCCTGACCAAAACCTATATTTGATTGACGGAGCCGACGTTTACAATCCAGATCATGCTTTTGGCATTTTTTCTACTTTTAACACTAATGCAATTAAAAAAGTTGAAGTCTCTAAAGGCGGTTTTGGAGCCGAATATGGCGGCAGACTTTCTTCAGTGCTTGACGTTACTAATTTGGACGGCAACAGAAACAAATTTGAGGGAATATTTAATCTTAGTCTACTTTCTGGTTCTACTACTTTACAAATCCCTATTGGCAGCATCGGCTCTATTTCAGGATCTTTCAGAAGAACATACATAGACCAAACTTACGCAAAGTGGAGTAAAGACATTCCGGATTATTATTTTTATGACGGTAATTTAAAAGGTTTTTTTGATCTTTCAGAACAAGACAAATTGTCGTTAAGCTTTTTCAAGAGCAGCGATAATCTTAAGTACAAACAAGATAAAGACGCTCCTCAATCATTTGGGTTTTTCTATGATTGGGGCAATACCACAGGCAGTCTAAACTGGAAGCATATTTTCAATCAAAATATATTTTCAAGCTTTTGGGTTACGGGGAGCAGTTTTAGTTCAAATTTTAAATTCGATAAGATTTTAAATTTGAGCGAAAAGAATGAACTTTCCGATTACTCATTCAAAGGATTGATCGAATACTATGCTACAAATGAGCTAACATTCAAACTCGGCGCAGAACATAAAGTACTACGTTTCCTTTATGATGAAGAATGGGAACAGGGACGCGTAGATATTGAGCAAAAGGATCATCTCACTACCGCCTACTTAAACGCGGGTTGGAGTCCTACTATTTTGTGGGATTTTGAAGCGGGAGCCAGATTGAATTATTTTAAGGCCGATATAAGTTCTACAAATATAGAACCCCGCTTAGCTATTAAATACAGGCTGTCTGAAACAAGCAGCATTAAATTTGCTTCCGGCATCTATCACCAGTATTTAGACAGAGTGCCAAGATTGTTTTTCTCTAGTATCTGGTGTTCTGCCGATAAATATATAAAACCGTCAAACTCATATCATTATATACTAAGTTATCAGAAACAATTGGGAGACCTACTTCAGCTTGAAGTAGAAACTTATTATAAAGATTACAAAAATCTGTACTCTTATAACCAGAACCTTAACGCAATGGTAACCCCCGGATATTTTGACGCTTCCGGAAATCCAGTATATAACAACACAAAAGGCATATTTACTCGCGGCGACGGCAATTCTCTTGGGTTTGAAGTATTATTAAGAAAGGACGTTGGCGCAATTACTGGCTGGGTTTCTTATTCGTTAGCAAGAACAAAAAACACGTATGACGGAATTAATCAGGGAAACGAATATGCGCCAAGACACGACAGAGCTTCTGTTGTTAATTTCATACTGAACAGCGATATAAACGATTTGTTCAGCGGAAACTGGAATGGCGAACCAACTCCAAAATCATCTAAATGGTTATTAGGTCTTAATTTTATTTACGCTTCTGGTCAGCCAATTACTGCTCCGGCTTCCGCCTATCAGGTTTCTACTGTTCCTGACGGAAACGACAACACAATCCCGGGAGAAAATATACCCGGATACAAATTATACCCAGGCTCTATTGACTCATATCGCTTGCCTGCTTATTCCAGAATGGATTTAAGTATTACTTATGAAAAAGATTATGGAAGCTGGACTCTTTCTCCATATCTTCAAATATTTAATATTGGAGCAAGAAAGAATATTTGGTTTATCCAATATCAAAGCGAATTTAAGAATAACAGCATTATCCAAACAGTTAAGAAAGTTAATATGCTCCCCATTCTTCCAAGTATTGGCGTAACTGTTAAATTCTAAATAGCCTGATAAATAAATTTTGATAAGATATAAAGGAAAAAATAATTGAAAACATTAAAAATATTTATAATTATAATTTTGCCGTTTCTGTTTTTGAATTGCGGAGATCCGAATGTAGATTTAAACAGCGTGACTTACGAGCCTAAAATTGCGGTTGAAGGCTACATTTACGCAAATCAGACAGTAGCAAATATTAAAATCATGCGAAACTATCGCCTTGGCTCTGACGTAAATTTGAATAAGCTTTATTTAACTCCCGAAGATAATTCAACTTCCGTTACTATTAACGGAACCGCTCTTCAGTTTGACCCGCTGACAAAGACTTATTACAATAATAGCATATTAGTTGAACCTGGTAAAACATACACGCTGGAAGTTTCAGCGGTAATCGACGGGAAAAAGCTTCAGACCGAATCAGTCACAACTGTTCCTCAAAAGGGTTTTAGCATTTTAAGCGAGCATGTTTTAGGGACATTAAAATATAACCAGGAACCGATTGTTATAACGTATACGCCTTCTGCTGGAACCGAAATATATCTTTTTTCAATTTTAGCGCGCGATGCAAGCGTTTCTTCGTTCATATATACTAACCCGTATGTTACCAATATTGACAGCGTCGACGTAAGGAAAAATATAAATGACTATAAGATGCAATATCAGGCTGTTAGCGAAATAAACTCTAATACGACATCAACATATACATTAAAGATTGACGCGTTTAGAATTTGGTTTTACGGCTCCTACAGAATAGCCGTATATGCTGGCGATATAAATTTTAAGAATTATTTCTTTACTTCTAATAATGTTGAAGAAGACGACGGCAATTTTCATGAGCCTATTCAGGTGTTAAAAGGCGATGGGATTGGCGTATTTGCCTCTGCAATAAAAGACACGATTGTGTTTAATATAATTAAATAGCTATTTTGTTTTAATTTTAGTTAACATTAATAACTTTATTTTTCTAAAGCGGGTTTGGTTTCGGACTCGCTTTAGTTATTATATGCGAAAATAAATGGTAAAATACTGGTTATATATTCTATTGGGATTGATTCTGCTGAACGTCCGCGCTATAGCTTATGATCAACCCAAAAGCGGTTATGAAGACCCCGATACAGCGCATACAGTTTACAAAGTTGAAAACTCTAATCTTCCTTTGTTGCGAATTGAAACGGAACCGAACTGGAAAAATCCTAATTTAATAAAATTAAACGATTTAATAATTGGCTCTGATCTTTGGTTTAGAATCCCGATTTCTTTTTCTGAATGGAAAAATCCCGCGTTTTTCATTAAAGGTTATTTTCGTAATATGGAAATATACCTGAATACAGAAAAGATATTTGATACGAAGGATATGTTGCTTCACAGAGGCTCGCCAGCCGCATACGTAATCCCCCTAACTTCAGTTTATAGGGGACAATATTTATATCTTAAAATTCACATTATTACGTTATACCCTTTAGGCGAAATACAAGAGCTGAAATTTGGTTCCGCCAATAAACTGCTTGAACTTAAAGAAGAAAGAGATTTTGAAGTATACCACGAAACTATAATTTCTTCGATTATAGGAGGAATTATTTTTTTTATCGGAGTATTTTCTCTTTTCGTATTTGCAGTTCGGTATTCTTTAAGACTGTACAACTTCCTGCTTTTTGGAGTAATATGTTTGTGCGTTGGTTTTGATTATCTGACGCATCCGGTTGAATTAGGCGATCTTCTTCATTTGAAGTATGAATGGATGGAGCTTGCTGATATTGTGGCTCTGTTTCTTTCGCTTCCCGTTTTTATCGGTTTCATTGAAATGCTTTTTGGTCCCGGCTGGAAAAAGCTTTTACGAAGATTGTGGCAGATAAGCGCCGTCTATGCGTTAGTATTTCTTTGCGTACTTTTCATTGATCTAAAATCGATAGCTTATTTCCCTACTATCAATTATACTTTTGCAGGTATAATTGTTCTCATTTTGTTAATCATATTTATATCTGGTTACTATAACAAAAAGAGCTCCCGTCCGGTTATATACGCATTAGTTATTTTTATGCTATGCTCATTAAACGATTTGTTGCAAGAAACTTTTAATCTTCCATTTAAGTTCAGTCTATACGGCTGGGGCGTATTGGTTCTTGTATTTGCGCTGGCTCATCAATTGCTGCTTTATTATGTTGACGTTCAGGATAAGTATAAATTAGCTAAAGAAGAGATTATGGTTAAAACTCTTGAACTTGCTAATTTGCAGGAAGAAAATTTGCGCTCGCAATACGAGGCTCTTAAAAGCCAGGTTAATCCTCATTTTCTTTTCAATACTTTTAGTACTCTTATATCCGTCATAGAAGAAGACCAGATTTTGGCCGTACAATTTGTTCAGGAGATATCGAATGTTTACAGGTACGTACTATCAAGCCGGGATAAACAGTTGATCTGTTTATTTTCTGAACTAGAATTTGTTAAATCGTACTCATTTTTACTTAAAAAAAGATTTCATCAGGGTTTTGATTGCAGCATAAATATTTCAGAAGCATTTTATACTTGTTATGTCGCGCCTTTGTCTGTTCAGATGTTAATAGAAAATGTGATAAAGCATAATATAGTATCTTCCAAAAAGCCGTTAAATGCAGAAATATATATTGAAGAATCTGAGAATTATCTTGTAGTTAAAAATAATCTGCAAAGAAAAAATACTATCGCAGACTCAACAAAACTTGGGTTAAAAAACATTATTAACCGGTATGAATACTTTACAAACAGAAAAGTAATTATTGAAGAAAACGAATCTTATTTTATCGTAAAAATACCTTTATTAAATCAGGATGAGGCAAATGAAATCTGTAATAATTGAAGATGAAATATCTAATTCAGACAGACTAACAAAACTGTTGCAAAGAACAGCTTCCCAAATAAAAGTAATTGCGACCCTTGAAAGTATAGAAGACTCAGTGGAATGGTTCCGTTCTAACGATATGCCTGATTTAATATTCATGGACGTTCAACTATCAGACGGACTTTGTTTTGAGATTTTTAATTTTATTACAATTGATACTCCAATAATTTTTACAACCGCTTATGACGAATACGCAATAAACGCATTTAAAGTTAATAGCGTCGATTACCTTTTAAAACCAATTTCCACTGTTGAATTAGAAAGAGCCATCGAAAAATTCCACAAATATTTTTCTAACAACAATTCCGGGAGTTTATTAAATCTATTCAAGGACATGCAGGAGAATAAGCCAATTTATAAAACAAGATTTCTTGTAAAACAAAGGCAAACGCTTGTTTCTTTTGCAGCGTCTGAGGTAGCTCTTTTCATTGTCAGTTCGCAGATAGTAAATATGTATACGATGGATGGGAAAAAATTTATAATGGATTCTTTTCTTGACGATCTTGAAAAATCTCTCGATCCAAAAATTTTCTTCCGCGCTAGCAGGCAGTGTTTAATAAATATAAACTCCATACTTAACTTAAAAAATTATCCGGGCGCCAGACTACAAATAATAGTAAAGCCTGATATAAACGCCGAAATTATCGTTAGCCGCGAAAAAGTAACTGCGTTAAAAAAATGGCTAAGTCAATAAAACCATTTTTAATTCGGCGAATCCTAAATAATTGATTGACATTTCATCACTGATATTATAAATTAATAATAATTGATTTATGCACTCTCATAATTAATTATTATTACTTAGGAGCGAACAATAGAGCGGAGATTGTTTGTATTAAGAACTACTTTCATAATTTATAAAAACAATTCCCTGCCTATATGTTAATTTGATTAGCTATATAAAATAGTTCTAATACTTTTTTTTGAATTACTATAAGGGATTTGTCATGCGTAAATATTTTTTTGCGTTAATTGCGCTTTCATTTTATTTTGCCGGATGTTCTAACGATTCATTACCTACAGAAGCTCCATTTAACTCGCAGGTCAATGGAAAAACTCTAACTGTCGCGCCGTATCAAAGAATTAAACTTGAGCTCGATCTTTGCGCTGACGCCGGTTACCAGTGGGATTACGTTATAACTAATACGGACTGCTTCAAATTAGACAGCCTTACTTATAAACCTAAAGACGGGACTATATTCATTCCAGGCGGAATGACAGTAGAAACATTTTATTTCCATGCCGAAAACAAAGGACAGTCTACTATATCATTAGCCGAACGGCAGGAATGGCTAAAAAACGTTCCCCCAATTGATACAGTTCGGTTTACTGTTTATGTTAAATAAGTTATCCTTTATATAAAATAAAAGTTCTATATTAATTAGTTGGTTCACTTTAAAATATGTAATTTTAATCGATAAAAAACTATTTTAATTGAGATATATTGGGCGATAAAATAAGATGCAAAAACTTGGGAAATAAATCAAAGAATATTACAAACAAGTAAGTTTTTACAATCATGAATTAAATAAAATCCAAAGGCATAACTGCTTATAATTGGCTTTTTAGGGAAATAATAATAAAATATGAATTATATAAAAATTGCTTTTGTTTTACTCGTCTTTGTCTTCTTTAGCGGCAGAGTATCTTTCTGTCAAAATGCGGCTAACAAAAAAGAATGGAAACTTATCTGGCATGATGAATTTAATGGTAAAAAATTAAACAAATCTAAATGGAACATTCTTACCAGGGAAACAAGCAAACATGGCGAGTTACAATACTATATTCCTGAGGAAGTTTATCTGCAAAACGGAAATCTTCGCATTAGAAGCAGCAAAAAAGACTATGGAAGCCAGCATTATACGAGCGGAAGACTTGACACAAAAGACAAGTTTTCGGTTACTTATGGCAGATTTGAAATTAGAGGCAGACTTCCTGTTGGTCAGGGAATGTGGCCGGCATACTGGCTCTATCCCCAGAACCGCGACTGGATGATGGAATACGTAATGCAAGAGGCTGTTGCAAACGGTAAAGAAAGTTCTATACCGGAATTCAGACCTTGGTACACAGAAATAGACATCATGGAATACCTTGGACACGAGCCCAAAGTATTCTACGCCACGCTTCATTATTGTTCCTTTAAGGGAGAAAAGAAAAGCTCGTCTGGAAAATATACGTCTAACTTCTCATTTGCCGATGGCTTTCATATTTTTGCCATAGAATGGGAACCTGACGCCATCAGGTGGTATATTGACGACAGCCTAATTCTTACAGCTAAAGAGGGCATTCCCCACACGCCGCATTATTTAATATTGAATACCGCAATAGGCGGAAGCTGGCCAGGCAGTCCTGATTCATCAACAGTTTTCCCTCAGTATCATGATATAGATTATGTGAGGGTTTATCAAAGAAAATAAAATTATATTTGGTTTCATCCTACGAAATGTAAAATTAAAGGAAAATAATTTAAAGCTTTATCGAAAGCATATAATAGGCGGTAATTGATTTTTGTTATTTTAATATATGACGACTGCTTTTTAAAATAAAAAATCGTTTAGACTAACAAGCTCTGGAGATATTTCTTTATAAAAATTACGCAAGCAAATAGCGGCTATATGCTCTGCATCCGGATAGAATAATTTTAACTGTACATCGGTTGACTGCCGATTATTATCAGTTACGATTATTTTATTCTCATCTTCGATATCAATTGAAAAAGAATCCAAAGGCAAAGATAACCCCTGCCCTATCATTTTAACGTAACTTTCTTTAAGCGTCCACATTTTATAAAATTGCCGTCCTTTAACTTGCGGATCTATATTTTCAATTAGGTCTATTTCCTTTTGAGTAAAAGTCTTCGGCATAATTTCATAAGGCGGCTCTTCAATTTTTTCAATATCTATACCTGCATCATTTGCAAAGCCGACAAGTACGGACCAATTTCCCGAATGAGAAATATTAAAAGAAATCTGTTTATTAATCAAATATGGTTTGCCAAATTCATTTTCGGTAATAATTTCTTTTTCATAGTCCAAGTCAAAATATTTTTCCAAAGCATATATTAAAAGAGTCTCGCCAAATAAGCTTCTCAAAGCGTCTTCGCGAAATTTGAATCTTTCGATTTTCTTTCGCTTGCTTTCCCGTATTTTATTCATCAACGATGAATATATCATCTCTGATACCTCAAAGTCTATCTTATGAATTAGAACTACCGGTACGTTGTAATTATGCATTTAGCTCTTCACATTTTTTAATATAACTAATTTGTCGTCGGATTTATATTCAGGTTTTCAGAAAGCGAATACCGCTAAATATGCCGCATTGTTAACTATTTTTGCCAACAAATACGCATACGAAATATGCGCAAAGAGGTCTAATATTGCATACCTAATATTTAATAAGCCTAAATACTATTTAAATTTGAAATATAACAAAACTTAACATTTATAATTATTTCTTTTTACTGATATTATTCCGCTACATTTTAAATAATTAAAATGATCGAACCAGAATTTATAAGCGTTGATTTGTAATAAGATCAGTCGTTGGCAATTTATTTTGTAAAAGATTACAGGAAGTATTTACCGTAAGAATAGGATAAGAAAAACCCCTTAGCGTATATAAAACTAAGGGGCTCTTGCGGAGAGACAGGGATTCGAACCCTGGAAAGGATTACTCCTTTAACGGTTTTCGAGACCGCCCCATTCGACCGCTCTGGCATCTCTCCTAAATTCGAGTTACAAATTTACAAAAAATTTATTTAAAAGCTAAATGAACGCTTAAAATTAGCAGCATTCCAATTGAAAAAGATATTACTACAAGTTTTGTATGATGTTTTAACATCTCCCCCATTATTGCATGGAATGCAAGGAATACAAATCCGCCCGCTATATGCGCCATTATTATGGCCATCCAGAAAGTAGATATGGCGTCTGCAAGAACCGTAGCCCCTACAATTGCGCCTATTACAGTGGTTAATTCAACCATAAAAACTGATAAAAATATTCTCGGCTTTTTATAGTTTGCGCCTATCATTAACGAAGCTAACGCTAATCCTTCCGGAAACTTATGCGTCGTAATAGCAATAAAAATAGAATTTGTTTCGTTAACTACAGATGATCCTGTAGACGAAATAGCTACTCCGTCAAGAAATGAATGAAACGAAAGAGCTACCATCAAAGCTTTTACTATTTCGCTAAATTTTTTAGTCGTTTGTTCGTCAAAATGACTCGCCGAACAAGCTGGACATATATGCGAATAATACTTGCTGACTAAATAGAAAAGCAAATACCCTGACGCTGCGCTTAAAGCCATTTCTAAAAAAGTAAGATTTTCAGCTGTTTCCGGCAAAATTGCAAATATTGCCGCGCCAAACAAAGCTCCCGCCGAAAAAGATATTGCCGAACATAATTTTTCGTGATCAAACTTTACAAAAAATATAATTACTGCGCCTGTTAGCGCCGATACAAATGCCAAAACTGCTTTTAATAATACTATGCTTACCATTACTGCTCATAAAAAAATTATCCTTGTAAAATAAAGAAATTTTTTCAGATATAAAAAATATATTTGTTTGTTTGTTTTTCCTTAATTTTGGACTTTAATTAATAACAAAACCTAAATCAATAAAAATGCCCGTTTTTATCTTAAAATTTATTGGCAACTTAAAGATTGCATGGAAGTTTAGGATTGTCGCTCTTGGCTTTTCCCTTCCGTTAGCAATATTGTTGTATTTTCTTATTTCAGAAAAAGATATTTCTATAAACTTTGCCAAAAAAGAAATTAAGGGCGCGCAGTATCTTCAAACATTTGTTCCGCTTTTGTACGATATTTATAATTATGACGTTCTTAACCAAAAAAGTTATGCAAATAATGCTTCAGGAATCCAGAACCTAAATAATTTAGGTTTAAAAATCGACGCAAAGCTAAATAACGTAGCGAAAAAGTATTCAGATTCCACAGAAACGTTTGGAGAGCCTAAAAAACTAAACCGCCTCTCCATTTTGTGGCATGAATATCTCAAATTATCCAACAGCGCCGGAAATACTAAACAACAAAAGTATGACGAATTAGTCTCAGAACTAAAGCAGCTTATCACGTCAATCGGCGATTCTTCTAATCTTATTTTGGATCCCGATCTTGATAGCTATTATTTAATGGACGCGGCGCTCAATAAGATTCCCGACGAGCTTAATCTGCTTCATCAGATAGTTTTATTAAATTATGATAATCATAAATCAATAAATAAAGAGCGCATTATTCTATTAAGCGGAATGATTAAAGCAAATAATGAATCGTTACAGAACACAATTCTTTCAGCTTATAAAAATGACGCCGGAAATATAATTAACGGCAATCTGCACAGCTTATCCTATTTAAATTATAAAATAATTACAGACTTGTCTTCTGCGTTTATTAACTCTACCGAAACCAACGAAGAAAATCTGAATTCCGATAGTTTATTTAGAAAATACAATCTGGCAAATGCGGGCGCATTTAAGCTATGGCAGGCGTCTACAAACGATCTGACAAAACTTCTGCATGAACGCGTAGCAACTCTTTCAAATAAAAAGAATGCAGCTTTAATAAGCGTTGGAACCGTTTTATTTTTAACGCTCCTTTTATTCATAATTATTTCTGAAAATATAATCAACTCGGTTGAAGAGCTTGACGGCGCGACCCGGAAAGTAATGAATCAGGAATATGACGGCGCAGTGAACATACGCTGGAACGATGAGCTTGGCAACCTTGGCAAACGTTTTAACGAAATGACCAAACTGCTTAACGACAATATTATAAAAAAAACAGAACTGCTTGCTGATGAAAAACTAAAAGACTATACTGAACAGCTGCGCAGCCTTGCTTCGCATCTTCAAACAATAAGAGAAGAAGAAAGAACCTCAATTGCGCGCGAAATTCATGACGAGCTCGGACAGGTTTTAACCGTGTTAAAAATTCAGATTTCTCTGCTTTCAAATAAACTGCGCGACGATCAGCAATACCTGAAAGATAAAATTACTCTCGTATCCTGTGTAATAGACTCGACGGTGGAATCTGTGCAAAGAATTTCTTCAAAACTTCGTCCCGGTATACTTGACGATTTGGGTCTTATCCCTGCCCTTGAATGGCAGGCGCAGGATTTTCAGAAAAGCGCGGGCATTATATGCGAGTATATTTTACCTAAAAAAGATATTATTTTAGAACCTGAAAAGTCAACGGCTATTTTCCGTATTTTTCAGGAAGCACTAACAAATGTTGCCCGTCATGCAAAAGCGGATAAAATAACTATCTCGCTTTTAGATTCAGACGACAAACTTATTCTTGAAATTGCCGATAACGGCAAAGGCATAACACAGGGACAAATTGAAGGCTCAAAATCTCTCGGCATATTAGGAATGAAAGAGCGCGCTCTGATTGTAGGCGGAACGGTAAAAATTGAAGGATCGTCAAAAGGTACGGTAGTGCAGGTATGCGTGCCGTTAAAATCGTAAAATTAGCGCTTATAAGAGGCATTTAAAATGATTAAAATTCTTATTGCAGACGATCACGCAATTGTTCGCGAAGGTCTAAAGCAAATAGTCGCCGAAGAAGACGACATGAAAGTTCTTGGCGAAGCTGAAAACGCCGACGATATGATTGAACTTATAAAAGAAGAAGACTGGGATATAGTTGTGCTTGATATTAATATGCCGGATAAAAACGGCCTGGAAGCGCTTAAAGAATTAAAGCTGATAACTCCCTCCCTGCCAGTTTTAATACTAAGCATGTATAGCGAAGATCAATACGGTTTACGCGCATTAAAAGCGGGAGCTTCGGGCTATCTTAAAAAAGTAAGCGCGCCGGATGAGTTGGTAAAAGCAATTCGTAAAATTGTGTCAGGCGGAAAATACATAAACCAGGCTTTGGCCGAAAAACTTGCAAACAATTTTGAATCAAATTCAAATAAACTGCCTCACGAATCGCTTTCAGACAGAGAATTTACAATTATGTGCCATATCGCCTCCGGCAAAACAGCCGAAAGCATTTCTGCGCTTTTATCTATCAGTATAAATACAGTTTATTCCTACCGAAACAGAATACTCGAAAAGATGAATCTCCATTCAAATGTAGAACTTACCCAGTATGTTATCCAGAACAAACTCATTGAAATGTAAATATATTTTACACATTCTCATGTAACATTTTCTATTACATCATACTTGTAATATTTGTTACAAATTTTTCATAGTATTTGTCATTTTTATTCTTCCTGAATACGCCTAATTTTTTTTTGAAGGTTTTACAAATTATTTATTTACAATTTTCGGTCAGGAGATAATATGGATACTGGAAATACCGCGTTTATGCTAATAGCGTCAAGCTTAGTGATGCTTATGACGCCAGGTTTAGCCTTTTTTTACGGCGGACTTGTAAGCAGAAAAAATGTTCTTGCTATAATGATCCAGAGTTTTGTTTCTATGGGCGTAACTACAATCATCTGGATAGCGTTCGGTTATTCTATGTGTTTCAGCGGGGATGTTTACGGCATTGTCGGCAATCTTAACAACGCTTTTATGATGGGCATCTCTCCGACTGACTTTTTCTCAACATCTCATAGCGTTCCTGTTTTTGTAGTAATCGCTTATCAGATGATGTTTGCAATTATTACTCCTGCTTTAATTACAGGCGCATTTGCAAACAGAGTTACATTCAAAGCGTACCTTATCTTTCTTGTTTTGTGGCTGATTTTTGTATACTTCCCCTTTGTACACATGGTTTGGGGCGGCGGTATTCTTCAACAATGGGGCGTGCTTGATTTTGCAGGCGGAATTGTAGTTCATGCAATAGCCGGGATGGCGGCTTTAGCTTCCGTGCTGTTTGTAGGCAAAAGGAAAGTTAAGGATTCGGGTCCTCACAGTATACCGCTTGTAGCGCTTGGCACTGGTTTATTATGGTTCGGCTGGTATGGTTTTAACGCCGGAAGCGAGCTAAAAGTTGACGCTATTACAGGCCTTGCATTTTTAAATACAGACGTAGCCGCTTCATTTGCCGCTATAGTCTGGTTAATTATGGCATGGATTTTTGAGAAGAAACCAAAGTTCTTGGGATTGCTTACCGGTTCTGTAGCAGGTCTTGCTACAATAACTCCTGCCGCCGGATATGTTTCAACAATCGATGCGGCTTTAATTGGCATCATTGCAGGCGTAGTATGTTATTTTGCCGTAACGCTTAAAAATAAACTTGGCTGGGACGACGCGCTTGACGTTTGGGGAGTTCACGGCGTTGGCGGAACCCTGGGTATAATTTTGCTTGGCATTTTTGCCAGCTCTTATATTAATCCAGCTGGAACAAACGGTCTTCTTTTAGGAGGAACTAATTTCTTTTTTAAAGAATTAATTTCAGTTGTCGGCGCTTCTGCATATGCATTTATATTTACTTATGCCATGTTGTTTATTATAAACAAGATTACGCCTGTTCACGTAACAAGCGAATCTGAAACAAACGGTTTAGATGAGTCTTTATTCGGCGAGAACGCTTACCTGTAAAGAATCATTTATTTCAATCGAGTAGGGGACGGCACACGCC
>DBTY01000054.1 GCA_002307295.1 Ignavibacteriales bacterium UBA1304
CTTCGTTTTGGACGGATGTGAAAATTGTTAGGCGGAAATTTTATTAATATATTATCTGATGAAGTTTCTCTTGGGTATGCAAACGGTAGAATAACTGAAGATTTTCTCAAAGCCAACTGTGGCGGCATTAACCAATATTTTTATGTGTGCGAACCTCCGCCTATGATGGACTCTATTGAAAAGGATTTAACGAATTTAAAAGTAAATGAAAACATTATAGTAAAAGAAGAATTCTAAATGCTAAGAATTCTATATTTAGATAGCATAGGTTTGACTGTTAATAAAATATAAAAAATAATTAACAATTGAGGCAAAACATGAGTAAAAAGAAAGACAAACCGGAAATAACGGGGCAGGAACCAGAGATTACTAAAAAAGACTATAAGGGGACGCTTCACAAATTACAGGTGGAGCTTGTTAAGCTTCAGAAGCATTTTATAGGATGTAACGATAAAATTTTAATAATTCTGGAAGGGCGGGATGGATCTGGCAAAGATGGAGCTATCAAGCGCATTATAGAACATCTTAGTCCCCGCGAAACTCGCGTAGTAGCTCTTGGCAAACCTTCCGACAGGGACAGTTCGTCCTGGTACTTTCAGCGGTACGTCCCTTATCTGCCTGCCGCTCAGGAACTTGTTCTTTTTAACCGCAGCTGGTATAACCGCGCAGGAGTAGAGCGCGTTATGGGATTTTGCACCGACGCCGAATATGAAGAGTTTATTAGCACGGTAGCAAACTTTGAAAATATGCTGATGGGCTCTGGAATAAAGCTCGTAAAATATTATCTCGATATCAGCAAGGATGAACAAGAGAAACGCTTAAGGGACCGCAAAAAAGATCCGCTTAAACAGTGGAAAATTAGTCCGATAGACGAACAGGCGCTTAAACTTTGGAAAGAGTACAGCCATGCCCGTAACGAAATGCTGGCGCGTACAAATAACCCTGCCGCGCCGTGGACAATTGTCCGGGCTAATGATAAACAGCTTGCCCGTATCAACCTGATAAAGGACTTATTAAGCAGACTTCACTATGCAGATAAAGATAAGCAGCTTGTTCAGCCAGACCCTAAGATCGTATTTAAATACGACGCCTTAAACCTTGAAAATGGCTGGTTAGCAAAATAATCAGCAATAGGTAAAAAAGTTTATCAGCCGGGCTATTAATGGCTTTGGTTTAGTTGAACTATTTACTAACTGACATATGTTTTAAATATAGCAATAAGAATACGGATTATTCAAAGCATGCTAAATAATAAGCTAAGATATTTTAATTTATAAGGAATTGAAAAATTATGACTCAACAAAAAAATAACAGACAAATTATTTTAATAAAAAGACCCATAGGAAAACCTGACGAGAATTGTTTCAAATTGGTTACGTCGGAAACGCCGGAACCTGCAAACGGACAAGTATTATTGCAAACGCAATATATTTCTGTAGATCCATATATGCGCGGCAGAATGAACGATAAAAAATCTTATGTTCCGCCATTTAAATTAGATGAGCCGATGAACGGAGGAGTAATTGGAAAAGTTATTGAATCAAAAACCGATGGTCTGAAAAAAGGAGATTTTGTGGTTGGTAATCTTGGATGGCAGGATTTTTCAGTGGCTGGAGAAAAAGAAGTAAGGAAAATAAATCCAGATATCGCGCCAATTAGCGCTTCGCTTGGAGCATTGGGAATGACTGGGCTTACGGCGTATTTTGGATTATTAGATATTGGCAAACCAAAACATGGAGAGACTGTAGTCGTCTCTGGCGCGGCTGGCGCGGTAGGTACGCTTGTGGGGCAGATAGCTAAAATTAAAGGATGCCGCGTTGTAGGTATAGCCGGGTCGGACAAGAAAGTAAAATACTTAGTAGACGAGCTGGGGTTTGACGCTGCAATAAATTATAAAAGCGTTCCGGATTTGAATGAAGCTCTGAGCGAAGCTTGTCCCAAAGGCGTTGACGTTTATTTTGATAATGTTGGCGGCGAAATTTCTGACGCGGTGATTGCATTGATAAATAATCATGCCCGTATTCCTCTTTGCGGACAAATATCTTTATACAATGAAGAACGCATACCGATTGGTCCGCGTATTCAGCCGGCATTGCTTACAAATAGCGCTCTGATGCAGGGATTTATAGTCCGTAATTATGAAGACCGTTTTGGAGAGGGGATAGTTCAGTTAGCTCAATGGCTTAAAGAAAATAAACTGAAATATGCCGAGGAAATAATTGAAGGATTGGAGAATGCGCCAAAGGCTTTTTTAGGGCTGTTTGCCGGAGAAAATCTTGGCAAACAACTTGTAAAAGTTTCGCCTGATCCTGATTGAGTAAAAAACTTTTAATATGAATCATAAAGTATTAAATAATATAAAAATTAAAAAAGAAGAAAAATAAAATGACGCCATTCCGCGACCAAAAAGGACACGAGTCGGTAGAAAGCGCTCCTTCCAGGAGCGCTTTCTAAATTGGCAAAGAATAATGCCGACATTAAAAGTTATTTAACTGATAAAATATGAAAATGATATATCGGAATATGGAAAGGGGCTTTGAAAGGCTTACGGCTTTTGTTACTATTCTTCTTGGCAATTCAATTACATTTATTATTGCGCTATGCATGGTTGTATTCTGGCTCACAAACAAAAAGTTTTACACGCAAGATATCCATTCCAGCATTGGCGACGTAATTCTTGGCGTTACTTTTTTATGTCTGTTTATAATTCAAAAAGCATTTGTACATTTTTCCTCTTCGCTTAATTTAAAAGTAAATGAACTTGTAGCCTCTCATGCTCCGGCAAATAATACTGTGATTAACGCAGAACAAAAAACAGAAGACGAGATAGCCGAACTTTCCAAAGAATACGCTGAATTAGCTAAGCAGTTAAAAGAAGACGAAAAAAAACTTTAACCTGATATTTGTCGTATAAAAAGACTAAATTACGTAAACATAGCGTATGTTGTTTTAAGAAAAATATGTTTTGGAAAAGAAATGATTTTTTAGGATAAGTTATTACTGCATTAGAATCTGAAATTAATTATTAAATAATAAACGAGATGCGCCATGAATATTTATATATACGAGAATGAAATGAATCTGCTGCCGCCTGCTGATTTAGGAGCTGAAATTATGATATTGCAGGAAGAATTGCTAAATGAGCGGGAACGGAATCTTAGAACAATTGCGGACTTTATGAATTACCGCCGCCGTATTGAAAGGAGCGGCAATAAAATTGCAATGGAAGATAAAAAGGAGCTGCTATTATCTCTTTTAGACATTTCCGGCGATATGGAAAAATTGCAGCATGCCCAAAACAAAGAGGATAGAAATAGCGTAAAAGAAATTCATAAAAAACTACTTACAGTATTAGAAAAAAATGGAGTCGTCTCATTTGAAAGCATAGGCAAGCCGTTTAATTATAATCTGCATGAAGCAATAGCCGCAGTTAATGAAGAAGGAATTGTTACAGGCATTGTTGTCGGCGAGGTTAGCCGCAGCTATATGTGAAATAATATGCTGCTATGCACGGCGCAAGTTAGCGTTGCTGAAAATGACAACCATCGCGTCTGATATCTTTTGAGATAATTATAAAACGGGAAAACAATGAATTATAAAGATTATTATAAAGATTTAGGAGTTGCAAAAAATGCGACTTCTGCAGAAATAAAAAAAGCGTACAGAGCTCTCGCTAATAAATATCATCCGGATAAGAATAATGGGGATAAAACAGCCGAAGAAAAATTCAAGGTTATAAGCGAGGCAAATCAGGTTCTTAGCGATCCCGTTAAGCGAAAAAAGTACGATCAGTTTGGAGCTGATTGGAAGCGCTATGAAGATGCTGGCGCGCAGCCGGGCGGATTTAACTGGTCAAAGTATACAAACAGCCGGGGCGGTCAAACAAATGGTTCAGGAGCTAATGAATCTGATAATATGTTTTCGGACGGAGGAATTAACGATCTTTTTGAAACGCTGTTTGGGCAGCGGACTTCGCAACGCCGTGGGCGCCGAAGCGCCGCAAGCAAAGGAGCCGATATAAAAACTGAAACGACTCTTTCAATTGAAGAAGCGTATAATGGCGCAACAAGGCTTATTAAGCTTGACAGCCAAACTATTAAAGTCTCAATAAAGCCAGGCATAGCGGACGGTCAAATGCTGAGAATTGCGGGTAAAGGCGGGGCTGGATTAAACGGCGGGCCAAATGGCAATTTGTATATTACAATAAATATTGCGCCGAACCCGGAATTTTTCCGTAAGGAGGACGATCTCTATTGCAATCTTCCGCTTAAACTGTACACTGCCGTTATTGGCGGAAAAGTTGAAATCAAAACATTGAAAGGCAAAGTGACAATAGATATTCCAAAGGGGACTCCAAATGGCAAAGAGCTCAGGCTCAGAGGGCTTGGAATGCCGGTCTATGCAAAGAAAAATGAGTTCGGAAATCTGTATGTGAAAATAAACATTTTACTGCCGGAAAATCTTACAGATGAAGAATTGGAATTGTTTAAAAAATTGGCGGAACTGCGGAAATAAAATATTCTAAAAATTTGAAAGCAAAAAAAAGAGACGTCCCGATAAATCGGGACGTCTCTTTTTTTATCAGTAATACAAAAATAACTAAGACTATTAATACTTCGGAACTATATCCATATTATAAAATATGAATGAAAATATGTCGGCGTTTACTTCAATACGTTTTGAAGTAGAGCTGCTGCCATGTCCGGATTTTGTTTCAATCCTAATTAAAGTAGGGCTAAGTCCTTTGTATTTATCCTGTAATGCGGCCATATATTTAAATGAGTGAGCTGGCACTACTCTGTCGTCGTGGTCGGCGGTAGTTGCAAGTATAGCCGGGTACTCGACGCCTGCCTTAATATTATGCAGCGGGGAGTATTTGTACAGATTGGTAAATTGTATTGAGTCTGCTGCGGAACCGTAATCGGAAGCCCAGTTCCAGCCGATAGTAAATTTTTCGTAGCGGAGCATATCCATTACGCCAACTTCGGGAACGGCAACGCGGAATAAATCGGGGCGCTGATTTACAACTGCGCCAACTAGAAGACCTCCGTTAGAGCCTCCGTTAATAGCAAGTCTTTTGCGTGAAGTATACTTTTCGTTAATGAGGTATTCGGCGGCGGCAATGCAGTCGTCAAATACATTTTGTTTATTTAATTTTATCCCAGCCTGATGCCATTTTTCGCCATATTCATTTCCTCCGCGCAAATTAGCCACAACATAAATTCCGCCTTGTTCAAGCCACGCCAATGTAACGGGATTAAAGCCGGGAGTAAGGCTTATATTAAATCCGCCGTAACCATAAAGCAAGGTAGGGTTTGTTCCGTCAAGCGCAATATCCTTTTTCATAAGGATAAACATTGGAATCTTTTCGCCGTCTTTACTTTTATAAAAAACCTGTTTTGTAGTATAATCTTCCGTTTTAAAATCTATTTCAGGTTTGCGGAACAACGACGATTTTTTAGAGTTTATATTGTATGCATAAATTGTAGTTGGGCACAGATAAGAAGTGTAAGCGTAAAATACGTCCGTGTCTATTTTGTATCCTCCAAATCCGGATACAGTTCCTAATCCGGGGAGGGAAATTTCGTTTTCAAATTTGCCATTATAATCAAATACTTCAGTTCTGTTGGTAACGTCCTTCATATAAGTGATTATTATTTTGCCGCCGGCAGTACTGGCTTCGCTAATAGGATAATCGCGTTCTGGAATTAAAGTAACCCAATTGGATTCTTCCGGTTTTTTTGTGTCAATCAAAACAACTTTGCCGTTAGGCGCATTTTTTACAGTGTGAACAATTAACTTATCGCCGATGTTATCAAGCGGAGAAATCTGATCGTCCATAGTCGTAACTATAGGTAGAAAGTCAGCCTGGTCTTTTGTAAGATCCTTATAATAAAGCGAGTTGCCGTTGCCGCCGCCTGCGCCATATAAGAAAAGGAAGCGGTCGTCTTCAGTCAGACCGGCAGAGAAAAAGAGAAGCGGATTTTTATCCTGGTAAATAAGTTGGTCTTTGCTCTGGTTGTCGCCGAGTTTATGAAAATAAACTTTATGAAATTCGTTTTTTTCTGAAAGGGATTTGTCTTTTACTTTAGGCGCGTCATACCGGCTGTAATAAAATCCGTCTCCTTTCCAGCTTGCGTCTGAAAATTTAACCCAGGCAAGAGAGTCCTTTAATTTTGTTTTTGTAGCTACGTCTAAAACATAAAATTCCTGCCAGTCGGAACCGCTTCTTGAGATTGAATAAGCTAAGTATTTCTGATCTTTTGAAAGCGCAGAGCTTGTGAGTCTGACTGTTCCGTCTTCGGAAAGCTTATTCGGGTCAATGAGAACTTCCGGCGTTCCGTTCATTCCTTTTTGTATATAAAGAACCGCCTGATTTTGCAGTCCGTCATTTTTTGAGAATAAATAAATATCGCCGTGTTTGGAAGGAGCGGAATAACGGGGATAATTATAAATTTTTTCGATGCGTTCTTTTATTTGATTTCTGAAAGGAATTTTGCCAAGATAATCAAACGTAAGTTTGTTTTGTTCCGCTACCCAGCTTTCAACTTCCGGCGCGCGGTCGTTTTCAAGCCATCTGTATGGATCGGCTACGGTAACGCCAAAATAAGTATCTGTCTGATCTGTCTTTTTTGTAACCGGATATTTTAATGGTTGTGAATTTATCATACTCGTAGAAAATGTTAAAACTAAAAAGAGAAAAATATACTTCTTAACTAACATATAAACTCCAAAAAATTATATATGCAATTTATGCAGGTTTTACTTACATAAACAAACCTTCCGTGTAATTAATTATCCTTTTATCATTTAGGAGATGAAGAAGAGCTATATGAAGAAATTTTATCGCGCCAGAAATTAGTTTACGTATGCATCTAATCTTGTTTTATAGTTCCAATTATACATAACAATCTTAATGCTCTTTTTTTCTGCCGGTATTATGGCTGCGCCGTTATATCTTTTTATTGGGAACCAAAGCAGTATTGTTTTGGAAGAAGTTTTGCCAAAATCGATTTCGCCATGGGCAAAATCTTTTTTATTATGCAAATCAAATATGCGGTCGTTCTCTTTGTATTCTTCTACAGTAGCAGGCTCAATCTGTCCCCCTTTGTTATCTTCAAAAAAGAAGCTCCATCTGTTAAGGTCTAACGTTTCTTCAGTATAAGAAGAACTGAGTTCAAGCCATATCAAAATGTGATCTGACGTTTTGAATTTTTTTACATAGCTGTTTTTATATTCATCTTTTTCGGCGATAGACATTCCCGATAGCTTTGCAAACTCATTAATTCCGGCTTCAATAAGAGCTGAATCTAAAAGCGTAGCCTCTGCTGAAATTGGCTCTCTATTTGGTCCGCCAAAGGCTCCGCCGCTGGCGCCATTTCCGGAGCCTATGCCTGGGAGCGACATTCCGGGAATAGAACTTCTTTCCGACTCTCCGTTGCCGAGACGAAAAGTTTTGCTTTCCCATTCTTTGTAAAAATCTCCAAGTGCAATTGAGTTTATTTCATTGGATCGTTTAGCTGAAAAATCTCTTTCGTTTGGTTTGCCCGAAGAACATCCGTAAAATGAAACCGCGGCTAAAAGAAACGCGTTTAGTAAAACTGATATGTGAAATATTCTATTTGTTTTCATCGGATTCAATTTTCAACCAAATTTCATTAAATAGTGAATTAAGTCCTTTCCCTAGTTCGCCTCCTCCCATTCCGTTTCTGCGCATATTCTGACCGCCGTTCATAAGGCCTGTTCCTGCTCCTCTTCGGTTGTTCATCTGTTCCAGAAATGGCCGCATATTGCCGTTTGATTCAAGGCAAAACATAGAATTTGGGTTTATGTTTGCGTATGAGCTGAAAAACTGACTGATTTTAACCGGGATTTTTATTTCAAAAGTTATGATATCGTCGTTAGATACTATTTTTGCCTGAAAACTTTCGTCTTTACCGGGGAGAAAGTTTTTTATGATGTTGTTCTTTTTATCGGAAACAATAAGTCCACGGCTAAGGGAGTCGATATTCTTTACTAAATTCTTTTTTTGATTTCCAGATAGGAGAGCATAAAAACCTCCTTCATTAAAATTGAGGACGTTCAAATCTCTTTTTCGTAGTCTGATTTCTATATCTTTATCTTTGCTTCCGGAAGGGTTAATCCAAAATGTAAAGTCGCCGCCTGTTAGAGCTTTAATTGTGTTTTTATCAGAAATACTGCCTGCAAAATAAATATAATTAGTATCCTGAAGCGAGCAAAGTTTTATCTTCCCGTCGTCAAAAGAAGAGAAGTTTTCTTTATCCCAGTCGTTTAGATTGCCGTCAATAGTTGGCGGCAAGGATGTTTTGCGGCTTTTAACAGTTTCGTCATTGCATCCAAAGTTTAATAAAAGCAGAAGTATTATGATTGCATGAATATAAACTTTCATTTATAACTAAAATCCTGAAAAAATTGATAAGGGACTTACAGAAATATAAACTGAAGTCCCTTAAAAATAAAGTTATTTATCCTGCTGCGGGGCTCTGTTAGTTCTGTTTTGCATAGTTTTTTTGACCTGCGCATATTTTTCTTTTTGAGCGTCTGTAAGAATATCGGTAATCTGTTTATCGGTTTGCTCTGATATGGTTTTCATAGAATCGCGAATTGCAGAACGGTCTCCGCCGACGTTTTTTCTGAGTTCCTGCATTTTTTTCTGGCTGTCCACAAAAATGGATTCAACCTTAGCCGTTTGATCGTCTGTCAACTCAAGTTTTTCTTTTAGGTTTTTAGCTCTTTCCTGAGGCGTTACGCGTCCCTGGGCGTTAACAAGTACAAATTGGAATAAAACCAAAACGAGAACAAGCGCTATCTTTTTCATAATTCAATCCTTTTAATAATAAATGATTTTGGTAATTAGACATTTGGCAAATATTAAAAGTTTAACATAAAGAATACTACGGTAATAATTAGAACTGGTAAATGATTGGCGGAAAATCATAAATTGCCATTTGATAACAAAAAATGCGTTTTTTAAATAAAAAAACCCTGTGTTGGGGAAACACAGGGTCCGATTCTTTTTATTTCAAAGGGCAGGGGAGAACCCTTTGAAAGAACCTGTACTAACATACTACTTTTGATTTTATTTGTCAAATAAAATCGTACAAAAAATTAAAAAATAAATTTATTTTTTAATTTTATCCGTATTATTTAACCATCTGTTGGTGATTTTTGACCATAATCCGGTGAAATATGCAAAAAAACGGTAAAAATCCGTAAAGACAGGGCATTCTAACAGTTAGAGCTTACTCCGATAACGCTTAACGTGCAATTTGGGAAAAATTGCACGCATATGCTTTCTTAGGATGAGCTATTTAATTTATTTCCTCATAGAAAAGCTATCATCATCCTTTAGAACGGCGTTTGTAAATAATTTCATATTTAATGGATAATTATTTAAGTTTGTATGAACGATGGGAAAAAGAAACCGTTTTTGAAATACGGTTTTACAGGAGTTGTTTTTTACGTATAGGGCGAATGGGAAAAGGGCGAACGCAATTATAGCTATTAACAGATAATTCTTAATTAAATGGGAAATTTCACAATCAAGGAATATTAAATTTCTGTTCAATATGAAATTTGTTTATTTCTGGATAGCAGTATTCTTAATTAATATAATCTAAATCATGGTAAGTATTATGACGTTATAAATGATTATAACGGCTTGAACTATTCTGCACTTATTCTGCAAAAAGTTTCAAACCCGCAAAACCATTTTTAACAACAAGGGAGTAACAGAATGGGAAAAATAATCTTCGCGAGTTTATTGTTTATTGGTCTTGTGTTTGCTCAATCAGGAGCGAATAAGACGCTTTATGCGCCGGGCGAAATAATAATAAAGTATGAAAAGTCCGGTCCTCAAACAAGAGGGAAGGACATATTAAACGAACATCAAAATATTTTTGAAAAGCTCAAACTCAGGTTAAGCGGAGTAAATATAGTTAGCTGTACGCCGGTATTTAAAGGCGTCGTTAACGAAATGATCAAAGAAAACCAGACTGAAGAGCAGCTATTTAAAAGCAAGTCGGCCAATAAAAAGCTCAATTTAACCTCGGTTACGTTAAACAAAACAAGCTTTTCCAATATTCTTCTACTAAAAATTGATAAGCCTAATACTGACATTGCGGCGCTTGTGGATAGCATTAATAAAAACTTAGACGTGTTGGCTTCTGAAGGCATTAAAATTGATTATGCAGAACCAAATTATATTAAAAAAGTAGCTGCCGATAGCAATGATCCATTATACTCTCAACAATGGAGTCATTAGGCGACTAACATTGAACAAGCCTGGACAATAACAGAAGGCGATCCTAATGTTAAGATTGCAATTATTGATACAGGCGTAGACCCAAACCATCCTGATTTAAAAGCTAACCTTCTTCCAGGTTACGATTTTGTAGATATTGACACCAATAGTTACAAAACCTCTGGATATAAAATGCTGCCTGGAGAAGATTATACTCAGCCGGATAATGATTGCTCTGATTATAACGGACACGGCACTCATTGCGCAGGTATTGTCGCCGCAGTTGGGGGTAATGGAATTGGCGTAAAGGGAGTCGCTCCTAAGTGTAAAATCCTTCCTATTAGGGCGGGCTTTAGTTTGTTATCCGACACCCAGGAAATCAGCGCTTTTGAAACTACTGCTATTGTTAATGCCATTGATTATGCAGTAAACCAGGGAGCTAATGTAATAAGCATGAGCTTCACCGGAGCCCGTTCGAATACAGAAGAAGAAGCGATAAAATACGCTTCCTGCAGAAATATAATACTAATTGCCGCGGCAGGTAACGCTAATTCAGATGTTAAATCATATCCAGCCGGTTATGATGAAGTTCTTGCCGTTACGTCAATTAATAAAATTAAATCGAAATCAAGTTTTACTACTTATGGCTCGTGGACCGATATTGCAGCCCCGGGCGAAGATATTATTTCCACTGTGCCGGCTACAGGCGGAACATTTTCCGATCCGTCTGGGTACAAAAATTTATCAGGAACATCAATGGCGGCTTCTTATGTAGCCGGGACTGCCGCTTTACTATTGTCAAAGAATCCAGGTATGTCTAATAATCTTGCATTCCAGGTTCTTAAAACGTCTACAGATAATAATTATGCCAGTCAGTATTATTTAGGAACCGGAGTAATTAACGGATATAAAGTTGTTTCGGGAAGCGACGCATGCGTTTCAAAAATTACATTCCCTATCGATATAAAAGGTTTTTATGTTTCTAATGGAGATATCGGAATTTCCGGGAAGGCTTTCGGCGGCTCTTTTAAAAACTACGTCTTTGAATATTCAAATTATTCTGATTCTAAACCTACTTGGAAATCTGTTGTGGGCGTTTACGAATCGCCTGTCGATAGCGGTTACCTTGGCACAGTGCATATTTCTGATCAGGGAATATATTATATTAGATTAAAGGTAGTTAGCTCGTCAAATATTGAATATACCGACGTAATTGGACCTGTTATTGTTGATAAAAAAATGAAAGCAAACTGGATTGTGCCAACTAATGCAATAACTGTTTCGACTCCGGCAATTGCGGATATAGATAAAGACGGGAAGATGGAAGTAATCGTGACTTCCTCTAATGGAGAAATTTTCGTGGTCGATCAAAACGGCCAAAATAAACCCGGATGGCCTGTAGTTGTTCCAGAAACGTCAGACTCTAAAATAACTCTCGGTTTTAGTAGTCCAGCTGTTGCAGATATAGATAATGATGGTAAAGATGAAATAGTAGCAAGAGATGGGAATAACATTTATGTCTATGGATATGATGGTAAAATGAAAAGCGGATGGCCAAAAGTAACAGGTTCTGAACTTTCATGGACTGGCTTGATGAGCTCTCCGGTAATTGCAGATATAGATAATGATGGTAAAAAAGAAATAATATTAGCTTATTCGGAAGGTTTTTTGGGTTCAAACAATATATATAGCTGTTTAACTGTTTATAACTATAACGGCGATATTATGTCAGGATGGCCTGTAAAAATTCCTGTGTCAAGTTCAAAATTACCAATTGCTACTACTCCGGTAGTAAGCGATCTGGATGGGGACGGTAACATGGAAATTATATATGAGTGCGTGAATTTGTATGTCTTGAATAAAAACGGTAATCTACTGCCTGGTTGGCCTCAAGTGATTGGCGACGGATCATATAATTCTCCAATTGTGGCCGATATTAATAATGATGGTCAAAATGAAATTATTGCAACATCTTTTGTAAAAACAAGTTCTATTTACGGTAAAATGGGCGTTTTTGCGTTCAATAAAGCCGGGCAATTGCTTCCAGGCTGGCCAGCATATTTGGATGATAGAACTCAATTTGGGGAGTATGACCTAACAGCAGGAATTGCTGCCGGAGATATAAATAATGACGGTTATAAAGAAATTATCATAGGCAGTCAGTTTTCTTTATGGGCGCTTGATAGAATGGGGAAAACAATATGGAGTTTAGCTCATAACGGATACGAAGAAATGCAATATGCTTCTCCTGTGATTGCAGATATAAATGGAGATAATAAACCCGAAATACTTATAACTAAATCCAGTAGCGTTGCTCCATTTGGACAAATTACCGCTATTAACGGAACAGGTCAAGTTTTGCCAGATTTGGCACTTACCGCTCCAGAAGGTCTATATGCTACGCCTGCTATTGCAATAGGCGGAGATAACCATTTAGAAATGGTCGGCGCATCTTTCAAGGGAAATGTCTTCTGCTGGGATCTTGGTTCGTCCAGCAGCACTTCCAGCCTTATATGCCCAACGTATCAATATAACAACCAGAGAACAGGGAGCTACGATTTACCGAAGGTAGTTCCAACAGTCGCTCAATTAGTAGAACCTTTATCAAATCTTGTAAAGCAGCCAATAAAAGCTACTTTTAAATGGAATCCTTCCATAGGAGCAAATTCATATTGTTTGCAAATTTCTGATAACTCTTCATTTAGCAATATAGTTCGCCAGGATACCGCCATATCAGAAGTAAACTGCACAATCGACTCGCTTCCAAACGGAACTAAGCTCTTTTGGCGGATAAGAGCAAAAAAACAAAATTGGGTATGGCGATTGGTCGGAGGCGCGAAATTTAACTACAATTTTAGCTATTCCCTCAAAAATAGTTTTGGCTACGCCGGTTAATAATGCCGCTAATCAGCCTGTTCCACTTTCGCTATTTTGGAACAAAGCATCTATGGCTGAAAGTTATAGTATTCAGGTTGCAAAAGATACAAATTTTACAAATTTAGTTTTTAGCGTTCCAACTGTAATAGATACGTCAAATCTAATCACAGGTCTTTCAAATGATACAAAATATTATTGGCGAGTAAATGCAAAAAATTATGTTGGAACTGGCGTATGGTCTGACGCATGGAGCTTTACAACAATTGTTCCAATTCCAAATCCGCCTGTTTTGGTTGCCCCGGTTAATAATGCAATGAACCAAAACGTCGCCTTAAACCTTTCGTGGAAGCTGCCTAAATATGCTCAGGCATTTAAATTAAATTTAGCTGAAGACGACCAGTTCTTGTCTTCTATTATAAAAGATTCACTAGTTAGCGATACTCTTAAAAGTATTGGCGGATTAAAGGAAGGTAAAAAATATTATTGGAAAGTAAGCGCAATAAACCAAAGCGGTGAAAGTCTTTTCTCTGACACATGGAACTTTACGACTATATTAGACGCTCCAGACAGCATTGCAGCTACGGTAATAAGTCGAGGAAAAATAAAACTTATCTGGAAAGACAAATCTGGAGCAAATGACGCGTTTAAGATAGAAAGGAAATTAAACGGCAGTTATACCGTGTTGGATTCTGTAGCAGCAGGGGTTACTGGATATACAGATACGACGGCAGTAACTCCTGGAATATATTATTACAGATTAAATGCGTTTACGGCATATGCTTCATCAGGATACAGCAAAGAAGTATCAGTTATTACGGCTCCAAGCGCGCCTATTTTAGCTTCGCCTTTAAGCGCCGCAAAAGACGTAACAGTAAATCTAAAATTAGTCTGGATGAAATCGCAGATTGCTAAAACTTATAGAGTATGTTTATCTGAAAACGATCAGTTTATAAACGTAACAATTAACGATTCAACATTAACGGATACAGTAAAAAATATAACTGGTTTAAAAGAAGGGACTAAATATTATTGGAAAGTAAGCGCATCAAATCTAGCCGGAGAAAGTATTTTCTCGGAAGTTAGAAATTTCTCAACTTTATTAAGCGCGCCTGATAGCTTGGTTGCTACTGCGCTTGAAAAAGGGAAAATAAAACTTACCTGGAAATACGCATCTGGAAGCGTTGCAGGGTTTAAAATTGAGCGGAAACATAATGATAATTATATATTAATTGATTCCGTTAAAGCCGGGGTAACTGCTTACATTGACACGAGCTTAACTGCATTAGGGTATTCTCAATATAAAGTAAGTGCATATACGGCTTATACGCAATCTTCATATAGTAATGAAGCTTCCGTTTTAATAACTGGCGTTAATAATTATGGCTCGATGCCTACGGAATACTCTATTTTGCAGAATTATCCGAACCCGTTTAATCCAACTACTGATATTATATATGCATTGCCTTCAGAAAGCTTAGTAAAGATTACAGTATACGATATTTTGGGAAAGGCTGTAAAAGAACTGGCTAATTCCGTGCAATCTGCAGGCTATCATAAAATTAATTTTAATGCAATAAATCTCTCGTCCGGAATTTATTTCTATGCAATTGAAACAAATTCAACCGATGGAGTAAAACAATTCCGGCAGGTTAAAAAGATGCTACTGTTAAAATAGCGTGGAATAAGAGGGGGTAAATTCTGATGATTTATTGAAAAATAATTAAAGCCGCCCCGATTTATCGGGACAGCCTTTTTATTAGTGTGCCGGGCATGGTGAAATGCTAAAGGGTGAAAGTCCCGAATACGCCGGACTGACCGGAAGTAAAAGCGAAGGACAAGGGTGTCAGAGGCGACTCTGAATCTGAAGGAAGTCCGATAGCGAAGTTCAGGTATTGACGAACAGAAACCGGATATAAGGCTCTGAAAGTAAGGGCAACCGAGCTTTGGATTGGGAAAGCCCAATAGTCAGACGTAAGCTTTAAGAGTAAATCCGGCAAAGCCGAACGAAAGTATAACATCTTACCCCGGGAGAGCTTACCGCCAGTTCCAAAGGAACAAGTTTATAAGGGATTATGAGCCAAAGGCAGCAAGCAGTCAGCAGAAGACATAGTACTCCGACAAGTCGGAGGAAGGTCAGAATTCAACAATGTAAGGAGCAGTTGGTTCAAAATCCGGAATATGGAGAAGCAGAAAGTCATAGTATATCAGGAAGATTTGTTCATAGAACAAATAGAGAAGAATGCCATGAGCCAATTAGAAAGCGGCAAAAACGTAAAAGGAGCTGCCCAAAGATTGGAGCGTCAAGTAAACCGGGCAGGAGAACAGGAACGAGCCTTAACGGAAAGCATGATGAGAGTGATATGCTCGATAGAAAATATGACGCGGGCATATAAACAGGTAAAGAGGAATAAGGGGAGCGCAGGCATAGACGGAGTAAGCACGGAGGAGTTCGGGGAATGGTATATTGGGCATGAAACGGAACTGATAGAAAGTCTGTTAACAGGCACATATCAGCCAAGTCCTGTAAGGGGAGTAGAAATCCCAAAACCGGGAGGAGGCAAACGCCAGCTTGGCATACCGACTGTAAAAGACCGAGTGATCCAACAAGCAATTTATCAGGCGCTAAGTCCGCTATATGAAAGGGAATTCTCAGAGAACAGTTATGGGTTCAGAGAAAAGCGGAATGCTCATCAGGCGCTAAAGAAGGCGCAGGAATACGTGGGAGAAGGAAGAACAACGGTAGTAGATATCGACCTTGAGAAATTCTTCGACCGGGTAAACCACGACCGCCTGATGTACAGGCTATCCCAGAAGATAAAGGACAAAGTATTGCTGGGGCTGATACGGAAGATTCTGCAAAGCGGAATAATGCAGGGCGGACTGGCGAGTCAACGCATAGAAGGGACGCCTCAGGGAAGCCCGTTATCGCCGCTGTTGTCAAACATCGTATTAGACGAATTAGATAAAGAGCTTGAAAAAAGAGGACACAAATTTTGCCGTTATGCAGACGATTGCAATATCTATGTAAGGAATAAGAAATCCGGACAAAGGGTAATGGAATCAATAACAAAGTTCATCGAGAAAGTACTAAAGTTGAAAGTAAATCAGGAAAAGAGCAAAGTAGACAAGTGCTACAAATGTAAATTTCTTGGATACAAGGTATTCCTTGGTGGAAATTTGGGCATAGCCGAAGAAAAGGTAAAACAGTTAAAAGAGAAAATCCGTGAAATAACCAGAAGGAATCGGGGGAAGAGTTTTGAAGAGATAATCAAAGGACTCAACCAACTATTAACCGGATGGCTGAATTATTTTCGATATGCAAAAATGCAGAAACAGCTGCAGGCTCTTGACTCGTGGATAAGACACAAGTTAAGATGCTATCGGCTGAAACAATGCAAAAGAGCAATAGGGATAAAGCGATTCCTATCAAGCCTTGGCGTACTGGAATGGAGTTCATGGCTAATAGCCCTGTCAGGAAAAGGGTGGTGGAGACTATCCGGCGCCGGACAGGTACAACAAGCAATGAACAACGAGTGGTTCGCCAAACAGGGATTGTACAACCTGACACAAAATTATGTAAAGTTAAACCATTGATGAAAACCGCCGTGATACGAAAGTACGTCCGGTGGTGTGAGAGGGCGACGGCGTGTGCCGTCCCCTACTCGATT
>DBTY01000014.1 GCA_002307295.1 Ignavibacteriales bacterium UBA1304
TTCAAAGATATTGCTAAAAAATGGACTATGCCTGTTAGAAATTGGGCTTTTGTTATTTCTCATTTATCTGTTATTTTTAACGACAGGATTAAAGATTTTATTTAATCCCTCAAACCCCATTTACACATAACTTTTTACAGTCTCTGCGTATGGAAGACTTACATTCTAACGGCGATCAATTGACGTCAAATGAAAGTTTTGAAAATAATTTTTTAAACTTTTTCCCAAATATAAGCGTAGCATATAAAGCGACAGATCTGTTTAATTTTTCGCTTAGCGCTAATAGACGCGTACAGTACCCATATATGGGGTATCTAAACCCATTTAAAAAATATACTGGAGTTAATCAGTATTCTACAGGCAACCCAAATATTCAACCAATGTTTGCTAATTATTACAATCTAAATCTGACACAATATGTAAGCGTGTTTTATTCTACAAGCTCTGGTAGCGCAACTAGCGTGGGATCGGTTGTTAACGATAGCGTTTATATATCAAGTCCAATAAATCTTAGTTCGACTAAGCTAGCCGGCTTTTCAATAAATTTGCCGTACTATAATTCGCCTATGGCTCCTTTCCGGCTGCCGGAATTTATAAGCAGCATTAATATAAATTACAATTATACTAAACAAAAACAGGAAGGCTCTTACTTAAATGAAAATTTAAATTACACAAGCAAAAGCAATTATGTATTTGCTTCGCTTGATCTTAGTCTTTGGTATAACATTAGCGCAGATATGTTTTTTTATTATAGACCCAAAACAGAGGACATAAGAAATTCTTCAAATGAAATAAAATATCTATCTATGACTTTAACGAAAAGCTTTTTTAATAAAAGAATTAAAATCAGACTTAACTTTGACGACATTTTAAATTCTTCAAATTACGAAAGCAAAACATACGGGACTGATTATTTTTCTTATAATAAATATGTTTATAAAAACAGCCGCAGCATAAGCGTAGGCATCACATATATGTTTAACGATTATAAAGAAAGACGAGACAGAGACGTTGACGACGGTCGCGAAATGTCGGGCGATAGTAAAGGTAAATAATTTATTTGTACTAACTTTTATAATTCAGAATTGGCTAATAGAATCAGGGCGACGCCCTGATTCTTAATTAATAACCATATTAAAGAAGCATTATAGGCTAATGTTTTATAAAAAAAACTTATCTCAAAAAACTCCCATAGTTGTTTATAATAATTTCAATAATTATGTTATATATACAAAAACCTTTTATCTTCTCATTTACTCAAAGGGGGAGCATATGGGGTTGTTAATAGTTTAGAGCGATATTCGATCTGCATCAGTAGAGTCTTAGAATATATTATTAATAATCGTCAGCGGGAGAGCCATGAAGTCGAGCTTTTTTATTGCGTGTCTGAATACAATTATTCTTTTTCTTTTTTTTACCAATATTTCTTTTTCGCAGGAACCCAAAATCAAATGGGGAGAAATACCCAAAAGCGATTTGGAAATGAAATCATATCCAGCCGATACAAACGCAAACGCAGTAATTTTATATGATTATGGCGAGTCAAATGTTAATGATGATATCAAATTGAAATTTACAAGACACTTAAGAGTTAAAATATTAAACTCTAAAGGATATGAATGGGGAACTCATTCTGTAGAGCTATATACAGGTTCTTATGTTGAAAGAATTGAAAATATTGAAGGAACGACTTACTGGTTAGACGCCAATGGCCAGGTAAAATCAAGCGCGCTAAGTTCAAAAGATATATTTATGGAAAAAGTTACAGACAAAGTATCACGCTGTAAATTTACTTTGCCTTCTTTAAAACCTGGATGTGTTATTGAAATAAGTTATGATATTATTTCTTCTGATATATTTAGTATAAAGGGATGGGCATTTCAATATAGCGAGCCGGTTATTTGGAGCGAGTACTCCCTCTTTGCCCCTATTAATGTAGCATTCTCATGCGTTACTACTGGATTTGAACCGTTTGGAACTCTGGAAGAAAAAACATCGTCTCATTTATTTGCCGGGCATGTTGGAGATGTTTTTGCAAATGGAATTGTAAAATGCAGCCAAAACAGATGGTATGTGAAAAATGCGCCTGCGATACGTGAGGAACCGTATATGACTACGGTTGACGATTATAAAAATAAAGTCGACGTTCAACTTTTGGGATTTGTGTTCAATGGAAAAATAAAAAATATTATGAACGATTGGCCTAAAATAATTAATGAGCTGCTTAGAGAAAAAGAATTTGGAGGCAAAATTGAAGAAACAAGTAAGGTCCGAAAATTAGTTGGACAAATTACCGCTAACATCATTGTTCCTGAAGAAAAACTTCAAGCTATCTATGACTGGATTACTGGTTCAATTGTTTGTACTGGTGGAAACAGATTACACGCTGAGCAGGATATCAACGACGTTATAGACTCTAAAAAAGGAAGCGACGCAGAGATTACATTTCTTTTGCTTTCTATGTTAAAATGTGCTGGTATTAACGGCGATCCAGTAATTTTAAGCACAAGGGACAATGGGCGGCTTCAAACTTTATATCCGATTA
>DBTY01000008.1 GCA_002307295.1 Ignavibacteriales bacterium UBA1304
AGGAGGGGGAAAAATTATTGAGTCTTCTTAAAAAGGAGTGGGAAAAATTATTGAGTCTCTTCTTAAAAAGAAGGGGACTATAGGAAGGAAAAAATTCTTAATTGTGTGAAAAGCAATTATTTGATTTTTACTATTACGGCAGTAATATCGTCGTTTTGCTCGGCTTTACCCCTGAATGTCTGTAAAGAAGCTGTGATAGAAGAAACTATTTGCAAAGCGGAATAATCGTTTTGTTTGTTTAAAATCTTAATGAGATCATCAATTCCAAAAAGGTTTTGCGATTCGTCCATAGCCTCAGTAACGCCGTCTGAAACAAACGCCCATATGTCCCCTTTCTCTATTTCGCATTTCTGTTCTGCAAGAGTAGCGTCAAAAACTTTACCCTGCTCAAGACCTACGCCAAGACCAAGCGGTTGAAATGTCTTATGCTCTGTTTTGTTTACCATTATAACAGGCACATGCCCCGCTCTGCAAAAGCTAACAGTATTTTCATCAAGATCAAATAAAGCTACTGACATTGTAATAAACCAATTCTTCTCTAAGGAGTCAAAGAGCCTTCTGTTGAGCTCAATCAATAGTTCCTTAGGAGTCTTATCGGCGGAACAGATTAATTGAAGCATTGTTTGCAGTTTGGCCATATAGAGCGAAGCAGATAATCCTTTGCCTGAAACGTCGCCAATAATAACAAAAAGCTTATTTTCTGAAACTTTAATAATATCAAAGTAATCGCCTCCAACCTGCATAGCCGGAATCATTGAGCCAAATACGTCTAATCCATTTATGTTGGGAATGCAGCGAGGCAAGAGTCCCTGTTGAATTTTTCTTGCAAGGTCAAGGTCAATTTCTATTTTCATTTTCTGGCTTTCCAGATCGTATAATCTGGCGTTTTCAATTGCAATGGCGGATTGATTTGCCGCCGACGAAAGCAGTTCAATATCTTTGCCGGCAAACTGCGAGCCTGAATATTTTAATCCGAATAATAACAGACCAATTACTTTTGATTTTATTATAAGCGGGATAATAGTATAAATATTTTGCTTAATTAACTCCTCGCTTTCTTCAGGGAAGACAAAAGGGAAATCCATCTGTTCTATCATCGGGTTATTTACCGAAACGGCTTTTCTTTCCAAATAAGCGTTTAAATTAGAAGCGCCTTCGTCAATAGTAAAATTATCGGCGTTAACGCCAAAACAATTTTTAACTATATAGATGTTAGAACCTTCTTCTTTTAACAAAATTGCAAACTGATTAAGCTTTAATGAATTGACAAAAGTGGCCTGCATTTTTGATAAAATATTATCCTGGCCGACCATACTTGAAACGTCGTTGCTGAAATTAATCAGAACTTTTTGAAACGCAAATTGTTCCGGATAAAAACTGCGCGTTATAATATCCTGAAGTTTATCCTTTGTAGATTGGAAAGCAATTGCAAAAACTATAAATACAGAAGCGGCAATAATTCCGCGGTATTCGGCGTTCATAGCCATGCTAACGCTTTGCCCGAGCAAATAAATAAGTCCGAAATATATTCCGGCTAAAGCCGCCGTAGCGGCGCCATAGATAATAGTATTTTTAATAACTACGCTTACGTCCATCAGCTGATATTTGAATATTGAATATCCAAAAGAAATTGGCAGAATTATTACAATAATAATTGGGGCATAATAAGTGGGGGAATTAAAAATAGTGTCCGTTATACGGGGAGCTATTAATGCAGTATATAATAAAGCCAAAATACCCAGCATATAAGCAATAAGAATTATTAATATAGGCTTTTTATCAGCTTTGTCTTTTACTCTAATATAATTTATAATTAAAGAAATAAAACCTACTAAACCGCTGCCGCAAAAGATTAAATTAGTACTTTGAGCAATAGAATTAAGAATGTCTATTCGAGATAAAATATTTCCGCTTAACGTAACAATCTTAATGTAAACAATAAACCGATATGAATAATATAGAAATAATAAAGCGGCCAGGGAGTAATAAATCTGGTTAAAGTACCTGTAAGTTACAATCTTAAATTTCTGAGGAAAAACCCAGAAAAACTTTGCGAAATAAAATGGCATCAATACTCCTGCAAGTATTGAAACGAAACCGCAAAAACCATATAGCAGGTTTAAGGCTGGATTGTAGTAAAAAATATACTGGTGCGAAGTTATAAGAACAGATTGCAGGAATATAAACGAAGCGCCAATTTTATAAAATAAGCGTTGAACTTCTCCATCCGGCTTGGCCATAATTACAATAAAGCCAATTACAAACCATATAAACGCAAGTGAAGTATACGCCGCCATGCCAAAGTCTATCAATTTTTTTATGAGTATGCTAACGTTGCATGTTACGTTAGCGCGCTTTATTGTATAGGTGGCGTAATTGCCGGCTTTAACTTTGTTAAGCGTTTCCTGCGCCTGGGCTCCTGATTTAAACTTTTTATGATTTACCGCCAATAGCGTGTCGCCGTTTCGGATGCCGACATTCCATGTCACCCCGTTTTGTTTTACTTTTTCAAAAACTACTTTTCCATAACCGGGGTTTTCTTTATCTGGCACATCCTTCCATAAACATTCGTCATTTGAAGTTGGCGTAACAATAAATACAAAATAAAGGCTGGTAATCCCCACGACAAGAACGAATAGGGAAAACGCCAGAATAAAATTAACGCGTAATTGTTTATATATTTTAAGTATATTAAAACTCATTAATAAAGCAGTCTAAATTATTTTACTTTGATAATTAAAATGGTGATGTCGTCTGATTGGTGAACGCCAGCGGCAAATTTATGGACTTCTTCAGTAATCAGATCCAAAATTTCTATGGCGGATTTATCGCTGTTTTCTAACGAAAGAGTTTCCAGACGTTCATCGGAAAACTCGTTGTCATATTTATCTTTAGCTTCCGATACGCCGTCCGTAAATAAAACAATCAGGTCGTCTTTTTGAAGATTAAGCGATTCGCTTTCATAAGGGATAAAAGTTTTCATTACTCCAAGCAGCAGACCGCCTTTTTCCAATTTAATAATTTTATTATTACGTATTAAAAGGGGAGGGTTGTGCCCGGCGTTGACGTATAACATTTTTCTTTCGTTATCGGCTAAGATACACCAGAAAAAAGTAATAAACCGTCCGTCGGAAGTGTTTTCTGAAATCAGGTCGTTAATAAGCATAGTAGCTTCGTTAAGCTGCATTCCGTGTTTGCAGGAGGTTTTTAAAAAAGCCTGTAAATTAGCCATCAGCAGCGCAGCCGGAACTCCTTTGCCGGAAACGTCGCCAATTGCTACGCAGTAATTATTGCTGTCTAATTTTATTATGTCGTAATAATCGCCGCCGACCTGCTTGGAAGAAATATTTACAGCCGCTATTTCAAAATTATTAAATACCGGTATACTGCTTGGGAGTAGTTTCTTTTGAATATCGCGCGCTATTTCAAGCTCTTCTTCAAGCTTTTGTTTTTCAATGGCTTCTTTAAAAAGACGTTTATTCTCTAAAGAAATTATTGCAAGACTGCCAATTGAATAAATAAATTCGATGTCAGAATCGTTATAATCTGCATTGTTTATCCGTTTGCCAAGTAAAATAAGCCCTTTTGTTTTGCCCTGAATCTGCATTGGCACAATAAGCATAATATTTAATTCTTTTAACGCGGGATATACTTTCTCAATTTCTTCTTGTTTTACCGGTTCGTCAATCTCTTCAGCGTCTCTGCACGAAATGGAATTAAGCAAAATTGTTTTGTCAATCTTCGATTCAAGTATTTTGATCCTTCCTTTTTCGCAATAAACAGCCGCGTAATTAGAGACTAAAAACTGTCCTATTATAGAATATGTAAGCAATTTGCTTATGCGCGATTCTTCATCGAGCGCCCCAAATTCTTTGCTTAACTCAAATAGCGAGTTTAGTCTGTTAATTCTTGTGTCTAAGTTTCTATTAACTTTTTTTAGCTGGTCAATTGTAGTTGAGTTCTCAATTGCAGTAGAAGCAATATTAAGGATAGTGCCTAAAAAATCTACGTCGTCAGGAGCGTATTCGACTTTAGAGAGCCTTTTACCAATGCAGATTGCCCCAATTGTTTTTCCTGAAGAAGAAATTTTTTCGGTAAGCGGCAAATTTAGCGAAGAAGCGAAGCTTGAAAAAACTGCAAAATCGTTATCGCTATCTGCATTCAGATTTTTAGGGAACTGGCTAAGCAGATCGTCGTCAAAACCTTTTGCGGATTTTAGCTCCAATTTCCCGTTTTCGACAAGCGCAATAAAACCTTTAGTCGCCTGAAATTTGCCTAAGCATGTATACAGGATATTATTAAGAATAAAATTAATATCAAGGCTTGAATTAATAATCTTACTGAATTCTACAAGAGAACCCAGATTTCTTTTTAATTTTTTAAATTCTAATTCGTTATTCATAGCGCATCTTAAGCTATATTTTTGGATAAAACCACTTTATTGTATTTCCCCGGAACAGGTTCAAACCTTACTTCGTCCATAAGGGTTTTCATTAAATGAACGCCAAGACCGCCGACTTTTTTCATTTTAAAATATTCATTCATGTTCGGTTCTTTAAGAGCGTCGGGATTAAAAATATTGCCATAGTCTATGATGTCTATTGATAATTTTTTCCCTGAGATTCTTAATCTTACCTTTATATCGCCGTCAGGCATGAATTTATAAGCGTGTTTTATCACATTAGTGCAAGCTTCATCCACGGCAATAACCACGTCGTCAATGGCGCTTGAGGCTATTCCATTGCTATTGCAGCAATCGTGAATAAAATCTCTTACAGAAGAGAGATTCTCAGTTTTGCTTTTAATAACAATTTCTTTGTCAATATTTTGAATTAAATCCGGATTCAACGTTAGTCCGCCTGATTAAATTTATTTATTGCTTCCGCTTCTTCGTCAAAAAATTCATATAAAAGAGGGAACCCGAGCAAATCAAAAATATTATATACTTTTGGGCTCATGTTAGTTAATTTAATATCGCCTTTGTTCTCTCGTATCTTTTCTATAAAAGCCATAAAAACTCCCAGGCCTGCGCTGCTTATATAAGATAGACTTCTGAAATTCACAACTATTTTATAGTTCATCTGCTGAATCAGCGATGTAAAAGCGCTTTCGAGCGTAGGAGCCGTGTGGGCGTCTAAATAGCCGTCCAAGTCGATGATGCTAACTCCGTTTTTTTCTCTAATTGCGGTGTTAAAATCTGCCATTATTTATCTCCGTGCAAATATTTTTATATTTCCATCGCAATATAACTAAAGTTATATCATCATGCTGATGATTATTTTTAGAAAACAATGTAACCTCTTGTATAATATTTCTTGAAATGTCGTCTGTGCTATTATTCCGGTTTTCAAAAATTACTTTTTCAAGCATTGATGTTCCAAAATCTTCCATAAGGCTGTTTTTGGCTTCTGTAACGCCGTCAGTATACAAAACAATGACGTCGTTTTCCTGAAGAGTGAATTCCATTTCTTCAAGCGAAGACTCAAAATTATTAGTAAAATCCAATCCAAGCCCTAAGCCTGAAGGCTGTAAATTTTCTATTTCATTATTCCTTAATAGAATAATAGGCGTGTGTCCAGCGCGGGAAATTTGTAATTTTGAAGTAGCCGGATCAAATATTCCATAAATGGCGCTGACAAAACTTTTTCTATTTAGCGATTTTTTAAGAATTTGATTAGCCTGAACAAAAATAGCTTTTGGGCTATCTAATAATTTTGAAAGCGATTCAAAAATTCCTTTTATTTCAGCCATAATAAACGCTGCTGAAATTCCTTTGCCTGAAACATCGGCTATAGTGAATCCAAGTTTATTATTTTTAATTTCAAAAAAATCATAGTAATCGCCTCCGACTTCAAATGCGGGAATAAACACAGTTGAAATTTCCAATCCCTCAATTTGAGGCGCTGATTGAGGAAGAATTTTTTGCTGCATATCGCGCGCTACTTCAAGCTCTCGTTCAAGCCGTTCTTTCTCAATTGATTCTTCAACAAGCTTAGAATTTTCAATAGCTACTGAAGCGTATTCAGAAAAAGTGTTTATTGCCATCAGGGCTTCTTCGTCAAACCGCATGTTGTCTTTTTTACCGGCAATTAAAAAGCCTCTCATTGCGCTGTGCGTTTTTAGCGGAGAAACTATCAGGTTGAAATATTTTTCGCTTAACCCGGAGGCTGCCGCTTCCTTTTTTACGTTTAATAACATAGAAGTTTTTATCGTTTCGTTATTGTTTTTTGCAATGATAATTTCAGAAATTAACGTTGCGTCTGTAAACGAGATAAATTTTTTAGATGTTGGTTTAAATCCGTTATTATCTATCCAGATAATCCAGGAAGCGTCGGCATTGGCGGCTTTAAGAGCAAGCTCTGTAACAGTGTCTGCGAGCGTTCCCAAATCAAAAACCTGCGAAATCAGCGCGCTGAAATTTTGCAGCGATGAAACTTCAGTCGCCTTTCTGTCAAACGCTTCGGCGGTAGGAATATGGAACAACGTAGTAAAAAACAAAATTCCAAAGTAGATTACGCCATATATCATTACAATGGATAAAAGTTGGTAAACCGCTGGGGAAAACTTCAATAGAAAAGTAAGAAAAGAATTGCCTTCTGCGTAGCTATGAATATTTAAGCCAAAAAGAACAATCAAAATTACCGATATAAACAGAAGCTGCATTTTCTCTTTTTTAGATAAAAACGCTATCCACGAAATCTTTATTGAATTAAACGAAATAAGTATAATTGAGTTTACAAGAAATGCGTTCTTAACAAAATTAAAAGAATAATACTGATTAATTGAATTGGATAAAGCCGCGAGTATAAAAAATAAAAGCATCAGGTTGTAGTAAAGGCCGCTTTCCCGATTTTGCCCAAGGAAATAAAATTCGCGGAAAACCAACAGCGTATAAACGCATATTACCGCTATAACTACTATTACAATAAACGAAAAAGAAAAAAGAAGAATCTCTGGATTTGCTACAAAGTCTTTAATATCGAAATTAAATAATGCGAATAAATTTGAAGAAAAAGTCAGTAAAAAAAATATTATAGCGTTAAGAACCGCTACGTTCATTATTAGGGAAAGGGGAGCGCGTTTTTTATCGCCAATAAACTTAACTAGATACAGACCTATAATTATAAGCGAAGAGAGCATAATAATTTCGCTTAATATAGTAGCGGCTAAGGAGTTAACCGAAAGAAATATTAATCTAAAAATAAGAAGCAGCGCAAACAAAAGGAGAAACGCTTTTACTTTTTTATTCCTGGCTATATTTACTAAAAAAAAACTCATAACTCCCGGCGCTATTTATAATAAAGAATATAATTCTGTTAATACTTTAGATTTAATTTAATGCAAAAAACTTTATTTGTAAAGATTTGTTGGTTAGCCGGATAAAAACAAGGATGGGCAGCAGAAAATCATTCTGAACGTTGAAATGCGTAATTAATAAGTGAAATTATGCAAGTGATGTGAGAAAATTAAGTTGACAAAAATAAATAAATTAATTATATTTTATTTGTTAGTAGGAAAGGGATAGCTCTCGGGAAATAATTAATAGGTTATTGCAATTTTGTTAGTATGCTGCAAAACGGTATGCAACACACAAAAATCAAATAATTACCGTTATTATTAATTATGGAGTTGTTATGTTAAAAAGAATCGTTGTCCTAATGGCTTTTTTACTGCCCTTCGCATATGTAAATGCGCAAGTCCAATTGCCTGCTGAATATATATTTGCGGCTGGATATAATGTCTCTTCGGTTACCTCTTATCAAGCACAGCATACAATGACCCAAAATGACATACAGGGGGCGAATTGCGGACTTACAAATTTCCCAGTTGTCGTGAAGGTTAATGGGGTGCCGAATTCAACTACAGACGGTTGGGTAATTAGCGTTTCTAAAAATGGTCAAACGGTAACTCAAACGCGTCTTGCTCCAACTTCATTCTATTCAACGACCATTACAACCCTAAATCTTCAAGTAGGCGATGTAGTTTCGATTTCTATTGGTCTTGATGCTGAAGAGATTCCGCTACCTAATATTAGCGGTCTCATCTATTTGGGCATTCAATAAAAAAATATTTTAATCTAAAACCGCCATTTCAATGGCGGTTTTATATTAACTTTTCTTCCCCCAAAAGCTTTCAAATTGTTACACAATAACCCATCGGTCAATATAATAATGCCGCTTTGTTTTTGCTTCAACCTGGGTCTTTTTCTTAATCTCTTTTTTACCCGGTTTTGAGTTACGCATTTTTTCGCGGAAGAAAAAAAAGTAAAAATGAGAAAATTAAGTTGATAAAAATAAATTAATTAATTATATTTTATTTGTTAGTGGGAAAGGGATAGCTCTCGGGAAATAATTAATAGGTTATTGCAATTTTGTTAGTATGCTGCAAAACGGTATGCAACACACAAAAATCAAATAATTACCGTTATTATTAATTATGGAGTTGTTATGTTAAAAAGAATCGTTGTCCTAGTGGCTTTTTTACTACCCTTCGCATATGTAAATGCGCAAGTCCATTTGCCTGCAGAAAATGTATTCGCTGCCGGATATAATTATTCAGGTGTTCCAACCGGCACAGTAACGCATACAATTACGCTGAATGATATTGAAGATATGAATGCCGGAAATCATAATTTCCCGGTGGTTTTGCAGTTGGACGGAATACCTTCTTATGATACATGGATCATAAGAGTTTCTAAAAATGGTCAAGGCGTTTATGCTAATCATATTAGCCAAACTTCATCTTTTTCAAGTACTATATGCACTTTAAATCTTCAAGTTGGAGACGTAGTAACTTTGACTCTTGAAATGGATGCTCTTGATGTTCCGCCTAATGCTAGTGGTTTGATTTATTTGGGGGTATAAAATAGTAATTAATCTAAAACCGCCATTGAAATGGCGGTTTTAGATTAACTTTTTCTTTCCCCAAAGCTTTCAAAAATCATCACACAATAATTTGCCTGTCAATATAATAATGCCGTTTTGTTTTAACTTCTACCGGGTCTTTTTCTTAATCTCTTTTTTACCCGGTTTTAAGTTTTGCATTTCTTCGCGGAAGAAAAAAGTAAAAATGAGAAAACTAAGTTGACAAAAATAAAACAATTAATTACTTTTAATTTATTAGTAAGAAAAGTGATAGCTTTCGGGAAAATAATTAATAGGTTATTACAATTTTGTTAGTATGCTGCAAAACGGTATGCAACACACAAAAATTAAATAATTACCGTTATTATTAATTATGGAGTTATTATGTTAAAAAGAATCGTTGTCCTAATGTTTTTTTTCGTTCCATTTGTTTATTTGCACGCTCAAGTTTGGACGTTGCCATCTGAGCAAGTTTGTATCGCTTATGTTCAAACTCCGGGGAATTATTCATCGACTGTAACGCATACAGTAACAAACGATGATATTCAAGTAACTTATTGTGGGCTTACTACTTTCAATGTAAGCGCGCAATTAGATGCAATACAAGTTGGCGGTTGTTGGAGCTGGCAATTAGTTATAACACAAAATGGCAATACTGTTTATAATCAGATTGCCTCCCCAACTTCATTTTCGAGTTGTTCTATAATAAAGTCCTTGCATGTTAATGTTGGCGATGTAATTACTTTGTCAATTGGAATTTACTATAATTACAAAGGCAACGATGTAAATGGCGTTTATAGAGGTTATATTTATATGTAGAGTAAGACGAAGTTTCAAAACCGCCATTGAAATGGCGGTTTTGGATTAACTTTTTCTTTCCCCAAAGCTTTCAAATCATCACACAATAATTTGCCTGTCAATATAATAATGCCGCTTTGTTTTTACTTCAACCGGGGTCTTTTTCTTAATCTCTTTTCTCCCTGGTTTTGAGTTTTGCATTTCTTCGCGGTAGCGTTCCATTTGTTTTTGAAGATTTTTCATTTCTTCCTTAAACGAGCGCATCTGCCCCTTAAGAGTTTTAAGATCCTTAACATTCATGGAGTCCGAACGGAAACTTTCAAACATTTTATTTAGAGAATCCGGCAGGAAGCTAAGATTGTCAAATCCATATTTCCGTATAGAATCTATTTGTTGTAATTCCTTAGCGATGTTCTGATCGAAAAATGGCATTTTAAGTCTGTTGCGATAGTTTTTGTCCTGATCTTTTTTATTCCCTTTCTCATCTTTTTGATAACCGTCGTTAGGGTAGCTAAACGAATAATTACGGAATCGTCTTGCTTCTTCGGCAATTTTAGCTATTATGCTGTCAAAATCAGGCATTTCAAAATCTGGTATTTCAACTTTAGGAATTTGTACTTTGTAATAGTTTGAGTCCAACTGAACCCTGAACTTATTATTTTTAGACATATCCTTATTAAGCTTCTGAAGCTTGCGGATTTCTTTATTCATATTTGCAATAACGTCTTTTGGCAATTGAATATGCTGTTTAGCTAAAGCGCCCGATTGATTTTGCATATTGTTTAAGGATTTTTGCAAAGCGTCCATTTTCTTGGTAAAAGAATTCATATCGAATTTGAACTGTTCCGAAAAAATCGTATCCGGCGTAATAAAGATGTAAGTATCGTTATTGTTATTCTTTACATTGCTGATAATTTTAGAAACTGACGGCATTTGGTCAAGATTATAAGACGCGGGCATAATTTCTTTTAAAGTTGAATTATTTACGCGTTTGGCAAAATTCATCAGATCGGCGGCTATAGCTTTATTGTAATTCCATAGATTTGAATTAATGGCAAGAGTATTATTGCTATTAACTAATATTTGCGGTTTAATTTCTTCAATATAACCTTCAAGAATTGAATCAACCTGCTTTCTTTCAGACGTATTTAATCTGAGCGAACTCATGAATTTTTCAAGATTATTGGTCTCCGGTAAAAGCGAAGCCGTTTTAATTTCAAGATAACCGTTTCCGTTTTGTTCTGTGCCAAGCGAAAGGTACTGGCGATTATTTTTATCTAAAGGCAGACTATTGTAAAAAGCAAAATTGAATATGTCTTCTTTTGTCAATTGGTTATCAAACAAAATAGGTTTTAGATTCTGCGTATAAATATCAATAATTTTCGATTTTTGTTTCTCTACTATTGAGTCTATTCCGTTCTGATTGAATTTAAAAATGAACATAAAGGCAATTGTTAGCATGGCTATGCCGAACACGGGATAAAGTTTTTTTAGCGAGAAGCGGCTATTATCTTTTTCCTTAAGCTTTGCCATAAGCCTGGTTTCAAAGAAAGGGGCTTCCGGGATTTTTTTTGTATTAGCTAAAATACTTTTTAAATTTCCATACTCTTCAAGCTTTTTCTTTAGAACGTCAGAGCTATCAATCCTTTTTTCAAGCTCTTTTTGCTGGTTTTGGGGCAGCTCATCGTCTAAAAGAGCGGAAATCATTTCAAAATCATTATTTTTATTCATCACAACAACTCCTTTTCGTAAGGCTTAAGAATTTTCTTTAAGCCTTCTCTTGCTCTAAAAATACGAGATTTAACCGTTCCAATTTCGCAGCCCAGCGTTTCTGCAATTTCCTGATAGCTAAAGCCCTCAATTTCTTTAAGAATTAGAGGGGCGCGCAGTTTTTGCGGCAGTTTTGCGAGCGCTTTTTGAACGATTTCCGAAGCGTCAGCATCCTCAGTGGGATTAACTGATATTTCTTCAGCGTCGGTTTCTTTAATTGGAGAAAATATGCTTCTGATTTTTAGTTTTCGGATGTGGTCTTTGCATTTATTAATTGTAATTCTGTAAAGCCAAGTGGTAAATTGGGATTCGTACCTGAATTTGTTAAGATTCTTGTAAACGGTAATAAAAACATCCTGTGCGATATCGTCTACAAGCCCAGCGTCGTTAAGAGTTAAGAAGATAAGATTTCTGACCTTTTCCTTGTGCCTGAGCACAAGAATTCGGAAAGAAGCCTCGTCGCCTTCAACGGACTTCTTAATTAGTGAAAAATCCTCTTCTAAATTTGCCGCTTCGCTTAGAACCAATTTGTTTTCTTCAATTATTTCTGACATCTTTTAGACGTTTGTATTTTACTTAATGTTCCATTAAAAAAAACGGATTAATTATTAATTCTAATCAGAAGATATTATATTATGATATGAATTTCATCTTTTTATTAAAAAAGATCAATTTGGCATACAAAAGATTATTACCCTCTGAAAGTTTTTAGAAATGGAAGAGTAATTATTGGCGCTGAGAAATTCAATAATAAACCGGCCCATTAGCTCCTGCAAGGAGAAAAAATGAGACCGCACGCTTTATTTTCTTGCAAAAATATTGTTATCTGTTTAAATTTAAAAAATAATTATAGGAGTTATTCATGAAAATAAAACCAGTTGAAAAATACAACGCTGTAGTTCTTGAAGTGGTTGGAAATATGATGGGCGGTCCTGAAGCCGTAGAATTTAGCGATCTGTTACATCAGTTTGTTACAGAAGGGAAGAAAAATATTATTATAGATTTATCCGAAGTAAAGTTTATGAACAGCTCCGGTTTAGGTATGCTAATCAGCGGCTTAACTACGATGAAGAAAGAAGGCGGTAATTTAAAATTGGCTAACGTTACTGATAAAATTCAAAGCTTATTGCTTATTACTAAATTAGTAACCATATTTGAAAGTTTTGATTCGATTGACGAAGCTGTAAAAAGCTACGTCTAAAAAAAATCTGGCGATATAATTTATAAAAACTCCGAATTTTGTACTTGTTCGGAGTTTTTGTTTTTTTAATATTAAACTATTATTTATTACATTATCGGGAAGATAAAATGAGCGTTACGGTTCTAGTCGGAAGTCAATGGGGCGATGAAGGAAAAGGGAAGATCGTAGATATATTAAGCGAGAAGTTTAAAATTGTTGCCCGTTATCAGGGGGGCGCAAACGCCGGGCATACGGTTGAAATTGGAGATAAAAAATATGTTCTCCATTTAATTCCTTCCGGAATATTAAGAGAAGACGTTACCTGCGTTATTGGAAACGGGGTTGTCATAGATCCGGTTGCCCTTTTGGAAGAAATTGAATTGTTAGAAAAAAATAACATTAAAGTTGACGGACGACTTTTTATAAGCCATAACGCCCATCTGATAATGCCATATCATAAATTGTTGGATTCTATTAGCGAAAGCGGCGCGGTTAAAATAGGCACTACCGGCAGAGGCATCGGTCCTTGCTATATTGATAAATACGCAAGAAAGGGAATAAGAATTGTCGATTTGCTGAACCGTAAAAAATTGGAAGAAAAAATCAGGGAAAACCTGAAAGAAAAAAACGCTTTAGTTAAAAAAGTTTTTGACCATGAAGAATTGAACGTAGACGATATTATTAATCAATACGTCGAGTTTGATAAGAAGATTGAAAAATACATTAAAGATACTCCAACTTTCTTAAATGAAAAAATTGACGAAGGAGAATCTGTGCTTCTTGAAGGAGCTCAGGGCGCTTTGTTGGACGTAGACCACGGAACCTATCCGTTTGTTACTTCTTCCAGCCCAACGTCTGGCGGGGCTTGCACCGGAACCGGAATTCCTCCTACAAGAATCAACTCTGTAGTTGGTATTGTAAAAGCATATGTTACAAGAGTGGGCTACGGCCCTTTCCCAACAGAATTGCTTGACGCTGACGGCGAGAAATTAAGACAAGACGGTTTTGAATTTGGCGCGACTACCGGGCGTCCGCGTAGATGCGGCTGGTATGACGCTTTCCTGGAAAGATACTCCGCTATGATTAACGGAATTGATTCTGTGGCTATTACAAAGCTTGATGTGTTAAGCGGCTTTGAAAAAATTAAAGTTTGCGTCGGTTATGAATTGAACGGAAACGCACTTAAGTCTTTCCCAAGCGACGTTGACACATTAGACCATGTAGTTCCGGTTTACGAAACTCTTGACGGATGGAATACGGATATTTCTTCATGCTTATCTTATGAATCGCTTCCGGTTAAAGCAAAAGAATATCTTAATTTTATAGCAAAAAAATCAAAAATTAAAATTGATATTATTTCTGTAGGTCCAAAACGAGAACAAACATTCTTCGTAAAAGGAATCTAAAAAAATGAAGATGGCCGGAGGACCTGCTTCAGTAAATATTAAAGTTATCCTTATTCTTGTAGCGGCGCTTATTGGCGGAGGAACTTTATATTATACGCAGAGTTTAGTCATCCGGCTTCAAAAAAAAGAACGGGACGCCGTACAGCTATATGCAAAGGGATTGGAGTATATAGCTAATACTAACACCCCTGAATCCGACTTTACATTCCTTTTGGATAACCTTATTAAGCCTATCGACTTTCCAGTTATTCTTACTGATTCAAAAAACAGAGTTAACCTTTCCGGCAAGAGCGACGTCCGTAATATTAAATATGACACTACGCTATCTGAAAAACAATTAACTAATTTGTTCGACGCTAAGATTAAAGATATGGACGCCATTAACAAGCCCATTGTTGTAACTTATGCCGATACTATTGTTCTCACCAAAATCCATTTTGGGGATTCGGAGCTTGTTAACCAGTTAAAATTTTACCCGGTAATACAGATTATGCTTGCCGCCTTGTTTATTATTGTGGGCTACATTGGCTTTAGCAATATTAAAAAAAGCGAGCAGGGGAATATCTGGGTCGGTATGGCTAAAGAAACGGCTCATCAGCTTGGCACGCCTATTTCCAGTCTTATGGGCTGGCTTGAAATACTGCTGCTTAATTATAAAGACCCCGACAAAGTCTTGGATATTGTGGACGAAATTTCTAACGACGTTGAAAAACTAAACAAGATTACATATCGTTTTTCTAAAATAGGGTCTAAACCTGAATTAAAGAAATGTCTTGTGTATAACGAAATTGAAGGTATAGCGGGATATTTTAGAAGAAGGCTGCCTCAATCAGGCAAGGACGTTCAGATTTTGATAGAGGGGGATAAGAATATATATGCGCAGATTAATTCGCGTCTGTTTGAATGGGTGCTTGAAAATCTGATAAAAAACGCTCTTGACGCTATGGATAAAGATCAGGGCTCTATTACATTCTCTATTAGAGAACATAAAAGCACAGTTGAAATTGAGGTCGCCGATACCGGTAAGGGAATTGATATTAAACGGCGTAAAGATATTTTCAGACCAGGATACAGCACTAAACGCCGCGGATGGGGACTTGGGCTAAGCCTTTCAAAACGCATTATAGAAGACTATCATAAAGGGAAAATATTCGTTAAAAATTCAATCCCTGACGAAGGGACTGTATTTAAGATCGTTCTAAATAAAGACTGATAAAATACATTTACATGCCCGTTTTGCTTAATTATTGTAGCAATCTTGATTTTATAATTGCCGAATATCTTTGGCTTATTACAAATGTTTCCGTAGTGTGCATCATCTGAACACGGTATGAATGTTTAAACCATTTTTCAATGTTCAATATGTGGTTCAGATTTATTATTGTAGAACGGTGTATCCGCAAAAAATTATCAGGCAGCATTTCGTCCCATTTTTTAAGTGTTCTTCTTATAAGAATTTTTGTTTTCTGAACAGTAAAAATATTTGAATAAACAGTTTCGGCGGTAATAAAAACAATATCGCCAATTTTTACAAAACCTGCGTTTGCATTATGCTCTAAGAACAGCCTGTCGTTATCGGTAAGCTTTTCGCGCGTAGCGGCAACGGACATATTTGTTGGGTGATGAGAATAATACTTTTTCATTTCTTCGGATTTTTCTAAACGTTTTTCTATTGAAGTCAGCAATACTTTAGCGTCGTAGGGTTTTGTAATGTAATCGTCCGCGCCAAGATTCATGCCTTCCCGCAGGTCTTTCATATCGGCTTTTGCAGTTAAGAAAATAAACGGAATAAAAGAAGTAGCATTGCTGCCGCTTAGTTCTGTTAACACCTGGTGTCCGTCTAATTTAGGCATCATAACATCGCAAATAATAAGATCTGGCAAAATATCTTTCGCAAGTTTAAGTCCTTCCTTTCCGTCTGGCGCTGTGTAAGCAGAATAACCTTTCGCTTCAAGCAGATCGACAATTCCGCTCATTACAGAATAATCGTCTTCAATAATTAAAACTTTTTTCATGTATAAAATTAATCCTCCATTCCAACTGGAATACAAATATTAAAAGAAGTCCCTTTCCCTAATTCGCTTTTGTACGTTATTGAACCTTTGTGCATATCCACCGATCTTTTTACAATAGAAAGACCGAGTCCTGTGCCAGGAATAGCGCCTATATTCTCGCCTCGCTGAAAAGGTTCAAACAATAATTTCTGATCTTCCTCGCTTATTCCAATACCATTATCGCCAATAAAAACGTTCATATCCTTTTCGGAAAAATCAATGCTGAATTTAATTTCCGTTCCTTCGGGCGAATATTTAATGGCGTTGCTTAAAAGATTTGAAAATATCTGATTAAGCAATTTACTATCGGCGCTGACAATCTTTCGGTCCTTAAGATATTCAAAAACAATTTCATGTTTGCCGGCGTCGCTGTTCTTAAGATTTTCTACAATTTCGCAGCAAAAATTAAATATGTTAAAATTAACAGGGTTAAAAACAAGCTTGCCTGCGTCGGCGCGGCTAATAGTTAAGACGTCGTCTAACAGTTCGACCATGTATTTAACGGTTCGTCTGATTTTAGCCGTATGCTCGTTGTATTTGGCTTCTATCCATTCTCTACCGAACATTTCAAGCAGATCTGCAGACGCAAGGATTGTAGTAAGCGGAGTTCTAAATTCGTGCGAAACCATGGAAATAAACCTGGATTTCAGTTTATTTATTTCCTGCTCTTTTTCTAAAGCGTTTTCTATTTCAATCTGCATATTTTTGTAATCGGTAATATCGTTTATCATGCCTACTAAACCTTCAATTTTATCTTCGGCGTTAATAAGCGGCGTTTTTAAGTACTGAGCAAATCGCAGAGCGTCCTTAGCGTCGGTAAATGATATCTCTGCTTTTGAAAATTTTCGTTTTTCAATTATTTCCTGATCGTAGCTAACGCTTTTTTCCGCCAAATTTACCGGGATAATGTCATGAGCTGTTTTGCCTATTACTGTTTCTCTTTTAACGTCAAAATAATCAGTAAACGCTTTATTGCACTCAAGATATTTGCCGTCAAGTCCTTTTATAAAAAGCGGATTTGGAATTGTCTCTATAACTGTTCTGAAAAAGATTAGCTGATTTTTAATTTGTTCTTCAATTATTTTAATCCGTTTGTTTTCTCTTTCGAGCAGTATGTTTGAATTTTCAAGTTCTGTTGTTCTTTCGCTTACAAGTTTTTCAAGATTTATCTTGTACTCTTCGTTTTGTTTTTCAAGATTTACTTTTTCTGTTACGTTATATGTGGTCAGATAAATTATAGCATTGCCGCCGCTTTCAATAAAATCAGCAAATAATTCAAAATATACTATTTCAGAATTAGCGGCGCTGTATTTAAAAACCAACGGCGCGCCGTCAGAAGAGGCGATAATGTAATTTTTTACAACGTCGTACTCTGCCTTATCAGAAAACAGATCTGATAAAGTCATTGTTTTCAAACATGCAATATCCTTCTGTAAGAAACTGCAAAACGCTCTGTTAGCGTCTACAATGTGGAGATTATTTGCATCGAGCAGAATTTTAAATGCCGAAGAATCGTTAAATATAACATGGAACCGCTGTTCAGATTCCCGCCGCTTGTTTTGCGATTCAACCACAAGAGCCATGTCGCGATGTATTAGAAAATAAAATAAGACGGCAGAAATAATTACGTAAAAACTCCAGATGTAAATAGTCGTATTCAGAAAAAAATACCGGTCGAAAGTCTGGAACTGCATTATAATAACATAAACAATAAGGCTCATATAGCTTATTACAAAATAGATTCCTGCAATTTTTACGGCAGGGTCTAACTTATGATCTTCGCTTTTGGCTTTAACCTTGTTCTTTATACTTTCAAACATAAATTCTCGCTTAAATGGCAGTAGTAAGTTATAAAAATACGACAATTATGCTATAAAAAAATATAAATCATTCGGTTTCTGACGTATAAAAAACGATCGCTGGCTGAGTAATAGTTCAGGCTTTGCAGCTGCTGCTGCGTTTGCCGGGTTGCCATATTAGCGCGTCGTCCGTCATCACTACCCTGTAAGGTTTTATAATCTGATTATTTTCGTCTCTTGCCAAAATAAATTTATATAAGTTGGAGTAAATATTCGCCTTTGAGCAGCCTTTCATTTTTGCAAAGCGATATATTGTTATACTTTTATTGTAAGCTAACATTTTGCGCCTCTGTAAGTATTTTGCTTAAATATTTTATCTTTTATAAAAACTTAAATATGCTATCTCAAAACCGTTTCAAAATAAAATTCGATTCCGGGTATTGGGCTTTCAGTTTCAAAATCATAATCCTTTCTGACGGAGGCAACTAAAGTTTCATTTACGGCAAGATAGCTGCGCGGTATAGCGTTAAAATCCGCGACTCTCCATTTTTTTATTCTTGCCGTCGCTATTCCGGAGAGGTTGCACGACGAAAGTTTAGGCGAAGAAATCTTCACTTCCGGTATCTCTGGAATTTCAATCTGTTTGATTTCGGCAAAGGGGATCCTTTTTTTTAGAGCTTCCGCTTTTTGCATTTCTTCTACTTCAATAGCCTTGCGCAAAGCCGCTTCTTCAAGTTGTTTTTGGAATTCGCGGCGCTTTTCCTGAGCGGCTTCAAGCTGCATATTATTATAAGCTAAAAGCTCGTTTGCAAGCCTGGCTTCTTCGGCGGAGTAACGCTCATAAATTTTCTTAAAAAACAGATTAACTTCTTTTACTGCGCTATTGAATGGGTCGACGCATTTTTTCCTTATTTCTTCTCCGCGTTTGGTAAAATGCTTATACATTTTTAAGTAGTGAGAAATTGTAAGCACGTCTCCCGCGCCCTCTATATGCAGGGGCGCTGTTTCTTTAATTGTTTTTTCAATTAAATCGTTTAATTCAATTATTATGCTGTCATATTCAATATCCAGCAGCGGAAAATCAGGACGGATTATATTGCTTAACATGTTAACTCCCAAATTATTAAATAATTTTTATTAATTAGAAATTACGCTGTAATCAGTATTCGCCTGTAAAAAGAAACCAAGGCTTTTTTCTACTCTGCGCGCATAAAAAACTTATTCCGTTCAGTTAAAAGATTATTTTGCTTTGTTTAGAATTTTATGCATATTAAAAAAATAAAAATAAGCTAACCTGAATATAGTGCGCAAAAGTTCACTATGCAAGGGAAAAGTGAAAAATAATTCACCTATTATGAAAAATGCATCGCAGGAAATAGCAAAGCAAATTAAGTCTGCGCGTATAAGCGCAGGGTTCAGCCAGGAAAAACTTTCTGAAAAACTTGGCATATCCAAACGTACGCTTATAAAGTACGAAAACGGAGAAAGCGATATTTCCGCTAGCGATTTATTCAAAATATCGAATTATTGCAACGTCGATTTAGGTCGACTTATCGGCGCTATAAAATCGGGCGTAAACACAATTCCGATTGAAGATGCCGAAGCGATAAATGCTCCGCATTATTCTGAGTTCAGGATAGAGGCTTCTGTGCCGGCTGGTATTGCCGCCGTTCAGGAGCGTTCCGGATGGTACGAAAGCGAAATATTAGATTATGATCCGCGCTCTCATTTTTTCCTTCAAATTGACGAAGAGTACGGATATTCTATGATGCCGCTTATTGAGCCGGGAGATCTGGTGCTGGTTTCTATGACGGCCAAGGCAAAAAGCGGAAATATTGTGGCCGCTAAGTGGGACGAAACTAAAGGAGCTATTAAGATTTTTAGCGAGTCTAAAGACCTGAAAAATGTGGCTCTGCTTAGTTACAATCCCTCGGTAACTCCAATTTTTCTTGAACGAAACGAAGTGAAAATATATAAAGTTGTATTGATTAAAAAAATGACCTGATTGCTTTTAACTATTCGTAACATTAAGGAGGGCTGAGTGTTATGGAATTTTTTAACGACGCGATGATTCCAAATAATGAGTCGGTTTCCGGGGGAAAAAATAATGAGTCATCCGGCGAGGATAAACTCAGAATTTCATTTAATAGTATTCCAATGGGAATAGTAAATTTTGACGCAAATGGAATAGTCACTGATTATAACAGTATTGGCTCTGGTAATATCCGCTTAAAAAGAGAGATGATGCTGGGGAAAAATTTATTAGAAATTAAAGATTATAATGTCCACGAACTTGTGAAAGCCGCTTTAGCCGGTAAATATGGGCATTATGAAGGGCTTCTAAATTCTGATGTATTAAATAAATATATTCCTATACGAATAGTTATAGGGCCTGTCGTTTTCCCTATTGGCGAAGTTGTCGGAGGGATGGCAGTGATTGAGGATATTTCTGAAAGTAAGGAAATGCAGCGCATTTTCTTTCATGACTTATTAAATAATGTAGGCAACTTACGCAATCTGTCGGAACTTGTTATAGACGAAGATATTGACTCTAAAACGCAAAGAAGAGTCGCCGGGTTAATACATACCCAGGCTAACCGGGTTTTAGACGAAATTCAAATGCATAGACATATTCTTTCTTTTGGAGCTACTGAAATTAAGCCGGAGTTCTTAGAGATTAATTCTATAGCATTTGTTAAAAAGTTAATAGTCCCATTTGCTAATTCTGAAGAAGGGGTAATAGTTGAGTTGGGAGAAAAGTTTGAAGAAGCTGTTTTTATAAGCGACATTTTGCTGTTTGGCAGAGCGTTCAAAGAAATGCTTAAAAATGCAGTGGAAGCCTCTAAAAAAGGGGACACGGTAAGAATAGAATGCTGGACTAATAATAAGAGGATTTTTTTCAGCGTTCATAACAGCGAGCCAATTCCTGGAAAAATACGCCAATCAATATTTGCTAAACCAAGAATAGAAAGCCAAAGCGGTCACGGTCTTGGAGCTTATTGTATAAAATATATAACCGAAAACTATTTAAATGGAAGCGTTATATTTGCAACTTCAGAAAAGGAGGGGACGACTTTTACTGTTAACTTGCCTATAGAACAATAATCTGGCGTTTTACTAAAAGGCGCATTTTAGTAAAATGCTAACTCATTTCCAGCATGCGTTCAATTGGTTTCAGCGCGTTAATTCTGACATTCTCTGGAATGAGAATTTCAGGCGATTGGTTTTTCATACACAGATATAATTTTTCCATTGTGTTTAGTTTCATAAAACGGCAGTTAAAACAGCCTTCGCATTCCGGCGTTTCTTTTGGCGGAGCCGGGATAAGCTTTTTGCCTGGAACTAATTTTTTCATCTGGTGAAATATCCCTATTTCGGTTGCTACAATGTAACACTGGGCGTCGTCTGTCTGGATATATTTAAGCAAAGCGCTTGTTGATCCAATATAATCGGCTTTATCTAACAGCATTTCTTCGCATTCAGGGTGCGCTATTACTTTAGCTCCCGGATTAAGACTTTTAAGCCGCGATATTTTTTCTTCGTTAAACGCTTCATGCACTATGCATGAACCATCCCAAAGGAGCATTTCTCTTCCGGTTTTTCTAACTAAGTAACCGCCGAGATTTCTATCCGGCGCAAATATAATTTTCTGATCTTTAGGAATTTGGTTTACAATTTTTTCCGCATTGCTGGAAGTGCAAATAATATCGCTTAACGCTTTAACTGCAGCTGTGCAATTGATGTAAGTAATAGCAATATGGTCTGGATGTTCTTCTCTAAAGCTTTTAAAAAGATTTGGAGGGCAGCTGTCCGCTAAGGAGCATCCGGCTTCCAGATCAGGAAGAAGAACTTTTTTATTCGGGTTAAGAATTTTAGCCGTCTCGCCCATAAAATGAACTCCGGCAAACACAATTACATCCGCATCCGTAGCTTTCGCTTTTCGCGATAAATCGAGGCTATCGCCTACAAAATCTGCAATATCCTGAATTTCTGGAACCTGATAAAAATGCGCAAGAATTACAGCGTTCAATTCTTTTTTAAGTTTTAGTATCTCTGCTTTATAATCAATTGTCAATTCGTTCATAAATATTCGCCTTTTTGTATAAAACCCCGATAAAATGGGATATTTTCTCATAAATGAAAAACTTTTTTCTCATAACTGAAAAATAGAAAAAATTATTCAATAAAATAAGTCAAAAACAAAAGAAAATGTTTGGCACAATTAGTGATTAATTTAATGCGTTGGAGTAAACGCAAGTTTACTTTAGCGCCCTCCTTATAATGACACACAAAACTGCCGGATTAAGCCCTCTTCCGGCAGTTTTTTTTACGCTTCTATTCCTTCTGTTCTTCAACTAAAATGAATGCTTCAATTTATCAAAAAATCCTAAAAACATAAGGCATAATTATCGGTCGTTTTGTGTTATCTCTTTAGAGCATATTTTGCTCAATTTGACGAATAATTTACATATAGTATATTTGCAGATATCTTTAACTTATTATTACTGTCAGAAAAAATAGGCTGAATTATGAAAGGCTTTATCCAGATTTATACGGGCAATGGGAAAGGAAAAACAACTGCGGCTTTTGGGCTTACTCTAAGAGCGGCTGGAGCGGGTAAAAAATCGTTTATTGCGCAGTTTGTAAAAGGAATGCCTTATTCCGAAATTGCCGCGGTCAATAAATATCTGCCTGATATTACAATTAAACAATATGGACTCGATTGCTTCATCGTAAATAAACCGACTGAAAAAGATATTGAAGCGGCAAGAAACGGATTAACTGAAGTCGCTCATATAATAGCTTCCGGGAATTACGACGTTATAGTCCTTGACGAAGCCTGTATTGCAATTTATTACAATCTGTTTAGCGTTGAAGAGCTTATTGACGTTATAAAACAAAAACAAGAACCAACTGAAATTATTATTACCGGCAGATACGCGCCAAAGGAACTAATTGAGTTTGCCGACTTGGTAACGGAAATGAAAGAAGTAAAACATTATTACTCAAGCGGCGTAGAAGCAAGAAAGGGGATTGAATTTTAATATTTGAAAAAACAAAAACAAAGAACAAAAGGACGGACGTGGGCGTCCGTCCCACAAAAATCATCATAGTTAATACGCCATATTTGAAGATTTAACCTTGCGGGCATCCTGCGGATACCCTTCAAGGTTGGAATAGAAATATTAGCTGTGCATTGTTTTTGCTTTGCCGCCTATGAACGTCTTGCCGTCTTTGCTAAGATTTTTAGCATATTTTTCAGGAGCTCTTACAAATTTAGATACGCAGCTATTGCAGCAAAATCCGTATACTTTCCCTTTATAATTTACAGTAGTCGCTTTAGGATCCACTTTGTCTTTACCGACCGGGCAGACTGCATTCCATGCTTTAGCCTGAGTTCCGTTTTTTGCTTTGTCAGTCTGTTGCCCCATGTTGTGTCCTTTATGGCCGCTCATAGCAGTGTCCATTATTTCCGATTTGCCTGAAGACATGTTGTCGTTATCGGAAGAGAAGCAGGATGATTTAGCCTGAGCGTTTACGGTCGCGGCAAAAAGCGTAGCCAGCAGAATTACGGAAAATTTTACTGCGGTAAGTGATTTAAGTAGTTTCATATTATTAGTCCTTATGTTTATTGATATATTATTCATTTTATAGTTCATTACATTCCTGGCATATTATCCATTGAAGAAGCTTTCTTTTTTGAGCCTGAAGAATTTTGCGCAGCAGTCCCATTATTATCAGAAGAGTTCCCATTTTTTAACTGACTTTCAGAATCAATTAAAAATCCGCCTGAAGCTGCGACTTCGTCTCCTTCGTTTAGTCCTGATAAAACGCGGTACTTAGAGCCATATTTTTCTCCAAGCTGCACGCTGCGCGCTTCAAACATCCCATCGGAAACCTTAACCCAAACGGTTTGTCTATTGCCGGAAAAAACAATTGCATTTTCCGGCACAAGAATTCCCTGTCCGTTGTTTATTCTGAAAATTGTCTGGCCGTACATTTGCGGTTTTAACTTATTATTCCGGTTTGCAAATTCGCTTCGTATTTTTACTGTTCTAGTCTGCGCATTTATTACTGGATATATAAAAGAGACTTTGCCTTTAAATTCTTCCGCCGGGTAAGCCTGTAAATGCAATACTGCGTTTGCGCCCAATTTTATCGAACCCAAATCGCTTTCCCTGACTTCTGTAATATTCCACAGCGTCGATAAATCGGCTATATCGTAAATTGCGGTTCCTTCTGTAACATACATTCCTTCCTGAATTTTCTTTTCTATAACCGTTCCGCTTGCGGGAGAATAGAATGTAATAATTTGCTGCGCTTCGTCGGATGATTCAATTTTTTTTATCTGTTCGGCAGTCAGTCCGTACAGCTCAAGTTTTTTAATGATAGAGCGGGCAAGCGCATTGTTCTGTAAATTAGCGCTGCCGGTATTGCGCCGTGCAATTATTAAATCGTTTTGCGCCTGCACAAGATCGGGGCTGTAAATAGAAAATAAAGGAGCTCCTTTTTTTATGTAGTCGCCGCTTTTATTTACAAAGAACTTTTCTATTCTACCGCTAAACCGCGCTGAAATTGTTTTTCTATTTTGTTCTGCAAAATCAAGATAGCTGTAAGCCGTTATTTCTTTTTGCAGATTCTCTTTGCGCAGAGTAACGGTCGATACGTTTGCCAATGACTGTTTGTTTCCGTCAAGAGTTACCATGCCCTGCATCTCTTTTTTCTCCGCAGGAATGTCGTCAGATACTTTTTTAACTAATTCCATTTGGCAGATAGGGCATACTCCCGGTTTATCTGAAATTACCTGGGGATGCATTGTACAGGTATAGTATACTTTCTTTTGCTGCTGCTGGGAGTTTTGTTTTTCTTTTGAGCATCCGTCAAATATTAAAACTCCGGTTAAAAGTATGACGATAATAAATAATATCTTTTTCATTTAATTCCTGATAATCTAATTTATATAAACTCTCGCTTCGACAAGCTCTGCGTGTCATGTCATGGTGAGCGAAGTCGAACCATGACTATAAAATTATTATGCTATAACCCATTTGGTAATTTTGCGCCGATCATCATTTCAATTTCCGCAAGAGCCATCTGGCTATCGGCCTGAGCCATGTACAAATTCATTTCCTGCATAAAACGCATTCGGTATGAATCAATTACTGCGTTAACGCCTGTTTTGTTATTCTGATATGCAGCTTCCTGCGCGCGTATTGTTTCTTCCGCAAGAGGCAGCGTTTTTCCTTCGTATAATTTTTTAAGTTCATCAGAAGCTTTATATTTTGCTACCAACTCGTTTAGCTTAGATATCATTTCTCTTTCCATATCCTGCTTCTCATACTCTATGCCGTTAATACCTGCATAAAGCTCTTGCTCCTTTGCTTTATACTTATTTACAGACCATGGCGCAAAAGGAAGATTAATTGATGCCATGATAGAGTACATTATTTCAGTTTTACCGTCTAACATCATAAGATCAGATTTTGAAGTTAATATCATTCCTTTGGGCATTCTCATCAGCATTCCCTGAATCATCAAATCTGGAATTAGTTCTTTGTTGTTGGCTTCAATCATAGCCTTATTCATGTTGGTCATGCTGCTCATTTTTTGCAAATCGGGATTGGAGCCTCTTAGCGCTTCTTCAAGCTGTGTTTGAGTAAGGCTAAGCGTATCTTTAGGCAAATCTGACGATATTGAAATATTCGCGTCATCCAATCTTCTTCCAGTCAGTTTGTTTAACCTGTATCTAAGCGGTTCCGTTTGTCTTTGAAGATTTAATAATTCAGTTTCGTCAACCGCCGCTTCGCTTCTTAGACTTAATATATCGGCGGGATTTGTTTTATTCTGCTGATAATATGTTTCAACTGCGCTGATTAAATTATTGAGTAAAGAAATATTCTTTTTTAATACTTCAATTTTTTTACCTAACTGCCACAGACTGAAATAAGCCATTTTAATTTGCGCCGTTAAATTAACTTTGGCGGTTTCTAAATTATCTTTTTCGATATGAGTATTTTGTTTTTCAACGTTAGCCATCGCGTCAAGTTTGCCTCCAAGCATGAACATCTGGGAGACTGCAAGATTATTAGATAGCGACTGATTAAGTATATCAAAATTTCCAGTCGGTATTTGCGAAAACTCTAACGAAACATTTGGAGCCGGAAGATTATTAACAGACTCCGCTCTGCGTTCATTTGCAATAATTTTATATTGATGCGATTTTAACAGCGGATTATTACGCAGCGCTTCTGCAATAAGAGAATCTAAACTTTGCGCAAAGCCAGATGCCGACATTAATGTAAGCTCTAATACAGCGCCTAAAACTATTTTACTTGTTTTAATATTTTTAATATATGACGTTAATTTTTTCATCATTTACTTTTCCTTATTCCATTCGCTCATTTCTGATACCTTAAGAGTTCCTTTTTTGAGCGCGTGTTCTTTCATTATTACAAACAAAATAGGAGTTACGATCAATACGTGAATTGCCGAAGTCAACAGTCCGCCTATCATTGGGGCTGTTAGCGGTTTCATCATATCGGAGCCTGTTCCAGTCGACCACATTATGGGCACAAGCCCTACCATCGCGGTTGCGACCGTCATTATTTTAGGGCGGAGACGTAAAACTGAGCCTTCTACTGCTGCTTCATAAATATCATCTTTTGTTATTGGGCCTCGTTTTCCTTTTTTATAATCGCGCAGTCTGCTGTCAAGAGCTTCATGCAAATAGATAACCATCACAACGCCCGTCTCTACCGCAATGCCGTAGAGGGCGATAAACCCAACCCATACTGAAACCGAAAAGTTATAACCAAGAATATAAATCATATACATTCCGCCGATTAAAGCAAATGGAACAGAGAGCATGACTACTCCTGCTTCTACATAGTTTTTAAGAGTAAAGTAAAGCAGCACGAAAATCAGAAGGAATACAACAGGCATTATAATCATTATTGTTCGCTGCGCTCTTACTTTACTTTCGTACTGGCCGCTCCATTGATATGTATATCCGGAAGGGAGGTTAAGATTTTGTTCAATTGTTTTTTTAGCGTCTATCATAACGCTTCCCATATCGCGTCCTCCAGCGTTCATAAATACGATTGAGCGCAAAGCTCCGTTTTCGCTGCTTATCATTGGAGGTCCTGTTAGGACATTAATATCCGCCAATTCTGATAATGGAATATAAGCAATAGAACCAGCTTCTGTACTTGTAAGCGAGCTGCTCGCAGATGATGCAGTGTTATTGCTGCTGCCGCCGCTTACTGAACTGCCATTGGCAGCGCCATTGGAGCCGGCGCTGGCGCTCATAGAACCCATTGAACTGGAAGCGGGTTGAGAGCCCATACTTACTGACGTAGAAGAGGAAGAGCCTGGCGATTGCCCTGCGAGCGAAACTGGCACAATTAGACTTTTTAATTCATCAACGTTATTTCTGTAATCTTTTTCGTAGCGCATTCTTATTGGGAACTTCATACGCCCTTCGATAACTACTCCAAGGTTTTGTCCGCCGATAGCAGTTTCAATAATATCCTGAAGGTCTTTAACATTTATTCCATAACGCGCAGAAGCATCGCGTTTAATTTGTATATCTAAATAATAACCGTTCTGAACGCGTTCTGCAACAACGTCGCTAGCGCCGTTTACAGTTTTTAGCAATTCTTCTGCTTTTATTGCATAGCGCTCAAGAGTGTCTAAATCGGGGCCGAATATTTTAAAACCGATATCCGTTCTTACTCCGGTAGCGAGCATATTAATTCTGTTAATTATAGGCTGAGTCCAGCCGTTACGCACGCCGGGTATCTGGAGTTTTTGGTCGAGCTCGGCGACAATATCTTTTTTTGTTATTCCCGGACGCCATTCGTTTTTTGGTTTTAGTAATATAATAGTTTCTATCATGCTCAAAGGAGCGTTGTCTGTGGCGGTTTCAGCTCTGCCGGTTTTGCCAAGCACATGGCTTACTTCCGGGACGGATTTTATTATCTTATCCTGTTCCTGCAAAATTCTGTTTACTTCCGTAATAGAAGCTCCCGGCATGGTTACCGGCATATATAAAATTGAGCCTTCGTCCAACGGAGGCATAAATTCGCTTCCGGTGTTTAGTATCATTGGTATGGTAACAAGCAGAGCCGCAACGTTTATTGCAATTGTTATTTTTCTGTGCTTTAATACCCAATGAATTACGGGTCTGTATAACCTGATGAAAAAATTAGTCGTCGGGTTTTTTTCTTCGCTTCTGAATTTGCCTCTCATAAGCATTGTCATTAAAACAGGGATTAACGATATTACCACCATTGCGCTGCCGAACATTGCGAATGTTTTTGTATAAGCTAAAGGACGGAAGAGTTTGCCTTCTTGTCCGGTTAACAAAAATACAGGTAAGAACGAAACCAAAATTATAAGCTCGGAAAAGAATATTGCGCGGCCGACCTGTTTAGCCGAATCAATTGATATCTGTTTATACTCTTCAACCGTAAGCGTTCCTTTTTCTTCAATAGCTTTAGCAAGGTTTCGGTAAGCGTTTTCCACAAGCACAATGGAGGAGTCAACTATTACTCCCACTGCCAAAACTATTCCGCCAAGGCTCATTATATTAGACGTTACTCCAAAGAGGTACATTAAAATAAACGCTATTAAAATTGAAATTGGCAGTTCAATTAATATCCTAACGATGCTTCTGAAATGCAGTAAAAATAGAGCTACCATTAAGGCGACTGTTATTGAGGCTTCTATCAGGGCTCTTTCAAGCGTTCCAACCGCCTCTTTAATTAATATGCTTCTATCGTAAGATGGAACTATTTCGACTCCTTGCGGAAGACCCGGAGTAATTTCTTTAATTTTTTCTTTAATGCGTTCAATTACTTTTTGAGCGTTTTCGCCGGAGCGCATAACAACAATACCTCCGACCGCCTGTCCTTCTCCGTTTTTTTCCAACGCGCCGCGCCGTATATCTGCGCCAATTTGAATTTTAGCCACGTCCTTTAATAAAACAGGTATGCCGTTTGCGCCTGCTTTTACTACAGTGTTTTCTATATCTTCGGCGGATTTTATATAACCCTGACCTCTTACAAAATATTCGGCGCTGTTAACTTCTAATATCTTGCCGCCGACTTCGTTGTTGCTTTTTTGAATTGCGTTAACAACGTCAGAAACCGTTAAATTATATGCGCGCAGATTCATCGGATCGACGTCTACCTGATATTGCTTTACATAGCCGCCTATGCTTGCAACTTCGGCTACTCCTTCCACAGCAGAAAGCTTGTAACGAATGTACCAATCCTGAACAGATCGTAAAGCTCCGAGGTCGTAGCCTTTGCCTTCCACGGTGTACCAGAATACATGTCCTACGCCTGTGCCATCGGGACCTAACGAAGGCGCTACTCCGGCAGGCAGCTGCGCCTGAACTGTGTTAAGCCTTTCCAAAATTCTTGTGCGCGCAAAATAAGGGTCTACATTGTCTTCAAAAATTACATATACAAAAGACATCCCGAACATAGAAGAAGCCCTTACAGCTTTAACGTGCGGCAGTCCCTGTAAGCCAGACGCGATAGGGAAAGTAACCTGATTCTCAATTGTCTCAGGCGAGCGCCCCATCCATTCGGTAAAAATAATAACCTGATTTTCCGAAAGGTCGGGGATTGCGTCTACTGGCAGATTTATTACGCTGTAAATTCCAAACCCGATTACTAATAAATAAAAAAGTATTACTATAAATCTGTTTTTAGCGCACCAGTCAATTACTCTTTCAATCATTTTTTGTTTCTCCGGAAGGAGCGTTTGTTCTCTTTATAGACGAGTCTTCATCTGAAACGCTGTTTGGCGCTTCTGCGGCGCTTTCTGTTTTTAGTATGCCTGCATAGATAAAATACGCTGCAAGGATCACCAAAAAAATATAAACTGTTTGATATATAAAACATGTAGCCAATTTGCGACTCTATTTGTTACAGCCTGATATGCAACTAACATGCCGAGATAGAAAAAGCTGAAACCAGTTTGTTTTAGCGGGGTACAGTAAAAGCGGCTCTAAAGTTATTTAAGAGTAGCCTAAAGTTTCTTTAGGGTAAAGGAGAAAATTAAAGCGGTGCAAATTTAACTACCTTAAGAAATATTACCTTGTTTTTATAATTCGATTAATTCTAAGTTTAGCTTTTCTTAAATAAACATTTATAACATAATGGGGCGGCGATATGAACATGAGAATAGTCATAGTCAGTTTTGTAGTATTTGTTTTTTATGTTTCCTTTCCTAACTTTTGCCAGACTAACATTTCAGAAAAAAATGATGTTTCCCTTTCCAAGCGTTATTTAACTTATCATGCTGAATTAAATAAAAGAGCTATCCTTTCCGATCAGGGGATTTCCTTAGAAATACTTGAAAAGGAATCTGATGAGAAGACGCTTAGTCCCGAACAAAAGAAACTAAATTATGGGTTTATAACTTTGGAGTACAATCTGTTTACATCAGAAAACAATAAAAAATATAACGTTATGATAGCGCCGCAAGACACCTGCGATTTGGTATACGTAGATTATAATAACAATAACGATTTTACAGACGACGGCGCGCCTTTAATTTTCAGCAAAAAACAAAATGAGCTGGTAATTAATGTCCATACTTCTAAACTTGATTCAAACTGCGTAGCGCCGTTTACTGTATTACGAAAGCCAAACATGCCAGATTCAATTCAGAAAAATTATGTTATAGATAATGGCGATTGTAATCCAAAATTCGCAAAATTTATAGGTCCATTTAATGGGAAGTTTGATTTTGCCGGTAAAGCAGGCAGCTTTTATTTTGTCGATCAAAATAATTTAAGGCGGGGTAAAATTGAGTTAAATGGTAAGAGTTATTCAATAGGTCTGTACGACTATACTAAAAATGGAATATATAACGACAGTACAGATCTAATGATGATAAACTTAAGCGGAGGCGACGAGCTTAACTCAATGGATGCAAGCTGCGTATTTAAATTAAATGACGTTTTATCTGTTGGAGAGGATAAATATAAAATATTAGATTGCGATAAATATGGAAGATGGATTAATCTGATAAAGACCGATGAAGAAAAGACATCGTATTATATTACAGATACAATGTATGCCGTGGCGGCTTTAAAAACTTTTCACAGTTCTCAGATAGACGATTCTGTTTGGCAGATAACCGACACAACTCTATTTGGCGATAAAATTAAGTTGAGTGAATATAAAGGGAATTATGTTTTACTGAATTTCTGGGGCGAATGGTGCGCCGGGTGCGTACAGGAAATACCCGAGCTTGTAGAAGTAAATAAGAAATACGAAAAGAAAGGATTAAAAATAGTAAGCTTTATTCAGACTGCAAATAAAAATAAAGCTATCAAAATGATTAAAGATAAAAAAATAGATTGGCCGCAAATAGAGTTAAATAAAGTTGTGGGAAGAAAATTTAAGATAGAAGGATTCCCGATAAATATTCTAATTATGCCAGACGGTAAAACCTGCTACATGACAAACATTATTACTAAAGCGGCGCTGGATAAGTATATTAAATAGTTTAAATTTAGCTAAAGATATTCAAGGCGGCTCTGCGCCCTTGAAAGGTCGGGATTCAATGAATTAAAATAAAGGCTGCAAAAATTAGTGTCGCTTGTTTTATTCAACCTTCGAGGGCATGCGCTGATAGCGCCGCCTCGAAGGTTTGGTTTTGGCGTGTTTATCTCTTCGGCCTTACGGTTGAACCGTCCCAAGCCATGTATATCAGCATCCATAAAATTTTAGATATTTTTCAAAATTTGATTTTATATATTCAACGCTGTGATGTCCAGGGAATATATGATTTTGGGAGCTCGCTCCTTTCTTTATTAACAACTTATGTAAAATCTCACAGCCTTCATAAAACTTCCCTTCGTCCTTATCTCCGGCGTCAAGATAAACGCTGATATCAGAAGCGATATTATTGTTTTTGGCAATGTATATTGGGTCGTATTTTTCCCAAACGTCAATGCCGCTAAAAAATGGTTTGTCGTCATCTTCAAGCGTCAGTTCCACGGCGGGCATATGTCCGCCAACTTTAGAAAACATATCCTGATGCCTAAATGAATTGTGAAGAGCCGTATATCCGCCGCCTGACGCGCCTCCTATATATCTTCCTTTTCTATCTTTAATAGTATTATAGGTCTTATCTGTTAAAGGGATAATTTCTTTTATAAAATAATCTTCATACATTCCTAAGTTTATGCCTATATTATTTGAATCAGAAACCTCTTTGCAGATTAAAGACGAATTCAATCCGCGGCTGTTTTCAATTCTTGGGCAAACAATTATCAGAGGATTAATTTCTCCGTCTTTTATCATTTTATCAGCTTTGGAGTTTATCTCGACGTCATACATTATATTTTCATTTCCGCTTCTGCCATGCAGAAAATATAATACAGGCAGCGGAGCGAGGTTGTCATAACCTTCAGGCAGATATACTAACATTGACATTTCTTTGCCAAGCGCTGGGCTATAAAAATTTACTTTTTCAACTTTTGATTTATTCATTACTATCCTGTATCAATTGAAATATTAGATTTGGATTATATATTCACTAATTAGTAGAGTAATTTTGTCGTTAACAAGATTAAGCGATAGTTTCATAAAAATTACATACGCAATATAATTCAGAAATTGTCTTATCTCAATTATGCATAAATTTAACATCTACTCGGCGGTCACGGTCGCACCGTGACCGAATTAGCATAGCCAGGTTAAAAAACTAAAAACAATTAACGACTCTGGTTAATTTATTATTCCGTCAGGGTTCGACCCTGACGGCCTGGTTAAGATAATCATCGTTATAGGTCGTAAAAAAACTATTCTTCCGTCAGCTTATAAAAATCTATTTTTGAATATAACGTTGGGGCGGATATTTTAAGTATCTCTGCGGTTTTGGTTTTGTTCCAGTTTGTAGAATCAAGCGTCTGCTTAATGTAACGCTTCTCAAGCTCGGCAAGACTTACGCCAACAGGCAGCAAGTCGTTAGCGGATTGGATATTAGAAATAAGTATGTTTTCTTTAACAAGCATATCTCCCGAAGAAAGAACTACCGCCTGAAGCAAGGTATTTTCAAGCTCGCGCACGTTTCCTTTCCAGTCGTATTCCATCAACATTTTCATAACGTCTTCGGAAATTTTTACTACGTTTTTATGCAGCTCGTGATTTATCTTAGTAAGAAAATAATTTACGAGCAGGGGAATATCTTCTTTACGCTGCCGCAATGGAGGGAGAATAATATTTACTACGTTAAGCCGGAAAAATAAATCCTCCCGGAATTTACCTTCCTTAATCAGTTCCGCCAGATTTTTATTTGTGGCTGCTATTATTCTTGCTTTCATTAGGATGGTAGTTTCGCCTCCGACGCGTTCAAATTCTTTTTCCTGTAAGACGCGTAAAAGTTTTACCTGTAGGTTTGGCGTCATTTCGGAAATCTCATCCAAAAAAATTGTGCCTTCTCCGGCTAATTCAAATTTCCCTTTTTTCTCTTTAACAGAACCTGTAAACGCGCCTTTTTCATGACCGAATAATTCGCTTTCCAAAAGCGACTCGGTAATGGCCGTACAGTTTACCGCAATAAACGGCTGGTCTTTTGTAAGGCCGCTATAATGAATTGACTTGGCGACCAATTCTTTTCCAGTTCCGCTTTCTCCGCTTATCAGAGCCGTTACCCGGCTGTTTGAAACATGTCCGATAATTTTATATACGTCCTTCATTACAATTGATTTGCCGATTATATTTCCAAGTTTATATTCGTCAATGTTTCCGGAAATTATCGTATCGACTTTTTCGCTTAATTTTTTATTCTCCAACGCGCGGGTTATAGTAGCTTTTAGTCTGCCTGTATCAATCGGTTTTTCAATATAATCATATGCGCCCTGCTGCATTGCCTGTACGGTAGTTCCCATATCGTCATGCGCGGTAATCATAATAACGTGAATTTGAGGGTCGAAAGATTTTGCTTTTTGCAATAAATCAAAGCCGGTAATACCGGGCATTCTGATATCCGTAATAACAAGATCGGGGAGAGTCTTATAAATAATTTCAAGTCCCGTTTCTCCATTAGCCGCAGAGGCGACCTGATAGTTAAGTCTTTGCAGAAATTTTGAAAGCGAGTTTCTTATCGATTCGTCGTCGTCAATTACTAATATTTTATCCATAGTTAATTCATCCGTTTAATTGGAAGCGCGGCGGTAAAAATTGTTTCTCCCTGCGTTGAAGAAAGCAGCCGAAGCGTTCCTTTATGCTGTTCAATTATTTTTTGAGAAATTGAGAGCCCCAGTCCAGTGCCGGAGACTTTTGTTGTAATAAACGGTTCAAACAAAGACGCATTGTCTTTTATTCCGGTTCCGTTATCTTTTACAAAAACAGAAATCAGGTTTTTATTTAAATCCGTTTGAGAGTATAGTTCTATCAATCCATTTTCAGTTATCGCTTCAATAGCGTTATCCGTTAAGTTCAGAAGCGTCTGCCTTATTTTTTCTTCGTCCGCTTCAACCTCTATATTATCAATTGTATTAATATAGCTGATATTTTTTTTGAGCATTTTATTTTTACATTCAAGCAGAACGCTTTCAGCGGCATCCTTAATACTAAAGGTCCCATAATTCAGATCGCTTTGCCTGGCAAACTGCAAAACCTCTTTTACCAAATTATTCAGTCTGCCAATTTCTTTAAGAATAATATCGAACGAAGATTTATCGTCGTCGTTAAGAATTAAAGTATCAGAAAGCATTTCCGCGTTTAGTTTAATTGAAGTAAGCGGCGTTTTAATTTCGTGCGTAAGAATTGCCGCCATTTTACCAAGCGCGGCTAACTTTTCAGTTTTGAGTAATTGTTCTTCTAAATTTTTTCTGTAAGTCACGTCTACATATACAAACAAATATCCGCTTATCTGGTTATCAGAACTGTATGCGGCGGCGACGGATATAATAAAAAACTTCGCTTCCCCATTCTCATCAGTAAAACGAACTTCATTCTCGAACTTATTGCCCCTTCTTATAGCCGCAATGATAGTATCGAACTCGTTTTTATTATTTACAAACTGCAAGTCAACTATAGATTTATTTAACGAGTCTTCTTTTGTTTTGCCGATTATTTTGCAAAATTTTTGGTTAGCGTCAGTAATCAGAAAATCTTTATTTACGCTTGCAAACGCCGCTGTCGATTTATCGAAGGCGGAAATAAGAGTGAGGATTCTTTTCTCTTTTTGCTGAAGGTCTATAAGATTGCTTTTTAAAGTGGTAGACATTTTGTTAAACGCCTGTGCAAGTTCGCCAATTTCATCATTGGAATTATAATCTGTTACCGCGCCGTAATTTCCTTTTTCAACTTCTAAGACTTTTGTCTTAAGTATATTTAACGGATTTGATATAATCTGCAAAATTATAAACGTAATACTAAGACTTACTATTATCCCCGTAAAAAGGCTGATTAAAAAATATCTGCCAAGCTCGGCGTTCGACTGAATATTAAAAATAAGCCTGCCAATTGGTATTTGAATTATTAGAATTATCACCGGAGTTAAAATCAACGAGTTGAGAACCATTTTTTTGTTGATGCTGAATCTGTTTATTTTATCCGATGCGGCGGGGAACATATTATATTTGCCTATTGCCACTCCGGTAAAAAGCAAAACTCCCGCTAAAAAGGCGAGGGGACTCATTTCTACTAAATAATGGAAGCCCAATATCCAGGGGAGAAAAAGACCGAATAAAAACGAAGTTAGATTTGTGATAATTACGCCAAGCAAAAAAAGCTTTATCTGCGAACGTATCCGGCGGTCGTTTGTTTTCAAAAGTTTTTTGATTAGCAATGTAATGTTAAAGATGATAAGAAAAATATACCATATAAGAAAAACCGGATAATACGTTCTGTAATGGGTTTCAAAAATTCCGTCATGCGCGTGCGAGCCGCTAATCAGGTTTCCAGTCCATAGCATAATCAAGGCTATAAGCGAAGGGATTAATATTGCGGCAGTATACTTATATGAATATTTCTTCTCAGCGTGAAAATTCAGAGTAAAAAAAGTAAGCGTTACAATTATCAAAAGAAGAAAAGAATGGCAAGAAATATCCAACATCGTAACGTCGCGCTCGGCCATAAACAAAAAATGAACTCCGTGCGAAACCATGTATCCGGCAATTAAAATCAGCGAAAGCGAAAAAAACTGATTTGATTTATCCTTAATATTGCGCGAGTATATTATATACAGCAAACCTATTGCGCTTAACAGCGTAGCAAACAGAAAAATAGACTGGGATAAATTCGGGTTCATATTGCCTTATTCTTTTTTATAAAGTTACATAAAAATATCCGCAGTTTCAAAGCCATGCAGGTTCCGTAAAATATAAGGGAGGTTTATTATAATCATAAGTTTTTATCAAATTAATAAAAAATATCCTTAAATATTTGCTAAATTAAGCGTAAATGACCAGATTAATAGAGAAAAGCGCTATGGCATTATTAATGTTGCATAAAAACAAGTTACAGAAAAAGAACAGAAACTCAATCAAAAAATATTAATGAACCCAAAGTAGTTTTGCAGGAGACGAAAAATGAGTAAAGAGCAGTTTAATAGAAGATTCAATTCTCTTATTGATGAACACAGAAAATTAATTACAAGAAAAAATGAAATAGCAGAAAATGGAAATGGAGTTTACGACCGTTATAAATATCCGGTTTTAACCGCTGACCATGCCCCTATTTACTGGAAATACGATCTTAATTATGAAACTAATCCCTATCTATTAGAAAGAATAGGGGTAAACGCGGCGTTTAACGCCGGCGCAATTGAGTTTAACGGCAAATATCTTGTCTTTGCAAGAGTTGAAGGAGTTGACAGAAAATCGTTTTTTGCCGTAGCTGAATCTCCTAACGGAATAGATAATTTTAAGTTCTGGGATTATCCAATACTTATGCCTGAAACTGAAGAACCAGATACAAACGTGTATGATATTAGAGTGATTCATCATGAAGACGGCTGGTATTACGGGTTATTCTGCACCGAAAGAAAAGACCCAAGCGTGCCGGAAAGCGATACGTCTTCTGCATTAGCGCAATGCGGTATTGCAAGAACAAAAGACTTTGTTAAATGGGATAGACTCCCTGATCTTAAAACTAAATCTCCACAGCAAAGAAACGTAGTTCTGCACCCAGAATTTGTAAACGGGAAATATGCGTTTTATACCCGCCCGCAGGATGGCTTTATTGAAGCCGGAACAGGCGGCGGTATTGGTTGGGGATTTTCTGACTCAATTGAAAATGCAGTTATTGAAGAAGAAGTAATTGTAGACGATAGAAGCTATCATACAATTAAAGAAGTTAAAAACGGCTTGGGACCGGCTCCTATTAAAACTGAAAAAGGCTGGCTACAGCTTGCGCACGGCGTTAGAAACACCGCCGCAGGTTTACGCTATGTGCTTTATATGCTGCTTACTGATTTAAAAAATCCTGAAAAAGTTATTGCCAGACCTAGCGGATATTTTATAGCTCCTTTTGGCGAAGAACGCGTTGGCGACGTTTCTAACGTTGTTTTTAGCAACGGCTGGATTAAAAAAGATAACGGCGAAGTGTTAATCTATTACGCTTCTTCCGATACCAGACTTCATGTAGCTACTTCTACAGTTGATAAACTACTTGATTATGTGCTGAACACCCCTGAAGACGGCTTAAGAAGTTATGCTTCAGTTCAGGAAAGAAGCAAACTGATTAAAAAGAATCTTGAAATTCTTAAACAACTTAACATAGCATATTAGGACTGATCGAAAATCCAAATATAAAAAAAACCTCAAAGGGCCTACTTAAGTTTCTCTCTAAGCTTAAGGAAGCCCTTTTTTTATCTCTTTAAACATACAAGGTTGAATAAAGCGAGCGACACTAATTTTTATTGCCTGTATTTAATAGCGTTTTTAATTTCCGACCATTCAAGTGCGCAGAGCCGCCTCGAGGTTAGATAAAACAAGCGACTCTGATTTTTTGAAGGTCTTTGCTAACAATAAAAGCCCTCATTTTATAAGAGGGCTTTTGTTGTAATAGAATCGACTTTGTAACTGTCATTCTCGCGGAAGCGGGAATCGCTACCCCTAAAAAGCTTTAGATACCTGCTTTCGCAGGTATGACAGTTATTTAATATAGTTTATTTCTGTAAATGCTTTACTAGTTATAAACCTTTAGCCACTGATTTCCAATGTTCAATAAACTTGTCATGTTCATCTTTAATATGTCTGAACCCTTCTTTTGTAGAGTACAGGCTATCGTTTTTATCGGATAACATAACTAAGCAATTCATTAAGGCGCGGCAAGTGTGGTAAGTACATTTCCAAATATGTCCTTTGGGACCTTTTTTGAAATCAGGCTCTTTATCAAGTCCGCCTTCAAACCAGTCGCCGTTTTCATAATCCAAAAGATAAGTCTTAATATATTCCCACTGTTTTAAGAAAGTTTCAGAATATTTCTTTTCTTCAGGGAAAATAAGCGAGAGCATAAGGAAAATGTTTATTGCCTCAGACTGCGCCCACCAGTTTTTAGAATCTTTAAGTATTGTACATTTATCTTCTCCGGCAAAGTAATAAGCTTCATCATAAAAGCCTCCTTTTTCCTTATCAAAACCGTTAGCCAGCGCATGATCCGCCATTTTTTTAGCGGCTAAAAGCGTTTTTGTATCGTTTTCTATTCCAAGAGCGTGCGAAGCTTCAAGCAAAAGGAACGCAGTTTCATAATCATGCCCAAAAGAAACATGATTCAGCCTGTAATTAGCTTTTCTTATTTCCTCCGGCGCGTCTTTGAACGATATTGGTTTCCAGTCCTTTGTAAAGAACAAATTCATGTAGCCTTTTTCGGTAGTAATAACGTCTTGAATAAGATGTAGCAGCCCGGCTAATCTTTCCTTAACTTTATCATCTTTCCAAACGCCGTATAATTCCGTATATGCTTCAAGCAGGTGGATGGAAGTATTCTGGTCTTTATATCCTAACTCAACGTCGTCATAGGCTTTAGTTTTATATGCGCTGTCTTTGTCAAAAGGAGTTCCGTCCGGAGCGATAAACTGGAAATATCCGTCAAGCTCAGGATCAAAAGCGTGATCTTCAACCCAATTAAAAGCGGTTTTAGTAAAATTTAGTATTTCCTCGTCTTTAGTTATAGCAGCAAGAGCCGCCAAAGAATAAATTCCAAAAGCGTTGCCATAAGTTCTTTTTTCATCGCCAAAACCACAGACAGGCGAAGCTTTTCCGTCGCGGCTTCTCATTTGGTAAAATCCGCCGTATTGTTGATCCCACATCTTATTTTTTAAGAAGTCGTATCCATGGCGCGCAAAACTTTCAAATTCTTTATTATCAAAAAAGCTTCTTAACTTTGATAAGGCCCAAACATGACGCGCCTGGGTAACAATCATTTTTTCCTGTTCTGGCAGTATTTCCCAATTATAAGATATATTTGTGAAATATCCCCCTTCTTTTTGGTCTAAAGAAAGCGGATACCATTTATCAACTATATTATGTTTTAGAGAAATAAGCATTTCGTTAAATATATTATCTCTAACCAATTTATCTCCTGTTTGTTTTTCTGTCATCTTAACCTCTGTTAGTTTATTTTCAGCATTTATTAACAAGCAAATATTGTACTAAAGCTATTTGCGTAAAAAACGGCTTTTATTATACTATCAGATTAATGAATTGATATAGTTTTATCAAAATGATAAACAAAACTTGAGTGGTTTCTTAATGAGGAATAATTATATTTATTATTATCTGCTATAAAAATGGAGAAAATTGACGTGATACGAATAAACCGCAAGCATAGCGTCAGATGATAGTAATTATTCGTATAATTTTGTTAACAAAAAAATGCGGCACAGTTTTCGATTAAGCTTTAGCGATACAAAAAATCTTTTATTTTAAGTCGTTTCTTTTAGTTGCAAAAGAAAAAGAAGAAAAGGAAAATGATGAAAAAATTTAACTACGCGTTTGTTCTGTTTTTTATAATTTTGTTCTCTAATTACGGATTCTGTCAATTTAATGAATTTATTACTGCAAAAGACGGAAAATTGCTGGAAGGCGGAAAAGAGTACCGCTTTATTTCCTGTAATATTCCAAACCTGCATTATGTAGAAGATTACCTTCCTTTTGCCGAAACTAATCCCTGGCGACTACCAACTGAATTTGAGATAAAAGACGCATTAACCGCAATTAAACAAATTGGCGGGAACGTTACACGAATTTACGTTATCTCGGTTAAAAAACCGGAAGACGACGCGGCTATTATCAGACATGTTGAAGCGCCCGGAAAATTTAATGAAGAGGCTTTTCGCATTCTTGATAAAACGCTTGAAATTGCAAATAAAACCGGAGTTAGAGTCATTATTCCGCTTGTTGATAACTGGAAATGGTGGGGCGGCCCTAATGAATATGCCGGGTTTAGAGGCAAAACAGAAATGGACTTCTGGACTGATTCAACTTTAATCTCTGATTTTAAAAAGACTATTGATTTTGTTATTAACAGAAAAAACACTTATACGGGCGTTGCATATAAAGACGATAAAGCTATACTTGCCTGGGAAACTGGCAACGAGCTAAATTGTCCGTACGCCTGGACTAAAGAAATTGCCGCTTATATTAAACAAAACGATAAAAATCATCTTATTATAGACGGCGCGCATTATTTCCGTAAAAATGTAATTCTAAAAGAATCCGTAGACGATCCGAATATCGATATACTTACAAGCCATCATTACGCTCCGCCTGAAGTTACGCTTAAAGAGATATTGAAGAACAAAGCAATTATTGCCGGAAAGAAACCTTTCTTTATTGGCGAATTTGGACTGATTAAAGCTCCTGATATGGAAAGAATTGTCGATACGATTATTAATAACGGAATTGCCGGAGCGCTGCTTTGGAGTCTTCGCGGTAGAAACGTAGAAGGCGGTTTTTATTTTCACGAAGAATATAACGGCTATTCTGCTTATCACTGGCCTGGTTTTAAATCGGGCGATTCCTATGACGAAAAAAAGGTTATGAATCTTATTCATGCTAAAGCCGGAGAAATTAATAAAAAAGAACCGATTCCTTTGCCTATACCCGAAGAACCTGTTTTACTAAATATTAAAGATCCTTATGAAATATCATGGCAGGGGTCTACTGGCGCAGAGACTTATGCAATTCAACGGGAAACCGGAAACAGCGGCAACTGGAAAGACATTGCAAATACGGACGACGCGACATATTGTTATACCGCGCAATTTTGCGATACTTCCGCGCAGATTGGCGGCGAATATTATTACCGGGTTATTGCTTCTAACCAAAGCGGTTCGTCCAAACCGTCTAATATAGTAGGTCCGGTAAAAGTAACTTATAAAAAAATAATTGACGAAATGGAAGACTTTTCTAAAATCTACACAAAAGAAGGAGCAAGTAAACTGCTTTCGCTGGAAGAATTAAGAAAAGCAAAAGAGGACAGAAGCAGAATAAAAGGCGCCGATAGCAGCTATATTATTTATTACGCTCCTGAAGCTATTAACGAAATTAAAGTGAATATGCTTGCAAGCGCTGATAGTTCTAAACTTAGTTTTTTTGCAGGCGCAAGTATAGATAACCTTATTAAAATTGAAGTCCCTGCAAAAACTTACACTTCCGGAAAAAACGAATACGGCTTTTTTACGCCTGTTTCTTATTCTGACGGAAATCTTCCTGCCGGCGTAAAATATCTAAAAATTGTGTTTGAAGGCGACGCCGAAATCGGCAGGACTGAAATTACATATGGCGGCAAATAAATTTAAATAAATTAAAAAGCGGAGATGTGTTGTGAAATTTTTAAGTACTATCTTTTGTATGTTGTTGTTTGCGCAAGTTGCTATGAGTCAAAAAATTGTTGAACTACCTGCATTCTTTTCTGATAACATGGTTCTTCAACAGAAAACTCAGGCTCCAATCTGGGGTAAAGCTGCAATAAGCGGAGACCTTAAAATTAACGCTTCATGGGGCGCGTCAGTTTCTCTAAAAGTTTATAAGGATAGCGTTTGGAAAGCAAAATTAGCCACTCCAAAAGCCGGCGGCTCTTACGAAATTACTTTTAGTTTGGGGAACTCGTCGCTGGTTATAAAAAATGTTTCAATTGGCGAAGTGTGGTTGTGTTCAGGGCAGTCTAATATGGAAATGCCTTTAATTGGCTGGCCTCCCAGAGATACAATTCAAAATTCCGCTTCGAGCATAAAAAATTCCGCAAATAAAAATATCAGGCTTTTTACCGTGTCGCGCACAGTGTCAACTCAAAAAGAATCCAACGTTATTGGCAAATGGAGCGAGTGCTCGCCGGAAAACGTTGCGCAGTTTAGCGCAGTAGCTTATTTCTTCGGTAAAAAACTTCAGGAAGAATTAAAAATACCAATCGGACTTATTAATTCAAGCTGGGGCGGAACTATGATTGAACCCTGGATAAGCTGGGAATATCTTAAAGAGCTTACGGCTTACAAAGACGTTTTGGATACTTTAGTAAAAAGCGGAGAAGAACAAAAAGCTTTGAATGCATGGATTGAAAAGCATAAATCGTTCAACATTGCCGATAGAGACGCAGCTACAAAATGGGAAGGGCTTGATTTTGAGGACAACCTTTGCGAAAAACCAGATTATAACGATTCAGCATGGAAAAATATGGAACTGCCTACTTATTGGGAAAAAACCGACGTTGGCGAGTTTGACGGAACTGTATGGTTCCGTAAATCTATCGAAATTCCTGATAGCTGGTTAAATAAAGATTTAACTGTTGAACTCGGTCCTATTGATGATATGGACAAAACTTACGCTAACGGCGTTTTGATTGGCTCGTACGAAAAAGAAGGCTTTTGGCAGACAAACAGAGTTTATAATATTTCTAAAGAACTAACTAAAGATAAAAAAATCACAATTGCAGTCCGCGTACTTGATAACCAGGGGGGCGGCGGTTTTGGCGGAACAAAAGAACAAATGAAAATTTATCCGGTAGGCAGCTCCGAAAAAATTATGCTTGACGGAAACTGGAAGTTCCTTCCTGTAGCTGAGTTGTGGAACGCCAAGTTTTACGTATACGGCGCAAAGGGAGAAGAATTTTTTAATAGACCTAAAATGTCTGTAAACTTAGGTTCCAATACGCCTACTGTTCTTTATAACGGTATGATTAATCCGCTTATTGGATATGGAATAAAAGGAGCAATCTGGTATCAGGGCGAATCAAATACGGGAGCTCCGGCTACTTACGATACATTATTCCCATTGATGATAAACAATTGGAGAACCGTATGGAAACAGGGCGATTTCCCGTTTTATTATGTGCAGTTAGCTCCGTATGTATATGGCGAGTATACAAAATCGCAGCGTTTAAGAGAAGCGCAGTTTAAAACGCTTTCCGTTAAAAATACTGGAATGGCTGTAACTCTTGATATCAGCGATTCGGCTACTATTCATCCTCCATATAAAAAGGAAGTTGGCGGAAGACTCGCAGCTATTGCGCTGGCAAAAAATTATGGCAAAAACATACCATATTCTGGTCCGGTTTACAAATCAATGAAGATAGAAAAAAACAAAATTATTCTCACTTTTGATTATGCGCTTAAAGGGCTGAAAATCAAAAATCAGAACAGAAAAAACAATTTCTTAATTGCTGGAAGCGACCAGGTATTTAAAACTGCTACGGTAACAATTAAAGGCAATAAACTGATCGTTTCAAACGCAGGAATCAGCAAGCCTGCTGCGGTTAGATATTGCTGGAGCAATACTGACTATGGTACGCTTTTCAACGGAGCGGGACTTCCGGCTTCGTCTTTTAGAACGGATGAATGGGGAAAATAAAAATAAGCTGTTTGCCGTTAATGGTAAACTTAATCAAAATAAATATTGAGCGGACGGGTAATATAAAAATGATAGAAAAATACTCTGATTATTACTTGTTTGGGCTTTGTGCGTTTAAGAAAAACGCCGGAAAGATTTTCCTGATAAATGACTCTGTTACTTTAGTTACTTAATTGATTGGGTTGGATTAAATTGAGCAATTTAATCCAACTTTTTTCTATTATATAGCGTTAACGGAAGCTCGGCCATTGAGAGCTAATTTTTAGTTATGACTGGAAACTTCCGATTGATTAGTAGCATAATAAAAAGTATTTTATATTTTAAAATAAAGCGCATTATGATTGCAAAAATAAAACAGAATTGGGCGTTTATATTTTTAGTCCTTATTGTTTTTATTTATATGCCTCTGTATTTTTTCCTTTTCAGCAACCACTCGCATAAGGTTACTGAAATATATTTTGCCGATAGAATTACCGCGGCGCACAGAATACTTATAAATAAGTATAATAAAATGAACGAAGGGAAAGTAAAAGTAATTCCTATTGATTTTGCCAACTACGATTTTAGCACAAACGAAAGGAAAGAAATACTTGCCCGTTCGTTAAGAGGCAAAGGGGAGGGGATAGATTTATTTGCCGTGGATTTAATATGGATGCAAAGATTTGCTAAATGGAGCGAACCTTTGGATAAATATTTTACCGCTGACGAGAAAAAAAGAATCCTAAAGGTAGCGCTGCAATCCTGCTATTATGATGGCGAACTTGTGGCCGCTCCGCTTGACCTTGTGCAGGGAATAATGTATTACCGCGAAGACCTGATTAAAAAAACTAAAAATGGAGATCAGATATTAAAACTTATCGCTTCAAATAATATTACATGGACAGATTTTATTAAATTAAAAGACCGTCTTGGTCTAAAAAATCCATTTTATATTTTTCCGGCGACTGATTCCGAAAGTTTTATCTGCTGCTTTATGGAAATTCTGTTAAGTATAAAGCCGGATTATTTTGAAGTTAACGGGTTTGATTTTAATACTCCAGAAGCAAAACGGGCTCTTCAGTTTGTGTACGACCTGATTAACAAGTATAACGTTTCTCCTCCTGAGATTACTAATTTTACCGAAGTGCCAAGTTTTAAATATTTTATTAAAAATAACGGCATCTTTATAAGAGGCTGGCAAAGCTATGATAAAGATTTTGCGGACGCTCCTTTTGACACCGTAAAACAAAAGTGTTTAAGAAAAACAGCATTGCCATATTTTGCAGACGGAAAACCGGCTTCAATATTTGGCGGCTGGAATCTGATGGTTTCTAAATTTTCTGATAAAAAAGAAGAAGTTGTGAAATTTGTTAAGTTCCTTTTAGACGATGAATCGCAGGAAACATTTTTTAAAGAAAGCGGATACTATCCTGTAATAAATAGTTTTTATGAAAATCCAAAGTATAACGCAAAATATCCTGGAATTAGCTGGTTCAAAGAATTAATGAAGTCAGGCATTCACAGACCGGCTAACGCAGAGTATACAAAGTATTCAAAAATAATGTCGTTTTATTTTACTCTTGCCCTGAAGAATGAAATGTCTGTAACGGACGCATTAGCAAAAGCGACTTCCGCTATTAAAACTGAAAAAGTTGTAACTAAAGAGTATTAGAATTATTTTTATTGGCAATTATGATTTGGCAAAAACTCAAAAATAAAGCGTCAAAATATCATTTTGAAATTAAGCATATTACAATATTATTTGCGATACTTATTTCGTTCCAGATAATATTAGCCTTTGTGCAAAAATCTGCGTTGAACGAATTCCTGCTTGAAACTCAGGTTTGGTTTCAAAAATACTCGGCAGAGCGTTTAGCCGTAGTAAACTCTACCAGTCTTGAGTTGTTATTTGAAAATCTTTATCTGCATAAACCAAATAAAGAAATTGAAAGCCAAAGCGTAGTTTATTCCTTTAACGTTATTTTTAAGCAGCAGCTTATACAAAAAAGCGTTGAAGATATCTGTCTGATTCTTGTAAAGAACCATAAGCTATACGTGATAGATAGCGGGCAGGAACTATATTTATATCTGATAAATCAACTTCCGTCATATGAAGAAAGACCAGAAAGGCATAAAGAAGCCGTTAATCTTTTTCTGGCAATGAAAGATAAAATGAAGGGGAACGAAATTATATATAGCTCTCTTAGGAATAAAAAAACGTTTAACATTCTTGTTCCGTTTGTTCCTGACGGCGAGTATCTTGGAGTGATGTATATGTCCATTACTCCCGATTTTTCATTCCTCACCGAAGAAGTCAGCTCAAATTTTGATAAAGTGTCGCTCATTTATTCCGGGTTAATATTTCTTGGATTGATAACAATATTTATAGTTTCATCAAACGCGGTTAAGGAAAGAAACGAAGCCCAGCAGAAATTGTATGAAGAGCATGAAGAAAATTTAAAAAGACAAATACGTCTTGAAAAAGAATCCCTTTTTACAAAAAGGATATACCATACTCACCATAAGGCCGATAAAATAATCGGCTATATTAAAAGCGACGTCAGAGGCATGCGGACTGACAATCTTGAAGATATGAAAAAGCGGGTTATAACATATTCTAATTTTATTTCGCGCATTATTTACGATATGAAGTGGTATGATCAGGATTTAAATACTATAATAAATCCGTTATTCAAAACGGACGTAAATAAAGTAATAGACTTTATTATCAAGCATGTATTTTTGCGGATATCAAGTAAAAATGAGATGTTCGATTTTGAATTAAAGTTAGACGACTCAATACCTTTTATTCACGTTAACGAGTTTATCGTGTGGGAAATTCTGGAACCGCTGATACAAAACAGCATAGACCACGGCAATAAATTATCAGTAAAAATAAAGATAGAAACGAAGTACGATATAAACAGTAAATTATTGTATATTATTATATCTGATAATGGAGTGGGAATAAAAGAAGAACTATTGGAAGTATGCGAAACTGGAATTAAAAGAATTTTTCTTGAAAATGAATCGACAAAGAAAAATGAAAATGCAAATTCTGGTTATGGGTGTTACATCGCTTATCAGATGGCGGTTAGCAAATGCGGCTGGGATCTTGACGCCGAAAACCTTATCGGCGGCGGTTGTCGATTTACCCTAACTATTAAAAACTAAGACAGGACTGAAATGACAAAGAACAGCTTAATCAATATTCTGTTAATTGAAGATGAAGAGTTCGACGTATTAAGAGTAAGAAATACGGTTAGCTTTTATAACAGCGTAATTAAAATTGTAGACGTGGTTTCAAACGGGCGCTCGGCTCTTGAGCTTATTCAGGAAGGCTCCGACAGGTATGACGTAGTGATCCTTGACTATCAGATTTCCGGCGGTTTAAAAGGGGAAGAGTTAATTGAAAAAATTAAAGGGATTGACCCGCTGCTTCAAATTATTGTTATTACAAAAATGACGATTAACATCACCGACTATAATTTTGCCAACAGCCTAATGAAAGCCGGCGCAATTTGGTATTGCACTAAATATCCCGGCAATATAGAAGAATATATTTATCAGCCGACTGATTTTATTCTTGGAATTTTCAACGCGTATGAAAAGAAAAAATTAGAGAAATACAAATTAAAATCTGATAAAAAACTTCTCCAGAATGTTGAGAACCTGCTTGAGGCAAAAAAAATAATAGGCGAATCAAAACCGATTATAGAACTAAAAGATAGCATTGAGAAATTTGCTAAAAGCGACGTCAGCATATTGATTAACGGCAATAGCGGCACAGGCAAAGAGCTTGTCGCATGGAATATACATCTTAAAAGTAAAAGGAAATATGAAAATTTTATTCCGATTAACTGCGGAAGTATTCCTGCCGATTTAATAGAGAGCGAATTATTCGGTTATGAAAAGGGTTCGTTTACAGGAGCTAATAATTATAAAGCCGGATTGTTTGAAATAGCCCATAACGGCACGTTATTTTTAGACGAAGTTGCAGAGCTTCCTTTGCCTGCTCAGGTAAAGCTGCTCCGCGTAATTCAGGAAGGCGAAATAGAAAAAATTGGACGCACAAAAAAAATGTCCGTCAACGTAAGAATTATTGCCGCTACTAACAAAAACCTTGGCAACGAAGTGACTTCAGGAAGATTCAGAGAAGACCTTTATTATCGTTTGAACGTAGTGCCGCTCGACGTGATACCTTTAAGAAAACGCGGCGACGATATATTGCTTTTGTTCAACCATTTTCTTGAATATTTTAGCGCCGATCTTGGAGTGGATCAGCCGGAAATGGATGAAGATGGAAATGAAATACTCTTAAATTATAAATGGCCAGGCAACGTAAGAGAACTTAGGAATGTAGTCCAAAGGCTTATTCTTACTTGTAGCGGAAGAATTACCGCAAAAGATCTTAGCAACCCAATGATATTAAGAGATCATGCGTTAATAAAGGAAGACGCAAATCTTGAAGACTTATTCCAGGGGCAGATTTTGCCGTTAAAAGACATGGAAAAATCTTTCAGAATAAAATATATTAAATATATCAGAGGCATATCTTATTCGGATTCAAACGCAGCTGAAAAATTAGGTCTTGCTCCTTCAAATTTTTACAGGATGTGCAAAGAACTCGGAATAAAATAAAAATCTATTAGGAGATTGTATGAATTTATCATTAAAACCAAATCCTTTAATTGCTTTATGGGTTCCTGGGATGGCTTTATTAATTGCAATCTTTTTATTCAGCCCTTCGTATTATAATTTGATTTCTAATCAAAATATTTCCCTTAGCGTTGGAACTGTCACCATAATAATGATAGCTGGTTCGATTCTTGGGTTTATAATTGGTGAAGTTCTAGATTCTATTAGAGATTTATTAGAAGGATATTGTTACGATAAAATATGTCATGCTACACATGAGATAAATTGGGATTTCTTTTATAATGGGACTAAGGATGAAGTTGAAAATTTAGAGGAATGGTATTTTACTTACTATGAATTAGATTCTAATCTTTACATTGGGATTATTGTTCTGTTCGTTCTTGGTTGTTGCGGCTTAATTAGTATCCCTAATATTTTTATTGTTTTACTTAGTTTAGTATTTATAATTTTGTTTTGGGATTCTATGATACTTCGAGGCGAAATAAAAAAACATACACATTCAAAGAAAAAAACAGATATAATATAATCTGTTATTGTTATTAAAACTAAAACGGAGAATTGATAATGCAGAATAATCAATTACCTCATTATAAAGCATTTACTCGTTTAAAAAAATCCAACCATGGAGTGGGAGTTTTTGCTATTCAAGATATTCAAAAAGGAGAGCCTATATTTTATGGCGATGAAGATGCCGAGATAATATGGGTTAATAAATCCGAATTGGTTAATATATCTCCAGCAATTAAAAAAATGTACGACGATTTTTGTATTATTAGAAATAATGGCAATGAATATGGTTGTCCTAAAAATTTCAATCTGATGACAATATCATGGTATCTTAATGATTCAAAAGAACCTAATGTGATATGTGATAAAAACTACATCTTTTCAGCTCTTAGAAATATTAGAGAAGGAGAAGAATTAACAATTGATTACGATACATATAGCGAACGAATTTAACCCATTTCGTTTATTTTTTACTCTTATCAAATTGATAAACTATTATTAAGATCATAACGGTTTTTATTAAAAAACTGCTTCAACTACCGTTTTTATACGGAAGTAAAGCGGTTTTTTTTGGCATAATTTCTGATTTAATTTATATGATTGTAAGACTAAGTAATTACTATGAAATATATCTCTCATATTTCAAAATTTTTTCTCAGTTTTTAAATCATTTCCTGTTTGTTCATTATAATTCTGATATGGATTTTATTCCGGAATCAGGGAGGGCGCTTTTATTTTCGCCTTTAGTAAGTATAAAATACTAAAGGCGGCGCTTAATTACCTGAATTGGAAAGACGCCGGTTCTGGTAAAGCGCGTTTCTCTATAATAACTATTTCTTGACTATCGTTTGTAAACAACGGCGATAGTTATGTATAGTCAAATGGCAGTTACGCCGAGCGTCAGTCGAAGCGCGGCTGTCATTCTCTTTTGAGCGCATGCAGGGTTGTTGTTAGCAATCCTGCATGATTTTTTTCGGTTTTGTTTAATAAGTGATTTATGTTACGCTGGTAGAACGTCGTTTCTATAAAATAGAGACATGTTATTTTTGCTTTTTTAGGGACGCCCGTTTTTATTGGTATGGCAATACATCCCTAAAAGAATTTTATGTAACATGAATAAATAATTTAAATTGGCAAAAAGGAACAACATGAAAAAACTTCTTCTGTCATTATTATTATGTTCCGCTTTTTTGTTTCAGTCATATTGCGGCACAAACCCCGGTATTCCTGATAATCAATATGTAAAAGTAAAAGGAACGCAATTTGTACTGGATGGAAAGCCGTTTTATTTTGTAGGAACAAATTTTTGGTACGGATGCTATATCGGTTCGTCGGGCGAAACAGGCGACCGTAATAGACTTATAAGAGAATTAGACAGGCTCCAGGCTTTGGGCATAACGCATCTGCGCATTATGGCGGGCTCGCAGGAGTCGTATATTAAAAATTCGCTTAAACCCGCTATCGAGAAAAGTCCGGGCGTATATGACCAAAACCTTTTAGACGGAGTAGATTATCTGCTTGCAGAAATGGGCAAGCGCAATATGAAGGCGATTTTGTTCCTAAATAATTATTGGGAGTGGTCTGGCGGAATGGCGCAATATAACGCATGGGCGGGCGACGGCAAAGGAGCGGATCCTGAAGGCGAAGGCGGCTGGAGCGGATTTATGACATACTCGGCAAAATTTTACAGCAATCCTAAAGCCGTTCAGTTATTTAAAAATTTTATAGCCGATATTATTACGCGCAAAAATAAAGTCTCTGGTTGTTATTATTACGAAGACCCCGTCATTATGGCATGGCAGCTTGCCAACGAACCTCGTCCCGGAACTGATGAAGAAGGATTGGGAAATGCTGAACATTATTATGCATGGATAGATTCAACCGCCGGATATATACACTCTATGGATCATAACCATCTTGTTACTACCGGAAGCGAAGGATTAGCCGGAAGTCTTCAGTCAGAAGAAGTTTTTATAAAGGCTCACCAAAGCGCTAATATCGACTTTATAACTTTTCATTTATGGGTAAAAAACTGGGGATGGTTTAATGCAAATAAAATTGACCAAACTTATCCTTCGGCAGAGAAAAAAGCCGTAGAATATATGAACCGTCATTTTGCTTTTGCCCGCAAATTAGGCAAGCCTATTACTCTTGATGAATTTGGAATGGCCAGAGATAATGAACTATGCGTGCCGGGTTCTGCTTCTACGGCAAGAGACAAATATTTTAAAAAAATATTTGAAATAGTTTATGATAGCGCTGCAGTAGGCTCGCCAATTGCTGGTTCCGATTTTTGGGCCTGGGGCGGCGAAGGAAGAGGCTGGAACGCTGATGACAAATGGCTCCGCGGCGATCCGTTTGTGGGAGACCCTCCGCAGGAACCTCAGGGGTTAAACTCTGTTTTTGACGCGGACGCTTCCACGCTGGAAATTATTAAATTTTATTCCGGTAAAATGCAGAACCTTTGTAAATAGAATTACGGCGTAAAAATCAGATAAATGATCTTTTACAGAAGGAAAGTTTTTATTAAATAACTCTTAAATAAACGTTTATAGCGAGATGTGTAGTCTATGAGAAAAATATCACAGTTAGTTAAAGTAATGGCGGCAGTTTTATTCTCTTTGCAAATGAGCAGTACATTTGCTCAGGTTCCTGTTTATCAGAATCCTAAAGAGCCTATAAATAAAAGAGTAGAAGACCTTTTAAGCAAAATGACGCTTGAAGAAAAAATAGGCCAAATGACTCAGGCTGATAATACTGCGGTTAAGGCTAAACCTGAAGATATCGCTAATTATTTTATGGGTTCTATTCTAAGCGGAGGCGATTCCAAAACCGGAGATAACACTACAAAAGCATGGGCTGAACAATATAATTCATTTCAGAATCAGGCTTTATCTACAAGATTAAAAATACCTATTATATATGGTCTCGACGCTGTTCATGGCAATAACGACGTATATGGAACTACTATCTTTCCTCACAATATTGCTTTAGGCTGTACGCGGAATCCAGACTTAGTTGAAAAAGCCGCAAGAGTTACCGCCGAAGAAGTTTTAGCCACAGGCTCTAACTGGGCTTTTGCTCCCTGCATTGCCGTAACAAGAGACGAAAGATGGGGCAGGACGTATGAATCGTTTGGCGAAACTCCTGAATTGGCTGAAATATTTGGAGCGGCTCAGGTTCGCGGATTACAGGGCGCTTCTCTTGCAGGCAAGACAAGCGTTTTAGCCTGCGCTAAACATTACTTAGGCGACGGCGGCACTACAGGCGGAAAAGATCAGGGAAATACTGTTGCAGACGAAGCTGCTGTAAGAAAACTCTTTTTACCTGGTTATATACCGGCTATTAAAGCCGGAGTCGGCAGCGTTATGGCTTCTTATAGCAGCATTAACGGAATTAAAATGCACGGCTCTAAATTTTGGTTAACTGATGTTTTGAAAAAAGAACTTGGATTTGAAGGATTTGTAGTTTCTGATTGGGCGGGCGTAGATCAGCTTAATCCGGATTATACAGCCGCTGTTGATAGTACTATCAATGCAGGGGTGGATATGGTCATGTTGCCTAACAGATACGTTGATTTTTTCAGTTCAATGAAGTCTTTAGTTAGTTCAAATAAAATTTCAATTGCCCGTATAGACGACGCAGTTAGAAGGATATTAACTATTAAATTTAAAATGGGACTCTTTGAACATCCTATGGCCGATGCCAGTTTGGTTGCAAGCGTTGGTTCAGCCGAACACCGCGCAGTAGCAAGGCAGTGCGTACGCGAATCATTAGTCCTGCTAAAGAAAACTGACGGCGTATTACCATTGCCAAAATCTGGCAAGAAAATTCTTGTAGCTGGTTCTCATGCCGATGATTTAGGCAACCAATGCGGAGGCTGGTCAATTGCATGGCAGGGAAAAAGCGGAAACACAACAATTGGAACGACTATACTTGCCGGAATGAAAAAAGCGGCTCCCGGCGCAAAGATTGATTTTTCAGCTGCCGGAGATTTTGCCGATTCTAAAGCCGATTATTCTGTTGTTGTTATTGGCGAAAAACCTTACGCTGAAGGAAAAGGCGACACAACCGACCTTAGTATTTCTAAGGACGACGTCGCTCTTATTAAGAAAATGAAAAGCTACGGAGCTCCTGTTATAGTTATACTAATTTCGGGCAGACCATTAATTATAGAAAAAATTCAGGACAATGCAGACGCTATTTTTGCCGCCTGGCTTCCGGGAACTGAGGGGGACGGCGTTTCTGACGTATTGTTTGGAGATTTTAAACCAAAAGGATTGTTAAGCGTTTCGTGGCCAAAGAGTATGGATCAGGTTCCGATTAATATTGGCGACGCTAACTACGCTCCATTATTTGAATTCGGTTATGGCTTAACGTCATTTTAAGATTTATAAAACGGGTTCGTATTTATTAACGTAAATATTGAATCGCTGAAATCAGTTTAAGCTTTATTCTTACGGCGGCGAGCTAAACTTCACCGCCGTTTTTATTATTACTAATGCCGTTATGAAGCGGCAATAATTGTTTTTTGTTGCGTCAATAAAGGCGATTGTTTATGTTTGTATACAAATTCAATAATTAAAAAAACTATGAGAACTAAAACAGGCGATAAAGAAAAAGATATTCTTGAAGCGGCAATTTCAGTATTTGCCGAAAACGGATATCATAATGCAAAAATTCAAAAAATTGCGATTCTTGCCGGCGTAGCTATTGGAAGCGTTTATGTTTATTATAAAAATAAAGAAGCTATTTTCTCTAAAATTGTTGAGCGGCTTTGGACAGATCTATATAATCAGCTGCAACAAATAGACGACAGAGCCGACATATCAACCGCAGAAAAATTTGACGCGTTAATTGACGTTCTATTCGACGCTTTTTTTGATAAACCTTTTTTAGCGCGCGCTATTATCAGCGAGGGGAGCAACCAGATAGAAAAGGATAACAATGCTTATATGGAGCCTTATAGGAATTTTATGACTTTAGGCGAAAAAATAGTGGAAGACGGAATTAAAGAAAATATTTTTAATCCCAACATCGATATTAAAATTGTGCGTTCGTTTATTTTTGGCGGATTTCGGTTCCTTTTATATCAGTGGGCCTGCGCTCCGCAGGATTCTTCTCTTAGTCTGATCAGACAAAATGTAAAGTTCTTTTGTAAAAAAGGGATGCTAAACTCAAATATGGCCTGATTAATTTTTCTATCCTCGCTTGGACTATAAACCTCGGCTTTTATTTCTGCTAATATGTTTTATTATAGAATACGTTGTCATTATAATAGATAATGAAGCGGTTTGTCATACTCTAAAACCGCTCAAAATAATTATATCCCTCTTTTTTTAATTTGCTCCGTTTTTCCGTAATTTTATGAAGCGGAGTTAATTCAATCTGCCGGGGTTTATTTCTGAAATGAAAATACGGATATATTATGAAAATACTTTTCAGCTCTATTTTGTTAACAATTTTATGTTTTACCGGATTAAACGCTCAATATAAACTTGATACGCTTGCAAGCTGGCAGGTTCATCCAGGCGTAGTTTTTACAAAATACAGAGAACCCTTGGTTCCTAATAATATCTACGTAATGGAAATTGATCTGAAGAACCCAAATCTTAAAATTGAATCTGTTAAGGCTAAAAACCGCAAAGTAGGGCTGGAAGGACCGAGCGTTATGGCGCGCCAGCAGGATTCGAGCGGGCATCGTGTAATTGGAATAATTAACGCCGATTTTTTTACAAACAAAGAACCGACTAATATTCAGGTTATAAAAGGGGAAATATTAAGAAGACAGCGCGACGGTTATACAATTGCCGCTTTTGACGAGGATAAAAATTTTGTGTTCGCTAATCCATATTTTGACGCTTCTCTTATTACCAAAACAAAAAAAATTAAAATTGACGGGGTCGACGAGCCGAGGGATTCAAATGCCGTAACTATGTATAATAGTTATTATGGCGATACTACCGGAACGCAAGGCGCCGGAAAGGAAATTGTTCTTAAGCCTGTTAACGGCTGGTACGTAAATAATATAACCCGGTGCGTAGTACAAAAAGTGACAGACTCGGTAGGCATTACGCATATACAAAAGGGCGAGCTGATTATTTCGGCAAACGATAAGAATAATTTAAATCTGAAAAGCGGTATAAATACAGGCGATACTGTAAATATTTACGTGGAAATTTGTAAGGGACTTAGCAAAATAAAAGAGGTCGTAGGCGGACGGCCGATATTCCTTAAGGATGGGGAATTAGATTCGAGTTACGCCACAATGAGTTTTATGAAAGTCAGGCATCCAAGAACTATCATCGGCTTTTCTAAAGATAACAGTAAATGCTACTTAATTGTAGTTGACGGCAGACGTTATTATAGTATTGGAATGGACGTTTGGGAAATGACTCGTCTTGTAAAACAGCTAAATATTTATAATGCGATGAATTTAGACGGCGGCGGCTCTTCCGTAATGGCTATGGGCAATTATATTTTTAACGCTCCCTCTGACGGTAAGGAGCGGCCTGTCGCAAATGCGTTAATGGTGATTTCTACTGAAAATTATTGAGTCTTTTCTTAAAAAGGAGGGGACAATTTTTTAATAGGATTCGTAGCAGCGGACTTTCAGTCTGCTGCATAATATGGGCTTTGTAGCCGTATGCTTTTCGCTTCGATAAACTCAGCGACCACAGCTTTGACAAGCGTAACCTGAGCATGCCGAAGGGGAGCGAACAAGTCTGCGGTTTTTTGCGTTATTCCGGCAGTTACTTTTGCACTTCAACCGAACTAACATTGACAGATTTAATAAAAATATTTTAATTTCGGATGTCCGCTTAATGTCCGCCATTAAAGCATAAAAAAAAGAATAATGCTGCCGATAATAAATTAAGCATATTTGCTCTAAAATTAAGGGGATATATATTTCCTTTTTCTAAATAACTTAATTAAATCAAAAAAAATGGATACTGTATGAAGCAGCTTTGTTTATTAATAATTACAGTCGTTTTGGCGCTATACTTGCCTCTACAGGCGCAGCAACAAAGCGTAGAAAAAATACTAAATCCGGATGGAACAATAAAAGCAGGCGCGTCCGGCTCTTATAATGCAAAAGGTTACAAAATTGTAACAGAAAATGGAACTGGCAAACCGGTATTGCAAAAAATAAATTCAACATTTAACTGGTCTGCTTTAGGAACTGGCGCTGATAACATTGTCTATACTATAACTGTAAGCGGTACAGACGTTTATGTGGGGGGCGATTTTACGACAATAGGCGGAGTTGCAGCTAACCGTATAGCAAAATGGAACGGTTCTAACTGGTCTGCATTGGGAACTGGAGCTGATTTGTCTGTTATGAGCATAGCCGTAAGCGGTTCAGACGTTTATGCCGGGGGCGCTTTTACAACAATGGACGGAATTGCAGTTGGCCGTATAGCAAAATGGAATGGCTCTTTCTGGTCGGCGCTGGGCAGCGGAGCTGATGGAGCTGTTAAAGCTATTGCCGTAAGCGGTTCAGACGTTTATGTAGGGGGCGAATTTACAACAATAGGCGGAGTTTCAGCTAAGCTTATAGCCAAATGGAATGGAACGTCCTGGTCTGCATTGGGTTCTGGAACTAATGGATCTGTTATGTGCATAGCAGTAATCGGTACAGACGTTTATGCCGGGGGCTCTTTTACAACAGTAGGCGGAGTTGCAGCTAACAGAATAGCCAAATGGAACGGCAATACGTGGTCGGCTCTGGGTTCTGGAGCTGATCAGAATGTTTTTGCCATAGCCATAAGCGGTGATGATGTTTATGCCGGAGGCCGTTTTACAACAATGGGCGGAGTTTCAGCTAACCATATAGCCAAATGGAACGGAACGTCCTGGTCGGCGTTGGGCAGCGGAGCTAATAACAATGTTGACGCTATTGCCGTAAGCGGTACAGACGTTTATGCCGGGGGCTATTTTTCAATAATCGGCGGAGTTCCGGCTAACTACATTGCCAAATGGGATGGCTCTTTATGGCAGCCAATTGGCACAGCGGCAGTTAATGAAGTAAATAATGAAGTCTTATGTTTTGCAAAACAGCCTGCAACTGGCTCTATGCTTGTAGGGGGCTATTTCAGCGCAGTAAACGGAATTTCTAATGGCGCGCATATTGCTAAGTTTACAGATTCAGACGATAATTTCGGATATGCATCTCCAA
>DBTY01000047.1 GCA_002307295.1 Ignavibacteriales bacterium UBA1304
GTCACGCAGGAGGTCGCGAGTTCGAATCTCGTCGGCCCCGCAAAAAGACCTTCTCGATTTATCGGGAAGGTTTTTTTATGCCCATTCCATTTTTTCTTTATTCTGTTCTCAATTTTAGAACCTTTATGTTTTTCAGCGCTGAGGAGGTCGTCCCGATTCATCGGGAAATCTGCGCTGTGTCCCGATAGTTTCGAGCCTGGCGAGAAACGTATCGGGATCGGCCCCGCAAAAAAGTCTTCTCGATTTATCGGGAAGGTTTTTTTATATCTATTCTTCTAATAATATGGCTCATATTTCGATAATTTTTTATCAGATAAATCAATAAATCTAACTATTTGGGGGAGTCAATTTCTCCTTGCACATAATCCAGATTTATAAATAGAATCCGGAGGATTCAAATGTTTATAGTTTTGGGAGAGAAAAACATACGACCCCGGCCGGGGTCGAACAAAAAAATATTTAACAGAGCTATATACATATAATTCCTCCGGAATTAAACTCAATTTAGACACAATAAAATATTCTTATCGCATAATCCGTATTTATCCATTCCCCTTTTTTCTTTATGCTGTACCCAATTATAGAGTCTTTAGTTTTTTCGGCGCTGAGGAGGTCGTCCCGATTTATCGGGGAATTTCGTATTAGCACATTTAAATTGAATCGGAAGCTGCGCTTCGACTGACGCTCAACGCAACTTTCTTATCTGTCTTATTGATATGAAAGACTAATATCTTGAAACTTTAACAGAAGAAACGCCGGCGTCAATATTCAAATATATTTTCTTAGACGCTGAACTAAAATTATCTGTTCTGTACTTGTTGCCGCTTTCTTCATTAAATCCATTATAATCTTTAGAGGCCAATCCGGTTTTAGAAATAATCTCGCATCCTGAAGAAGCAGGAACAGAAATCTCTATTGACGATACCCCGGTTTTTATGGTTAAAGTTGATTCGTTAGAAAAATCGCCCAATTTAATTTTTAAGGAAGAGGCTCCCGCATTAAGAATAACATTTTTAACTTTATATCCTGATAAATCAAGATTTGCCGAAGCGGCTCCTATATCAAATTCCATATCCCATATTGGATTGCTATTCAGTTTTATTTCGGCTGAATTTTCCTTTCCAAAAGTATGGAAATGCGTTTTATTGCTCATTGTCAGCTTTACTTCGTTTTTATCAGTATTGTTGTCAAACTGAAAATCGTCTGTACTGCTTTTTACATTTGCAAAAAACAATTCGCCGGACGTATCTTTTATAGTATACTTGCCAGAACCGGCTTTAAAAAGAAACGAAGCCGTCTTGGAGCTGCTTGAATAAGGAGCGTCAAAAGTCTGCGAATTATAGCTGCCGTCGTTAAAATCATTATCGTCAAAATTAAATTCACAGTCGGAACCAATACAGCTTTTGAAACCGCTAAAAATAACTAAAGCAAGCAAAACCGCTTTAATTGCAGACAGAATGTCTCTTACAACTACATTTGTGGTTAGAGCCGAAATTCCCCAAATAATAAAGACCAAAGGCCATAGCTTCCAAAGAAAATTCCAAGCAAACTCAAGATGAATAATATTATTGAGCAGAAAAAGTCCGCCGACAGTTATTAAAAGCGAGCCCCAAAATATTTGTCTATTTTTCATTGTTTAATTCCTTTTCAATTTTTACTATTCAATAATAAAGCCGTTCCAATTGCAATAAGTATCAGCGGGAATATATGATGGAAATGTATAAAAGACCAGAAATTATCCGCCAAAAAAAACACGCCTATAATAATTAAGACTATTCCAGCAATATTGCCTCTGTTCTTTTTTTCATCTACAATTTCTTCTTCATTTGGATTTTTCAATTCTTCATCGTCAATTGGTTCTTTATCCTGAGCTGCGTTAGGAGGAAAAACAACTTCTTTTTCAGGAACTATAATCCAAAGAACCATATAAGAAATTAAACCCGCTCCGCCAAAGAATGTCGCTAACACAAAAAACAGTCTTATAAAAACCACATCAACGTCAAAATACTCTGATAGCCCTGCGGCTACTCCCCCAATTTTTTTTTCTTTTCTAATCCTATAAAGTTTACTTTTCATCTTATCCTCCTGAAATATTATCATACCTGATTTCAGCGGTCAACTTACTAATATTATTAAGCTAAAGCGTGATTAATAGTGCGCGCGGTAAATAATATAAAATAATGGGCAAATAATTATTTGTATGGCAAAGTAAAATTTTAATTAATAAGCAGAAAATCGAAAATATTACTGCCCGGTTTCTTTCCGTTAGCTCCGCCTTTCCATTCAGAAGGCGCGTTATCAACGTCGCGGAAAACGCCTATTCCTGCGCCGCCGGCGTCATCCTGAGTCCCCGACAGAATAGAAATAACAGTTTTGCTATCAATATTGCCAATATATTTTTTAGGAACGGTAAAGCTTATTTCTTTTGAAGCGACATTTCCAAGAGGATTTTTAACGTCTTCGCTTTGCGGAAGGTAAGCGGCAAGAATTTTTCCATTTGAGTCTTTAATCTCAAAACCGCCCCCTACGTTTATTATTCTGCTATAATATCTTGCTTCCGGAAGCGTATAATTTGAATTTACTCCTACGTCTCCCCCCTTCTTTCCAGCTTCATTCGCAATACAAATAGAAGCATAGGTTAATTGGAAACCGTACTCGTTATGCCAGCCGGGATTTACAAGCTCTCTGAATTTCAGACTAAAATAATAATAATCGCTATCTTCCCTTAAAGTAAAATTTGTAATATCAGAAATTCCATTTGTAAAATTATTGTTTAGCGGATACTGGTAAAGCTCGTCATATGCAAGATCGTCAACGTTAAAGATAGTTTTAGCTTTATCGTTAGTCTTTTTAACTTCGTAGTTGCTTAAAAGCGGGTAATCAGGTCCCCTAAGCGTTTTCAAATCGCCGCGCAATTTGGGTTCTGCAAACTGTACTTTTTCGCATATATCCTGATTTTCTTTTGGCTCAATGCATATCTGCGCTTTTACTTTAATAACAGCGCCGCTCTTTTTTACAGTGAGGTCTTTTAACGACGTAGAATAGGCCGAAGTTTGAATTTCAATTTCTTCAGTATCTTTAATTGTTGTTTTAAACTGATAATTTGAATTAGCTTTATTTAACAAACCGATACTAAGGTCAAGGCTATCTCTTACATAAATAGCTTTGACGGTGATTTTACACATTTCTTTATTAAAGTCATATGTAATTTTTAACTTATCGGAACCAACCTTCTGGAAAAACTCAACATCTTTGAGCGCCGCCGGAAGCGAAGGGATAAGATAAAGGGTCTTATTGGGCGCGTCTGGTTTTACGCCTAAATAATCCTGATAGAAATTTCGTATATATTCGGCAAGGCTCCATGCCTGGCTAAAAGCGCCGCTAAGCCTGCATTCTTTTTCTTCAGGGCGAGGGAAAGCGTCCGAAAGCTCTGAAAGCGTTCCAGCCGCGCCGCCGTGCAAAATCTGTTTTGTTAATTCCGAAGTAAGAGACCATGCTTTATCCTGCAAACCAAAACCACATAACGCCTGAACGACAGGCCCCGTATTCCATTGCCATATAATTCCGTTATGATAAGCCGCATCCTGCACATAAAATGGCGAATAGTGATGATATGGGTGGAAATTATCGTCATTCTGAGAAAGCGAAAGAACTCCATACGGAAAGACTAATTCTTTCATTGCGTTAGAAAGAATTTTTAGTCTCTCTAACGATGAAGGGATTAATTCTTTGCTGTTAAGCGCAAAAAAGAGATTGGGACGTATTGTTTTATCAGGCAGACCGTCTTTTTGAATTCTATCGTAAATGGTAAAATTCTCTTTATCGACAAAGTATTTTTCAAAATTATCTTTAAGCTTTTTAGCAATAGCGCAACACTTTTCCTCAAAAGGTTTATCGTTAAACAACTCCGCCATTTTGCAGCTGTATTCTAATTGCTTAAACCACAGAGCCTGAATATCGTTGGCTCTATTGCCCCGCGGCGACCATGGGCCGTTTGGTCCGACTGCGTCCATCCATGTTTCAGCGTCTTTATGGGTTAAAAAACCGGAACTATCTATATAATTTTTAACCGCGCCTTCAAACGCAAGTTTTACAGCCGGATAAATTTCTTTTAAAAAATCTATATCGTTTGAATATTTGTAATAATTATAAGCCTGAATTACAAACCAGGGGGTTCCGTCAGTAGTGTTATAAATAGATTCTGTAAGGGTTACCCGGTTTGGAATTCTGCCGTAATAAGGGCTTGCGGTATCTTTCTCCTGATACTTTGCAAAAGCGAGTAAAATCTCTTTAGCGTCGTTGTAATTGCCGGTAACAAACGTCGCTCCCGGAAGCGAAATAAAAGTGTCCCTTCCCCAATTATTATTAAACCATGGGAGTCCTGCAAAAATGCCTTTAGCGTTTTGTTCAGTTATAAGCGCGTCAATAGAAGCCGAAGCCCAAAGAAACGCTTTATCAAATTCTTCGTCGGAAGTTTTTACAAAATTATCAGTCAGCAGTTTTCTGATTCTGTTTTCTTTCTGGCTAATCAGAGATTGAATTTTAACCAGCCTGTTTGTAATTTCATTTGGATTTTTATCAACGCAGATAAGAACGCCGGCTTTGCTTGTGTCCTTAAGCGAAATAATCAGTTGGTTCTCTTTTTTTATAACGCTTTCAATAACCGAACTACATGTTACAAAAAGACTTTCCCCTTTTATCTGTTTATCTATTTTGAGAGAGACGATATTATTTTCTAAAGAAGGCGTTTCGCCGCTGCTAATACCCTCAATAATAAATTTAAGACTACCCCCTTTTATGTCTTCAAAACTGATATATACTAAATCAAGAGAATCGGCAAAAAAGAATTTCTCTTTCATGCCGTCTCTATAGTTTCTTTTAAGCGCGCACGGAAATACGACAGCTTCAGCTTTTTTTCTATCAGCCGCAGCGCCGTTTATAACTAATTTATAATCGTTAAAAATTCTGTTTTCCTTCAGAGTCCAGCCCATCCAGCCGTCAGTAAAACCGGAGTTATTTTCTCCGTAATACTGCCCAAATTTTTTGTTGGTAAAAGAAAAGGCTCTTGAAGTATCTTTAACTGCAATGCCAATGTCCTTAATAATACCTCCGTTATTCTGGGAGAATCCGGTCATCGTAAAAGCGAAGATCAGAAGGATAACGAATTTTTGCATCGCTATTTTTTTGCTTTAGAAGCTGGTTTAGCTTTAACTACTTTCTTTTGGGCTGCCTTCTTTGCTTTAGCTTCCATCTTTGCTACTGGAGCTTTTTTAGCGGCTGTTTTTGCTTTAGGAGCAGATTTAGCTTTAACTGCGGGACTCTTTTTTTCAAGTATAATATCTTCAACTTCTTCATCTTCAAGTTCATAGATAGAATCAATAATTTCTTCCGATGTTATTATGCCTTTTTTTTCAAGAGTGTTTATAATTGCGCTGATTGTTACTGAGTTAGTAAAAACCACGTCTTCTAAAGAAACGATTTCTTCTTCTTTTGCTTTCTTAGCCATTTAAAGAATCCTTTTAGTTGTTTGATAGTTTCAAATTTAACAAAATAAAACATTAATTATATAAAAAATATTGAGTTGAATAAATTTTCTTTTTTCCCTATCTTTATACGAAAAAACAAACTTATGAAAATTGCTCTATGCCAGATAAACCCAATAATTGGCGATATTGACGGAAACAAGAAAAAAATAATTGACTACTATAATAAAGGCGTTGAAGATAAAGCCCATCTTGTAATTTTTCCTGAACTATCATTGGTTGGTTATCCCCCGTTAGATTTAGTCGAAAAAAAAGAATTCAGACAGGCCGCCGCCGGGGCAGCTAAAGAAATAGCCCTGCAAACAGGAGCCGCGGGTCTGCTATTCGGCTCTATAACCGAAGAAGACGAAGATATTGGAACTGGAGTTTATAACTCGGCTATTCTTTGTTTTAACGGAAAGATACAGTTTATTCAAAACAAAACCCTTATACCTAACTACGACGTATTTGACGAGATGCGGTATTTTGAGCCTGCAAAGGATACGCGCGTATTTGAGTTTATGGGAGAACAACTCGGCGTTTCTATCTGCGAAGATATATGGAACGACGCTGATTACTGGAAAAAAAGACTGTATACAACCGACCCGGTAAAAAAATTAACCGATCAGGGCGCGACGCTCCTTATTAATATTTCTGCAAGCCCCTATTCCTATGGCAAGCGCGAAGCCCGCCGTAAGATGCTATCTACTCTTACTTCGTCGGATAAAATTCCTCTTGCATACGTTTGCTGCGTTGGCGCGCAGACCGATTTGATTTTTGACGGCGCAAGCATGTGCTTTGACGGCGAAGGAAATTTAGTAAGAACAGGCAAATCTTTTCAGGAAGATTATTTTATATTCGACACAAACGAAAAACAGGAAATAATTACAAAAGTTGAAAATTCCTTTGAGGAAGAAATTCACAACTCGCTTATTTTTGGCGTAGCTGATTATTGCCGCAAAATGAATTTCAAAAAAGCCCTTATAGGCTTAAGCGGAGGAATCGATTCGGCTATAGTAGCCTATATAGCCGTTAAAGCGCTGGGCAAAAAAAACGTCCATGTAGTTATGATGCCTTCTAAATACTCAAGCCAGGGAAGCGTTAACGATTCGTTGGACCTTATCGCTAATCTCGGCATATCGTCAGATTTAATATCAATTCAGCCCGTAGTTGATAAGGCTCTTGAAGTCTTAAACCCATTTTTTAGAAATCTTCCGGAAGATACTACCGAAGAAAATCTACAATCAAGAACGCGCGGACTGTATCTGATGGCTCTTTCTAATAAACTTAAATATCTGCTGCTTACCACAGGCAATAAATCAGAAATGGCTGTAGGCTATGCTACGCTATACGGCGATATGTGCGGCGGTCTTGCTGTAATTGCAGACGTTTATAAATCGGATATTTATAAGCTTTGCAGATATATAAACAGAGAGACAGAAATTATTCCGAAGGCTATTATAGAAAAAGCGCCTTCGGCAGAGTTGAGGCCGGACCAAACAGATCAGGACTCGCTCCCCCCTTACGATTTGCTTGATAAGATACTTAAAATGTATCTTGAAGAGAATAAAGAAAAAAAAGAAATAACTGAAATCATAAAAGACGAAGATACTGTAAAAAAAGTATTACGGCTTGTTGATATCAATGAGTTCAAACGGAAACAAGCTGCTCCGGCTCTTAGAGTTTCTACAAAAGCTTTTGGATACGGAAGGAGATACCCTATTGTTCAAAGATGGAGAAAATAATGAAAAAACTAACTTATAGTTTTCTGTATACAATTCTAACTTTATTGGTTTTATTTCAAACAGCGGCATATACTCAACCGGTAACTGACAAGAAAGTCGTTTCTGTTAAAGCGCTGCTTAATAAAGATAAAATTCCGCAGAACGAAGACGTACGCGTAGCTTTTGTTCTTAAAATAGATAAAGGATGGCACGTAAACTCTGATAAACCAAATGACGACTTTTTAGTCCCCACTAAAATAAGCGTTGAAAACTCTGACGGAATTAAATTAATTAACCTGATGTTCCCTCAGCCAAAAGAGATTAAACTTTCTTTTTCCGATAAGCCTCTTTCGGCCTATGAAGGCGAAGCGATCATCAAAGGGATGTTCAAATTGCCTAAGGGGATAAAAGCAGGCAAATATAAAGTCGGTTATACCGTAGAGTATCAATCTTGTAACAACGCTACATGTTTGGCTCCTACTGAATTGAAAGATACTATTACGCTTAACGTAACAGAAATTGGAACTGCGTCTAAAAGAATAAACATCGGCATATTTGGCAAGTTTGATAAAGAAGAAACAGCTCTTTCAGACGGCTCTTCTAACGGCGCCGTTACTTCGGCTCTTGAAAAAGGCGGTTTGTTCCTGGGATTGATTATTGTATTTCTTGGCGGACTTGCATTGAATCTCACTCCCTGCGTATATCCGCTGATACCTATAACAATCGGTTATTTTGGCGGACAAAGCGAAGGTAGCACAAAAAGACTCGTTTTAATGAGTATATTTTATGTGCTTGGCATGTCTGTAATGTACTCTGCCATTGGCGTTATTACGGCTTTAAGCGGATCAGTATTCGGTTCGCTATTACAAAATCCGTTGGTGTTAGTAATCATTGGAGTCGTATTATTCGGCCTGTCTTTAAGTATGTTTGGAGTATATGAATTTAAACTGCCAGATTCCTTAGTAGCCAAAGCCGGAGGAGCAAAGACCGGAGTTTTCGGCTCGTTCTTTATGGGTTTAACAATGGGAATTGTCGCTGCGCCCTGTATAGGTCCTTTTGTGCTCGGCTTAGTTACTTACGTAGCCGCTAAAGGCGATCCATATTTAGGCTTTATCATGTTCTTCGTTTTATCGTTAGGACTTGGTTTGCCATATTTCCTACTCGGAATTTTTTCAGGTAAAATAAAAAAACTTCCTCGAGCAGGAGAATGGATGGAAGGAGTAAAACACATCTTCGGATTTTTATTAATCGGCATGGCAGTATATTTTATCACGCCGATATTCCCAAAAGGAATTGGAAAATACCTGCTCCCTGTTTTTATGATTTTATCCGGTCTGTATCTGATCTTTGTTGATAAAATGGGAAGCAAAGTGAAAGGATATAATGCATTTAAAATTATATTCTCTGTAATTTTGATTGCGGTTTCAGTATATATGCTTGTTCCGTCGCAAAAAAAATCAATTGGCTGGGATGTTTATTCGTCGCAAAACCTTGCCAGCGCGTCTTCAAACGCCCGCCCTGTTATAATTGATTTCTACGCAGACTGGTGCATTCCATGTAAAGAACTTGACGCTTCTACTTTTTCTAACGACGAAGTGATTGCGGAATCAAAAAGATTTTCTGCGTTCAAAGCGGACTTGACTAAATCGGCCGCGCCTGATATTGAAGCGATTAAAAAACAATTTAAAATCAAAGGCGTGCCTACGGTTTTAATATTGGACTCCAAAGGAGAAGAAATTAAGCGCATAACTGGCTTTGTTCCTGCGGAAGAATTTTTAAACACAATACGCGACGTTAAATAACAAATTATTAAAAGCCCGCTGTATAGCTTAATAGAGATACAGCGGGCTTTACTTTATAAATTAACATTTCTTTATGCGCAAACTTATTGTAAAAAGATTTTTAACATGCATATAGCCTTGCCCGGCTAACCCGCTTAGAAACGAAATTATTCTAAAAATAAAACTGGATTAAGCTATGCAAACTGATAAAAATGTTTTAAACAATAAGTATAAACAATTCCCCAGAACAAATGATAACAATACCTGCTATCTAAAAAACTGTATTACCGACCAAAGCATTAAAGTTGGCGATTATACAATTTATCACGACTTTGAGAACCCTTTAGGCTTTGAAAAGAAAAACGTTCTGTATCATTACCCTATTAATAACGAAACCCTGACAATTGGGAAATTCTGCTCAATTGCACACGGCGCAAAATTTATATTCAACGCTGCAAATCATACGTTAAAATCAATCTCTACTTATCCATTCCCGCTTTTTAAGAATGATTGGGATTTAGACGTAAAAGTCACTGACGCCTGGGATAATAAAGGCGATATCATAGTTGGCAACGACGTCTGGATAGGATTTGAAGCGCTAATTTTGGCAGGCGTTCACATTGGAGACGGAGCCATAATTGCGTCGCGAACAATTGTCAACAAAGACATCCCTCCCTATACAATTGTAGGAGGCGCGCCCGGTAAAGAAATCCGAAAACGATTTTCTGAAAAAGAAATCGAGTTCTTAATTCAGCTGCAATGGTGGAACTGGGACGACGAAAAAATAAAACAGAATCTCGCTCTTATTTTGAATTCAGATTTTGAAGCGCTGAGAAGATTAGCGTAACTGTTTTTTATAACGCTAAGCGGAATTTATTAGAATCAATCAAAAATTCCGCTTAGTCTTATAATTCTATTTTTTACTCCAAGCCCAAGCAGACAAATCATTTTTAGAGCTCCCGTAAAAACATAAGCATACAATATATGCCGATAAGAACGCCTCCCTTTTTTACAATAAAAAGAGCCCGGAAAAAGTAAAAAGCGGCGCATATATAAATTAAAATTTCATTTCTAAAAAAATTAGTCGTTAAAACAAAAAAATATCGAATAAATATGCAAAAAATGCACAGTATTTTAAAAAATATGAAAAATAATTTTTATTAAAGGAATTAATTGATTTGCCTAAAAAAAACACATTGCCAGACCGAATAAGCGAAAAAAAAACATTCTAATTCTTACGTTGCTTTAATTATAAAAATCCAGAATTCATAAAGTTTTAAAATACGGAATAACTATGCGCTAAATCAATTGATTAAACCGAAACGTTTTTATATGTTTCACAGGTTTAAATAATTAATATTTGGATGAAATAAAAAAATATGACAAAAGAAGTTCAAATTCTCGAAGACGTAACCATTCGTTTTGCGGGAGATTCTGGCGATGGGATGCAATTAACCGGATCACAATTTACCAATACTTCAGCGTTAGCCGGAAACGATATTAGCACGCTTCCTGATTACCCGGCAGAAATCCGCGCGCCTATAGGAACGACATACGGAGTCAGCGGTTTTCAACTTCACTTTAGCAGTAACGAAGTATTTACACCGGGCGATCACCCCGACGTTTTGGTGGCTATGAATCCTGCGGCTTTAAAAGTTAACCTAAAGGATCTTAAAAAAGGCGGAACTATTATTTGCAACGCTAACGCGTTCGATCTTAAAAATTTAAAATTAGCTAACTACGATACCAACCCTCTGGAAGACGGCTCGCTTGAAGGATACGAATTAATTCAGGCTCCTTTAACAAAGCTTACAATTGCAGCTTTGGAAGGAACCGACCTTTCTAACAAAGAAGTAGCCCGCTGCAAAAACTTCTTTGCTCTTGGTTTAATGTACTGGCTTTTCAGCAAACCTATTGAACCTACGTTAGACTGGATAAAACTGAAATTCAAAAAAAATGAAGCTATCCAAAATGCAAACAAAGAAGCTTTGCTTGCTGGTTATAGCTACGGCGATAATACTGAATTGTTTACTACTAAATATCAGGTTGAAGCCGCAAAGCTTGAAAAAGGATTTTACCGCAATGTATCAGGCAACGAAGCCACCGCTCTCGGTTTTGTAGCCGCTTCTGTAAAAAGCGGACTAAAACTGTTTTTAGGCTCATACCCTATTACCCCAGCTTCAGATATTTTGCATGAATTGAGCAAACACAAAAATTTTGGAATTAAAACATTTCAGGCTGAAGACGAAATTGCTGGAGTTTGTTCCGCAATTGGAGCTGCTTATTCTGGCGCTTTGGCTTTAACTACTACCAGCGGTCCTGGTCTTGCTCTTAAGACGGAAGCTCTTGGTTTAGCGGTTATGACTGAATTGCCTCTTGTAATTGTAAATGTTCAGAGAGGCGGCCCAAGCACAGGTTTGCCTACAAAGACCGAGCAGGCTGATTTAATGCAGGCAATCTACGGCAGAAACGGCGAGTGCCCTATCCCTGTAGTTGCGGCTTCTACCCCTTCCGATTGCTTTTATATGGCTATGGAAGCTTGTAGAATAGCTTTGAAATATATGACTCCTGTTCTTTTACTAACCGACGGTTATCTTGCAAACGGTTCCGAACCATGGAAGGTGCCTCATGAAAATGAATTGCCTGAAATTCCTACTAAATTCAGAACTGAAGTTGAAGGATTCGCTCCATATTCAAGAGATGAAAACTTAGCGCGCCCCTGGGCTATCCCTGGAACTCCCGGACTTGAACACAGAATTGGCGGTCTTGAAAAAGCTAACATTAACGGCAACGTTTGTTATGAACCCGCTAACCACGACTTTATGATTAAACTTAGAGCTGAAAAAGTCAGAAACATTAGAAACGATATTCCCGATCTGGAAATAAACGGCGAAGACGAAGGCGATCTTTTAGTTCTTGGCTGGGGCGGAACCTACGGAGCCATTACTGCCGCTATTAATAAAGCCAGAAAAAACGGACTGAAAGTCTCTCACGCTCATTTCAAACATCTTTTCCCTTTCCCTAAAAATACAGAAGACGTTTTGAAAAAATTCAAGAAAATATTGGTCGTAGAAATTAACCTCGGTCAATTAGCAAAGATAGTAAAGAGCGAATTTGTAATAGACGTATTACAGTTAAACAAAGTTCAAGGGCTTCCGTTTAAGTCTTCCGACATTGAAGCTAAGATAATCGAAATATTAGGAGGAAAATAATTATGGCTGAAGTATTAAATGTAAATGTAAAAGATGGAATTAAGTTAACGCCTAAAGATTTCGGTTCTACGCAGGATGTTAGATGGTGCCCGGGATGCGGAGATTATGCCGTCCTTTCTCAAATTCAGAAAGTGTTCCCGGAATTGGGCATCCCTAAAGAGAATTTCGTTTGGGTTTCCGGAATCGGATGTTCAAGCAGATTCCCTTATTATATGAGCACTTATGGCTTCCATAGCATTCACGGCCGCGCTGCGGCAATTGCTACCGGAGTTAAGGCAAACCGCCCTGATTTATCAGTCTGGGTAGCTACCGGCGACGGCGATCTTTTAAGTATCGGCGGCAATCACTTTATCCACGCCTGCCGTAAAAATGTAGACCTTAAAGTTCTCCTGTTCAATAACCAGATATACGGCTTGACAAAAGGACAGTATTCGCCTACTTCCGAAAAAGGAAAAGTTACAAAAAGTTCTCCTTACGGAAGCGTCGATTATCCTTTTAATCCGGCTTCATTGGCTATTGGCGCAGAAGCTACTTTTATTGCCCGTACTTTGGATAGAGACATAAAGCATATGCAGCAAATGATTCAAAGAGCGGCTGCGCATAAAGGCATTGCCTTTGTTGAAGTATATCAGAACTGCGTTATCTTTAACGACGGCGCGTTTGAACCTCTTACAGATAAAGAAACAAAAGCTGACAACGTTCTTGTTCTTGAACACAATAAACCGATGGTTTTTGGCAAAAATGACGATAAGGGAATTAGACTTAACGGTCTTAATCCTGAAGTTGTAAGCCTGACTGACGGCAAATATTCAATCGGCGACCTTTGGGTTCACGATGAATTTGACAAAAATCCGGCAAGAGCTATGATCCTGGCTAGTTTTCAGGAATTAGAAGGATTCCCTACTCCTATCGGCGTTTTCAGACAGATATCAAAGTCTACTTTGGATGGCGACATTGCCGAACAGGTAGAAAACATTACAGTTAAAAAAGGCAAAGGCGATCTTGAAAAACTTCTTTTCAGCGGAAACACCTGGGAAGTTGAGTAATTTCGTTTTTTGTTTTAGTTAGAATAAACTTTTTTATCTATTTTTGGGTTTAATGAATTAAGAGATTAGTTCATTAAACCCTTTTTTTATTTTATAACTATATTCACATTTATGATAAATTTTGAACAACTGAAGGAAATTATCTTAAAAAATAATTCTTTTCTTCTTACAACCCATGTTAATCCTGACCCCGACGCTATCGGCTCTGAAATAGGATTATATTTTATACTAAAAAAACTTGGCAAACAGGTTTATATTATTAACTATAGCGAAACCCCTTATAACCTTACGTTTCTTGACTCCGATAAAGTAATCCAGAAATTTGACGAACAGCTCCATAAAAAGTTGTTTGACGAAGCCGACGTTTTAGTCGCATTGGATTTTAACCGCCCGGATAGAATTATTAAGATGCAGCCATTCTTTGAACAAAGCAAAAAATATAAAATTTGCATCGACCACCATCTTGAGCCGGGAAATTTTGTCGACGCTCTTTTTGCCGGAGACGAATATGCGGCGACGGGGCATATACTTTTTAAATTTATTGAAACCACAAATATCGTCCAGTTAGACCACAATATTGCGGTTCCTCTTTATGCCGCTATTATGGCCGATACTGGTTCGTTTAAGTACGATAGAACCACTCCAGACGTTCATTTGATAGCAGCGAAACTTTTAGAGCAGGGCGTGCGTCCAAATGATATTGCAAATAAATTATTTGACGAGAGCAAATTCAGCAAAATAAAATTGCTTGGCAAAACATTATCAACAGTTTCTCTTTATGGCAAAGATGAAAAAATTGCTTATATGGTTATAACGCAGGAAATACTGACCGAAACCGGAGCTCTTGAAAATGACACCGACGGTTTTGTTAATATGTGTATGTCTATAGAAAATGTGGTAATAGGAATATTATTTCTTGAGCTTTCAGACGGGTTTAAAGCCAGCTTCCGTTCTAAAGGCGTTGTAGATATAAATAAACTTGCCGCTGAATTTGGCGGCGGAGGTCATAGGAACGCTTCCGGGTTAAGATTAAAAGATAAAAAGATGACCGACTTTATTCCTTTGATACTGAAAAGCGCAGAAAAATATTTATAATAATTAACGGACTTGCTTTATGTATAAATTTAAAATTAAAACTGACGTAAAACCAAATCTTACATCAGGCTCGGCAGTTATTGCCTTCTTGATTGACAATAAAGAATTAAAAAAAGACCTGGCTGTATTAGCAAAAGAGTTTGAACTGCAAATTTCTTCCATCCAGGAGAAAAGCTTTCTTGCTGAAGAAGGCTCAGGAATTAAAATATACAAAACCGAAAACCGCCCGGATTTGTTTATAATCCATAAAATTAAAATTGACGAAAATTTTTCTGTCGATTATTTCAGAAATTTCTTCGCCGGTTTTATTCCGCAGCTTACATCAGACGAAATAAAAACTCTTAGCATAGCTTTGCCAGATTATCAGTTATTTGATAAATATTTTCCTAATGCGGAGTATTTAGCTCAAAGTATAGTAGAAGGAGTTTATTACGGCGGCTATTCCTTTGATAAATATAAATCAGATAAAAAGAAGAAAAAAGAGCTTGAGGTAGTTTTGTTCTCAGACACGGCAAAAGAACTTGCCAAAGTTATAGATCAGACAGGAAATCTTATGCATGCCGTAACATTTACGCGCAATCTACAAAACGAACCGGGCATGCATCTTCCGCCGGAGGAGTTATCGGCAAGAATTGAAAAAACTCTGTCCAAAGAAAAAATTAAGGTCACAATTTTTGACGAAAAAGAAATTAAGAAAAGAAAAATGGGAGGCGTTTTAGCCGTAGGCGGCGGAAGCGCTAACCCTCCGCGGTTTATTGTTTTGGAATACAAACCGTCTATAAGAGGGAAGGTAAAACCAAAAAGAATCGCTTTAGTCGGCAAAGGCGTAACCTTTGACGCAGGCGGAATATCATTAAAACCCGCAGCAGGCATGGGCGAAATGAAAGCCGATATGTCCGGCGCAGCGGTAGTTAGCGGAATATTATTGGCCGCAGCTTTGTCTAATCTGCCAGTAGAACTAATTGGCGTTATCCCCTCTGTTGAGAACATGCCTTCTGGCAAAGCTTACAGACCTGGCGATATTGTCGTTACTGCTTCTGGTAAAACCATTGAAGTTGATAATACTGACGCGGAAGGAAGAATTATTCTTGCCGACGCTTTAGATTATGCTTCTAAATTAAAACCGGATTTAATTATCGACCTTGCTACGCTGACGGGAGCCGTTGTAGTAGCCTTGGGCGAATACACGGCAGGACTTTTTACCAAAGACGAAGCCTTAGCAGATAAGCTATATAAATCCGGCTTAAAGACTACCGACAGAGTCTGGCGTTTGCCGCTCTGGAACGAGTATGATAATCTTATAAAAAGCGACGTCGCCGACGTAAAAAATACGGGCGGCAGATGGGGCGGAGCTATTACGGCGGCTAAGTTCTTAGAAAAGTTTGTGGATAAAAATATTTCCTGGGCGCACATAGATATTGCCGGTCCGGCAATGGCTAATAATTTTAATAATTATTCTAAAACGTTCATGACAGGTTTTGGAGTCCGACTGCTTTTTGATTTTTTAATTAATTTAGAAAAGCAAGGCTAAACTTTTTAATTGTTTGCCCGATAATAAAACTATATAAAACAATTAAGCTAAAATAGGCTAAGGAGTATATTATGAGCCAGACATTTGTTTCTGTACAGCCTTACAAAAAAGGGTTAGCCCTTATTGAAGCGCAGAATGAAAAAGAAGTAATCACAATTGTTTGTAAAACCAAATATTTGATTTTACGTCTGATGATTATACAATTTAAATTGTGGCTAAAAGCTCATAAAAATTCCGCAGCCGATTATTTATTCTCTATTGACTCTCTAAATAAAATTAAGCAGAGCGATAAAAGCGCTCAGTAATTTTATTTTAATTGATTATCACACTAAAAGCCCCGTCCCGATTAATCGGGGCGGGGCTTTTTTTTAATAAACCTTCAGCGCGCAAGCGACTAGATATCATAGCGCATAACCTTTCAGCTATTCGAAATAATACTCTGGAAGGTTGAATTAAATATTATGATGATAAATTTTGAAAATGTTTGTTAGTTCCGACCTTACAGGGCGCAGCGCTGATAGCTCCGGCTGGAAGGTCTACGTTAAAAAACAAAACCTCCAGAGCATTATCCGTTTGGATTGCTCTGGAGGTCAATTTATAAAAATGTAGCGTTAATTTTTTATTTCGACAAAATCATTTTTTTAGTTTCGGTAAAAGTCCCCGCTTGCAGCTTATAAAGATATACGCCGCTTGCAAGATTCAATTTACCTGCGTCAAAGCTTACCTGAAAATCGCCCGCAGGTCTATCTCCGTCAAGCAAAGTAGCTACTACTCTGCCAAGGACGTCGTAAACCTTAAGAGTTACTTTTCCAGCCGAAGCCGTATGCCATTTAATAATTGTAGAAGGGTTAAACGGGTTAGGATAGTTTTGCCCTAAGCTATAATTAGTTGGCGCAACATAACCAGTCTGTCCCTGAACGGAAGTAGCAGGATTGGTTAATGTAATATCATATTGAACGTCGTCAATATAAATTACGCTGCTGTCTCTGCTATTTGGAGTTTGCTTAACAATAATGCTGTTAAACAATTTTTCGCCTGTTCCAGGAATTGCAGAAACTGGAATTTTTTTAATTTTCCAGCCTGTCCAGTTAATTGTATCAACAAAAACGTTGGTAATTGTTCCATTCTGGCTAAACGAATACTCAAGCAAATTTTTGCTAGCGTCGCCAAAGACCCACATTCCAAAATTTGTTGTAGCCGCATTTATGCTTGGTTTAGCGCCGTCAAGATACTCGCATACGCCGCCGGAAGCATTAATAAACTTATAACCTACTCGCGCAGAATATTTACCGCTATAAATCTCAACGGCGCTAGTCGAAATCCAAGAGGCTCTTGTCGTGTCTATTCCAACGCTATTGCCGCTTAATTTTGGAACTAACCATTGCCCTATAGCGTCAAAGTTATCTACAACTGTGCCGGAGACATAAGTTTCGTTTGAAGTGGTAAAGCTTACAGTAACGGTGTCATACAAAGGAAGATTATTAACGTCTTTTACTGTGCCGTAAATAACTGCTTTATATTGAGTATTCTTCTGTAACTCAGTAGTCGGTTCAAAAAAGATATATCCATTGCCGTCCAAATTAAATGTTTTTGAATTTTTTACGCTGATAGCGTTATTCTGCGCGTCAAAAAAGTTAATTGCTCCAGTTGAAGAACTAATTTGAGAATCAAATTTAAACTGCATCTGCGCAGTATTACTTACGTCTTTCTGTCCATTTGCCGGAAAAGAGTTTATACAGCTAAATCTATCCTTATTCTTAGTCAAAAAGCTGAAAGTGAAATCGTTTTGAAGAGCTACGTTCCACTGACTTAAAGCCGTTTTAGCAATAGTTACCTTATAAGTAGTCGCTTTTACATAAGAAAACGCAGGAGTGAAAGTCAAAACCTGGTTTGAATTTGACCATGTAATTGCGCCCTGAACCGCAGGAGTAATACTAAACGCCGCCTTTGTGGAAGTCGTATCCATTGGACGCGAGAAATTAATTACTATAGGAGCGCTTGCAATAACGCTATCGCCCGCATTTTTCAGCGGAGAATAGCTGTTGACTAAAGGCGCTGAATTAGGATCATAAACTAAGTACGCGTCTGCAAATACAGTTTTACCCGCAGTAACAGTAACTGTGGCTGAATCCTTAGAATATGTATTCGCTTCAAAAACTAGCTTGTATGTTCCCGGAGCTAAACTGTCAAACATATAAAAACCATTGTTAAGAGTATCGCCATAGCATACTTTATTGCCAGGAGTAAGCGTTACTTTTATGTTATTTACCGGTTTTAGTTCATCGCCAGAAATAACGTTAGTATATTTTCCAGCAGTAAATTTATCGCGGATAATGCCGGCAGCAATTCCTTCAGAAAAAGTAGATCTGTTCCAGTATCTGGTAAAAGCTCTTGCAATAGCCCATGCTTCGTGCTTTAAGAATAAATCGTTTCTTAAACGCCAGGACATTGGATAATAATCATGGAACTCGCCTTCTGAAAGCGTTCCGCCCATATTCAAACCTTTGAATACGCCAAGATATGCTTTGCCTGTGCCGTAAAAATCAAAATCGCCGGCAATCATTTTTGAAGTTGTACGCTGAGCTTTGCAAATTTCATCTACAAGATCAGTAGCCATTACATCGCAGCCTGTATATGTAGGTTTGCTTGTATTCCCCTGGAAAAGACCGAGCGTATAATCGGATTTGTTATCATATGCATTGCTATGAATGGCATGCATCCAGTCAACGTTGTTGTTATTTGCAATTGCAACAATCTGGCTAAGAGCTAAATCGTCTGCGGTAGTATTTGTAACCCTTGTCATTACTACGCTGGCGCCGTACTCAAGTAAAATATCTCTTAAGTGCAAACCTTTTCCAAGGTTGCCTTCAGATTCCCAGAACCCGGTTTCAACAATTTCTCTATCGTCGCTATCATGTCCGCCGTGACCAGGGTTAACGCATATTTTCAGCCCCGAAAAAGAAGTCTGAGCTGAAATTGAAACGCTTATAAAAGCTAAAAGTACAATTAATAATTTCTTCATTTTAAATTCCTTTTAATCAATATTTAATTCAGCTAAATAAATCTTTCCGTCATATGAATTAAATGCGGCCTTTTTTCCGTCAGGAGACCAGACCGGATACATTTCATGTACATTAACAGTATTTGTAACCTGAACTTTGTTAGTCCCGTCAGCGTCTATAATATAAATTTCGGAGTTAATTACTTTATGTCCGTCGTCTATATCAGCCATATACATTATGCGCTTGCTGTCTGGCGACCACTGCGGAGCGTTAGCTTTGCCAAGATTAGAAATTATGTTGCCGTCTAAATCGGATACGTATGTGCCATGACCGGCAAATGTAAACACAAGTTTTTGATTATCAGGAGAAACTGAAGGCCAGATGTAATTGCCTTCGCCAAGAGGAGCAAGAATTTTTTTCTCGCCGTTAACGAATAAAACAATTTTTTGATTGTCAATAATTACAATTGGCTTAGAAACGCTTTTCTGCAATTCGCTTTTGCCTGATTCTAAATTGTAACCGTTTAACCCTTTTTCGTCAGCGCAAACAATCTGGTTGGCAGTAGTCAACTGTGGAGGATATATGCCTCCTTTGTCTGTTTCTAATGTTTTAATTTCTTTTGTGGCAATATTCTGTTCAAATACAGAATAATACTTTTTCATCCCTTCGTATTTCTGAGTACGGTATATAACGTTTTTGCTGTCGGCAGAAAAAGTAAAAGCGTAACCTGCGCCTTCCTGAGTTGTAACGTTCGTTACCTGATTAGAGGTTAAGTCTAAATACCAAAGTCCTTTGTAGCTATCAGAAGTAAAAAATACTTTTGAACCGTCTGGGGAAAATTGAGGATAATAAAACTCGCCTTTAGACGTGTCGGTAATTTGAGTTATTTGATTAACTTTTATCCCCTGAGAAAATATCAGAGAAGAAAAAGTTAAAAACAGAACAAAATAGTTCTTAATAATTCTCATGTGTGGCTCCTTAATTAATTATTTAGTTAGACTGACTTAATGAAAAACACCTTTATATAATAGAAAAAAAACATAGCGAACAAACTGCCGTGGAACCTGTTATTACGAATCCTTTTTTTTAGAAAGGGTACTAAATAACAAGTTTAAATTAGAAGAGTCAATTATCAGAAATCATTTCATATTCCAGAATTTTTTGATAATATTAAAAAAAATCATAATGACAACAAATTGTATTAACAATTATAACAAAGAAGCGATAAAATAAAATTGCATTTAAAAAGCCCCTACAAACTCCTTCATAATAGCTTTTATTACAATTTTCTAAAACGTCTAATTTTTATCTTTTCAACAAAAGTTATAAAAATTGCGCAGTTAAATTAATCAAATTTTTATTAAAATCCGCAAAATTATCTGAGCGGTAAGTTATATGACCAAGTTTTCTATTTGGCCGCGGCTCCTTGCCATAAAGATGAAGATGAGCTCCGGGAATACTTAAAACGCTTTCAGTATCAGGCGGCTCTCCAATTATATTGAACATAGCCGAATAACCTATATTGTTTACAGAGCCAAGCGCCTGCCCCGCGACTGCGCGTATATGATTTTCAAACTGACTTGTCTCTGCGCCTTCTATCGTCCAATGTCCGGAATTATGAACTCTGCACGCCATTTCGTTAGCTAATAATTTCCCGTCCGCTACAAAAAACTCAATTGCTAATACGCCAACGTAATCTAACGCGTCCAATACCTTAGTCGCAATATTTTCAGCGGTTTCCTGCAAACCTTTATTAGTATTTGCTGCGGGAGCAGTTGATAAACGCAGTATTCCTTCTCTATGTCTGTTCTCTACCAAAGAATAAAACTTCGTTTGGCCGTTAACGGCTTTAACGCATATAATAGAAACTTCGCGGTCAAATTTTACAAAGTCTTCTAATATCAAATTTGACGCCTCAATACTGCCTAAAACGTCATCAAGATCATCCTTGCTTTTAAGAAGATACTGCCCTTTTCCGTCATAGCCCATTCTACGGGTTTTAAGAATACATGGGTATCCATTTTTTTTAACGGCTGATATTAAATCATCTTTGCTGTTTATCTCATAAAATCCGGCAGTATGAACTCCAATTCCGTTAAAAAATCTTTTTTCAAATATCCGGTCCTGAGTTATTTCAAGCGCTTTTGGCGGCGGAAAAACTTTTACCTTATTAGTCAGGTAATTAGTGGCTTTGGCTGAAACATTTTCAAACTCATAAGTAACCACGTCTAAATCCTTAATAAAAGAATCGAGCAGTTCCGTATCGTCATAGTTTCCGCAAAGCTGTTCGCCGGCAACTGAAGCGGGCGAGTTTGGGGCGGGATCTAAAAATTTAAAAGTATGGTTTAACGGTATGCCCGATAAAGCCAGCATTCTGCCGAGCTGCCCGGCGCCTAAAATTCCAATTTTCATAATTAATCTCTGGGGTCTGGATTTAACAACACGTTATCTGTCTGCTTCTGGCGGAAAAGTTCTAATGTAGTTTTATATTCGGGATATTTATTTGATAATATAGAAGCCGCAAAAAGCGCCGCGTTTACCGCGCCAGCTCTGCCTATCGAAAAAGTTGCGACTGGTATTCCGGCCGGCATTTGTACAATAGATAAAAGAGAATCCATCCCTTTTAAGGCTTTAGACTCTACCGGAACGCCAAGCACAGGAAGAGAGGTTTTTGCCGCCGTCATTCCAGGCAAATGAGCCGCGCCTCCGGCTCCGGCAATAATAACTTCCAAACCGCGTCCGGCTGCGGACTCCGCATAAGAGAACAGCAAATCCGGCGTCCTGTGAGCCGATACAATTTTTACTTCATAAGGAATGGTTAGTTCATCCAATTGTTTAGCTGCATTGCTCATCGTTTCCCAGTCCGACTTAGAACCCATAATAATTCCGACTAAAGCTTTCATCGTTATCCTTATATTTTGTCTGATTCAAGAGATATGCCCCTTATAACCGTTTTAATATTACGGTAAAAATTGTTTTATCCTAAATATTAATTTTATTATTTTCTGTTTATCTAAAAACATTTAAAAACTATTAACTAAAATTAATGAAAAAATTTATAATTCTCCCGTTAATTGTTGTTTCAGTTTTTTATTTATACAGTAACCTGACAGGAGCGCCCTTGCTTATTGGAAATAAGGAAAAATCAGTCCTCAGAACTAATTCTGAAGAATATAGAAAACATCTGAACGACCTCGATAAATATTACTCTACTAAAAAGCTCGGCTCGTTCTTCGAATCCGGCAAAACAGTTTTCAGATTGTTTGCTCCGCAGGCTGAAAAAACATTGTTAGTTACATTTACCAGCGCTTCCGATAGCGCCGGACAAACATACGATATGATAAAAGACAAAGACGGAGTTTGGGAAACATCGATTGATGGGGATAAAACAGGGCTCCTTTATGGCTATAAAGTCTTTAACGACTCTGCAAATTACTATAATCCAAACTTATGCATCGACCCCTATTCAAAAGCTGTAGCTTCGTATAATACATATTATTCGCCAAGAAAAAGCGTTGTAGTTAATGAAAGTAACTTCGACTGGGAGGGAGATAAATGGATTCAGAGAAAGTGGAGCGACCTTATTATTTATGAAATGCATATAAAAGATCAGACTGCGCACCCAAGTTCTGGAGCTAAACAACCTGGAACTTATATGGGCTTAACCGAAAAAGGAATTAAAGGCGGCATAGATTATATAAAGTCTCTTGGCGTAAATACAGTTGAATTACTCCCGGCTCAGGAATTTGCCAATATCGAAATTCCATATAAAGATTCTGTGCGCGGCAGATATAACAATTGGAACCCTTATGAACGCAATCACTGGGGTTACATGACGGCCGCATTCTTTGCGCCGGAAGCATACTACTGCCATAGCGATAAGGAAATTCAATGGAATAAATGGGAAGGCGAAAGCGCGGAACAGATTAACGCATTTAAAAATTTGGTTAAAAACTTCCACAAAGAAGGCATTGCCGTTATGATGGACGTTGTGTATAACCACATAAGCGAATATGAAATTGGAAATCTTAAAGAAATAGATAAAGAATATTATTTCCGTTTGAACGATAAAGGAAATTTCATCTCTGAAAGCGGATGCGGAAACGATTTTAAAACCGAGCGGCCTATGGCGCGCCGTATGATATTGGAAAGTATTCTGTATTGGATGCAGGAATATCATGTAGACGGCTTCCGGTTCGATCTTGGAAAACTAATCGACTGGGAAACTTTAGAAACCATTTTGCATGAAGCGCAGAAAATTAATCCCAAAGTTGTATTTGTAGCCGAACCATGGGGCGGCGGATATGACCCTAAAGGTTTTTCATTACGGGGCTGGGGCAGCTGGAACGACCAAATAAGAAATGGGATTAAAGGAGAAAATCCTTATAATGGTCTGGGATGGATTTTTGGCCATTGGCAGGGAGATAATAATTTTGAAAGAATTAGAAGCTATGTAAATGGGACTTTAATAACAGATCAAAACGGACTTTTTCAGCGCAAAGAACATTCTGTTAATTATCTTGAATCGCACGACGATCTTTCTTTTGGAGATTTTGTAAGAATAGCGACAAAAGAAGTCGACCCAAATAGAATAATAAAAAATGTCGATTCTAACGCCGTTTTGTCCCCTCTTCAATTAAAACTGAATAAACTCGGCGCCGCTTTTCTGCTTACTTCGCAGGGAATCACAATGATACATGCCGGACAGGAATTTGCGCGCAGCCAGGTAGTTTCTTTCAACTCGCCAGTTAACGATACTACAAAAGGCAGAATAGACCATAACGCATATAATAAAGACAACGAAACAAATTATATAAATTATAACCATGCCGATTTAAACAAAGAGCTTGTGGATTATTACAGAGGGTTAATCGCTATAAGAAATAAATTCAGCGCATTTAGAAACGCCGAATATGAAGATATAAAATTTTTCCAATTGGAAAACAACCCGTTTGGATTAGGATATACTGTTGATTATTCAGGCGATAAATTTGTAGTACTTTTTAACGCAGGTCAGGAAAGAGAATCTGAATTTAATCTGCCTGAAGGCGAATGGGAAGTTCTTGCTAATTTCAAAAGCGCGGGGACAAACGCAATTGGAGTAATAACAGACAAAGCCGTTATTCCGGCTACAAGCTGTCTTATATTAAAGAGGAAGTAAAAAACATTTTAGGCGACACATTTTGAATTCGTAGCAGCGGACTTTTAGTCTGCTGCTTTTTGAATCGGCAGTCACGGTTCGAGCTGTGACCAAACTAATATAACAATACTTGTGAAAATTTATAAATAAGAAATTGCCATCCATTTATATTAGCGTTTTTTTCAGCGTCAGGGTTCGACCCTGACGCCCAGAGAAGTTCGTGGCGGCGGACTTTCGCTTCAACATGCTCAGCATACAAGTCCGCTATTTTTTGACTCTGGCTTATTTAATTTTCAGAGCTTTTTTCAGCGATTTTTCCACGGCCATTTTAAAACTAATAAGATTAACCGGTTTATTAAAAACGTATTCCACGCCAAGTTGGTAATAATCGTCTGAAATGCTTCTATCAATATCTGCGCTAAGAACAATTACAGGGGGCTTATTCTTCAAATCAGAAGTCATAATTTTTTTTGCAAAATCATAGCCCGTCATTCCCGGCGGCATAATATGATCGGTAATAACAAGAGCCGGAGAGAGACTTTCTAATTTTTCAAATCCTTCTTCGCCGCTCTGCGCTACAATTACATCATATTCTTCGGCTATATTTTTAATTATTTTAGCGTACAGCAAACGGTCTGTTTTGCTGTCTTCCACATAAAGGATACTTGAAGAAGCAAACGGCAGAGTAAACTTAAACTCAGATCCTTTACCGTATTCGCTTTCCACCCAGATTTTTCCATTATGCTTTTCAACAATCTCTTTACAAAGCGAAAGCCCCAACCCGCTCCCTTTTTCGCCCGCGGTGCCTTCCGTAGTAAATTTAGTATCTACTTTAAAAAGTTTTTGAAGATTTTCTTCCTTAATGCCGGTTCCAGTATCTTTTATACAAAATTCATAGTTGCGGTCAAGCACATGAGGCTCAACGCTTACAGTAATGCTTCCTCCAGAATTTGTAAACTTTATAGAATTTGAAAGTATATTGTTTATCACCTGAAGAAGCATATTATCATCGGCAAAAACAGCCGCTTCGTCTTCAATATCATTTATTAGCCGTATGTTTTTTTGAAGCGCAATGCCAGAAAGCGAACGCAGCGCTTTATCTACAATATTCTTAGCGTCTATTTTTGCTGGTTCAAATTTCATTCTGCCAGTTTGCAAACGGGTCCAGTCTAACAAAGAATTTACAAGCGAAAACATGCTTTGCGCCGATTCCTGAATGAACTTGACGTACTGTATTTTTTCCTCTTCGTTAAGGTCTTTATCGCTTAAAAGCAGGTCTGTAAAACCAAGAATAGAAGTAAACGGAGTGCGCAAATCGTGCGAAATAATAGAAATAAAACGGTCTTTTGTTTCGTTTAACTTCATCAGTCCTTCGGTGGATTTTTTCAGTTCCTCTTCGGCTTTTTTCTTTAACGAAATATCGCTAACCAGACCAAATATTTTCTGAACAGTTCTATCCTCGTTACGGATAAGCTTTATTTTATTTCTTATAAAAGCAATATTGCCCTGCTTGGTAATTATTCTAAACTCAAGCTCTTCCGAATTCCTGATTGAGCTACGCATAAGATTTCTGAATTTAATTTTAACCGAAGCAAAATCGTCAGGATGAATTGTTTTAATAAACAATTTAGTGTCTTTAATCAACTCGCTTTGCGAGTAACCCATAATTTTTTCTACAGAAGCAGTATAAAATACAGTAGTTAAACGTCCCTCAATTCTTTCTGCAGTCCACATAAAGTCGTCTATATTTTCTGTAATACTTCTATATTTTTCCTCCGATTCTTTCAGAGCTTTTTGCGATCTTTTTCTTTCAGTAATATCCCGCGCTTCGTTAATAATATAAACCTGACCGCTTATTTCAAAGGAAGTAGTAAGCGACTCAAAATAAAAAATTGAGTTGTCTTTTCTTTTGCCTAAGCACTCATAGCGCAAAGGGGTTTCGCGACGGTTTTCACGGGCGGTAATAAAGCCAGCCACGCGCGCAATATCTTCGTCGGCAATAAAATCGAGCGGGTCTTTCCCCAAAACTTCTTCAAGCCCATTATAGCCATAAAGCGCAAGAAAAGCTTCATTGGCAAGTATTATTTTCCTTCCGCTTATAACATACAAAGCGTCCTGCGAAGCCGAGAAAACAGATTTAATAATTAATAATTTCTTTTCATCTTCCCGTTTTTCAGTTACGTTAGTAAAAATACCGCTATAATTTTTAATAGAATTATCAAAGTTATAAACCGGGAAAATATGCGCTACCAGAAAAGCTTTTTCGCCGTTTTGAGTAATAACAGGAATCTCCAAAGAATCGACGCTATCGGCCATAAAAGAATCTGGATTAAAATTTAACTTCTTTGCATAAACTGGGTCAATAAAGTCATAAAATAGTTTGCCAATTATCTCGCTTTCGGGATACCCCAGAGTCCAGCTAAAAACAGGGTTGACGTAAGTTATCGAGCTATCGGCTTCCATATTGCAGATTAACTCGTTTGAGTATGTTACTATATTACGGAATTTTTCTTCAGAAGATTTTAACTCTTTTTCTATCTCAGTTCTTTGCGTTATACTAGAAACTTCTATAAGCAAATCGCCCGCCGAGTCTTTTATTTCCGTAAACTTAGCCTCTACAATTTCTTTCCCGCCGTTTTTTTTAAAAACTGTTACGACGCTTTTAAGCAGATTTTTATTCTTAATTTCTTTTCTTACTTTTGCAAGCTGCTCGTCGTTAAACGTATTAAATACTTTAATAATGCTTTTGCCAAAAACTTCGCTTTTATTAAATCCGAAAATTTCCTGAGCGTGTTTATTCCAAAAACTGATTTTGCCTATCCCGTTAATAATTATAACTGCGTCCGAAATAGATTCTGTTATTAACTGGAACTGCCTTAACTCTGCTATTTCCGAAATGAATTTTTCGCGTTCATTTTTTTGCCCCGATTTATCGGAAAGGCGAAGAACAATGAATTCTATTTTATCTTTAGCTTCGCTTACTAAGAAAATTTTCGCAGTAAGAATATCATCAGGAATAGTTTTGAAACAAAAAGTAAAGCCCCCCGATAATGCCCCTGATTTAATTTTTTCTAGCGATTCCGTAAAAGCTTCAACAGATTTATTATCTGCGAAATCTGTTATTTTTTTCCCTTTTGTAAAGGCTCGCTTAGCGGCAAGATTTTTTGTTTTTTTCCCGTACGCATATCTTATAAATCCGTCGGCGTCAAGAATCAGCAAAGCGTCTGAAGAAGCATTAAAAATTTCGTTGAGCGAATCCATTTTTATCCCGGAAAAAGCGTCGGGATATTTAATAAGCTTTATATCTTCAATAATTAAAACTCCCCCGGCAAATTCCCCTTCTGCAAACAAAGGAGAGCCCTTGAGAATTAACGATATTTCGCCGCCGTCCAGAGTTTTAGTTTTATCGATTATTTTTTCGAAAGAATTCCCCTTTTTTAGCTCCTCAATTTCATTTGATATTTTTATATTCTTAAAAATATCTCCGGACATAATATTACATCCAAGCAGCCTGTCATTTTTGTCGCCGCAAGCAATTCCAAATTTTATAAAGTTATTATTTACAAAAGAAACAACGCCGTCAGAATCAAAAGATAAAACGCCCAAAGGAAGAGACTCTATCAAATTAGAAAAATCGATATTTACATCGTCTAAATTCAATCTGTTCAATTACCCGCCATTTATGTTCAGTTTATATTTATCAATGCAATAATAAGCCAATATGAGGAAATAATCAATCGCGACACGATTATACAAGCATTACGCAGAAGCAGGAGGAAAGGAACTGTATTGTTAAAATAAAAAAGCTCCCTGAAAAAATCAGGGAGCCTTAAATGAAGACGTTGTCTTATTTTGTAAGCTTTGCTTCAAAAGCGGCTAATTCGTCGCGAAGTCCCTGAGGAATTCTGTCGCCAAATTTAGCATAGTATTCTTTCAAGTCCTGAAGATCAGCTAAGAATTTTTCGTTATCAATATAGAATAATTCTTCAAGATCTTTTTCAGTAACGTCAAGACCAGAAATATCAATAGAGCCTTTTGAAGGAATTTTTCCAATAGGAGTTTCAACAAAGTTGTCTTGTCCGTCAACTTGTTCAAAAACCCACTTTAGAACTCTGATATTATCGCCATAACCTGGCCATAAGAATTTGCCTTCGGCATTTTTTCTGAACCAGTTAACATAAAAAATCTTCGGTAATTTTTCTTCCGAAGACTTTTTGCCAACTTCCAACCAATGACCGAAATAATCAGCCATATTGTAACCGCAGAAAGGAAGCATAGCAAATGGATCTCTTCTTAATTTACCAATAGTACCAGCAGCAGCTGCTGTCATTTCTGAACATACTGTTGAACCCAAGAAGGTTCCGTGCTGCCAGCTGCGAGCTTCGTGAACCAAAGGAACAACTGAAGCTCTTCTTCCGCCGAATAAAATTGCTGAAATCGGCACGCCTTTAGGATCTTCCCAAGCTGGGTCGATTACCGGGCATTGTCCGGCAGGAGCTGTAAATCTTGAATTAGGATGTGATGATGGTTCTGTACTTTCAGGAGTCCATGGCTGATTTTTCCAGCTTGTTAATTTAGCCGGTTTTTCGTCAGTCATTTGTTCCCACCAAACGTCTCCTTCAGGAGTAAGAGCAACGTTTGTGAAGATAGAATTTTTAGTCATAGAAAGCATTGCATTGCCGTTTGACTGCATAGAAGTTCCCGGAGCAACTCCGAAGAAACCGTTTTCTGGGTTGATAGCATATAATCTGCCATCTTCGCCATATTTCATCCAGGCAATATCGTCGCCAATTGTTTCAACTTTCCAGCCAGGTAGAGAAGGAGTTAACATTGCAAGATTTGTTTTACCGCATGCGCTTGGGAAAGCAGCTGCAATATATTTCTTTTCGCCGGCAGGATTTGTGATTCCAACGATAAGCATATGTTCTGCAAGCCATCCTTCTTCGCGTCCCATGCTGGAAGCAATTCTTAAAGCAAAGCATTTTTTACCAAGTAACGCGTTGCCGCCGTACCCGCTGCCATATGACCATATTGCTCTTTCTTCTGGGAAGTGAACAATATATTTATTCGGGTTGCAAGGCCATTTAACGTCTTTTTTACCGTCAGTTAATGGGAAACCAACTGAATGTAAGCAAGGAACAAATTCGCCGTCGCCTAAAACGTCTAATACTTTCTGTCCCATTCTGGTCATGATTCTCATGCTGCAAACAACATAAGGAGAATCTGTCAACTCAACGCCGATATGAGCAATTTTTGAGCCCAAAGGTCCCATGCTGAAAGGAACAACATACATTGTTCTGCCTTTCATACTGCCATTGAATAACCCTGTAAGAGTTTTCTTCATTTCAACAGGATCCTGCCAATGGTTTGTAGGACCGGCGTCAATTTCGTTTTTAGAGCAGATGAATGTTCTGTCTTCTACTCTTGCTACGTCGGTTGGATCAGATTGAGCATAATAGCTATTTGGTCTTAGCTTTTCGTTCAACTTAATAAAAGTGCCTTTTTCTACCAATAACTGAGCTAATTTATCATATTCTTCTTGTGAACCATCGCACCATTGGATAGAATCGGGCTGGCACATTTTCGCCATCTCGTCCACCCAAGCTATGAGTTTCTTATTTTTAGTCATAGTTTGCCTTCTTTCTTTTTATTTGTTTTATCGTTAATTAAAAAAACCTACAATTAGAAAATAAATAATTTTTAGTATGGATGAAACCCATTTCTTTCAATTCCAAAAAATAGTTGCTGCTATTTTTATGAAATTGCATTATAAGTTAAATGAATCCACGCCATTTGCCTAAATAATTAAGTCCTTTCTACTTTATTTTTTTATAATGAATAATAAAGTATAATTATTCATAATTAAGCGGTTTTATCCGCTTTTTGTCCTAAAATGTAGTTAAAACAAAAATCTGAGCAAGGAACACTCTTAAAATCATTGCTAAAGGATATACCGAAACATATGCGGTCGATTGCGCCTGAACTTTAGCTTCCGAATTTGCATATTCCAATGCTGGAGGATTTGTAGTTGAACCGGCTAGTATTCCGCAAATTTTAAGATAATTAAGCCCCATAATACGGGCTACAATACCGACTATAAGAACAGGAATAAACGTAACAGCCGCGCCGTAAAGCATCCACATATAGCCGCCATTATAAATAGTATCTACAAACTTTCCGCCGGACATTAGACCTACGCAGGCAAGAAAGAGTATGATCCCAAGCTCTCTTAACATCATATTTGCGCCGGGAGACATGAAGAAGTCAAGCTTTCCAATTCTTCCTTTATGTCCAAGTAGAATAGCTATTATCAAAGGACCGCCCGCAAGCCCAAGTTTAGCCGGGACTGGAAGCCCTGGAATATAAATAGGGAAACTGCCCAAAATAACTCCCGCAATTATGCCTAAGAAAACCGGCATAGTGTTAGGCAATGCAAGTTCCTGCATAGAATTTCCTAATTCTTTACTTACGTCGGCAAGTAAATCGGTTTTACCGACTACTCTGACTGTATCGCCAAGTTCAATTGTAGTATCAAGAGTCGGTAAAATTTCCAGACCAGCTCTGAATATGCGGGTTATATTGGCTTCATATCTCCTATAAATACCAATTTGCTGAATTGTTTTTCCGGTTATTTTCCGGTTTGTAATTACAACATTTACCATTGCCAACGAACCGCTTATTCCTCTTTTTTCAACAATTTCTGTTTTACCTATTTTCAGGTCAAGCTCTTCAATATTGTTGACTGTTGCAACGCCATACAGAACGTCTCCCTGTCTTATTATTTCCGATTCTGTAGCTACAATAAACTTTCCGTCGCGGAAAATTCTTGAAATTACCATTTGTTTGTCGACCATCTTTTTTGCATAACTTATTTCTTTATCAAAAAAGTTTTGGTTTGTAATTGTAACTTTTACGCTCTCAAGTTTATCTTCGCCGCTTTTAAGACTTTCAGAATACTGAACGGCTTCGTCGTCATTTTTTACTCTGAAAACAAGCTTTATAACCATCATTGCAAATATCACCCCGATTATACCAAAGGGATATGTAATAGCGCAGCCTAAATCCATAGAAGCGGAACCGGCGCTATGCTCAATTACTAACTGCTGGGCGGCGCCCAAAGCCGGAATATTTGTCACAGCTCCGCACATTATTCCGGTCATTACAGAAGATGAAACTCCGGTTGCAAAATGCAGCAGATATGTAACTCCATAGCCCAAAACGACAACAGAAATGGATAAAATGTTAAGTTTTACTCCTTCGCTTTTGAAAGTTGAGAAGAACCTTGGTCCAACCTCAAGTCCAATAGCATAAACATAAAGAATTAAACCAAAATCCCTGATAAAAGAAAGGATACGGAAATCGAGCTTAACTCCAAAATGAGAGATAAACAATCCGGAAAATAAAACTCCGGCCAAGCCAAGTTTTATACTTACAAGTTTAACCTTCCCAATCAAAATTCCAAGAAAAGCCGCAAGGCAAAGATAGAACACAGTAGCCGCTGTATTTTGCCCTGTAACTAAATTATATATAAAGTCCATTTATTTCCTATTTTATTTCTTACTAACTAAATTATTTACTGGAATATCCGCCGTAAATTTTTAGCAGCATCAGTCATATTCCGCAATGCTTTACTGGTCTCTTCCCAATTGCGGGTTTTAAGACCGCAGTCTGGATTTACCCAAATGTTCCGTACCGGTAAAACAGAAGCGGTTTTTTGAATATGCTCCTCAATTTCCTCTACAAGCGGAATTCTTGGGGAGTGAATGTCGTACACTCCGGGGCCTATTTCATTCGGATACTTAAAATCAATAAAAGCATCGAGTAATTTTAATTGAGATCTAGAAGATTCAATAGTAATTACATCCGCATCCATTTCAGCAATCGAATGAATAATATCATTAAATTTGCTGTAACACATGTGCGTATGAATTTGAGTTTCGTCGTTTACTCCTGAAGAAGCCAAACGAAAAGCTCTAACAGCCCAGTTCAAATAGTCTTGCCATTCAGATTTGCAAAGTGGAAGCCCCTCGCGTATAGCCGGCTCATCTATTTGAATGATTTTAATCCCCGCGCTTTCCAATGCAGAAACTTCGTCACGGATTGCAAGAGCAATTTGCAACGCAGTTTCTGAACGGGGCTGATCGTCTCTTACAAACGACCATTGTAAAATTGTAACAGGTCCTGTTAACATTCCTTTAACAGGCTTGTTTGTTTTTGATTGCGCATATTTGATCCATTGCACCGTCATATCAGCAGAACGGCTTACGTCGCCAAAAATTACAGGAGGTTTAACATATCTGCTTCCATAGCTTTGTACCCATCCATAATTTGTGATAACAATTCCGTTAAGTTTTTCGCCAAAGTATTCCACCATATCATTCCGTTCAAACTCTCCATGCACAAATACGTCTAAGTCTACTTCTTCCTGAAATCTAATTGCATCGTCAATTTCTGCGCAAATTCCATTTTTGTATTCGTCCCAAGCCAACCCTCCATTTTTGAATTTTGACCTCATCTGGCGCACTTTCTTTGTTTGAGGGAAAGAGCCTATAGTCGTCGTTGGAAACAAAGGAAAGTTAAACTCCTTTTGTTGTTTTTCCTGGCGAACGCTAAAAATGCTTTTTCTTTTTATATAATTTTCATCGACTCTTTCCGTACGTTCTTTTACAAGCTTATCATGTATAAGGGCGGACTGACTGCGTGTTTGCATTACTTTCTGATTTTTATAGAGCAGTTCAGTATTTCCTTTTACAATTGCGTACAAATCGTTTACTTCCTTTAGCTTCTGTTTTGCAAAAGCCATCCACATTTTTAACCTTAAATCCAAACCTGTTTCCAGCCCCAGATCTAACGGAACATGCAATAATGAGCAGGAAGGCGCAATCATAATACGCTCTTCCCCAATTTTTTTCATTGCCTTAACAATCAGGTCAAACGACTTAAGATAATCGTTTTTCCAAATATTTCTGCCATCAACAATTCCAAGCGATAGTATTATATCTTCAGGAATAATATTTAATACTGCATCTAATTGCTCTGGAGCTTTAACTAAGTCAATATGCAAAGCCTGCACAGGAAGCGAAATAGCAAGCGGCGTATTATCTTTCAAACCCCCAAAATATGTCGTTAACATTATATTTATTTCAGGGAATCTCTTATGCAATTCCTTATAACAATAACTGTAAGCCTTTTTACTTTGTTCTGTTAAATCGGTTACAAGAAACGGTTCGTCAAGTTGAATCCACTGGCACCCTTTGTCTTCAAGTTCCCTAAAAACATCATAATAGACTTCTAAAAGACTATCCAACAATTCTAAACGGTTAAATGTCGCGTTAATTTCTTTACCTAATAATAAATAAGAAACTGGTCCAACAATAACAGGTTTAGCCGCTTTCCCTAAAATTAAACTTGCTTCTTCAAACTCCTTAATGATTTTCCTTGAAAACAAACGGAATTTTTGCCCTTTATAAAATTCGGGCGTTATATAATGATAATTCGTATCGAACCATTTAGTCATCTCCATAGCTTTGATATCAAGCCCGTCTTCCTGATAACCTCTTGCCATAGCGAAGTATAGTTCAAGTTCAGCGTCATATTTCGCAGAAACTTTTGCATATCGTAACGGGATATTTCCAACCATCAGCGAAACGTCAAGAACATGGTCATAATAACTGAAATCGTTACACGGTATCAAATCCATTCCTGCGTCAAGCTGCGCCGCCCAATTTTGCGTTCGAATTAACGAGCCTACATTATGCAATTCTTTCGGCGTAATTATCTCCGCCCAGAATTGTTCGCAAGCTTTTTTCAGCTGCCTGTTAATTCCAATTCGTGGAAATCCAAGATTATTTTTTTGCATACTCAAAACCTTTCTTTAAATTAAAGTAAATTGTGATTTTTTGTATGCTTTCGAGATATGATAATATAAAAGGAAGGAATACGTACAATATAAACCGAAAAGATATCCTTCTTTAAATAAATTAAGCCTTTTTTCCCGAAAGCTAACTATTAAATTTTGGGTAAGTCTCCTGGCTCGTTCTGTCTTTAACGCCTTCCCGATTTTTTTATCAGTGGCATTAATGTTAAAGATTTTTTCTGAACTTACAGTTGCGGGTACAGCTCCGGTTTTGAACCGGATTCCTTGTTATTCTTAAAAAGAACCCATAAATTTATGTTTAATATAAGATAATATTCTTTTTTTTACAAGTCAGTAGCAATACTCAATCAGCCTTTCAGCATTAAAAAATTATTAAGTTAAGCGTCAGCACAATCGTAAATCTGCCGCTGCAGCCTTGTACTTAGATAACACTATCCGGTTAGTATGCTGTCGGGATAGAAAAAGAATTCAATTTGATTTTTATTAAAGCTAATTTGCAAATTATTATTATTATTATTATTGCGAATGCAGCGTAAATGCGATGCGTTTAATATTATTGAAATCAGCGGAGAAGGGGAATCTTCTTCTGCCGGGAAAAAATTATTCTTATATTGTTGAGGGAAACATGAGATACTTATCCGGTGAGCTTGTCTTTGTTAACTGCCAGATTATTTTGCGCAATTTGCGCTTAACGCCATGGCGTGCATTTCTTAAAACCCCATAACTATAATACATAACCAACAATCTTTTGTTTATGCGGCGCTATGCCTAAAAAGCGTATTCCGCTAAATAAAATTGTCATGCCTGCAAAAGCAGGCGCCCAAAAGTTAAAAAGTTAGAGATTCCTGCTTCCGTGGGAATGACAATTGTTAAAACAAAATAGCGCAATAGGACAGGTTCCTAATATGTAGAGTTAGACTCTTCAAGCGCGCAATCCAGATTTATAAATAGAATCCGGAGGATTCAAATGCTTATAGCTTTGGAAGAGAAAAACATACGACCCCGGTTGGGGTCGTACAAAAACATATTTAACAGAGCTATATACATATAATCCCTCCGGGATTAAATTCTGTTTAAGCTCAATAAATTATTTCTAATGCGCAATGGCACATTAGGCTGTCCGGTATAAAAAGCAATTACACATAAAGAGAAAAAATGAAAACAATAAAAAATACAGTAATAAGTTTAGTCCTGATAATATTAACGGCGTTAGCGCTATCTGCATGCCGCACGGCGGCAACAGAGCCTGTAGAAAAAGAAGATGCGACCCCCGGCAGGCGCGATTATACCTGGACGGTAGATACGGTTGTAACGCCTTCTTCTTATCTTGTGAGGTTTTGGGGAACATCAGCAAATAATCTATGGGCGGCAGGGCTTGGACCTTTTGTTGAGAATAACCTTTGGCATTATGACGGCTCTAAATGGGCGAAGGGAAATCTTAAGGCCTATGGTACAATAGATCCATATTGCGTGTATGGATTTGCACAGAATAATATATGGCTTGCAGGAAATGAAGGGAAAATATGGAATGGAGACGGTACATCGTGGAAACAGTCTCTACAATATTCGTCATCCGGCTATGGTTTGGTAGTATTCATGGCAATATGGGGTAGAGCTTCTAACGATATATATGCGGTTGGGACTTATGACAGTTTAGTTCATAACAAAGACAATTTCCATGGCTTAATTTTTCATTATGACGGGAATAACTGGCAAAGGGTTAATTTAGCGCAGAATAATTATCAGTTTTTTAAGATATATCAGGAGAACAAAGGTAATAATAAATATTATTTGTCTGGGACGTCAAGGAATTATGTAACAGGTGAAGATACATTAAAATTCATTGAGTTTGACGGGAGTAAAATAAAGGAAATTAATATACAATTATTTTCAAGCGTATCGAGCAGTTCTATGACCCTGATAAACGGGAAGATATATTTTGTAAAAAATTCTGACGTATGCCGTTATGCTAACGGAACGTTTACAGTAATAAAAACAATTGCAGGAATAGAGCAGGGATATATTTTAG
>DBTY01000010.1 GCA_002307295.1 Ignavibacteriales bacterium UBA1304
TTCCTTTTCCCCTTGAACCATTACAATAAATCCTTTAAGCTCGGGGTGTTCTTCACCTTTGTCGTTTAATTCTTTCTTAAATTTAGGAACTAAAATAAATGTGGCTTTAGCTCCTTTCTTTACGAAACGATTAACCTCTTTCCATTGGTTAAATCCTCTCCAATCATCAGAGCCGGAAAAATAACAGATTAACTGATTTAGAAATGACCATTTTGTCATCGGATTATCAAAGGTGGGGAATGTGGCAATGGCAACTTTTTTAGGAATATTACCTTCCTTGAATTGTTCTAAAACACTATCAAGAACTTGTTTTACTTTATCGTTCATTGTAATACCTCTTTTGTTAATGGAATTAAACCAGGGGGCGAGGATTAAGCCTGTAGCGTTCCTATCCCTTTAACAGTCGGTTGGTTTGTCTAAGGCTATTAGACTGCGCTTATACCACGGACTGACTACTACTCGCTTAGGAATTTATTTATACCAGTTAAACTCCGCCCCTGATTTAATACCATTAATTAAGGTATATTTTTGAAATAACTAATTGCACCCGGTGTGAGAATCGAACTCACCACAAATTGTTTTGGAGACAATTTAGCCTGCCTTGGCGTTCCCGGATTGGAACTGCCCGATTAAGAGCAGCGGGAGGAAATTATTTTTTCAATTCAACAACAACGATATTAGTTAGCCCGTTGGTGGCTCTTACTACATCGTCCTCACTTGCAAACCTTACGTTTCTTAACCAACGAGTATGACTGTTAAGAACCAATCCTAATGACCAACCGTTTTTGTCCTGCTTAGAAATCCAAGAGAACTTTTGACTTTTCTTTAACTTAGCCATTCCATAATGGCGTTTTTCTTTGCGATCAGCTTTAAGCTGTTTTAATGTTTTTTTCATATAAATATGTTATTCGGCTTATTTGCCGATTAAAGTTGATTAATACAAGTTTTCCCTTCATCGTGTAAACGAATATGAAGGAATTTAGATTTTCCCTTAACCCATAACTTTTTGATAATTTCTTTCCCTTTCTTGTCGACGCCAACAATAATTTGTTTTGGGAGTTTAACTTTCTTTGAATTTTTCTTTAATGGTGGTAACCATTTTTTTGATTTTGTGATTTTCATAAAATTATATTTAATCAATTAACTTAATTTTTTTACCGTTAGGGAAATAAAATATATCTTCTTTCAACTTCTCCGTTATTGCTTCAGGGAACATAGCGAAGCGAAAATATTTATCAGAAACGCCTTTCTCTTTCAATAGATTTAATAAGTTTCCGAATAGTCTTTGAATGTCTACAAAATATTTAGAATATTGTTCATCTCCGTATTGTTGCGGCCTAAGATTAAAGGGGTACTGATTATACGCGCAAAAGAAAAGAACCTTGGGAGAGTGAAAACCTTTTTTATCAAATAAACCGTCTTTGATAAATTTGTTATACTTGACAATTTTATCCTTAAAGATATAGGTCATTTCTTTCTTACTTCGCTCTACTTCAACGAAAAAGGTGTATTCTTTGTTGTTATAAATATGTTTAGCCTTAATAAATATATCCGGTCTTATTCCTTTGAAGTTGGCATTGTAGTTAAAATCAAACTCATAATCAGGGAAGTTATCAATAAAAGAACGGACTACATCAATTTTCATCGATTCGTGTTCTTGACTGTTTGAAGATTTAGAAACTTTTTGCCTATATTCTTTAACTCTATCAATTGCCTTTGAGCCTGCCAAAGTAACAGAATAAAACTGGCTCCAAGAGTCAAAGTTTTTGTTTAAGGGAATACCGTCAAAAGGAATTATCTTGATATAATCTTTTTTCTTATAAAAAGCGATATCCTTTTTAACTTGTTCGCAAGAGCCTAAAACTGTTTTAGCTGTACGGGAATAAAGATTATAGACATTAGCAAATTGGAGTGATTGTATTCTGTTTAAGGTGTTCAGGTTGGTTTTCATAGTTACATTTCAAAATAATAATAAACAAAGAGGGAGATGACTATTATAAATATTATGATCGCGATGCGGCTCGGGTGGTCTATCATATGTGTGCTGGTTTACTTGGAATCGAACCAAGATAGGCGGCTTAACAGACCGCTGCTTTACCTTTAAGCTATAAACCAATATAGAATAGCTGACAGGAATCGAACCTGCGAATAGTCGTTTTGCAGACGACTGCGTTTCCACTTCGCCACAGCTATAATTATTAATTAGCGCTTTCAGTATCAATTACTCCATTATCCAATTGAGATGATTCCCATTCCATGAAGCGGAATGACTTTAATTTGTAGGCGTCAAATGAAAACAATGATTCTTTTCTTATTACAATCCCTTCTTCTGGCACTGAGTTCTTACACATAAAACAATCTTTATCATTATAATCCTTTTCCAACTGTTTGATAAATTCTTCATTCCAATGGAAGTTTTGATCTAAGTGTTGATAAAGGTCGGCAGCTTTGCCGTCATAGAATAAGTGGACTGGGGTTAAACCGACTCTCTGACAAAACTCTCGTATTTGTTCGGTGGAAAGTTCTAATACTTGTCCGGCGTGGTTTGTGGAGGTTATTCGATACACCCGTAACTTATGTTCTCCTTGCTGACAACCGTAATCATAGCCCTGTTGGATAAAACCACCTTCTTTTGTGTAGCCTATTATTTCCCCGTAAATTGTGTAACCTTCTGGGATAAGGTCTTTTATTTCTTCTTTAACTTGACCCCAAATATCAGAGGAATAAAAACCTGATTTCTCTTTAGTTTCGTATTCGTTCTTTACAACTTTTCTGGAAGAATATAATAAATCGTATTCAGTATTGAGGATATTAATTTTTAACCTACTTAAAAGGTTCTCGAATAAGTTAAGTTTTCGTTTTGTTAATACTCTGGAAAAAATAGCTGATGTTCCGTGTACTTTATAAGTAACAGAAATATGGTCTTCTGGTTTTATAGCATAGGCATTTTTCCTAAAGTTCTCGGTTTCAATATGGAAATGAAATTGACCGTCTACTAAACGAGAGATTCTTTTTTCTATTTTTCCGTTTTTTGTTCTCGGTTCTGGTTTATATACTTCGTATTTCCTAACGAACTCTACATCATTAATCATATTAAATTCTGTGCCGACAGAAAATTGAAAAATATCTCTTTCTGATAATCCTAAAAAAGATAACAGATTAGATAATGGGATAATAAAACCCATTGACTTTTCACCTCTCAACTTGACGGCTCTTACTCGGCAATTCTTCTCAAAGAAGCCAGACTTTTCTTTATCGGTATTAAGTTCTTTATCCCTAAAAGCGTTTAAAAAGGCAAGAAAACCAACGTATATTTGACATTCGACAGGAAAGAAAACACAGATATCACCTTCTTTTTGTTCTAATCCAACAATAACATTTTGGAAATCAACGCTGGCGACCTGAAGTTTATCGGCATTTGAATGTTTGCGGAGATTAGCGAGTGAAACAATTTTAGCTAAATAATTTTTGTTAGCTCCTTCTGATATTGAAAGCATATATTTTTAATTAAAAATCAATTCGTGGGTCTTGACGATTACAGTCTAAGACGAATAAACCCAACTCTTTCCACATTCTTATTACTTTAGGGCGATCATCAAAGACTGCTAAAACGTTGTATCTACCCTTTATATATTTATCGTAATATTCACGTTTAACTATTTCGTCGGGGCGGTCATCTTCATCGCTTTCTCTCATAACCAACTCTTGATAATTAACTCCATTTTGATATAACCAGTAAGCAGTATCAACCTTACAAACTGGCTTCCTTCCACTAAACACAAAGAGAGGAAACGGTAAAGATTTTAATGTTTCTATAAGATTAGTATTTGGTAGGTCGGTTGAAACCTTGGAATAATCATAGGGGCTTCTACCGCTCATATAGGCGAGTGTTCCGTCAATATCACAAATAATACAGTAAAGTAAAGAATGGTCATATACCGTAGCAGGCGGTTTAGCTAAATACTGATTGTACATATTCAGAATTACTCTTTTACCTACTGAATTTTCTCTTTTGGAATCTCTTTCAATACATTCAAACAAAGGGGTATCGATAAATTTAATTTCAATATTTGCCTCTAAACTTTCGGCAATACTAGTTAAACACTTGATATGGTCTTTGCTAAAATTAGTATCATCAACTACAACGTTAAAACCCTTGTGCAACCACTCCTCAACTAAATTATTTCTGACAAGAACAATTTCTAATTCATTGGCTTTACTCCATTTTCCGTTATCAATCATTGCCCTGAGCTCGTCTTTGTTAATTCGTTTGTATCCTTGTTCGTCTACAAGTTTTTTAGCGTAGGTTGATTTTCCTGAAGCTGGCAATCCTTGTAAGATTAATAGCGTAGGCATATTAATTATTGTTAAGTAAGTTATTTTATTACTGTCTTTTATTTTTATTGTGAAGATATTTTATTAGTCATCATTCTGTCCGTAAGGGCAGCTCGGTGAAAAATGTTATGTGAATAGTAATTATAATGAACTAACTTTTTTATCGAGCTGCTCTTTAAATTCGTGGTGATAACCCGTATTTAAGGGGCAGTAATGATGACACTATTCCCCAGTTTTTCCCCATATCTGGGGATAAAAATGGATTTGCGTGAAAGCGGTGGGTACAAATTGGTTATATAAAATTCCGTATAAATTCAGATGTACTAATAATTATATTCTAAAGCATATAAAAAAGTTTGTCAATACCCTTAAATTCTCGTTACGATTTGGCTACGGTTTATATTACTTTTAATAGAAAATCGGGTACAAAGTTCCTAAATGTTCCAATGACAAAAAACTAAGTCCTTATTATTAAATGATTTACAAATAAGGCTTTAGGTCTTAAAAATATTAAAAAGTTCTGTTTTGATTTGTAATCAGCAGGTCGCTGGTTCGAGTCCGGCCGCCAGCTCGGAAAAAAAACCTCAATAGAAATATTGAGGTTTTTTATTTTAAAAGGCGTTTATCCCCTCTTAAGAATAAAGAGATGCAAAAAAGACTTAATTTCGTTAATTAAATTTATATATATAGTCAAATCCTATAAACCAACCGGCAACTGCGCCAATTACCGCGCCCAAAGGAATTTCAATAATAGTTGCATTAATATAATCATATGACGGGGTTGTATCATTCCCTTCAACAGAGGTTATATGTATGATTTGAGTTACATCGCTAATAGCTCCAACAATAATTCCGGTAAAAAAGCCCATCGTCATTCCAAGCCAATGTTTATTATAGCTCGCTTCTTTTACTTTGCCAAGCGGAATATATCCGTTAGTTGCATTATGTCCCTCGCCATATAACAAAAGCGAGTCGTTTGAAACGATTGCCCCATACGGCGCTGCAAAAGAGCTATCGTTGAGCAAAGTAATCTTAATGCGTCTATCATTACAGGACTTGTTGAAGTCGTTATATAAATCGGTTCTTGAATAGTTTTTGCTTACATAATGGGTCGTTGAACAATTTATGGCAATTAATGATATTGCAATTGCAAAAAAGTAAACGGATTTTTTCATACTCCCCTCTCCCTATTTTTAAATAAATTCATCATATAAAAACGCTGCAATTATTTTACAATAATAAATTGTAAATATCAACAAAAACGCGTTAAATTAATTTAAACTTTATTAAGCTGGTTCTAAACATATATTGAAGTAATATCGGAGAAGAACATCAGATATATTTTTTTGGCTGTTTTAACACATAGTATTTTTATAGAATACAAACGTCAATTTTATCAATACCTGGAGACAGAAATGAGACAAGCGCTCTTTTTTTTATTTATACTCTACTGTTTTTTATATAATTCAAATTCTACATTAGCGCAATCAAAAGGAAACTTTCCATTTATAAAAGGCTCAACATGGATTTATGAAGGGACTCACAAGTTTACTTCTTCCGCAGGCAAAGGAATTATGGAAAAGAAGGTTCATTTCACAATGAAAGTTGCCGACGTTATAAATAAAGAAAATATTTCCGTTGCAATAGTAGAAAATTTTCCTGCGACTTTAAGATGGTCCGACGAAAATATACAAAATACAAAGACTCTTTTAATCTGCGTTGGTGGAAGTAAAGTATATTCGTTGCTGGATTCAGCTCAGGTTCAGAAAGCTCTAAATAAAATAAACGATACGAGCGGCTTCTTTGCCGGTCTTGTTAACGAAGGAGAACTATTATTTGACTTTCCGTTAACAAAAGGAAAAGTCTTTGGCGAAACAAGCCAGATTACCCGTTCGGATCATCATTACTGCTGGTATGTAGAAAATACAAAACGCATTAATCTAAAAAAAATCAAAGGCGCAAATCCTTCAAAAATGTATAATGAAACCAATCTTGTTTTCATTACTGCTCCGGATACCCAGACGCTTGAGTTTGTACCCGGAATTGGAGTAACCGGATACAGCTACGTTCATCATGGAACTATAGAAGAGCTAAATCTGAAGTTAAAAGAGATTAGACTTAAATAGGCGTATTGTTCCAATTGTAAATCTTTTATGTGTTCTTTTTTTAAATTATATTAATGCATCATAAAATAATTCTTTTGGAAAATGAATAAGAAATATATTATACCTTTTATATTATTACTTACAATATACCTGGGCGGATGCAGCGCATCGCTGATTCAAACTTCAGACCGATATAAAAAAGATAAAAACGACGCTGCCGAAGAATCGCAAGCTAAAAACACGCAGGAATCTTCTGATAGCGGCGAGGCTATTGTTGCTGATAAAACGCCGGAACTTGTTATTAAGCACCCTGACCTGAAAGAAGATTTTGATATGACTCCTTATAAATTTAAACCCGATATGGACGATACCATCGCTTCCGCTTCAACTCAAAACGACGTTTGGGTTGAATATGAAAAACAAGAACCTAATGCCGTTAATACAGAAGTCTCTACCAGCGTAGCTCTTGGTTACAGAGTTCAGATTATTACGTCCGATAGCCTTGAAGAAGCTAATTCTATTAAATCGGAAGTATATTTTAAAATTAAACTACCAGTTTACGTTATTTACGACTCCCCTTTTTACAAAGTTAGAGCGGGCGACTTTACCGATATAAGCAAAGCTAAAGAACTTAGTTTTAAGCTTAATCAGTTGGGATATAAAAGTTCGCGCGTAGTTCAGGATTCCGTAAACATCGTAAAATAAAATTTATGAGACAGCTTTACTTAAATCCCGCTCAAATAATTACCGTTAATACTAACGGGTTAAATTATAAACGAGGCGGCGAAATGAGTAATATTTCTCCAATTTCCGGTTATTCTATAGTTGCAGAAAACGGAATGATTAAAGATTTTATTCCGTCCTCATCCGCATACAAATCTTCTTTTGACGAAACAATTGATCTTGCCGGGAAGATTATTTTACCCGGCTTTACGGACTGTCATACTCACCTGGTTTTTGCCGGTTCAAGAGCCGGAGAACTTTGTAAAAGACTACAGGGAAAAACTTACGAAGAGATTGCCGCAACTGGAGGCGGTATTAATTCTACAGTTACAGCCGTAAGAAACGCCTCTAAGGAACATCTGTTTAACTCCGCAGGCGATAACATCAAACTTCTTATATCTCAAGGAGTTACGTCTCTTGAAATAAAAAGCGGCTACGGGTTAGATTTTGAAAACGAGATTAAAATTCTTGAAGTTATAAAATCCCTGCAGCAACATTTTCCAATTGATATTATGCCTACTTTTTTGGGCGCTCATACTTTCCCAACAGAATATACAAACGATCATTCCGGCTATTTGGATATAATTATTAACAAACTTCTGCCATACGTAACCCAAAACAAACTTGCTGAGTTTTGCGACGCTTTTTGCGAAGCTTCCGCTTTTTCGGCAGAAGAAACCGAAAAGGTTTTTTATGCAGCCGCTAAACTTGGAATAAAAATAAAATTGCATTCCGAGCAGTTTAACAATTTAGGCGGCATTGACGCAGGTTTTAAATACAAAGCCGCGAGCATAGACCATCTTGAAGTTATAAAAAGCACAGATATTGCTAAATTTACAGATTCCGAAACTGTTGCTGTTTTACTGCCGGGCGTTTCGTTTTTTCTGGATTACGATTTTGCTCCCGCGCGTAAACTGATTGATAATAACGCTATTGTTGCGCTTGCTTCGGATTTTAATCCGGGTTCGTGTCATATTAATAACTTGAGCCTTATAGTGGGGCTTGCAGCGCTAAAGATGCGCCTGACTACCGAAGAGATAATTTCGGCTTTTACTATTAATGCGGCAAAAGCTATCGGAATTCAGGATAAAACAGGCAGTATTGAACCTGGCAAACAGGCAGATTTTGCCGTCTTTAACGCGGAGGATTTTTCGGAGCTGCTTTATAATATGGGTTCCAACCTAAACTATATGACCGTAAAAAAAGGACAGACTATTTACAAGGCAATTGATAAATGAAAATAATTGAATGCGTTCCTAATTTTAGCGAAGGAAGAAATACTAATACCTTTAAGGCTATGGAAGACTCCGTTGCCGGGATTAATAACGTAAAGCTGCTTAGTCTTGAACCAGACGGCGATTATAACAGAGTAGTAGTAACTTTAGCCGGCGACGACGAAGGTATTTTAAATGGCGCATTGGCAGTTAGCCGCGCCGCAGCCGCACATATAGATATGCAGATTCATAAAGGCGTTCATCCGCGCATTGGAGCTATTGACGTAGTTCCTTTTATTCCGGTTAAAAATGCCGATATGCAGGAGTGTATAAAAATATCGGAAGAATACGGTAAAAGAATCTCGCAAGAATTAAACGTTCCGGTTTATTTATATGAAGCCGCCGCCAGAAACGCTCAGAGAAAAAACCTTTCGGCAATACGCAGCGGCGAATACGAAGGACTTGAAACAAAGTTAAAAAATGCAGATTGGGTTCCTGATTTTGGAGCTCCTGTTTTTAACAAAAAGCTTGGCGCAATTGTTACAGGCGCGCGGTTTTTCTTAATTGCTTACAACGTAAATATTATGTCAGCAGATGTTAAATACGCAAAACAAATAGCTGAGATTTTAAGAGAATCCGGCAAACCTAAACGGGACGAAAACGGCAAAGTTATTAAAATTAACAGAGCAACAGTAAGAGAACCCGGCCGCCTTAAAAACTTTAAGGGAATGGGCGTAAGTCTTGATAAATATGGGATTACGCAGGTTTCTATTAACCTTACAAATTATAATATCACTTCCCTTTTTACAGCTTTTGAAGAAGTAAAAAAAGAAGCTGAAAAACTTGGTGTGCAAACTAACGGAAGCGAAATTATCGGTCTGGTTCCATTAGAAGCGCTTTTACAAACCGGCAGACTTTACGCCGGATCTGCAAATTATGACGACTCGTCTTTGATTGAAATTGCAAAAGAAAGATTAGGACTTAGCGTTTTAAATCCTTTTATTAACGCAAATAAAATAATTGATTATATGATTTAAGGAGGCCCCAAATGGACATCTCAAAACAATTAAATACATATATTTACGAAATCTCGTCAAGCTCCCCTACTCCCGGCGGAGGGAATGTTTCTGCTTTTAGCGGCGTTTTGGCATGCTCGCTTGGCATCATGGTTTGCAACTTAACTTACGGCAAAAAAAAATATCACGATGTTGAAGAAGAATTGAAAGAGGTTCAGCAAAAGCTTGAATCTTCAAGTAAGGAACTTCTCAGTCTTGCAGAAAAGGATAACGAAGCGTTTAATTCCGTTATGGAAGCTTTTAAACTCCCTAAAGGAACTGAAGAACAAATAAAGGAACGCAGCAAAAAAATAGACGAAGCTACTTTTCAGGCGGCCAAAATTCCAGCAGACGTTATTGAGCTTTGCGAATACGTACTGCCCCTTTTAACGCTTATTGAAGAAAAAGGAAATCAAAATTCTCTTTCAGACGTTGGAGTAGCCGTTTCTCTTTTAAATACCGCTGTTCAGGGCGCATATTATAATGTCCTAATCAATTGTTCAGTCCTTAATATGGAGCATGAGCACATTTCCGATTTAATGAGCAGGGCCGACCTGCTGCACAACTCTCTTACGGCAAAATGTTCGGAAATTTCTAATAATCTAATAAATAAACTGAGTAAAAAATGAAAAAACTTGTCCTACTGTTTACTATTCTTGCATTCTCTTTTACTTTTTGTCAAAAACCAAAAGTTAAAACAGGCATAGAAGTTTTGGAAGCTACTAATTTTAAAATATTAAAAGGCAAAAAAGTCGGATTAATTACAAATCCTACCGGAGTAGACAGCAAATTAAAATCTACAGTCGACATACTAAACGAATCAAACGTATGCAAAGTAGTAGCCTTATACGGGCCGGAACACGGCGTTAGAGGCGACTTTTCCGCAGGCGACTCTGTAGGCAACACCGTGGACAAAGCGACCGGGATACCCCTCTATTCGCTTTATGGCAAGAACCATAAGCCTTCCCCTGAAATATTGAAAGGCATTGACGTATTAGTCTACGACATTCAGGATATTGGCTGCCGTTCTTACACTTACATCAGCACCATGGGGCTTGCAATGGAAGCCGCCGCTGAAAACAACATTGAGTTCGTAGTATTGGATAGACCTAATCCTTTAGGCGGTAAAAAAGTTGAGGGAAATATTACTGAAGATAAGTATATTTCTTTTGTTAGTCAGTACAAAATACCTTACGTATACGGTTTAACCTGCGGCGAACTTGCTAAAATGCTCAACGGCGAAGGAATGCTTAAAAACGGAGTTAAATGCAAACTTACTGTTGTGCCTATGAAGGGCTGGAAACGAAAAATGTCTTTTGACGAAACTGGTTTGCCATGGGTTCCTACCTCGCCGCATATCCCAAATGCTGAAACTGCAAAGTATTATGTAACTACCGGGATTCTTGGCGAGCTTGAAGTGGTTTCCGAAGGCGTCGGCTATCCTATCCCTTTCCAGACTTTTGCAGCCGACTGGATTGACGCTAATTCATTAGCCAATAAAATGAACGCGCTTAATATAAAAGGCGTATCTTTCCGTCCAATCCATTTTAAGCCTTATTATGGAACGCTTGCAAAAAAAGAAATTCACGGCGTGCAGATTTATATAAAGGACTTCAACAAGTTTAACGCTACCGCGCTGCAATTTCAGTTCATGCAGGTAAACAACCAGCTTTACCCAAATAAAAATTTGTTTAAGCTTACCGATACATCGCGCACTAATATGTTTGATAAAGTCTGCGGCGCTGATAATATACGCAAGTTGTTTTCTCAAAATTTTCAGTATAGCGATATTCAGAAATATTTAGAAAAAGACGTAAAAAGTTTTTGTAATAAATCAAAAAGATACTATTTATATAAATAATCTTTATCTTTGTGGATAAGATTTTGTTTCTTATTTTATTTTACTACCTATATTTCAGTCAGAGATATGCTGAGGGCAGCGTATCTCTGACGTTTCGTCAGGAATAACCTTCTTTCTTCGTTCCCCCGATTTATTTCTTTTTACATTATAGAAGCATTAACTTCTTTTCCAGCAGACTTAATCAGGACATACTATTTCAACAGGTCCAAAAGCTATGCGTTAATAATTTATTAATTTGACAATTGAAAAGCATATTTATATATTACGTGTACGTTCACGTATATATTTATAACAACCATACGTTAAGGTACAGTAAATGTCAGATTTATTCCTGGTTAGCGAATTATCGGCAAAACTTGGCGTCTCCGACGCCCAGATTCTTGAATGGGAAAAAGGAAAGCTTATTAAAGCGGCCGGATTTACCGAAACAAAAGATCCTTATTTTTCCGCAAGCGTTATAAAAGACTGCGGAACAATTATCAACCTGACCAAATTAGGCTATCCTTTGCCTGCAATATATAAAATTATTAAAAAAGTAGGCCTCCCCAACTCTAAAGCCGCCAAAGAACTAAAAACAAAAGGCAAATACCTAACAATAGGCGAACTTGCCGATAGAATTGCAGTCTCGCCCCGCACTATAAAACACTGGGAAGATAAAGGGATTATAGAATCGGACATGAGAAGCGAAGGCGGGTTTAGACTCTTCTTAGAAAATTACGTCTTCTTTTGCAGCCTTATTCTTGATCTTCAAAATTTTGGTTATACACTTGATGAAATTAAAGTAATTTCCGATTATTTCAGAGACTTTTTAGAATTTCAGTCCGACGTTTATAAATACGACCCGGAATTTGTAACTCAAAAACTTAACCTTATGACTCAGGAAATTGACCGCCTTTTTAACACTACTAAAAAACTCTTGGAAGGAATTGACCGCTGGAAAGGTTTGTTAAAAAGTAAAGAAAAAGAAATAAAAGTACTTAAAACAAAAAACAGCAGGAGAAACGCTTGAGCTATTTTGAAAAATGTGCGACGCTCAAAAAGATAAGAGAAAATCATTCTGCGTCTGAAATTAAAGATAAAGATTTTGAACTAGTAGATCAGAATTTTGTATCTAAACAATTAATTGGGGATCAAAACGTTATCAAGACAGGCAATAAAAGCGCCGTCTTCAATGCGCTGTTAAGCTATTATCTTCAAAATAATTCTTTTTCCAATAGTTACATTTTCAGAAACCTGAACGCTCCGGATAACAGTTTTGAAGAAAACTATAATTTCACTTATTCAATTTTACGGAAAAAGAATTCTTTAAAAAGCGGATCGGCAATAATACTGCTCCACGGATTGAACGAAAAAAACTGGGATAAGTATCTCCCGTGGGCTCAATACCTGTTGGAAAAAACAGGACGCCCTGTAATTATGTTTCCAATCGCCTACCATATGAACCGGGCTCCAAAAGAATGGAGCAATCCGCGTTTGATGTCGCAGGTTTCAAAAGAAAGGAAAAAGCTTTTTCCAAATTTAGACGCTTCTACATTTGTTAATGCTGCTCTTAGTACTCGGCTTCAGTTCTCGCCGGAAAGATTTTTCTTATCGGGGCTGCAAAGTCTGTATGACGTTATTCATTTGGTGGAAACCATCCGGGATAATGAAAATCCATATATTTCTAAAGACGCTGAAATTGATTTTTTTGGATATTCAATCGGCGGATTTTTTGGGCAGATATTATTAATGAGCAATCCGCAAAACCTGTTCGGAGATTCCCGTCTATTAATTTTTTGCGGCGGAGCCACTTTAGATTTTACGACTCCAATATCGCGCGCGATAATAGACAGCGAAGCTGCTATTTCTCTTAAGAATTTTTTTCTTGAAGGTTTTGAAGAAAACATGAAAACAAACGAATCGTTTCATTCAATATTTGCAAGGTCCGAAGAGATTGGCATCGCTTTCCAAAGCATGATAAACAGCGACAAATTAATTTCTTTTAGAAACGCCATTCTTACCGGAATGAAAGACAGAATACGAATACTAGGACTTGAAAAGGACGGCGTTTTCCGCCCAAAAAACATTGCGCATAATTTTCCGGGCAGGCTTTCGCATTGCCTCAAGTTCATGGATTTTAATTTCAGCTATTCGCACGAAACCCCTTTCCCGCTATTGGACAAAATTGAAAATGAAGTGAACAACGCGTTTGAGACGGTTTTATCGTATTCGGCTTCGTTCCTTGCCTGAAAGAAATCAGAGCGAATTGGATTTGCAATTTAACGCAGGCTCCCCTACTTCATATTGAATAGTAGTATGGTCTATTCCGTATTCGTGATTTAATTCTTTACAGATTTTGCGCGTTAAATCGTCGTCTAAAGTATGCTTATTTTTTATAATATGCACTGTCAGCGCGTTTTCAGTAGCGCTCATCGCCCAGATATGCAGATCGTGAATTTCTTTTACTTCAGGCAAAGCTCTAAGATATGCGGCTACTTTAGCGGCCTCTATATTTACAGGAACCGCGTCTAATGCAAGATTAAAAGAGTCCTTTAATAAATTCCACGTTCCTGTTAAAATCACAAACATAATAACAAGACTGATAACGGAATCAATCCAATAAATATGGGTTTTCAGAATAACAAAACCCGCAATTACAACTCCTACAGAAACTCCGGCGTCAGCGGCCATATGAAGAAACGCGCCTTTAATATTTATATCCTTCTCTCGGCCTTTCATAAATAAAAATGCAGTTACTCCATTAACAATAGCTCCAATTCCTGCAACAACAATTATAGCGTATCCTTCAACTGGTTCAGGAGTTAATAAACGCCGAATTGATTCAATGCCTATAGCTCCAATTGCAATTAAAAGCAATATAGCGTTAAACATTGGCGCAAGTATAGAAGTTTTTCTAAAGCCGTAAGTTCTAAACTGAGTAGGTTGTTTGAGCGCTAAATATGCCGCGCCCCAAGCCAGCAATAATCCAAGAACGTCGCTTAAATTGTGCCCTGCATCAGCAAGTAGAGCCATTGAGTTTATCATAATGCCGTATATAGCTTCTATAACTAAATATGCGGTATTTATTAAAACGCCTATTGCAAAAGCTTTTGTATAATCGGCCTGACCGGCATGGTTGTGATTGTGCGAATGATTATGGTTATGCGAGCTATTATTTTCCATGTTTATATATTTTTTTAAAGCGGCTTAATTAACTCTTTAATGCCGCAAATTTCATTCAAAGTTATTCTGAATTATTTGGTTTATAAGATTTATAATATCAGCTTTTTCAAATGGTTTAGCAATATAATAAGACATCCCTTCGGCAAGCAGATGTTCTTTATCGCCATACATTGCGTATCCTGTTACAGCAATGATAGGCGTTTTTTCATATCCGCTAATTTTGCGAATTTCCTTTGCCGTTTCAATTCCGTTTATTCCGCTCCCCAAATTGATATCAGCCATAATAATTGGATATTTTTTCTCGCGAGCCATTTGAAGCCCCTGTTCTCCTGTGTTTGCATAATCCACAGAACAAATTTTCTTTAGAAACAATTCTACAACGTCTTTATTTACGACGTTATCCTCTATCAATAAAATAGAAAAAGACGAGTTGTTCTTTGCGCCTGAAATTTCCGGTTTTTCTATTTTCTTAACTTCAATTTTAGGTTTTTCTTCATTTAGCAAGGGGAATTTTACAGTAAAAACTGATCCCTTGCCTAATTCGCTTTCAACAGAAATTTTACCGTCAAGAAGCGTGACTAATTTTTGAACTAATGAAAGCCCTAATCCGGAACCTTCATAATATCTGCCGTACCCTTCGCTAACCTGCCTAAACTCCTGGAATATCATTTTTTGATGTTCTTTCTGAATGCCAATTCCGGTATCTGCCACGTTAATTACGCCGAAATAATTTCCATTATTTTTTTCATTTACAACCTCAACGGTAACTTTTCCATTCGAAGTAAATTTAACGGCATTTTCAACAAGATTGTGGATAATAATGTAAAGATATTTTTCAGAACCGGCTACCAAAACAGCTTCAGACGAAGTTTGTAAATCGATAGGAACATTCTTTAGCGCGCTATTATTTTCGCATTCTTTAACCGCCGCTGCAGCGATTGTATTTAAGTCAATTTTTAATAATGGATTAGAATTAAATGTAGAATCCAGCTGAGTATATTCAAGTATTGAATCAAGGGTTCCAAGCAGCCGTTTGCCCGAAATCATAATATCCACAGCCATTTTAATTTTATCTAATTCTTCTAATTCGTCTGCAAGAACAGTGGAAAGCCCAAGGATACCATTTAAGGGAGTCCTAAATTCGTGGCTCATATTTGCAAGAAAATTAGATTTAAGCCGGTTCATTTCTTCCGCTTTTTCTTTCGCTTCAAGAAGCTCCTGTTCAATTTTTTTTCTTGCGGTAATATTTGTAATTGTACCTGCCGCCCTGACAGGTTTCCCATTTATATCACGCTCCACAACTTTTCCCCGGTCGAGCGTCCAAACATATCCCCCCGTCTTAGTAATTTTTCGGTATTCAACGCTATATATTTCCGTTGTGCCGTCAAAATGCGCATATAATGTATTCAAAACCAAACTCATATCGTCAGGATGAATTAGTTTCTTCCAAAAAACAATATTTTTTGCTTCTGGTTCATTCTCTTCATACCCCAGCATTTTAAGCAGCGAGCGGCTGAAAATTGTTTTACCGGAAGGAATATGCCAATCCCAAAAGCCTGCGTCAGTCCCTTCCAAAGCTATAGCAAGCCGTTTTTCGCTATCTACTAATTCTTCCTGATTTTTCTCTTTTTCTAATTTTAGTTTTTGAATTTCAACGGCAGATTCTACCGCCTGACTAATTCTTATAATGTGTTCTTTAATAACATAATCGGTTGCGCCCGCTTTCATACATTCCACGGCAATATCTTCGTTAAGCGAGCCGGTAAGCATAATAAATGGCGTTTCAGGAGCATGCAGTTTGCATATTTTCAGAGCGGACATACCGTCAAACTCTGGCAGCGAATAATCGGAAATAATTATATCGGGACAATAAGATTTTAGCGCAAGAAGCAATTCGCTTTCTCTTTCAACTCTTCTGAATACAAACTCCCCTTTTGCTTTCTTTAGCTCTTTTTCAAGAAGTAAAAAATCGTTTATATTGTCTTCCACATGTAGAATTTTCGTTTTATTTCCCATATCCAGCATTTATATAATACCCATTAACCCTTTCGGTAATTTAATTATGCAAAATGTTATTAAGAGTTTTTTTTATGACAACAATTCCTAATGAAAACGCGATAGTAAAAAATATTTTTTATGCGAATTGAAACTTACTGTAGTTTCAATTTAGCAAAAAACTTAAATAAATAAAATCAATTTCATTTTTGTTTATATTGCCTATAATGGATTGTTTTTTTCATTGCATTTTTAGCGTTATTTCAATTTATTATTTTTAGAAGCTTATTAATTAAGTAAAACTATGAGATTGACTGAAATATCAACAATTAAATATTCAGACAAATTCCATATTAACAAGGAAATGAAATGTATCTATCAATAATTAGCGAAAACACCAGCATACTCAGCGAAGCTTTCCAGGCGCGTTTTGGCCTTGGACTTGTTTTTACGTCTGAGGACTCAAAAATATTAATCGATTGCGGTCCCGATAACAGTTTTATAAATAATGCGAAACTTCTTGATATTGATATTGCAGATATTGACATCTGCATAATAACCCACGCGCACCATGACCATGGCGGCGGTTTACGCTCTTTTTTAGAGCTTAATAAAAAAGCTAAAGTATATCTTTCTCCCTACTGTGACGGCGACTATTATTCCAACAATTTGCAAACGTCAGAATATAAGAGCATCAGTTTTGACAGAAATTTATTTTCGGAGTATTCCGATAGAATTTCATTTGTCAAAAACGACGTTGCAATAAGTCCGCAAATTGCTATTAATACAATTGATATTAATCCTGATAATTTTTTTCCTAAAATGAATGGGACTTTATATAAAAAATCAGGCGCCGATTACGTGCATGACGACTTCAAACATGAGTTAGCAATCCTGATAAAAGACAACGGCAATAATCATTTAGTTACCGGATGCGCGCACAGCGGAATAACAAACATGATCGAATCATCAATGAAGAAAAATAACATTAAACAGATAACATCCCTTATTGGCGGATTTCATCTTGTAAATCCGGGGACAAGAAAGCTTGGCGAGCCGGAAGAAAACGTAGTTGATTTAGCTCATAAACTTAACTCGTATAAAATAGAAAAAGTAATTACGGGACATTGCACCGGAACCGACGGGTTTGCAATACTCAAAGATAATTATAACGGCAAAATACTTAACATGACAACTGGCTTTAAAATAGCGATATAAATTAAGCAAATAATCGATTAATATTTAAAAATAGCCGCCCTAATAGCGGCTATTTTTATGACCGCGTTATAGTAATATTTACTAAATCTGTTCATGCTAAGTTGATTATTGTAATTCGTTTATTTAGCTTTACTACCATAAACAAAATCTACTTATATTCGTTTCTTTGTTACAAAAAGACGAATACATTATTTATCAAAATTGAATTAAGGGGGTCGGCTTGAAAAAGCATTTCCTGATTTTCGTATTCTTATTATTGCTTCCATTTATCGGTTGTTCGGTATCAAGCGTAGCGAATAAACAAATAATCTTCGAACCCGCTAATAAGGGGATTGATTTTACTTATTCTGACGGAATTCCGGTCGTTAATATTAAAACCGATAGTTCTTTCTATGTTTTATCTTTGGATCAGCCAGAAGTAGCGGCTAATAAATACATCAGGCTTTGGGTTCTTTACCAAAACAACTCAAACGTTCCTGTTTTATATAAGCCATATAATAGCTTTGAACTTCGTTTGCAAATTAAGCAGGATACAAGTAAGATTTGTTTACTATTGCCAGAAAAACCCTCTGAAATTTTAACTGATATCGACGTAGAGAATTTAAATTCAAATACTGGTATATTTTTGGGAGGCGTATTAAACTCAATAGTCTACGGTAAAAACACTACTGTAACAACCAATACAGGCATAGCGTATACTATCGACGACGGAAGACAAAAATCAGCGGCGATAATTGATAGGACAAATGCAGATATGCAAATGAATAATGAAAAACATGGCATATTAAAAAGCGATGTATCTTCCGGCATACTACGTAAAAATACCGTTGCGCCAGGCAAAAGCGTAAGCGGATATGTTTATTTTAAATTACCTAAAAGATTATTTGCGGGATTTAGAATCAAAAAATTATGCGTTAAGCCAATTTGTCTTAATTACGAATTGAGCATTCTTGAAGGAAAAGCGATGACTAAAATCCCATTTATGCCTTTGTATAGCGACTAATAAAAACAATTACTTAGAACTACATTATTCGCTTAGCAAAATACTAAAACAAAACCCCTCAGAACATTTTATGTCCCAAGGGGTTTTAAGTTGTGGAGCTAAGCGGAATCGAACCTACGATATTTTATTATTTACCAAGCTTCATTCATCAGCATGCTAATAGCACATAATTGCTTATTATATATATTGTTTTGGGATTATTAATCAATTTTCCTCGTATCATAAAAATAAATTATTGCGCACTATTATACATATATACCGTAAGAATATAGTAAGAGCTATTGACTTCGCTATCTTTATGTGTTATGTTTATTTTTAACTTCTAAGGATATTCTTTAATGAAAGTGAAATTCTACCTCGATGCAAAACATACCTCCTCAGGCGAAAAAGCTATCTGGTGTTACGCTCGTGAATTTGACAAGACCTATGCTACTAATACAGGAGAAAGGGTATTGCCTGAACTCTGGGATAAATCAACTTGCAGAATCAACATAAAGAAAGAAAAGGATAAAATAAAAAAGGGAGCTCTGAATAACATCAATCAATATCTTAACGCTTTCGAGAATAAGATTTACGATGTTACCCGCTCAATAAGAGGTAAAGCCTTTAATGCCGGATTTGGCGTTATTGTTGACGAGCTTAAAAAACAATTTGATAAACGAGAAACCGATCTGTTCACCGTCTATGAAGAATACATTGCAGTTAAAAATCCTGAAGTTACAAAGCAGACCCTTTTTAAACTCAAAAGAGTAAAGGCTTTACTGAACGAGTTCCAGAAATCAACTAACGAGACGCTAAGTTTTGAAAAGATCACTCCTGTTTTCTTTTCAAAGTATTAAAACTTCCTGATAACCCAGAAGAATATGCTGAACAATACAGCAAACAAGAACATCGCATTCCTGAAAAGCTTTTTGATTTGGGCAAATCTTAATTCCTATGCCGACAACCAAAGCTATAAGTCATTCAAAGTTAAATCAGAATCAAATGAGGTTATTTATCTTACCGAGGAAGAGTTAATGTGCTTGTATAATTTTGACGCTAAAGGAAACGATCGGCTTGAAAGAGTTAGAGACATATTTGTTTTCCAATGCTTTACCGGAGTACGATATTCAGACCTTCTGAAAATCTCTCGTGATGACATTTCTGCTGCAACATGGAGCATAAGAACTAAAAAGACTCATCAAATGATTGAAATACCGCTTAGTTCCTATGCAATTTCAATTCTTGCAAGATATTCAGACTTCCCGACTCCCCTGCCGGTTATTTCAAATCAGAAGATGAACAAGTACGTTAAAGAGCTTTGCGAACTTGCCGAAATAGACGCTGTTGTAAAAACAGTTAAATATCAGGGAACCGAACGCATTGAGCATACATATAAGAAATACGAAGTTGTTGGGACTCACACAGCCCGCAGAACCTTCATTAGTCTATCTCTACAAAAAGGAATGAAGCCAGAAGTCATAATGAGTATAACCGGACATACCGACTATAAAATGATGCGCAAATATCTTAAGATTGCAGACGAACACAAACGGGAAGAGATGGACAAGGTCTGGGGATCAGGCGTAAGGCTCCTGCAATAGGGCTCATCCCGCATTCTCCGTATTACCATAATGATACACGACATAAATATTTGGCAGGCTTACGACCTATGTATGTGCCTCTATATTAAACTCACAACAACCGAAGCAAATTGATGAGCTATCGATATTTCATTTTCAGACTAAATTATACTTCCCTAAAATTAACCATCCAGTTTTCTTGCCAAGCCGCAAAACATTTTCATAGGGGTATACACTACCGGGGTGGGCTTTCTTTTGCCCGCTCTCTTATGTCTGGCGTAGTTTATATATATGCGTGTCGTGGGGACAATATTTTTACGGAAACAAGCCGTCTTTTATCTTAATCCCAGATTAACAGCCTCATTTCTCAAGATTATTTTGCTCTTTAGACTACAATTATTTTTTTTATAAAGAGTCCAAGCATTAAAAGCAGCCTGTTTTTCAACTATTCTGTTGTTTCCAAAAAATAAATTTAAAAAAAAGTAAAAAACTAATTGATGCTATCATTATCGACCTCCACTTTTCGTACTTCAAATTAATAATAAATTAAAGGATGACGAAATGACATATACAAGAACAACAAAATCAATAAAGTTTAACTTTCGAATAAGACCTCAGGAAATGGAATTATTAAAAAAAGCCGCTGAAACGCTTAATTGTTTTTCCGTAGCCTCATTTATCAGAATTGCAATAATGGAAAAAATAAAAAGAGAATTAAAAAATGAATAACAACATCGTACTTCTATCGCTATCGACCGATGAGTTCGCAGAGATTATTCGCAACGTTGTGAATGATGCGCTGAAGGAAAAGAAACAAAAAGAGCTGCTTGATTTTAAAGAAACGTGCCTTCTGTTAGGGATAAGCTCGTCAACGCTTAATAAATTAAAACGAGAGAATCGAATTCCTTATAAGAAAATAGGCAAACGGATTTTATTTTCCAGAGAAGAAGTTCTAAAAAGCCTTAAGGATTCCAATTACTCAAAGCTCAGAGCAATAGTTTAATAATGATTCGAAATACTATGCGGAAGTTAAATGAGAAATAGAATTAATGGGATATATGAACCTTTTAATATTTATATATTATTAAGCAGAGCTACATTATTCTCGAATAAAATAAGCAGCGTAAAAGGAAGAACCACAAGTCTACCGGGCTCCTCTTGAATGTTATTGTAAAACAAACGAAAAAGAATGAGGCATTAAAATATGGCAGCTCCTTTCAAAACTGGTCTTGACTATTTCTCGCATGATTCTGATATGTCAGATGATTTCAAAATAAAATTATTAGCCAGTAAATACGGCGTTCATGGATATGGTTTATTTAATAAATTACTTGAAGACGGTTATAAAGAACACGGTTACTACTTTAATTGCACAGAAGATAATTTTATCCTTATTGCAAATTATCTCAAAATTGAAGAAGAAAAGATTAACGAAATTATCAACTTCATGGTAGCCAAGGGTTTATTCAATAAAGAACTTTATTTACAATATAGCATACTAACATCTGAGCGAATGCAGAAGAATTTTATCAAAGGAGTTGAAGGAAGACAAAAAATTACTATGGTTGCAGAATACATTTTGATTAACATAGAAGAGCAAAAAACTAACAAAGCGAAATGGAAGTTAGAACTTATTACTACCGATCAGCCAGATGCGACAATGCAAATAGACGCTGATGTAAAAAAAAAGATGCAAATTCCCTCAAATGCAGTTAAAAGCGAAATTAACGGAGTTAAAAGCGGAATCAACCTGATAAAAAACGGTTTTAATTCTCAAAAGGATATAGATAAGGATAATAATAAGAAAATAAATAATAACATATACCCGCAACCGCAAAATGCGAACGCCTTAGTTCTTCAGAAGATAAATCAATCCAAGGATTTAGAACTGAAATTCAATTTGTTTTGGGAAGAATATCCCAAAAAGAAAGATCGGAAAAAAGCGCATAACGCATTTCTCATGATAAAACCCGGAAAAGATCTTTTTGATAAAATTATGCATGCTCTTGGAAAACATAAGTTGTATGAGTGGATAGACACAGAGGAACAATATATACCGCTTCCAGAATCGTGGTTAAAAGGTGAACGATGGAACGATGAAATAAAGCTTCAAAGTAAAACAAACTTTCCGCCACGACAAAATCCGGGATTAAGCCCGGAGACTCTTGAGTTTGAGAAAATATTCAAAGAGATAAAAAGAAAAGAGCTTGAACAAGAACAAAAGACTGAAAAGAATCGCGGGTTTAATGAAGTAAATGGTTAATCTTTTATTACTTTTACTCGAGCAATCATTTATCCATTTTAAAGGATTCTATTCCGGCTTATTGCTCGTAACTTGTTATGCTATAAATAGTTTGCGAATATACGCCCAGCCTTATTACAACAGATGTTGCTCGTAAACGGTCATTTGCGCATAAATAAACTGTTAACTTGAAATAATATATAACGTTATGAGTATTTTAGACTGGGTACATCCCTATGCTCCATTTTTAAGATATCAATTATTAGCAATGAAAAAGCAACGCTTTGACATCAGGCTGACTACGACAAGATAAATATGCCTGTTTCTAAATCTAAGCATATATCGCCCACGGACGTAAGATTTTTCGGTAATCAACGCTATCTACGCTAACCAGCCATTTATATAAGACTACAAAACGGATGTTAATGTGAATTGCAGTTGTGAAGTTTTGGATAAATCACTTTCCCTCAAAGGCATTACAAAACAAGGGTGCCGTTTTTCGTTCTACCCTTTTTCAAAGTGATTTTAGTTTATTTGGGAGAATATAAAGGGTGTCATTAACCGCTGATCCCCTCTCAGTAATTTGCTTATAATTAATTATGCGGGATCATTGAAGCTAAAATAAATGGACTAGGATTATTGAAAGAAGCCTTCTTGTATTCTTAGAACATCAGAGCAAGTAAAAGGGCATCAGCGCCTACAGACCCCCTTTGTAATTTGCAGTCAAATAGCTTCTAAATGGTATAACTGGCAATTCTGATAATGTAAGTTTCGCTGACGTCATTGTTCTGCTTTTCTTTCAAGTTGAATTTGTAGATTAAAACTTACAACCGACCTACGCTATATGCAAAGCAAACGAATTCCAATCTTCCAAAAATAAACTAACCACTAAGACAAGAGAATTGTAGTAGACAATGCGAAGGGAAGTCCCGAGAACAGATAAAGTTCAACCCTACCGCCAAGTAACGCCGCTGTAAAGCAACAGCCGTTGGGTATTACGGGAGAATTAAACTTATAGCTAAGAAGAATAGCATTAATTTAAAAGTCCTCACAGCAGCCTTTACAGAGCGTTTGGGACGAATTATAAGTCTCCTGATGAAGAATTAAAAATCAGCTAAAACCAATATCATTTATAAAAGTTGAGATTTAGAAAATCAAAGTTTTTATTCTAATGCTTTTATTGGTGCATGTAAAAAAACTCTGTCTTTAACTACAAAGGTTGTAAAATCTGCTTTCAGGTTGCGCTGCAATAAAATGTCATGGCCAAGACAAATGCCCATTATTATAACAAAATCCACTTCCTCGCCATTTAGCTGTTCAGCTTGCCCCAGCGGATTACAGGATACTTTCTCGGTACAACTATTAACATTTATTGCATTCTGGTTGACGGCTCCAACCGTACAAGATACAGTGTGAAGCCTTATCTCTGCAGCCTTAAACATTTTCTTTACAAGCTTTGCGTCTTTTTCCATTCCGTAGCAGTAAGCCATTCCCACTTTTTTATAATCCATGGTCTTTATAAATACAATAATCTCTTGCAGTCTTGATAAACTCCTGGCTTTACCATTATCAACTAAAGAGGCGGCTGCCTGAAGAATTTTTTGATTTCCCGATTTGTGATAATCGGAAACAATAGCTTTACGTTCAAACTTTTCGTTTCCGCAGCTTTCGGATTCTCTACAAGATTTAGCGCTACAATTTGTACAATCCATATTTATAAACCTGGAATCCTTGGTATAATACCTAATTTCGTAAGTTTTGTATATTTGCCCCAGCCCTTCTTTACCCAATGTCCAAATCCAGGCATTGGGATAGCAAGCGCTTTCTTATCATTTCTAAAAATAAACGCTGCGCCGTTTCCTGTATCCATAATGCATAAAATGTTTATATGTTCAATATAACTTTTAAGTTTGTCGCAGCCGGATTCTTTCATGATTATATTATGCACGGCAACTTTGCCCATCATTTCTGCAATATGCCCTTGTTTAGCCTTCCATTCAGGACCTTCAATAGCGGCAGTATCTCCAATTGCATAAACATTATCAGCGCCTGTAACCTGACAGTTTTTATCTATTTTTATAAATCCTGACTCCGTTAAAGGGAGATCAGACTCCTTCAAAACAGAATGACCGGTTGATGCTGGAATAAATATGGTCAGATCAGATTCGAGCAATGAATCATCTTCAAATACTATTCCTTTAGGCTCAAATATTTTTATTTTTTTACCAAACCGTTTTTCAATTTTATATGATTTGAACATGGAGTCAATCATTATTAATGATTTTGGTCCCATTCTTTCGCCGGGAGATTCCATCGAAGCAAAAAATGTAAGTTCAAATCTATCACGAACTTTTTCCTTTTTTAATAGATTGTGTAAGTTAAACATCAGTTCAAAAGCCGGACCGCCCCTAACAGCTGATTTATCTTTCGGATTTCCGCCAAAGCCTATTGCAATTTTCCCGTTTCCTTTTTGAATAAGCGAATCTATTGCATCTCTTATTTCCAAAGAAATTTCCGGTTTACCGCAAATGGACAATGTGTTCTCCTGTCCTTTGTGCTGCATTTTATCGGCGCCAATAGCTACTAATAAATAATCATAGTCAAATGTCTTATTTGTACAAATAACTTTTCTATCCGCACTGTTAATTTTGACAACATTATCGGTTACCGCTTTGAACCTGAATGCAGCGCTAATTTCAGCAAGTGAAACTTTAACGTCATCAAAGGATTTTTCTCTAGTTGGAATCCAAATTGAGATAGGATAAAGATAAAGAAAATCTCTATTTGAGATAAGCGTAACTTCAAATATATTCTTTTTTTGTAATTCAATAGCCGCCTGAACTCCTGCAAATCCTCCGCCAAGTATTAAAGCTTTTTTCATATTATAATTTATAGTTGATAGTGTTTTTACTGAATAGTTATTTGTTACGCTTATACCTGCACTAATAAAAGCATAATATTTAAGTCCTTTATCATAAGATCAATATCAGAATCCGAAAAACCTCTTTCTGTAGAAACAAACTGAAGCGTCCCCCAACGAGGCTGACCGCAATTGATACCGCAAACCCCTTTTTTCATCAGGTACGGTATACTCTCCGGTAAGTTCTTAAAAATAAATTCTATTTCATCATTCTTAGTTATTGCTTTCATTCCCTTTGCCTTTTTTTTTCTTGGAAGGAAGAATAAAAATAATTCCCATCATTGCGCCATAAAGCGTTGAGATAAATGGATTGCCTGAAATGGGACATGATCCTGTTCTACAGCCAACAAAATAATAATATCCGTATCCAAGAAAAGCTCCGGCTAAAACAGAAAGAATATTTTTAAGAGTTAAATATTTCCTTAATTCCATATTTGTATCCCTAATAATTTAGTTAACTGAGTAGTTTTATGAATATGCTAATTCTATAATTGGTTCTTTTTCTTTTTCAAGTTCTTTAGATATAGATATTGCAGCGATTGTTCCGTCAGAAGTAGCTGTAGTAATTTGTCTGAATAATTTACTTGCTACATCGCCAACTGCGTAAATATCTTTAAGGCTGGTATTCATTTCAGCATCTGTCTTTATATAGCCCCATTGGTCAAGTTCAAAGTATTGTTTTATCTCGCTGATATTGGGTATCATTCCCGCAAATATAAAAACGCCGTCACAGCTTATTTTTTTTAATTCTTTAGTTTTTAAGTCTTCAACAAGAACCTCGTTCACAGTTGAGCCGTTCTTTATAAACTCTCTTGGTTCATGTTCAAACACAAATTCAATTTTAGGGTTAGCGAATGCTTTTTCCTGCGCAAGTTTGTTTGCCTGCAATTTATCGAACTGGTGAATAATGGTTACTTTAGATGCAAACTTTGTTATAAAAAGCGATTCTTCAATTGCGGAATTACCGCCGCCTATTACAGCAACATGCTTCCCTTCGTAAAACTTTGCATCGCATGTAGCGCAGTATGAAATCCCCTGTCCTTTATATTCCAATTCGCCTTTAACCCCTAATTGGCGCGGCGATGAACCGGTCGCTATAATTATTTTCTTGGCTTTAATGGTTTCATATTCATCCACAACAATAAATTTATTTGCAAGATCGATTGTAGTAATATCAACCGCAGACCTGAAATCTGCGCCGGCAGCTTTTGCCTGCTCTGACATATGATGCATCAGCATATAACCTGATATTGGTTCAGAAAAGCCAGGGTAGTTGCTAACTAAATGAGTTGTTTTAACTTGTCCGCCCGGTAATTCTTTATCCACAACAATAGTTGTGAGTTTTGCCTGAGATGTATAAATTGCGGCAGATAAACCAGCCGGACCTCCTCCAATTATAAGCACATCGCACTCAGTAACTTTTGGTTTTATACCGCTTTTTAATTCCGAAGCCTTTCTTTCTGGAATAAGCGATTCAAGATTCTGAACGATCTCCGATCTCTTTATACCTCCTGAAAGCCTGGCGCCCTTAAGTTCGCCATTCTGATAAAACAAAAGTGTCGGCGAAGAGGAAACGCTTAATGACAAGGCTAACTCACGGTTTTCCTGCCTGTGTATCTTTACAAATTTAATATCCTTTCCATAAACTTCAGCAAGAGATTCAAATTTACTGGCAAGAGCTTCGCACGGAGGACATTCGGTTGAATAAAAATCTACAACAACGTTTTCGCTTTTCAGCGCTTCGTTTTCAAAATCATTAGCAGTTATGTATTTTATTGTTTCAGACATTGTTAATTTTCCTCATTAAAATATAGTGATAATCCCATTCCAATTAATTCCTTTACCGGGCGGCAATCAGGCGCATGCAGTTTTCCTGCTCTGTTAAACGCAACAGCTGCGCAGCCGCCTCCGCACGCCAACTGTAAATTGCAGTTTTTGCATTCGTCAATAACTGTAACATCTCTTTCTTCCCACTCAATTATTTTGTCTTTTTGTAGCGTGACTTCAGGATAAAATGTTCCCAGAGATGAACCGGGCTTTCCTACCGTTGCAGTGCAGGCAAAAATATTTCCAGTATAATCAAACGCCCATTCTGTTTTTGTACCGGAACAAGCGTCAAACAGCGGCGAAGGCAATTCGCCGTTTTCAAACAGATATTTTGATATAGAAAACGCAGGTTTGTGAAATTCAAGTATTTCCGGATGTTTGTTAACCAAGCTGTAAATCGTTTCATAAAATTCTAACCGTGTCATCAGCTTACTATGACCTGTTTGGCAATAATGCAGTTCGTAATTACGCCCAAACTGAGTTTTAATATAATCGCTCTTTGTCCAGCCTCTATCTATAGCAAAACGAGCTAACTCAACCAATCCATTTACGTTTTCTTTATCAATAACCACACGTAAGTTTATAGTTATATTATTTGCAAGCGCCTGGTCAATACCATCTACAATTTTTAAAAAAGTCGGGTTTCCTCCTCTTAAAGGCCTCCGCTTATTATGTATTTCTCCTACTCCATCAAGCGTAATCTGAATTTCCCTGATCCTTTTCGTTTTTAGAATATCAATGTACTCCGTTAGGAAGTAGCCGTTTGATACGATTGCTATGTCGAGGTTAAAATATTCTGCTTTTTCTAAAAAATAAATAATAAGATCTTTATATTTACCAGCTGATAGCAATGGCTCGCCGCCAAATATTGTAATATACTTTTTCCTATCTTTGAATTCAGTAGTCACATATTGAAAGAAAGAATCAATTATTTCTTTAGTAGGAATCTCTGATTTGTTTTCGTAACCAGACTGATAACAGTAGCCGCAATCAAAATTACATGAATACCATGGCACAAAAAAGATTTGAAGTTCATCCGTATCCCGCGATTCAATAAAATCTAAATACTTTTCGTTATAAAGTTTCTTTTCTTCAAGTTCATCAGCCAGATAGCCTTTAATTATATATTCGTCAACATCCGAATAATTACCGGCAGTAATTTCTTCTGCCTTTGCCGAATCAATTATATCTGCGTTGCCTGTTAGAATGTTAATGAGATAAGATGAATCGGAATCTTTGATCTTTGAAAAAATATTATATTTTGAAAAATACATTTCATGCCTTTATTATAAAATAAATTAAAACCTAAATCCAAAACCGAAAAAGATAAAAGAGTTGAACTCATTTCTGAGCCCAACTCTTAAAGGATAATAATTAATCGTGACAGCCGGTAGCGATCTTTGAGACCTTAGCGCAGCACTGGGCAATTTTCTTATTATAAACTTTCCCTTTACGAATTAATGATTTCATAGTTGTCTCCATTTATAGTGGTTGTTTATCCTTTACAGCTGCAGCATGCAGCTTTTTTACCAAAAATGGTAAAGCTCGATATTTCTATTTTGCCTTTTATATAGGGTTGGCTTTCTTCAAGAATTTTTACATCCGAAAAACCAGCATCAGAAATTATATTCAAATAGTCGTATTTTTTTATAGAACCCGCCCAGCATTCAGATACTGCTACAGGGTCATTTTTATATTCTTCTGGAACATCTTCAAGCGAATAGATATCGCTTATTACAAATCTTCCCCCTTTTTTTAATATGCGGTAAATTTCATCAAAGACTGATTTTTTATCGGAAGCGTGATTAATAGTACAGTTAGAGATAACCAGATCGGCTATGTTAGATGGTAATTTGAGAGATTCAAGTTCAGATTTTATAAACTGTACATTTTTGACCTCAAGCTTAGCCGCATTCCTCTGCGCTTTTTCAATCATACCGTCAGATATATCAAGTCCATAGGCTAATCCTTTATCCCCAATAATCTGAGCCATTCTAATAACATCGTTTCCACGGCCGCATCCCAAATCCACACAAACTTCGCCAAGCTGGGGTTCGCTGTAATTTATTGCTCCCCCGCATGATAAGCAACAAGTGTCTTCAGCTAATTTACTGTATCTTTCGTTGATTGTGCTGGTATCCATATTTATCCTTTTTTTGTTGGTTGGATGTTTCAACTTTCAAAGGGATTCAAAAATAAATTATCAAAATTATTTTATTGTTTTGAATCGATTATTGCCCCTAATCATCAAATATGCATTGATAACAAATAATAGCTTAATTGGAGTATGCAATGAATAAAATAATAGCTGTCGGATTTATGATTTTTGCTTTAACCATTACTGGTTGCAATAAGAAGGCTGACGAGAATAAAACAACAGAGGATCTTGGAAACTATGCGCCAAATGGAAAAGGAGCAGTTGAGAAACAAGCTCCGGATTTCACTTTAACATCAACTGATGGTAAGAATATTAAATTATCGGATTATAAAGGAAAAATTATAATAGTTGACTTCTGGGCTACCTGGTGCCCTCCATGCAAAAGAGGCATTCCTGATCTGATTGAAATTCAGAACGAATACAAAAATGACGTCGTAGTAATTGGAATATCAGTAGATAGCGATACAAAAAACAATGTAGAGCCTTTTATGCAAAGCATTGGCATCAACTATCCTGTTGTATATGCCAACTCGGAAGTAGTTCAGGCATACGGCGGAATTGAATCTATACCTACATCATTTATCATTGATCAAAAAGGGAACATCGTTGATCAGCATACTGGTCTTGTGCCAAAAGCTGAATTCACTACTGTATTGAAAAAACTTTTAAGTAAATCTTAATGTTTTATTGTTGTTGGAAATAATTAGAAAACATAAAAATGGAGTATGAAAATGAAAATGAATGTAGGAAGCGTAGATCGTATTCTTAGAATAGTTATTGGCATTGCAGCAATTGGGTTGGGAATCGGTTTTCAAAGCTGGTGGGGTATAATTGGTATAGTCCCATTATTAACAGCCGGATTAAATTTCTGCCCGCTTTATGCAATGTTGGGAATGTCCACCATTAAGAAATAAACTAATAGTTAACTATTTGCCCTTAACCAAATCGATAAAAGTTAAGGGCATTCAAACAATAAAGCGGATAATTAATACTTGTTATTTAGATAATTTATAAAGTACTAAGCTGGTCAATTTTATTATTTCAAACTTCTTGAAACCGGCATCTTTTGCCAATTCTTCAATTTGCGAGCTTTGTAATCTGTGCTCTAAAGGAGGTCCGAATTCCTGGACAGAATACACCCATTCAAGGATGCATACTTCTTTTTTAGCCACCCTATATGATTCGCTAATAGTTTTTGTACAATCGTCAACTTCGTGTAAAACAAGACCCATAAAAATTAGATCAAAGGAATTGTCTTCAAAAGGAACATTTTCCGCCGATGCTATTTTGATGTCAACCTCCGGGAGGTAGTCTTTAAAAACTGGTATCATTTCTTGATTAGCGTCAATTGCTGAAGCAGCCAATCCCCGTTTACTAAACTCTTCTGCAAAAAGACCGCTGCCTGCGCCAATATCTAATACAGATTCTATCTCTTGCCCTGCAAGGCAAAAATCAACTACACGTTTAACTTCAAGCCGTGCCACTCTTTCAGGCGATCTTAATCTGTCAACGCCGCCGTTATAAACTCTTTCGTTCATAAATATACCTTTTAAATATTATTGTAAATACCACATTAATCCAAGAACGGAGCCATATAAACTTGGGATATACAGATTACTTGATTGAGGACAGGGATCTGTCTTACAACCCCAAAAGCTATATTCTTACAATCGGGGGAAAAAAATTATATTAATTTACATTGAAATATATTATGAATATATACCAATAATTTTTCAATAACCTTATTATATGATACAATTATAAACGAAAAGATTCTTATAGTAGTCTGATTTTGAAAAACTATTATTTTATTGAGGGAAGAAGGGTTTAACTATAGATGGTAAACGCCTACATGTTCCTCCTTTTCGATAGGATAGACTTTATTCAAAAATATTAAATCGCTATTTTAGCATTTCCGGTATCAAAAAGATAAGTTAAGCGGCAATTGGCATCCTTGTCGGGATGAAATTTTCGATCCCTGAAGTCTTTCTGCTCAAAAAGGGGTTAGACAAATGAGTTTGTAGCGAACCTACATAATCCCTGGATTTGAAATTTTAAAATTAAGTCGGTCTTATCACACTTAATCTAAAAATAAAAAGGAGTAACATGGGTACAAAATTAAATAAATTCAGCAGCCAGTTAACCGAGCAGAAGTCACAGGTCGGTTCCCAGGCTATGCTTTACGGCATCGGTTTTACTGATGAAGATATGCATAAAGCACAAGTAGGGATTGCAAGTATGGGATGGGAAGGAAATCCTTGCAATATGCACCTAAACGACCTTGCAAAAGAAGTTTAGAAAGGAGTTGAAGACTCAGGGCTTATAGGGCTTATTTTCCACACAATTGGCGTTAGCGATGGTATGTCGATGGGTACACAGGGGATGAGATACTCGCTTCCTTCAAGAGATATAATTGCAGATTCAATTGAAACGGTCATGAGCGCTCAATGGTACGATGCTAACATCTCAATCCCTGGTTGCGATAAAAACATGCCCGGATCTTTAATTGCTATGGCCAGGTTTAACCGTCCAAGCATTATGGTTTACGGCGGTTCTATTAAAGCCGGACATTATAATGGGGCTAAACTTGATGTTGTTTCGGCATTTGAAGCTTATGGAAAGTTTCTTTCAAAAGAGTTTAGCGATGAAGACTTAAATAATGTACTAACACACGCTTGCCCTGGCGCAGGAGCCTGCGGAGGTATGTATACTGCAAATACAATGGCGACTGCAATTGAAACTCTCGGTATGTCGCTCCCTTACAGCTCCTCATTACCGGCTGTTTACAAAGCAAAAGCGCAGGAATGCTACAATGCAGGACATGCAATTAAGTATTTAATTGAAAAAGATATTAAACCAAGAGATATTTTAACAAAACAAGCTTTCCTAAACGCAATTACAATAGTAATTGCACTTGGCGGTTCAACAAACGCGGTTATGCATCTTGTTGCCATAGCTAAAGCCGCTAAAGTTAATTTAACAATTGATGATTTTCAGGAAATATCCGATAAAACTCCTTACCTTGCCGATCTTAAACCAAGCGGTTATTACGTTATGGAAGACCTGCATGAAGTTGGCGGCGTACCGGCTGTTCAAAAAATGCTTCTTAAAGAAGGACTTATAAATGGAGATTGCTTAACCGTGACTGGCAAGACCCTTGCCGAAAACATTGAAGAGCTTCCGGAATTAAAAGAAGGACAGAAAATTGTTGCGCCTGTTTCGGCTCCAATAAAAAGAACAGGACATCTGCGTATTCTTTACGGCAATCTTGCAAACCAAGGCGCTGTAGCAAAAATAACAGGTAAAGAAGGAACTTTGTTTAGCGGACCAGCAAAGGTATATGATTCTGAAGAAATATGTCTTAAAGCAATTGAAGAAGGCGAAGTTGTTGCCGGAGATGTTGTTGTTATCCGTTTTGAAGGTCCCAAAGGCGGACCCGGTATGCGCGAAATGCTTACAATCACTTCGACCATTATGGGTGCAGGACTCGGTAAAAGCGTAGCTTTAATTACAGACGGAAGATTCTCTGGAGGCACACATGGCTTTGTTGTTGGGCATATCTCCCCGGAAGCACAAATAGGCGGGGTAATTGCTTTGATTAAAAGCGGAGATGTAATTACAATTGATGCGGAAAAAAACACTTTGAATGTCGATATTTCTGATGAAGTAATTGCTGAAAGAAAAAAGACCTGGGTTGCACCCCCTTATAAAGCAACAAGCGGTATTTTATATAAATATATTAAATCGGTTTCTTCAGCATCCGAGGGATGTGTTACTGACGAAAACTAGCAAATAGAATCATTCTTTGTATTGTAGGGAACTGTCATATTGTTCCCTACGAGACTGTAAAAAGTTATGTGTAAATGGGGTTTGAGGGATTAAATAAAATCTTTAATCCTGTCGTTAAAAATAACAGATAAATGAGAAATAACAAAAGCCCAATTTCTAACAGGCATAGTCCATTTTTTAGCAATATCTTTGAA
>DBTY01000036.1 GCA_002307295.1 Ignavibacteriales bacterium UBA1304
GTGCCGAAAGCTGCTTTCTAATATTTTTAAGACCTGACAGGTTGTTGAAACCTCTCAGGTCTTATTTTTCGCGCTATAAAATCGGTAAAATTATAATTCAGTTTTAGTTTTTAGGTCTGTCGCTTCATTTTTCTATCGAAGAAGCATTGTATCCAAATTTCTCATTAAATGAATAGGAAAAGTGTGAAAAATTTTCAAACCCAACTTGTAAATAAACCTCAGAAGGTTTCTGCTTTTTTTCTGCTATTAAAAAGTGTGCTTTATCTAAACGTTTCTCCTTTATCCATTTTTCAGGAGTTTGAGAAAATATTTTTTTAAAATCTCTTTTAAATGTTGATAAACTTCTACCTGTTAGTTTCGCAAATTTACTAATTGACACGTTATAGGTAAAATGGTTATTCATAAAAGTTTCCAAATCAATTTTAAAAGGCTCACTAAAATCAAAAAGCAATCCCTTTAGCCCTGAATCGTAAGATAATAAAAGCTCAATCGCTTCTGTGGTTTTTAATTCGGATAATTTTCTTGTTAACTTTTCCGGCTGCTCGAAATATGGAAGCAATGAATCAAAAAAACCGGTTATGAAAGGATTTCGATGAAGTTGAAGCATTGTTTTTCCTGTATAAGGCGATGGCGAAACTATTTCATTTTCGGCGCTGTATCTTCTCAAAGATTCCTGATCTAAAATAATGCCAATAGATTTAAAAGGTTTTCCATCGGCCGAAGGAATTTTAATTGATTTCGCTAACTGATTTCTTTTTAATAAACCAATCGTTCCCGGTGTATAAATCTGGGTTTCATCATTATTAAAGACGTGGCCTTCCCCGGATATAAGCATAGATAAGGTATTTTCACCAAAAAATTGCTCTTGGCTAAACTGCTGCTTGCTTGTGCAAGAGAGCAATATGTTGTGTTGAAGAATATCTACGGCTTCCATTGTATTTGCATATTATTTAAATTGGCTTGCAAGAATTTTATCCATTATTTTGTCTGAAGTTACTTTTTTTGTAAAAAGAATGGGTTGAGCCAAATGGCCTTTCACATATCTTGCTTTCGGATTTTTTGCTTCAATAGCTTTTTTAATCAATTCTGCAATCACTATCGGATCAGAGCTTTGTACATCGCTATTTTTAATCACGTTTGCAAATTTGGTTGCCATCGCTTTGTATGCTCCATTGCCGGATATATTCATCAAATTGTCACAAGCAATGCTGCTCCACTCTGATTTAACGGCTCCCGGCTCTATTACAATAACATCAATACCGAAAGGTTTGACTTCATTTCTCAAACTATCACTTAAACCTTCCAACGCGAATTTACTGGCGTGATACCAACCGCCCAATGGTCCGGCCAACTTTCCTCCAACCGAAGATATGTTTACTATTTTCCCAAATTTATTTTCACGCATATAAGGCAGTATCAACTGCGTTAGCCGCATAGCTCCAAATACATTTACCTCTAATTGATACTTGGCATCCTGTATCGGCACTTCTTCAATGGCACCGTGTGAGCCGAACCCCGCACTGTTAACCAAAACATCAATATGGCCATCCGTTTCGGCTAAAATTAGTTGCATACAGGCAACAATACTTTCGTCTTTGGTGATATCCATAGCCACGGGTTTGATGCCAAAGGCTTTTAAATCTTCCATTTTATCTATTCTACGTGCTGCCCCATATACCGTATAACCGTTTTGAGCCAATAACTTTGCAGTTTCTTTACCCATCCCTGCGGATGCTCCTGTGATTAATGCTACTTTTTTCATCTTTTGTCTGTTCTATTTTTAATATTTTAATAATAGCACAAAGTTAGATGTATTTTAAATCGTTCGTTTTGCTCACAGGTTCAAATATGTTTGGTCAGAAGCTCAGTAATTATGTTTGTCTCTTATTAAAATAACGTCTGCAGTATAGAAATGTTGGGGAGTGTGTGAACGCTTTTCTGTCAATCCCGTATAGTGTACAAACAATCAGGCTTCCGATATTTGCCTAATTTATCGTACAACTACAAAAAAAGAGACGATATCAACAGGGTATCGCCTTATAAAGTGGTTTGGCTGTTTCTGCTGTTTGGCGGTAGCTTTGTTTCCGTAATGCCAAAAGAAAGTCTCCTGACTTTTAACTTCTGCAAATATAATGATTCTCCCGCATTTATATATTTGCCATGCCAGCTCTGCTACGCTGGCGCAGGTCTGTGACTACGTGTGTTAATAGTTTACCCTTTCAGCCGGTTAATTCCTTGCTTTTTTACAACAAAAGTATAGAAATCAACCTCGACTTTCAAAATTCTAATTACTGTGCAAACCTAAGAGCGTGTGTTAGGGGTAGTTCTTTTATTGTACTTTGTTCATAAAACTTTCAAATTTCTCAGGCTTTGTCAAGCAAGCTAAAAGTTTGTCGTTTGAGATCGCAACTATTTGTACCCCGAACGCATAAGCACTCACTGAATATGCGTTAAATATAATTTCAATACCATTCTTTGTTATAAAGAAAGTATTATATTTATCCCATTCAGGATTTAAGCTACCTTCCCAGAATAATGTGTCAGGAGTTTGATTTTGCAATTCTTCATCATCTGGAGTCATCCATTCATTGTGAACCTTTCTCAATTCTTCATAACAATAATTTGAAATGAAATCCAATACTTTCTTATGATCATCATAGTCAAATAAATCCTGTAATGAAATCTTAAATAACGGATTTAAATGATAGTTTAAACCATCAATAAAACCGTTTCCGTGAGCACCACCAGTATACGCATAAAAGTTCTCATTTATACTAATAATAGATTTTGATATAAAATTAGGAGTATATGAAATTTCATAAATCCAGTCTTGACTTTCATATTCAAATGAGATTAATTCACCAGTAATTTCATGAAAGTCTTTTCTACTATTCGATACAAATTCAGCTTGTTTTCCGCGAATTATTGAATTAAGTTCAAGTAAGTTCGTATTTGATTCATCTTTGAATTGGATATGGTTTGTCTGGATTACAAACTTTGTTGAATTCCCATATTCGTATTCATTATTATATTCTTCATAAGCAAATGTTTCTTTAGCTGCTATTTGCTTCTTTTCATATTCTATGTATTTTTCTCTTTGAAGATTTAAAGAACGAAGGATTAATTCAAAACTAGTTAAAGGTTCATATTCTATCCATTGAAATCTTGAAAGTTTTTCAGGCACTACGCAATTATTTATTTTCAGAGGAATAAGATAAATGTCATCCTCTAATTTTTCTTCAACGTAATCTAAAGCAGTTTTAAATTCTCGTTGAACATAGCCTCTTTTTTGAACAGAAGTATCTGATAGCAAAAGAATAATGTAGTTGGCTTCTCTTAATGCTTTATTTATGACAAAATTCCAATCTTGTCCAGGTAATATTCCTTTCTTGTCTATCCAAGGTTTTAAACCATTCTCTTCAAGATAATTATAGAGTTTTTCCGCATATGTGAAGTCCTCTTTTGCGTAGCTAATGAAAATTTTGTCGTACATGCTAAATCAGTATGTGAAATGTTCGTTTTATTTTTTTTAGAATGTCCCGTCCTAAAATAAGTCTA
>DBTY01000034.1 GCA_002307295.1 Ignavibacteriales bacterium UBA1304
TACACAAACTATTTTACACTCCCTTCCCTACTTTAACTTAAAGAGTATGCCAGTGTATTGCTTAATTTAGACAAGCAGTTTTTTAAACCTTACAATGATAGTTTTAAACTTGATCTATAGCTCTTTCAAATAAATAACTCTGTTATCCTTTTATTGCTTATCTAATTAAATTCCAAGTTTTTTCATCTTTCTCCAAAGCGTAGTTGGATTCATGTTTAATTCCATAGCAGTTTTGGTTTTATTCCCATTGTTTTTTTTAAGCGTATTTATAATTATATCCTGCTCTGCTGCCATAAATTGATTTTGATTTATAAGCATATTATGTGAAATAGTTTCAGCTTTTTTATTTCTTAAATATTTTGGCAAGTCGTCTTCCTGAATTATATCGCTCCGGCAAAGAACAAAACTATGTTCAATGACATTTTCCAATTCACGAATATTTCCCGGCCAGTCATAGTCCATTAATATATCGTAAGCCGATGAAGAAAACTGTCTTATAGTTTTATTAAATTTTTTGTTGAAAGACTTTATTAAGCGCTCAACCAGCAAAAAAAGATCGTCTTTCCTTTCACGCAGCGGAGGTAAATGAATATTGATAACATTTATTCTGTAAAAGAAGTCCTCTCTAAATCTACCAGCTTTAATTTCTTCTTGTAGGTTTTTGTTAGTAGCTGCAATTATCCGGGTATCCATCGCTATGCTTTTATTACCGCCTACGCGCTCAAATAAACGCGTTTCAATAACTCTTAGAAGTTTTGTTTGAATAGGAAGCGATATGTCTCCAATTTCATCAAGAAACAAAGTTCCCCCCTGAGCTAATTCAAATTTCCCAATCTTTGTGTTAACCGCTCCTGTAAACGAACCTTTCTCATGCCCGAATAATTCGCTTTCGATAAGAGCTTCAACAAAGGCGCTGCAATTAAGGGCAATAAATGGACCTTTTTGCCTTGCGCTTCCCAGGTGTATACTACGCGCTATCAGCTCTTTCCCCGTTCCGCTTTCTCCGGTAATAAGGACAGAGCTATCTGTTTTGGACACGCTTTCTAAAAGATAAAAAACTTTTTCAAGTTCCTTATTTTTGCCGATTATATCGATATAGTGAAATCTATCTTTTAGATGCGCTGACAAATTTTTAATTTCTGATATATCAATAAACGTCTCAACTGCGCCAGACTTTTTATTCTGATTGTTAATTAAAATCGCTGAGTTTACACGGATAGGGACAACTTTACCATTTTTATTGATTATTTCTAGTTCGTTGCCTATTGTAGATTTTCCCTTGAGCATTGTTTTTTCCATGTGGCAACCATTTCTGCAAAATGACGAATTGAAAATCTCCCAGCATTTTTTGCCTATTGCCTCTTCTTTTTTATACCCTGTTATTTTTTCGGCTGAATAATTAAACGAGGTAACCTGCCAATTATCATCAATTGTAAATGTTCCTTCTATGTTACTATTGAAAATAGCATCAAGCCTGTTCTTCTGATCAATTAATTCCAATGTTTTTTTGTCAATTTCTTCGGCCATAGAAAGCATCTCTTTAGTATCCCTAAAAATAAAAACAACGCTTAATACTGTCTCGTCCTTTTTAACCGGAGTGAAAGAGGCAAGAACATTCTTATTTTTTCCGTTTTTACACGTGATGTCAATTCCCAGATTTGAAAAAGTTCTATTCTCATCGAGCGATTTTTTGAACAAACTTAGTTCTTCTTTACAATTCTGAAAAAGTATTTTAACATTTTTACCAATAACATCATTTCCCTTAAATCCCGAAATTCTGGAGGCGGCTGCATTGAATACAATTACTTTCTGATCTCTACCAACCACAACTATTCCGTCAGTGATAATAAGAGCTTCTTTATTCTTATTGATAGTATTTTCTATTTCTTTCATATTTCTCTTTGTTTGTCAAAGGGAAAGTAAACATACTACTGCATATATGCAATAGCATTGCATCACTATTGTATTTATGCAGGATAACGCATGGTAATTACGTCTATATAAGCAATAATCCGTTTGGCATAAAATTGGACTAACTTATAGCAAAAAACGAATCAACAAAGGAACATATCGATTGAGATAAAGAAAAATCTTGTGGAAATTAAATTGGAATTGAAGGAATTAAAATTTGAGAATTATAAAAAATCACATAGCGGTATATTCCGACACAATCGTTCAAAAAAGAACAATGCCGATTAAAGATTTTTACAACACATTAGACGAAGTATATAAAATTGGAGAGTTCTTGATTACTCTCAATTGTAAAGCATCATTTTTTACTACGCCAGTTCGCCCTCCTGCTAAAAAATATGCCATAGCTCCGGACGGGAAAAGGCTAGATGAACTCGCAGAGTACATTAAAAAGAAAATTTCTGCTTCTGAAATTCTGCTTAATGCCCGCCGACTTGAATATAAAACAGCCGGAAATATAGAAAGCGAGATACTGAATATAATGTCTGTACATCCTATAAATTTTGATTCACTTGAGAATATATACAAATCCCAAGGCGGGAATTCATCAAACATAAAAGATTTAATTCGCCGTGGAGTTATTAAAGAAATGTCTTATGACGGCGTGAGCTTCATCTATAAAGGCAAGATGGCAAAATCTTATTGATAAAAGGATAAAGAAATACTTATATGACTGTTTTTGATTCAATCTGTGTCCCATGCATTCTAAATCAATCATTAAATGCAGTAAATAATTCAGCTCCATTTGATGAAGGATTCAAGAAAAGCGTTTTAACAGAAGTGTGCAAAAAGATAATAAATTCAAAAGAAGGAACCACAGCGCCGCATCTTTCTGCTTTTGTTCAAAAAATGATTTCAGAATATAGCGGAATTGATGACCCATATTCTAAAGCGAAAAGAACGAACCTGAGGAACACCCTGAAATTTGAAGATTCACTGTATTCATATATTAATAATTCAGAGAATAAACTGGAAATGGCCTTGCGGATAGCAATTGCAGGTAATACTATAGATTTGGGAGCTAATCCAAATTTTAATATACAAGAGGAAATTGATAACTTATCTTCAGATAACATTAACTTAATAGCATTCCCTCAATTTGAAGAAGATGTAAAAAAAGCAAAAACAGTATTATATATAGCCGATAACCTTGAGGAAGCAGTTTTTGATAAATTTCTTCTTAGACACTTGCAGCCTAAGAAAATATATTTTGCAGTTCGTTCAGAACCAGTATTGAATGATATCACTTATAAAGATGCTATTGGTCTTGGTATTGATAAACTATCTACAGTCATAGAGAGCGGAAGTAAAATACCAGGCTCCGATATAGATATGTGCACAGAGGAGTTTAAGGATTTGTTCAAGTCTGCTGATATTGTGATTGCCAAAGGGCAAGGGAACTATGAAACGCTTCTTAAACGAAAGCGAACTGTGTATTTCCTTTTCAAAGTAAAATGTGTGGCTGTAGCAAAACGCTGCGGTTTTGAAATTGGGAAAAGTGTGATTTATAAAAGCAATGTTAACTAAAATATTTACAGCTGAGGGAAATATGAACCAAGAAGAAAAAACAAAATTATTAAATGCGGAAGCTGATAGAATTACAGATACAATTTCTAAAATTAAATACCGCATCGCGGTTTTTAGCGGGAAAGGGGGCGTTGGTAAAACAACAATAAGCGTTAATCTGGCTTATGGTTTATGTGTTAATGGTTTTTCAACAGGACTGCTTGATGCTGATATAACGGGTCCTAATGTAGCAAAAATGCTTGGATGTGAAGAGGGTGTTATTTATATAAATGAGTCGATTGTTCCCTTCGAAAAATATGGCGCAAAAATGATCTCGATGGCAAGTTTAATTCCTAAAGGTCAGCCTCTTATTTGGCGGGGTCCTATGCGGTCAAAAGTAATCAATCAATTCTTAGCTGATGTTGACTGGGGCGAATTGGATTATTTAATAGCTGACTTACCACCTGGCACGGGAGATGAAATTCTAACGATAGCCCAGGAGATGAAGCCTGATTGCGCTGTAATTGTTACTACGCCACAGGAAGTTTCAGTTATGGATGCAGAAAGAGCGGTTAATATGGCTAAACAAATGGGAATCCCTTTTATAGGGATAGTTGAAAATATGTCGGGCTTTTCTTGTCCTCATTGCGTAGCTGAGATAGATTTATTAGGTAAAGATGGCGGTCTTAAATTAGCAGATGAATTGGGAGTTCGCTTTTTGGGTAAAATCCCTTTTGAAATTGAAGCCCGGAAGCAGTCCGATATAGGCAAGCCTGCTATTCTGAAAAATCCTAATTCCCTATTCTCCAAAAGCATTATTGAAATAGTAAATAAAATTAAAATAAACCAACAAGTGTGATTATTTTTTAGTTTAAGATTGATAAAAACAATATAAGGAAAATAGATATGAGTATAAGAATAGCAATTGCTATTGAAGTAGTTGGATCAGAAGAAAAAGTAGCTGAACATTTTGGTCAATGTGCAAAATTTAATGTTTGCGAGATTAACGAAGATAATAAAATTGTAAAATATGAAAGCTACTTCAATCCTTTAACAGGCGATCATGGCGGCGCTTGCCAGTTACCCGGTTATCTTAATCAATTTAATATAAAGGCCATTATTGCAGGTGGAATGGGGCAGCGAGCTGTTACAAACTTTCAAAAATTTGGTATTGAAGTAATTACAGCGCCCGGTTTGAAATTTGATGATGCGGTTAATCTTTTTATCCAGGGAAAACTTAGCGGGTTTGAAGTATGTAAACATGAACATGAGCCTGGACATCACCACGAACACCATCATGAGCATGAAGACAACTAAAAGTAAAAAACAGAATATTTGTTTCCTAATAAGACATCTAATTATAAAGGAGTTATATAATTTGTACGTCCCCACAAAATTATTTTTTACAAAAGGAGTTGGCAGACATAAAGACTACCTAAGCTCTTTTGAAGCCGCTTTAAGACATGCAGGAATTGAAATTTGTAACCTTGTAACTGTAAGTAGTATCTTTCCTCCAGGGTGTAAAATAATTCCCCGCTCACAGGGTCTTAAACATATTAAACCCGGACAAATTACTTTTGCTGTTATGGCAAGGAATTCTACAAATGAGCCTAACCGGCTAATAGCCGCTTCTATTGGAGTAGCAGTGCCTGCTGATAATATTCAATACGGTTATTTATCTGAACATCATCCATGTGGCGTAAAAGAAAAGCTCGCAGGAGACTATGCGGAAGATCTTGCAGCGCAAATGCTTGCTACTACTTTAGGCGTAAATTTTGACGCCGAAGCAGATTGGAATGAAAGAGAACAAGTATTTAAGATGTCTGGCAAAATCGTCAAGACGCTTAATATTACCAAAACTGCCGAAGGACACAAGGACGGCCTGTGGACTACTGTTATTGCCGCAGCTATTTTATTACCTTAGCTATGTTTTTTTGTAATATTACAAATATGGAACGCTAAAAATGGATATTTTTAAAAGCATCTTATTTGAATCTCTTAAAATCACATTACTTGTTCTTATTATGATGATTATTGTAGATTCAATTAATACCTGGACAAAAGGGAAAGTGGCGCTACTTTTAAAAGGGAAAAGCGGATTTCGACAATACTTTATTGCATCATTTATCGGAACAATCCCAGGATGTATTGGCGGATTTACAAATGTTACTTTATATATTCACGGGTTAATCAGCTTTGGAGCGCTTGCCGGTTCCATGATTTCCGTTTCCGGTGATGAGGCTTTTGTTATGTTGGCTATGTTTCCCAAAGAAGCTATTCTTCTTTTTGGCGTTTTATTTGTCCTTGGCATTGTTGGCGGTAAAACAGTTGATATAATCGTAAAACGATTTAAGATTAAGACATGCCAAAATTGCAACGAATTGATTGTGCATCAAAATGAACATGGTCTCCAGCATTTTTCATATTCACATATTTGGTCGCATATCATTAAGAAACATATTTGGAAAATATTTTTATGGACGTTCTTTGCCTTATTAATAGTAGAGGTGGGTTTAAAGTATTTTAATCTTCAGAATATTTCTTCACAACACAAAATTGTCTTTTTATTCTTGGGAGCTTTAGTAGGTTTGATTCCTGAATCAGGACCGCATCTTATTTTTGTTACTTTGTTTTCAACCGGGCTTATTCCATTTTCAGTATTACTTACAAGCTCAATTGTGCAGGATGGACATGGAATGCTTCCTTTGCTTTCGTATTCTTTAAAGGATTCAGTAAAAATAAAGATGTTTAATTTTATAATTGGGCTCTCTTTGGGACTTGGTCTATTTGTTTTAGGTTTTTAGTTATTTTATAAATTAAAAAATATATTTCTCACATTATATAGGAAATGATTATGATTATTGGATTAAGTTCTGATGGAAAACTACCTGATAGTAAAATTGCAAAAAGGTTTGGTCATGCAGAGTATATACTTTTGTATGATACGGAAACATGCGTTTATACCTCTGTTATAAATGAAAAAGAACACTCCCATAAAGACCTTGAGAAATATATTTCCTCAGGAGTGAAAGTATTCATTGTCGGGAATATCGGGCCTAATTCCTTTTATACATTAAAGGAAAATGAAGCAAAAATATTTTTAGCCCGCAATATGAAAGTTAAAGACGCTGTTTCTACTTTTATTAAAAACGAGCTTCTTGAATTATCAGAACCTACTTTAAAAAAGAGCTTTGCGCATTCAGAGCATAGCAAACATGACGCACGCAATAATGAAGAAAACCATTGTCATCATGAAGGATGTGAAAATCACAATAATAAATAAGACGGACTACTGCAAAATGAGAAATAATAAACTTATTCCAAAATCACAAAGCGATAGGATACTTGAAAATTGGGGATACGATCTGGTAGAGGAATATTACCAGCTTATCTCCTCTGCAAATTTAAATACCGGTTCTCCAGTGTTTGACATTGCTACAGGTACCGGAAGAGCGGTCTCGGTACTAACCAGGTTAGGATATGACGTTATTACTGGAGATTATGATTTTAATAAAAAAAACGAGACGGATATAAGAATAACTTCTGACTTTCTTGAAAAAGTGAAATTTATGGAGCTTAACATCGAAGAGCTTCCTTTTAATGATAACTATATGCAAAGTATTGTTTGTATAAACACAATGCATGAGCTTGAGAATCCTATTAGAGGATTATCTGAATTAATAAGGGTTCTTGCTTCAAATGGAAAGCTGCTGATTGCCGACTTTAATCCGGAAGGCTTTGATGTGATGGACAAACTGCATTTACAGCGGTTTGGCAAGTTGCATCCAAGAGGAATTATTTCGAACGATGATATTTACAAAATACTATCAGAACATTTTTCGGCTGTAACTAAAATTCATACTCAATTAAATAACGCTTTTATTGTAGAGAATAAACTTACATAAGGATATTATGCTAAATCCGGATAGAAAAATAGAAGAGCGTTCCGCCGAACTGCCTTTGGTAATTCGGACTTATGATATTGACATAGCAGGGCATGTTAATAATATTGTATACGTAAGATGGATTGAAGACCTTCGGTGTTCTTTTTTTGCGAAATATTTGTCTATTGACTTTTTGATGAAAAAGAACTTATACCCGGTTGTTATTAAAACCAATGTATCCTACAAAAGACAATTAAAAATGCAGGATAATCCACACGGGATCATAAATCTAAAATTTGTAAAACATGGTATAATTGGGTTTTCATTTTTGATCTTGAATGAAAATTGTACTTTTGCATACGCCGAACAAAATTGCGTTCTAATGAATTTGCTAACTGGCAAAATGGATAAAGACTTTTACATCAACTTGGTTTGAGATGACAAGCAAAGATAGAATAGAGTTAACGCTTGTTTTGGAGATAACTTTATGGGAAATATATTCAAATAAAGAGATCAGCATTTAATTATACCCTTTATTAAAACTTACTTTCAATTGTGAAATTAGAGTTTTGTTAATTAATCTTTGGTGATAATAAAATATTGGGAAATTTAAATTAGAAGATGACTTTTTAGGGCTTTACCGTAAGAATAACGTAAGTAAAGCCCGTAAGTCTATATAAAACAACACGGATTGTGGAGCTAAGCGGAATCGAACCGCTGGCCTCTTGAGTGCGATTCAAGCGCTCTCCCAGCTGAGCTATAGCCCCAATACTTACTAAGTAAAAATCGTTAACAAACTTACATAATAACGTTTAAATTTTCCACTGTTTTTATGCCAATTCCAAAATAAATATTGTGTCGTTCGCTAAATAAGTTAATACACTTTATAAAGATATTGTTATGTTTTTTTACTAATTAATTTTGGCAAATTAGTTAACAAATGATTTTTTATATTTTCTGCTTGAACCTTACAAAACTTAGGCGGTAAAGCATTTCCTATCATTAATGCGATTTTTGAAATAGGCGCATCTATTGGAAATTTATAATTATCCGGAAAAGACTGCAACATTGCAGCTTCTCTTGCAGAAATACACCTATCCTGTTCGGGATGCAAAAATCGCCCTTTTGACGGATTTAAGCAACCTCCCGTGATTGTAGTAGAATAATCATCCCAACGTAAGCGTCCGTAAACATCATGAAACCCGATGTTTTCCTTTTGGTGACATTTCAGTTGTCTATCTTTATCTAAATCATTAAGGCTTCCTCCATCATGGGGAATATCTTTCACTAATTGTTGAATTCGCAAAGTATGCTTTGGAAATATCTTGTGTAATAAATCCTCTGATTTTTCCGGCAATGGTAATTTTTCAATAACTTTCCTAACCGTCATTTTTTCATTTTTTGGTTCCGCAACGTTAATTGGCCCTAAACGCGAACCAACCATTACCAATCGTTTTCTGTTTTGTGGTACTCCATAATCGCGGACATTAACAACTTTATAATCAACATTATACTTAAGTTTTTCTTCTAAAAAAGTTTTAGCTTCATGAAATGCATCCGATAAAGCTAAACCTGGAACATTTTCCATCATAAAAGTATAAGGCATAAGCGCTTCAACAAATCTGACATAGTCCTTAATTAAACTATTTCTATCATCTTCAACTGGCTGCGCCCTATTTAATCGTCGGATAGAACTAAATCCCTGACAAGGCGGGCAACCTGCAAGTAAATGAATCGTTTTTCCTTTTAACTTTTTCTTAATATCATTAGTATCTACATTTCGAATATCTGCTGTAATAATTTCAGTTTTTGGATGATTTAATTTATATGCTTTTGAAGCCAACTCATCAATTTCAAAAGCCATCTTGGTCTGAAACCCAGATTGCTCAAGACCTTCTGTCAAGCCTCCGACACCGGAAAATAAGTCAATTGATATTAGTTTCATAAATCTTGTATTCTTTTATCATTCGGATTTCTTTGTTTTATCAATTCAAGATATTCTTCCCATTGATTTTTTGCTTGTTCAATTAAAGAATCCCATGACAAGATAAAAATATTATCATCTCTACTAAGTTGTTCAATTCTTGTCGTGAATAAATCTGAATCGATTTTCAATTCAGTGATTAAGTATGTTGAGTCAATACGTTTGAATCTGCTCCCGGTTTCTTTTTTTAATCCTTTTCTAATTCCATCAACATAATAAAAAATCCTCTCCAAATGCTCACGATCTATTGGCAATCCTGGCCTCATAAATTCTATTAATAATAAATTCTCACCTGAAGATAGTACTAAATCAACACGCCCATTGAATGCTTCAACGTTTAATTCTTTGTCAGCAATATCACTAATTAATTTTGAGACAAATCTTTCTTTTTTATAACTTTCCCATTTAGGGTGAATTAACCAAGGATGATCATAAATAAAATTTCTAACTGAATTTTCTAATTCTTTAGCCATTACTCTTTTCTTCAACTCCCCAATAGTTGATATTTTCGTTTTGATTGATTCTGCAATATTTAGCGCAGTTAAAACATCCGCTTCAGAAAATATTTCCAAAAGCTTAATCGCACTTAAATTTTTTGTCTCCGAAATTTCTGTGATCAAATTTCTTAATCTGCCTATTTCCCATGATGTTAAAATATCGTTACACAATTCTTGAAATCTTGGATGTCCCAATCTTGGAAATGAGGCTATTTTTTTCAAAACCGATTCAATTGTTTTCCTTTCGGAAGAAGGCAATTTATCTAATCTGTCTCTAAATCCAGAAACTTTATTATTTAACTCTTGTAATCGTTTTTCAGATCGACGAGTTTTCCAGATTAATCCAAGTATTTTTATTATCTCTATCCCCCAAGTTCTAATGCTTCTTCCTAATTCTGTCTGTAAATTTATCCTTTGCCTTTCTGTTGAAATCAAGTCATTATTACCTTCATCAATAAAATCCATCCTAATTTGCCCAGTCATATATTCAAGAGCATTTTGTCCCGAAATACCTCCTGTTAAATCGAAGAAAAATGGTTTCTGTGCAAGTTTTCCTTTTGCATAAATGCTGAGACCTCTTAATTCTTCAATTTTTATTGTATCTTCGTAAAAACCAATTCTCCATTGAATTTCTTTACCTTGAAACGGCTCTTTTGCCCAACCATTTTCGAAAGATACCACATTAGGGAATTTGGCTTTTTCCGCATCTGTAAAATCTCTCGGGAAAACGAACTCCATTTCAGAGTTAAAATTATCAGGTAACTTTTCATCATTAACTAGTATCTTAAAATCGTCATAGAATTGGGTTAACAAGAATCTCCGAGATAATTCGGTACTAAAATCACTTACTAACTGACTAGTAATCTCTACATTGAGCCCATCTAAAGTCACAGTAGTACCACATAATGACTTATTTTCCTCATTTGGCTCAATATATTCAGTAACAATAATTGGTTTTTCATTTTCATTTCTGGAATCATGCTCAAGAATTGAATCAATTTCCATTTGGAAAACAGTTTTTTCCCCATTAAACTTAGAAATAGTTTTTATATTAATTGTTTTTGCAATTCCAAATCCTGCAAATTTTCCAATACCTTTTCGTCCAAGAATAGGTCGAGACCTCTCTTCAGATATTTCTTTCCCTGTATCTTCTCGTCTATCTCTCCCAACAGTAAGATAACAATCCTGACATTCGTCAAAAGTCATTCCAGACCCATTATCGGAAATTGTAATTTTCTCTTTTTCTAATTTAATATTTACAATTTCTGAATCAGCGTCCCAAGAATTTGCTACAAATTCTGAAATAACATCAACTGGTTTTTGATACATTTTGATACCCAAATGATCAATCACTCTTGGCTGAACAATTAATTTCAATTCTTTATCAATCATCTTTTTGCATCCCTCTTTATAAAGCTAGAAACTTTTACTTAAGTTTTTTTTCTTTTAGTTATATATTTTTAACTTATTATTTTTTCTTTTCTTATGTAGACATTTTCAACTGGATTAATAAGGCTAAGGACTTCAATTACAAAATTTATATGCAATTTATGTTAAATGGAATTGTCTGTCAATAATATAACGCAGTATTATTTTTTTTCGTCGCGAGGATATGCAAATTTTTAGAGTATAAAAAGAAACATAGGAATATAATCAAATAGTTTAGGATAAGTTTTTGTAATTGAATAAAAAAGCCCTCAGAACCAGTTGTTCCAAGGGTTTTTCTGTGTGGAGCTAAGGAGGATCGAACTCCTGACCTCTTGAATGCCATTCAAGCGCTCTCCCAGCTGAGCTATAGCCCCATAATTGAGCAGACAAAAATAAACAAGTATTGTTAGTTTGTCAAACTAATTGAATTATTTTATTAAAATAATTTTATTATCTTTAGAATAGTTCAAAATAAGAGCTGAAAATGCAGTAAACATTTTTTGGCTTCCCCCGCTTTTGCATAAACGGTTTGCTGCTGCAAAAAAAAGCGCATTAAGTATTTTCATTTTGGACTTAGCTAATAATTTTTGACGTCAACAAAAGAAAGAGACAATGAAAAACATAATAAACTTCTTATGCTTCGGTTTAATATTATTTTTAGGCTGCGAAGACTCAACCAGCGTTAAAGATTTAGATAAAGTTGTAATTCCATCTGCCAACGTCAGCTACTCGCAATATATTCAACCCGTATTTAATCTTAAGTGCAATAATTCCGGCTGCCACGACGACGCTGACAGAGCCGGAGGATTAAGTCTTTCTACATGGGCTAACGCAACTGCAAGCGCGTCCATAGTTTTTCCTAAGTACCCGGGCAACAGTAAAATGATATGGGCTATCAAAAATCAGTCGGGCGCAACCCAAATGCCCCCGCTAGGGCAAGCCGCGTTAACTGCAAATCAGATAAGCGGCATAACAACATGGATTAGCGAAGGAGCAAAAAATAATTAAAAGCCGGTTTTACAGCCAGCCTACGCTTTTATACCATTCAAGAGTGCGTCTAAGCCCTTCTTCAACAGGGATGTTTTGATGGTATCCAATTTCCTTAATTGCCTTAGACGTATCGCATATCCATTTAGCCTGAGTAATATCTCTGGCTTTTTCGATATTAAGCGTAGCAGGTTTTGAACTGAAATTAGAAAGCAATTGCGTGACAGCAGAAATGCCGTACACTAAAAAGTGCGGCACTTTTACATGAAGCGCTTTTTTATTAAGAAGCTTTCCAGTCAGACTGCCAATTTCTTCCCATGTATAGAACTTTTCTGAACTGATAAAATAGGTTTCGCCAATGCCGTTAGGGCTGGTAGCGGCTAAATAAAATCCATTAACAAGATCGCTCACGTGAATAAGACTTAGCGCTTTTTTATCAAAACCTAAAGTAGTAAAAAGTCCGCTATTATAAGTTTTGAAGAAGATAAGAATTTCAGTGTCTCTTTCTCCAAAAACAGCGGGAGGACGGCAAATAGTAATAGGGAATTTATTCATAAACTTATGCGATATTCTTTCTTCTTCTAATTTGCTTCTTCCGTAAGTAGTAATAGGTTTGCACTCGTCTTCTTCAGTAATTGGAACGTCCCCCAAAGTAGGTCCGGCTGCAGTTTGACTGCTTACGATAAGAAAACGCTCTATAGTATCTTTAAATTCTTCGGCAGTTTCTAACAGCACCTGAGTATTTTCCACATTGCCTCTGTAATAGCCGTTAGGGTTCTTGGATTTAACGACCCCGGCCACATGATATATATATGAAGCTCCGGCAAAAGCTTTTCTAAGTCCTTCTTTATCGAACAAACCGCAATCAAAAAATTCAACTTTTTTTCCGAGAAGCCATTTAAGATCGCTCGACTTGCGAACAATACACCTTACGACGTATCCCTTCTCCAAAAGCAAATCGACAAGATGACTTCCTACGAACCCATTAGCGCCAGTAACTACTGCAATTTTATTATTTTCCATAGTATTAAATTATTTGATTTTATGATTAATTAAACATAGATTTTGCATTGTTATTTTGTAAAATAAACAAAAATACGTTAAAATTAAATATATTTACATTTTTAGTAGGAGATTATTTTGGATATTTTCAAAAAATGTCTCGAATTTACCAGGGCAGATGAAATAAAAGCAAGCGGATTATATCCATATTTCAAAGCAATTGAAGCAAATGAGGGTCCTGAAGTTCAGATAGAAGGAAGAAAAATAGTGATGGCCGGGTCAAATAATTATTTAGGATTAACCGCTCATCCCAAAGTAAAAGAAGCCGCAATTAAAGCTATTGAAAAATATGGCACCGGATGTTCCGGATCACGTTACCTTACCGGAACGCTTGATTTGCACAATGAACTTGAAGCGAGACTTGCAAAATTCTTTAAGTCGGAATCCGTTCTTTTATTTACAACCGGATATTTGACCGCTCAGGGAATCATTCCTACTTTAGTGCAGAGAGGCGACTATGTAATCGCCGATAAAGACGACCATGCATGCATCGTTGTAGCAAATCTTATGGCTAAAGGCGCTGCCGCTGAAATGGTTAGATACAAACATAACGACATGGACGATCTTGAAAGAGTAATTGCAAAACTGCCTGCCGATGCAGGAAAATTAATAGTCAGCGACGGAGTTTTCAGCACAGGCGGCGAAATAGTCGAGCTCCCACGGTTAAATGAAATTGCAAAAAAATATGGCGCAAGAATTCTTATTGACGACGCTCATGCAGTAGGCGTTATTGGCAAAGGCGGAAGAGGCACTGCAAGCGAATTTAATTTGGAAAGCGAAATTGACATGACTATGGGAACCTTCAGCAAAACTTTTGCTTCGCTTGGCGGTTTTGTTGCAAGCACAGAACGAGTAATAAATTATTTAAAACATAACTCCCCCGCTCTTATTTTTGGCGCTTCCCCAACTCCTGCTTCGGTAGCTTCAGCTCTTGCGGCTCTTGATATTTTAGAAGCTGAACCAGAAAGAGTTGAAAAAGTTGTAAAAAACGCAACCAGCGCGCGCGAAAAACTCAAGGAAGCAGGCTTTAATGTTATTGACGGTCGCACAGCCGTTGTGCCTGTTATTATTGGAGACGACGCATTAGCTTTTAATATGTGGAAGCTATTATTTGATTACGGCGTATTTACTAATTTATTTATTTCTCCAGGCGTTCCTCAAGGCAGACAAATGATGAGAACCAGTTATATGGCTACTCACGAAGAACGTCATATTGATTTTATTGTCGAGGCTTTTGTTAAAGCCGGGAAAGAGCTACATATCATATAACAATCTTTTTTTTCTAAGCAAAAGCATACTTTCAAAAGTATGCTTTTTTTTAACTTGTAAGGATGAAGCAATGAGCGATATTATTATTAAAAAAGTCGAATCAAAATCGGATTTGATGAAATTTATTAAAATGCAGTGGTACATCTATAAAGGAGACGCTCACTGGGTTCCGCCTCTGATTATGGAACGAAAAAAAATATTAGACAAAAAGAAGCATCCATTTTATAAACATTCAGAAGCCGACTTCTTTTTAGCGGAAAAAGACGGAATAATTGTTGGTAGAATTGCCGCTATTAAAAACGATATACATAATAAATACCATAACGATAAAACAGGTTTTTTTGGTTTCTTTGAATGTATTAACGATCAGACTGTAGCTGACTCATTATTTGATACTGCCGGCAAATGGCTTAAAGAAAAAGGCTGCGATATTATGCGCGGTCCGGCTAACCCCTCCAGCAACGACGAATGGGGCATGCTGCTTGAAGGCTTTGACGACGAGCCAAGAATATTGATGACTTATAATCCTAAATATTATTTAGACCTTTGCGATAATTACGGTTTTTATAAATCAAAAGACCTTGTGGCATATAAATTAGAAAATGAAAAAGTTGTAGCTTCAGAAAAATTAAAACGCGTAGCTGAAATTGCGAGAAAAAGATCAGGTCTAACTATATTAGAGTTAGACAAATCGAATATAGAATCCGAAATAGAAAAAGTAAAAGACGTTTACAATAAATCGTGGGCGCCAAACTGGGGCTTTGTTCCTATGACAAACGACGAGTTAGACGCTATGGCAGACGACCTGAAAACGCTTGCCGAACCTTCGTTAGTTCTGTTCGGTCAGATAGACGGTAAAAATGTCGGTTTTGCATTAGTGATGCCCGACTATAATCAAATATTCAAAAAAATGAACGGAAGACTCCTCCCTTTCAACTTTCTGAAACTTCTATCGCGCAAAGAAATGCTGGCTACTAAATGGGTCAGAATTATTGCTCTTGGGCTTATTCCTGAGTATCAAAAGAAAGGCTTAGACGCAGTTTTTTATTGGGAAATTGTAAACCGCGCAGCCGCGCTTGGTAAAAAACTAGGCGAAGCGAGCTGGATTCTTGAAGATAACGCAATGATGAACCGCGGAGCAAAAGAAGTAATGAATGGCGAGATTTATAAGAAATACAGGATTTACGATAAAAAATTATAACCGCTACAATTTTACAAAATAAAAAAAGCGTCTGCTTATAAAATAGGCAGACGCTTTTTTATTTCATAATTTCTAATGTTAATTTGCCGGGTTAGTCATTGCCTCTTCATATTTTGCCGAGTGAGGCGGATCTATTTTTTTCAATGTTTTGAATATTTCTTTATCAGGGTAATCCTTAAGGCATTCTGTTATTTCGCTAGATTTAGCTTCAAAAAAAGTAGTAGTTAAAACTCCTTTAATATCCGCTTTCTTCCTTTCCGATTCCAAATTGGTTATTAGCTTAACAACTGCATTCTGCGCAGCCTGTTTGTTTTGCGCGTAAATATCAATACCGTTATAATGATAATCAAAAAAATCCTGCCTGAATGTTTTAAACTTTTCATTAAGCAAATCTTCAACAATTCCTCGTCTGCTATAAACGGAACTATTTTTTTCCCAACCCTTTTGGAACTGCGTGTTTGCGCTGCCGAGCAAAGCTATATCGTAAGCGGTTTTATAATATTGGGAACCGTTGCATGATTTATAAGAATCTTCGTCATACCCAAGAATTAAGTATGCATAGAAATCGAGAAAACTTAGAAGAGGATTAAAGACTTGCGGCTGGAAATAAAACGACTGCCCTTTTTCGTAAGTAAAACTCCAGTTAGCGTCAAGTATTTTAAGCATAAGCGAAGTTCTGCTCGATTTATAAACAGGCCTCTTGCTTGTTAAAAAAATCTGCGCTGTGTAGGCGTTTTGTTCTGAAGTCGATTGCAGTTTAATCATCATTGAACACTTTATTCTATCTCCATCCCAGCTTCCCCCCGTAAATTTATTATTGTTAAGATAATCTTGCACAAATGGACCGAAATTAGCTAAAATTTCTTTATTAGCGGCAGATAGTCCGTCTAAATTTGTAGTTACTTCAAACTCCAATTCCTGAGCGCAAAGCAGCCCGGTAAAAAGCATAAAAGTTAGAAATAAAGTTTTCATTAGTTATCCCAAAATTGTATTTTGATGCTAACAATATATATATTTAGTTTTAATCTATCAATACAGTAAAATCTTTTATTGATGAAAACAATATTTTGGTTTATCCTGTTGTTGATTCCTATTAATTCTATCGCCCAATTCAATCCGGGGGCAAAACAAACAGCCTTATCAAATTCAGATGCGGCTATGAGCAACGATGTATTTGCTCTTTTCAATAACCCGGCCGGCATAGCTTCTCTCGCAGAGCGGGAGTTCGGCGCATTTTATTCCCCTTCCCCATTTGGTCTAAAGGAATTAGCGAACGGATATATTTGCTTTAACCAGCCTTTTACTTTTGGTTCTTTTGCTTTAGGACTTTCTACTTACGGTTTTGAACTCTACAAAGAGAACAAAATAACCCTCTGCTTTTCAAAAAAGTTTTTTAACGATTATTTAGCGGGCATCTCTGTAAACTATCTAAACGTTTCAATTAAAAACTATGGCAGTTCAGGAACGCTGATTTTTAATGCAGGTTTTCTGTGCCCGGTAGATAAAGATTTATATTGGGGCGTCTATATAAATAATTTCACAAGAGCTTCTATAGGTTCCGATAACGACCAACTGCCAGTAGTGTTAAACACGGGCTTTTGCTTTATGCCTATTGATAAGCTTTATTTGAATGCTGCTGTTGAAAAAGACATTGACTATAATCCGTCTCTCCGGTTTGGAGTTGAATATACTATTATCGATTTGCTTTCTCTAAGAAGCGGATTTTCAACTGAACCGGATTCTTTTTCTGCAGGAGTTGGAATCAACTATTCCCGCTTCAATTTAGATTATGCAATTATCAGTCACCCTGATTTGGGGTTTACTCATCAATTCGGAATTATAATAAACATAGACAAATAAAATATTACAATAAATGGTCATACTATTTTTTGCGTTATTTTTACTGACTTCAGGTGCTCTCTATAGCCAGGAAGACCTGACGTTTACAGAACAGGAAACAATTTCCGACCGGTTCTATGAAGCCTCGTTGGCCTCTGAAAACTCTTCTTCTTTGTTTGATTATTATGAAAGCGCGACTATAATACGCACAGAAATTAACTCAGCTTCGCTTGCCGATTTAATGAGAATCCCTTTTCTTAGTTATAACGCCGCCAGATTAATTTCAGATTACAGAAAAAGCTATGGCGTTATATTTTCTTTACGGGAATTATATTCTATTGACAATATCGACACGACCTCGTTAAAACTAGCTTCTCCTTTTTTTCTTATAAATGGCAAATGTTTTAGCTGCCCAGACACAAGCGGCCTTTCCAAATTTAATTTTCTAATGAGGAACAGTCTTTCATTTGATCTTCAAAACAGGAAAGGATTTATCGAAAATAAATTCGAAGGCGACAAAATAAAATCGTATCAGAAGATCTCAGCTCAATTTAGAGATAAATATAGTTTTACTTTGGTCGCCGCAAAAGACCCTGGAGAAAAATCGTACTCTGATTTTTCTTCTTTCAGTTTTTTTATGAAAAATAGCGGAATTATAAACGAGCTGGTACTTGGCGATTACCTTTTGGAATTTGGTCAGGGACTAGCATTATGGAATTGCTATGGCTTTTACAGAAGCATTGACGCGGCCGCCGATACAAAAAGAACTGAAAGAGAAATTGCGCCATATAGCGGAGCCAACGAAAATCAGTTTTTCCGCGGCTCTGCCATACAGTTAAAATACAAAAAATTTTCCGTGGATTTATTTTATTCATACAATAAGTTCGACGCTGGAATTGATACCGCATCTGGATTAATTGTTACTCGTCCGGTTTCCGGATTGCATAGAACGGTTACAGAACTGCTTTATAAAAAAAACGCATATGATAAAATAAACGGCATCAATTTAGGATTTGCTAACGAAGCCTTAAATGTAGGCTTATTGTTCTACAATAGCTCTTTAAGCGCAAAACTTGCGCCAAACTCCCGTAATATTCCGGAAAAGAAAAATTTTAATTATACGTCGTTCTATTATAATTTTTATTCCGACATAATCGATTTATTTGGCGAAACTGCTTACGACGGATTTTCTTTTGCCGGGATTAATTCTTTAAATTTTACCGCAAATAAAAACGTATCTTTTTTAGTTTCAGTAAGAAATTACTCCGGTTCTTATTTTAATATTCATTGTTCAGGTTTTGGCAAAAATTCCACTTCGGCTCAAAATGAAACAGGCGTATACTGGGGAGCGAAAATAAATACTGAAGCGGGTATTTTCAATATCAACTTTGACATGTACAAATTTCCGCAGCCCATATATAACTCTGTATTTCCTTCTAGCGGAAGCGATTTTGTTTTTAATTTTTTCAGCAGAAAAATATTCTCGGTTGTGGTTTCGGCAAGATATATTTTGGAAAACAGCGAAACAAGCTCCGCAGATAGCCAGCAAAAAATAACTAAACAGAATTTTAAATTTCAGTGCTCTGATATTACTTTTGGAAATACTACATTAAAAGAAGTATTTTCTTACACGGATTATAAAGTAAAACCAAACATCCTACGCGAAAAAGGCTATGCGTTTATACAGGACGTGACGTATAGACTAAATTCTTTGTTATCTGCCTCGGCCAGATTTGCGCTTTTTTCAACCGATTCATATAATACCGCAATCTATGAATACGAAAAGGAAGTCCCGGGAACTACTTCTAATCCAGCTTTATACTTAAAGGGCGAAAGATTTTTCATTTTACTTAGCTATACCCCCATCCCCCGACTTTATTTTTATTTAAAATACTCCGAAACCGTAAAACCGCTTGAAAAAACGTTAAGTTCTGCCGATAATGAAATATTGGGCAATATTGACAACAGATTCAGTTTTCAAATTGATATTAAATTCTAATATTTGTTATTTATTTTGAAAATTTTTACTAAAGACTTATCTTGGATTCATTAATGAAAACAGATTTATAATTTTACTGGAGCAAAATATGTCAAAACTAAAATATTATATTTCCTTAATATTGATTTTATTTACGTCAAATTGCTTTGCTCAAGTCAGATATTTTGATTTTAACATTCTACCGCTTCCATCGCTTGATATTGGTTCTATTGTCGTGCTAAACAATCTAAAAAACAGCCAGACAATATTTCAGGTAACAATTGAACCTTCAGGGCTTCCGGTAATTCTTGAAGGAAAGATTGCATGGAAAGACAATAATGCGTCTTCCTATTCCGAAGTTTTTTATTTCAAGACCAATAAATTCATTTCAAGAAATCTTTCTAATAATGATATAGGCAATTCAGATATAAAAATTGCAGAACATAGAACAAATTCCGATTTAATAAAGGAAGTTATAAAACGAGGCAAACCGACAGGAGACTATCTTTTTACTATAAATCTGCTGACCCAAAACGGCGAAAGCTATCCCGGAATAAATAGTAGTATCGAGCGTCATTTACAATTTTCAAACCCTGCTCCTACTTTATCTATTAGCTCGCCAGAAGCTAACAGCGTTCAGGATGAAGGAAATGTTTTGGCTCAATGGACTCCAGTTATAGGGGCGTCAGATTATTTAGTAAAAGTTGGCGTAAGAACAAACTCTTCGCAGGGACTTGAGGACGCCTTAAGCTCCGGTACTCCGTTAGCCAACAATAAAAGCGTAGGCAACGTAACAAGCGTAAATTTAAGAACCGTACTTGACCGCCAATGGTCACGAGATCAGGAAATTGTTTTTCAGGTTATCGCTATTGCGCAGGGTTCAGGCGGAGATAATAAAATATACAGTCAGCCGGTAAATTTCAAATTTAACAATGGAAACTCCGACTCATCTAAAACTACAAACGCAATCAGAAATAAAATGCAATTTGACGCTCTAAAAGAAAAACTTATGCATTTCAATAATTCTGCGATTCAGAAATTTTTTGCAAACGGCGCGTCTATTATTGGGACCACTGATGAGAACGGCTCTCAAATATCGGAAACCGATCTCCAAAAGATTATTGACTATCTAAATAACAATCCTGATAAAATTACTGGCGTAGACTCCAAATAAATAAAGAGAAAAATATGAAAAGTATATTGACAATAATTTGCGCTGTTATTTTACTGCAAAACATTTCTTTAAGTCAGGATAAAGCAAAAGCTAAAGAAAATGCAGTCGGCTATATAGATAAAATAATTAAAGAAATTCTATATTCAAGAAATGGAAAAGACTGGGAAAAACAAACAAAAAAAGGGCAAGCGCTAACTCCGTCTAATGAAATAAAAACGGAGAAAGACTGTTTTGCCATTGTTAAGTTTACCGATAATTCCGTATTAAGAATCCGCGAAAATTCATATCTTAAAATATACGCCGATGCCGCCGGAGAAGGGCGGAACAAAGGAATTAAGAAAAACGCTTATATAGATAAAGGCAGCGCGGGATTTAAGGTAGAAAAACAAAAAAACAATAATGAGTTTAAATTTACTACTCCAACTATGGTCGCGTCCATAAGAGGCACGGAAGGATTAGTTAAAATTGAAAGCGATACTTTGAGCATTTTAGCAGTCGAAAAAGGATTAGTATTTGTTGAAGGCTCTGGCGGTAAAAAACAAAACGGCAATGTGCCAGGCGGCAGCTATGCGCAGGTAAATGCCAGCGGAGAAGTATTAATAAAAGATATTGACCAAAACATTCAGAAAGAAATAGATAAAGCAAAAGAGATAAAGCAGCTTATCATAAAGACTGATAAGGGCGATTTAATAATTGATTATAAATAGAGCCTGTTACCGATAACTAAAATAAATTAATCCGATTAATAAATATTTCACGGAATGTTAATGAGATATATTAAATACTTTATAATTCATATTAAAATTATGCTCCTCCTTTGCGGATTGTTGTTTACGGTCAATAGCTATGCGCAAATAAGCAAATCAATCTCATCAATCACTAATACTCCCCCATTGCAAAATAGCGAATTAACCTTTAACATTGATTTATTTCAGTCGAACATGATTTCCAGAATTGTGTTTTTTTATAAGCCTTTTGGAGGCTCAGATTTCAAATCGCGCGAGGCTGTTCTTTCCGGCGCAAAAGCAGTAATTGTAATTCCTAAAGAAGACGTTAAACCCCCTGAACTTGAATACTATGTGACAATTGAATTTAAAGACGGCAGCTCAGAATCTTATCCGCTCGATTACCAAAAGACTAATGTGCCTGTAAATTTAAAAATAGATTTCTCCTTCCCTGAAGACGACGACGTAATTTTACTTAGCCCTGAACCGGGCTTCCGGTCTTCTTCAGCGGAACTTTTGTTTTCTATATCTTTATTGCACGCTTCATCTGAAGTGCAAAAGGACTCTACCAAAATTTTTATTGATAACTTTAATGTTACCGATAGAGCTCTGCTAATGGGCGATTTGATAAACTACTGCCCCGATAATTTTGAGCCTAAAATTCAATCCGGCGTTCATACTTTAAAAGTTGTTCTATACGATACCTTAAACAGGGAGTTTCATACATTCAGGAGTAATTTTACAATTATCTCCGAAGATGAAGCCTCAATTGAAAAGACTCAGCTTTTCTATCATTTAGACGCTACTGGCGAAATAAGAAACGAAAATATAAGCGCGCGTAATACTTTTTATAATAATCTTGGCGTAAATTTTACAGGCGAGTTAAGCGATTGGAAAATGTCAGCCGGAATTTATTTAACTTCAGAGGACAAGAGCTATCTTCAGCCGTATAATAGATATTCTCTTTCAATACAGAATAATTTTGCGCAGCTTGCTGTTGGCGATATAATGCCCCGTTTTCCAAGTCTAATACTTGACGGAAAAAGAGTAAGAGGCGTTTATGGCGACGTAAAAGCAGGCTCCGTAGAGGTCAAATCCGTTTACGGAGAAGTTACAAGAGGAACTGACGGCAGACTTCTTCAAATGTTTACCGCGTCTGACGCGCCTTTAAGTTCTGATGTTATAAATATTGATTCGCTGAAATATGGGTATTCCAAAGGACAGGTTGTTTTAGGCGCGTATAAAAGGGATCTTTTAGCCGTAAGAGCTTCAATAGGCAGCGAGAACAGCTTTATTTGGGGTTTGTCTTATCTACACGCAAAAGACCAGATTAGCTCTATAGAGTTTGGCTCGGCTCCTAAAGAAAACTTAGTACTTGGAACAGATTTTTCCTGGAGTCTTGATAATAACAATATTGTGCTTGCCGCTCAGGGAGCTTTTAGTTTAAATAATAACGATATTTCAACGGGAGCATTGAGCGACGAACTTATAGATTCCTTATTTAAAAAGGACGGAGGCTTAAATGCCGATCCGCAAAAAGTAAAAGACATAAAAAAAATTTTTGGAAAGTTTATTACTGTAAATCAGTATATAAGTCCTTTAAACCCGGCACAGCTTCCTACTTTGGCGGCCGAGTCTTCAATCTCGATTAACTATTTAGCAAATTCCTTAAAGGCTTCATATATATACCGCGGCAACGACTTCCAATCGTTCGGACAGCAATATACAAGAACGGACGTAGCAGGTTTGAATCTGAGCGATAGAGCGCGCCTGCTTAGCGATAAAATATTCCTTTCGGTAAGTTATGAGGACTTGAGGGACAACCTGCAAAACACAAAATTTGCAACGACCAATTATAAAACTTTTAATTCGTCAATCTCCGTTTTCCCTCGCAATGAGTACCCTAACGTAGTCTTTGGATATAACAGATATAACAATGATAACAATCTTGTTACAACCGATACCAATAAAATGAACTATATTGTAAACGACGTAACTAATAGATACTATACTCAGATCAGTTATGATTTTCAGCTGGGCGTTAAACAGCAGGCTTCTTTAAGTTATTCAATTTCTAACCGCGACGATAACAGTCCTGCTAATTACGACGTTAATAACACTGCCGTGTTTATGCAGTTAAATTCTTTTTGGGATCAGGGATATAATACGTTTGTTAATATCAGCGTAAATAATTCCAAGATCAAAGAATATGAATTAAATTATACCGGATTTTCTATTGGAGGCAGTCGTTCATTTTTAGAGAAAAAGCTTGACATTTCAGCCGATATAAACCCAATTTTCGGAGATTTAAAAAGAGTCGCATATGAGTTGAGTGCGCAATACTCTGCATATACAAATTTAATGTTTACTCTTCAGTTCAGGTTCTTAACTTATCCAAATCAGCCGAACGATATAATTGCCGGATTAACTACACATTTTGGACTTAATTAAACTTAATGAACCGGGATAAACATAAAAACCGAACCAGGCTGATAATCGTAGTTTTATCGGCAATTTTTGTTATGCTTTTAACTCAATTGCCATTGTTAAAAAACAGTCCGATAAAGGAGCTGGAATTAAAATTAATCGATTCCCGTTTTGCCGAAAGAGGTCCGATTGCGAACAAAAACGCTCCCGGCGTAGTTTTAGTGGAGATAACAGAGAATACCTATAACGGTCTTCCATTTCCGCATGACATAAAATCATGGCCAAGAAGCATATTTGCAAAACTTATACGAAACCTGACAAACGCAGGCGCAAAAGCTGTAGGCATAGACATAATAATGTCAAACCCCGATTTAATTTCCGCTAATAACGATTCAGTTTTGTTCAAAACAATTAAAGAATGTAAAAACGTAGTTTTAGCCGGAGAAATTCCGGAACAAAAAAGCGACAAATACAATCTTACAAATCTACATGAAAATTTCGGGAATATATTCTTCCCTGCCGATAGTTCCTTAGGAACAGTTCAGGTAGTTCAGGATAACGACGGCGTGTTACGCAGCTATATCCCTTATATGATATACTCTACCAACAACAACGATAACGCCGAAGTAAAAATTCCCACTTTCGGATTTGCTTTGCTAAATAAGTTTTTTGGAGCGGCCAATAGTTATACTGCTATAAACAATTCTTCTTATTTTTTATATGACGGTAAAACCATCCCCAAATTTAACAGCAATTCATTTTTAGTAAATTTCTACGGAGAAAAAAAATATTTCCCCACATTTGATTTTTTAGATATCGTGGACGATAAAAGTTTTAAAACCGCTGATGAAATTAAGACGAACGAAGAGATAAATACGTGGGACGACCCAGGATATGGTCTTCTTAACAGCGGATTATTCAAAAACAAAATTGTTATTATAGGATCGGGCAATTACTTAGATAGAGATATCTTTCATGTTTCATATGCCGAAGGAATAAAACAGCCAGGCGAAGATAATTCAGCGGATTCAAAAAACGAAAACAGAATGTATGGAGTTATGTTCCATGCTACGGCAATTCAGAATATTCTAAACGGCGATTATATAAAAAAAGAATCCGGCTTTATTGAGTCCATAATCGTTTTATTATACGTTTTTGCGAGTTTTTATCTTACATACTACATCAAAAAAATAAAATCAAAATATAGTTTAGCTATTGAGTTTATTTTTCTTGCAGTATTAGCCGGACTTTTCTTTGCTATAAAAGCAATTTCATTTTACGCTTTTTCACATTATAATTATTTAATGTCCGTTTCAGCTCCCTGCCTTGCGTTAGTTATTGGTTATGTGAACAGTTCGGCATATGAATACATAGCTGAAAAAAGGCAAAAGGTAATTATAAAAAAAATGTTCAGCCAGTATGTAAATTCAACCATAGTAGACGAGCTTGTAAACAACCCTGATAAGCTAATGCTTAAAGGGGAAATGAAGGACATTACCATACTATTCAGCGACATAGAAGGTTTTTCTTCCTTTTCAGAATCTATGGAGCCAGAAAACCTGGTGCAATTTTTAAATGATTTTTTTGACGAAATGACCAAAATAGTAATTGAAGAGAACGGAACGCTGGATAAGTTCATAGGCGATTCCGTCATGGCTTTTTGGGGCGCGCCTCTTAGTATCGAAAACCACGCTCTATCTGCCTGTAAAGCGGCTCTTAAAATGCAAAGCAAACTTGACGAACTACAATCCGGCTGGAAAGCGAAAGGTTATCCGGCATTAAAAATGAGGATAGGAATCAACTCCGGTGAAGCGATTGTTGGCAATGTAGGGGGTAAACGAAGGTTTAATTATACGGTTATGGGGAATAACGTAAACATAGCTTCGCGCTTAGAAGGCGCAAATAAACAATACGGAACTAAAATTATTGCAAGCGCCGATACTTATAAAAGAGTGATGAACAATTTCGTTTTTAATGAACTGGGCGGCATAACGCCTAAAGGGATATCCAAAGAAATACGCATATATGAAGTCCTAAATGAAATGTAGTTGAAAAGTATATATTATTTTATCCTTTTCATTTGATTTTCATAATTTTTATATTTGTTATTGTAATTAATTTAATCACCTTCGGGCAAAGTTTCATTTAGCACAAAAGGATAAAAATGCTTACGGCAAATATCGATTTTTTGAACAAGTTTAACGAATTATTAATTCTTGCGCAGAAGTCTAATTCAAATTTTGCTGACGCCATTTGCGAGTTCTTGGTTTCGGAATATGAGCTGCAGGCTGTAGTACTTTTCAAAGTAACTGAAGAAAATAAATTCGCAGTTTTAGGAAAGTCGAACGGCGCGCGAAAATCGTTTCTTAAGGATTCTGTTTTTGATTGCCAGGCTTGCAAAATTAAAAACGACACGCTAAATAAATTTAGTTTTAATTCCGATTCTGAATGCGAACTACAAACTACTGATTTTGTAATTTATGAAGCCTGCATTTTGTTAAAAGTTAATTACGCTGATAAAGCATTTTTAAAGCTATCTAAAAAAACTCCTTTTACGCAAACTGATAAATCCAGCTTTGAAATCATTGGCGACTTTATATGCAGCCTGTTAAAAATATGGTTCGGTCATAAAGGCTCATCCGAAGGGCTTATAAGCAATATCATTACCGATATTGCGCACGAGCTCAGAACTCCTACGAACAGCATAATGGGCTTCGCTTCCCTGCTGAACGAAGATAATCTTAGTTCTTCTCAGGCTGAATATGTAACTACGCTAAAGGAGAACGCATTCAATCTTTTATCTCTGATAAATGATCTTATTGATATTGCTAAAGTCGAAAACGGCTTAGTAAAAACAGTTCCTTCGGCCATAAACATTAGAACGGCTATTGAAGATATCATTAAGGTTTTTTCCGAAAAAATAAACGGTTCCGACATTGAATTTCTTCTAAATGTAGAAAAAAGCATTCCCGATATAGTAAAAGTTGATGCGCAAAAGCTCAGATATATTCTGTTGAACATCCTTTCTACTTCTATCCGTTTAACCGAAAAAGGAAAAGTTTCTATTTCAGTCAGCCTTCCTGTTGCAAATAAGCTGCATTTCAGAATAACAGATACAAGCGGCGGACTTTCAGCCGCTAAAGTCAAAGAGATATTTAAACCATTCGCTTTAAGCGACTATGGTTATCAGAAATTTGGAAATAATACAGGCTTAGGTCTTAGCCTTGCAAAAAAGTATATAGACTCTCTCAACGGCGAAATTGAAGTTGCAAGCGCGTTTGGGAAAGGAACATCTTTCAGCTTTTCCGTGCCGTTAGACTTGCTTTCATCCATTGAAGGACATCTTAGCGCGCTGCCAAAACCGACTAAGAAAAACAAGGTTCTCGTAATTGAAGACGATTACGCAACTTCAAAACTTCTTAGCAATTACCTTAATAAATGGGGCTACGAACCGTTTATTGTAAATTCCGGAGAACAGGCTCTTAAATTAGTTGAGAAAGAAATGTATCTGGCAATATTGATGGATATAGTTCTTCCAGACACTAACGGTTTTGAATTAATTAAAAAAATTAAAGAAAATAAACTCAACAAAAATACTCCGGTTATTGTCTGTTCGGTTGAAGCGGAACAACAAAAAGCCTTTCTAATGGGAGCCGTAGAGTATTTTGTAAAACCTATTAAGTATAAATTTCTTGTTGAAGTGCTTGCAAGTTACAGATTAAAAAAAGATTCAAACATTCTTTGCGTAGACGACGACTTGCCGACGCTTAACCTGATTAAAGAAGCTATAAGTCAATCCGGTTTTAACGTAATAGCAGAATCTCATTCTTCGCAGGTAATGGGAATAATTGGGAATATGCATCTTGACCTTGCAATTATTGACCTTGATATGCCTGAGTTAAATGGTTTTGATCTTATTAAACAGATTAAGAGCAATCCAAGATTTTCTAAACTGCCAATTATTATTTATACTGGTAAAGAAAATTATCAGGAAGAGATTTCCAAGATTGACGGTCTTTTTTCCGATCTTTTACACAAAAGCAGTTCTAAAATAGAAGATCTTGCAGATACTATTAGTCAAATGATTAATAAAGACGAAGACCTTACGCCTCCTGAAGAGATAATAAAACAAACCGACGTAACAAAAATTCTTTTAGTAGAAGATTATAAACATTCTCAGATTATTGTAACCCGTCTTTTGAAGAAAAACGATTTTGATTCAATTGTAGTTGTAGAAAACGGCGCTGAAGCGGTTGAACAGGTGAAAAAACAAAAGTTCGACCTGATACTAATGGATATGCAGATGCCGGTTATGAACGGCTTTGAAGCCACTCAGAATATCAGAACTATGCCGGAGTACAAAGAGACTCCTATAATTGCTTTAACGGCTTTTGCCATGAAGGGAGACAGAGAAAGATGCCTTGAAGCAGGCGCGACTGATTATATTGCAAAGCCGATTGACAGCCAGGAATTTATAGAAAAAGTAAAATATTACACTACAAAAAATTAATCCTTTTGCCTATTAAAATAAAAAAGCATCGCTTGCGATGCTTTTTTTGTTATTTTATAAGCAAATTGACTATAAACTAATTTCGATTTTAAGTATATTATAAATAAAATATTATGGTAAAGTATGATTAGCGATTGTCCCAGAGTCAGATTTGCTCCAAGTCCGACCGGTTATTTACACGTTGGAGGTTTAAGAACAGCATTATATAATTATCTTTTTGCAAAACGCAATAACGGTAAGTTCATCCTTAGAATTGAGGATACCGATCGCGCGCGGTTTGTTGAAGGAGCTGTTGAAAATTTAATATCGACATTAAAATGGTGTGGACTCGATTATGACGAAGGTCCGGCTAAAGGGGGCGAATACGGCCCTTATGTTCAATCTGAACGTTTAGCTATTTATAAAGAAAAATGCGAAGAATTAATAGCACAGAAAAAAGCTTATTATTGTTTCTGCACTCCTGAAAGATTAACAGAATTAAGAGAGCGCCAGCAGAAAACTACAAATCAGTCAAAATACGATAAACATTGCCTGAATCTTTCTAAAGAAGAAATTGCCGACAACCTTGCTAAAGGGCTTCCTTATGTAGTAAGGCTTAACGTAGAGCCGGACGTAATAATTGCGTTTGACGATATTGTAAGAGGCCATGTTGAGTTTAACAGCAATACAGTTGACGATCAGGTTCTGCTTAAAAGCGACGGTTACCCGACGTACCATTTAGCAAACGTAATTGACGACCACATGATGAAGATTACTCATGTTATCCGCGGCGAGGAATGGCTTTCGTCTACGCCTAAACACGTTTTACTTTATGATTTTTTCGGCTGGGAAAAACCTGTTTTTGCTCACCTCCCTCTTTTGTTAAATCCAGATAAATCAAAATTAAGTAAAAGGCAGGGCGACGTTGCGGTTGAAGATTACAGAACTAAAGGTTTTTTAAAAGAAGCTTTGCTTAACTTTGTAGCTCTATTAGGCTGGAACGCTGGAGACGATAAAGAATATTTTAGTTTGCAGGAAATGGTTGAATCTTTTTCTCTTGAAAGAGTTAACAAATCCGGCGCAGTCTTTAACGTAGAAAAATTAACATGGCTGAACTTTGAACATCTGCGCAATCTGCCAGACGCCGAAGTTTTGCAGGCGCTTAGAGACGCTTTAGCGGATTCTGAGTTTAAAGACGGAGTTTATACTGATGAATATCTCCTTCATGTAATTACGGCTATGAAAGAAAGAGTTTCATTCATTAAGGAATATATTGAAAAGAGCCCTTATTTCTTCAAAGCGCCAGAAAGCTTTGACGCTGACGTTATCAAAAAGAGATGGAGAGAAGATACGCCAAAGCATTTGGCAAAACTTGTAGAAAATTTTTCTGCGCTTGTTAATCCGGTAAAAGAAGATTATGAGCAGGCTCTACATAAAACCGCCGAAGAATTAGAAATTGGGAATGGAAAACTAATTCATACAATACGGTTATCTGTTTCAGGAATGGGAGTAGGTCCTGGTTTGTACGACCTGCTGGTTATTCTTGGCAAAGACGAAGTTATTTCCAGAATTAACAAAGCAGTTCAAACAATTAAAATACAATAGCAAATTGATATTTTAGCAGTTATTTATAATTACTAAAACAGGATAATTATGAACGAAAGTAATATTAACAATGTAAATGAAGAAAATCCGGAAAATAAAATTACACCATCAAATTTTGTACGAGAAATAATCGACGAAGATTTAAAGACAAATAAGTTCGGCGGAAAAGTGCATACACGCTTCCCTCCCGAACCGAACGGATATCTTCATATTGGGCACGCAAAATCTATCTGCCTTAACTTTGGCATAGCGGCGTCTTACAACGGCGTTTGCAACTTAAGGTTTGACGATACAAACCCAAGCAAAGAGGATGTAGAATATGTAGACTCAATCCAGGAGGATATACGCTGGCTTGGTTTTGACTGGGAAGACAGAAAGTTTTACGCTTCAAATTACTTTGATCAATTATTCGAATACGCCGTTCAATTGATAAAAAAAGGGAAAGCTTACGTTTGCGATTTAAACGCTCAACAAATGAAAGAATACCGAGGCACATTAACTGAACCGGGTAAAGACAGCCCATACAGAAACCGAAGCGTTGAAGAAAATCTCGATTTATTTATAAAAATGCGCGACGGAGAATTTGAAGACGGCTCCCGCGTATTAAGAGCTAAAATAGATATGGCTTCTCCAAACATGAATATGCGCGATCCCGCTATTTACAGAATTCTACGGGCTACTCATCACAGAACAGGCGATAAATGGCGCATCTACCCTATGTACGATTTTGCGCACGGCATATCGGATTCGATTGAAGGCATCACTCATTCTATCTGTACGCTTGAATTTGAAGCTCACAGACCTTTATATGACTGGTTTTTAGACGAGCTTGAAATATATCATCCTCAGCAGATTGAATTTGCACGGTTAAACCTGAATTATACAGTTATGAGCAAAAGAAAACTGCTTGAACTTGTAGAACAAAAATATGTAAGCGGATGGAACGACCCAAGGATGCCTACAATTTCCGGTTTAAGAAGAAGAGGCTATACGCCTGAATCAATCAGAAATTTTGCCGAAAGAATTGGAGTAGCAAAACGCGATAACACTATCAACGTGGCTCTGCTTGAGCATAGCCTGCGTGAAGACCTTAATAAACGCGCTCCCCGCGTTATGGCAGTGTTACGGCCGTTAAAAGTAATTTTTGACAACTACCCGGAAAATCAGGTAGAAGAACTTGAAGCTATCAATAATCCTGAAGATTTATCGGCTGGGACAAGAAACATTCCATTTTCAAAAGTTATTTATATCGAGCATGACGATTTCCGCGAAGATCCGCCTAAAAAGTTTTTCCGCTTATCCCCCGGCAATGAAGTAAGATTACGCTACGCATACATAATAAAATGCGAAAGCGTTGTGAAGGACGAAAAAACCGGAGAGATTACAGAGCTGCATTGCACATATGACCCTGAGACTAAAAGCGGCACCGCTCAGAGCGGCAGAAAAGTTAAGGGCACCATTCACTGGGTCTCGGCTCAGCATGCTGTTAACGCGGAAGTACGGCTGTATGACAGGCTATTTTCGGTAGAAGACCCGTCAAGCGGCGATTATAAATCGTTTCTTAACCAAAGCTCTTTAGAAACTCTAAATGACTGTAAAGTTGAGCCTGGTTTATTAAGCGCAAAAGTTGACGAAAGGTTTCAGTTTGAAAGACAGGGATACTTTTGCCTTGATTCAGAAGACTCAAAACCGGGCGCTCTCGTATTTAACAGAGCGGTTCAGCTAAAAGACGCCTGGGCAAAGATAGAAAAAAAATAAAAAGTATTGATTAAAGATAATAAGTTTACTATTTTAGGATTCTTAAAAAAAATACTTGCCGAAGTGGCGGAATTGGTAGACGCGCTGGACTCAAAATCCAGTCTGGCTCACACCAGGTGCCGGTTCGAGTCCGGCCTCCGGTACAAGTTAAAAAAAGCTCCCGAGAATACTCGGGAGCTTTTTTATTGTGTTTTTAAGCTTATTTAACCAGGTATAGTAAACCTAAATTTGCTTCCTTTGCCTAATTCAGTCTCTACCCAAATTTTACCGCCGCTTTTTTCTATAAAATCCCGGCAGAGTATCAATCCTAACCCTGTTCCAGTTTCTTTATTTGTGCCGGATTTACTGAAGTTTGTTTTTATATTAAAAAGTTTTTCCGCTTCCTCCTGAGTTAGCCCAATTCCATTATCCTGAACAGAAAAACATATCTTTCCGCTAATAATTTCCGCCGACGTTTTAATTGAACCGTTAACGTCCGTAAACTTAACCGCGTTAGAAATTAAATTTCGAAGTACGGTATTAAGCATATGCCTGTCGGCAAATGCTTTCATTTCTTCGCTAATTTCATTAGTTATCGTAATATTTTTTTGTTCAGAATTAAATCTGTAAACATTAATTAAATCGTCTACTAACTCTTTTACTGCAAGTTCTTCCGGAAGGAAACTAATTTTATCAGATTGAATTCTAGCCCAGTCGAGAAGGTTTCTTGTAAGCGCCAAAAGATTTTTAGAGGATTCGTTTATATTTTTAGAATATTGCCTAATTTTTTCCGGTTTAATATTTTCAACTTCGCCGTATAGAATTTCAGAAAAACCAATAAGAGCCTGAAATGGATTTTTAAGATCGTGCCCAATAATAGAAAATAACTTATCTTTAGTATTATTTATTTCATTCAGCTCTTTATTCTGGCTATCCAATAAAGAATTTAACTTCTCTAGTTCGTTTTTTTGTTCAACTATTTTAATATTATTTATCTTTTTCATATGATATAGCCGATAAATAAAAACTATAAAAATCAAAACAACAAGAGAAAATGCGATCATGAAATTTTTCAATAACGTTTGTTTATCAATTTCGCTTTGTTTGGACTCATTTTCTTTTTTCAGAATATTATTTTCTTTTATCTGTTTTTCAACTTCATTTTTTGCCCGCCAGTTAGCCACGTCGTTAATAAGCTTTTCGGTATAAAGAGTATCTTTCAAATCGTCATAAAGTTTTCTGTATTCATAAGCTTTCTTATAGTCTTTAAGTTTGAAATAATTATCTGAGATGACAAAATAATTATCTTTAATTAACTCTTTTAGCCCCTGAGACGAAGCAATAGAAAGGCTTTTATCCAAATAGCCAATCGATTTCTGATATTCTTTTAATTTATAGTATACTCTACCAAGATTTTCTAGCGTTTGAGACTGGGCAAACCTGTCTTCGCCGCTTAAAGCGATATTATAAGATTTATTATAATACTGAATTGCAGACATAAAAGAAGATAGGTTCTCATAATTTTTCCCAATAGCGTTTAGTGATGAAGCAATACCGCTAAATTCCTTCATAGCGGAATAATTATCTAAAGATTTTAGATTATACGAAAGCGAAGTTTTATTATCCCCCTTTTCATCATAGAACACTCCAATATTATGAAGAGAATAAGCCTTACCATATGTATAATTTAGATTTTCAGATTTTTTTAACGCTTCGTTAAAATATTCATATGCTTTGTCTGAAAACTTAAGCTTCTGAAAAACTAAGCCGATATTATTCAGCGAAATAATTATTCCCTTTTTATCGTCTATTTGTTCTTTCATCTGCAAAGATTTCTGAAAATATTCTAAAGCTTTTTCATAGTTTCCCTGACGCCAATAAAGAGAGCCTATATTATTCAGCGTAATTGCAACCGAAGAATTTAGTTTTAATTCCTGCCTTATTTCAAGAGCTTTTGTAAAATATGGGAGAGCTTCTGAAAATGCTCCGTTCCTCCAAATAATCAGACCAATATTATTAAGAGAAATTGCCATTTCTTTTTTTTGGTTAGAACGCTGAAATATTCCTAACGCTATTTTATGAAAAATAAACGCGCTGTCATATTTGCCAAATTTTTCATATAAATTGCCAGTATTGGAATATACCAATCCTATGCGAACAGAATCTTTTAATTTCTTAAATATTTCCAAAGAGGTTCTATATCTATCAGGAATTTCATTATATTTTTCCATATCATATAAAGCCAGACCGACATTCAAATTAGATTCGCCAATCCCTTTAAGATAATTTATTTGTTCTGAATATTTTAGACCAATCATAGCAAAATCAAATCTATCTTTAAGCGAATTGCCTTTAACAGCTTCATATGCTTTATTCAGATAATCCGCTTTTTGTATCCCCGATAAAGCGCCCGCTTTTTTCTTCAAACTATCAACATTCACTTCTGCAAAAACTGACGTATTAACGCTTAAATATAATATTATATAAAATAACGCTTTCATATTCACCTCGTAGAAAAGAGTATTAGTGGCAACAGTCAACTTCAGTTGATTGAGTCGTTGATTGAAATAATTTGGGACTTAAATAAGGAATGCCCAGGTTTAATCCCCTTAAAATAAAGATGGCCGCAAAAATAAATACAAATACCGGCATAAGCCTCATTATTTTTTTTCGTAGACTAAGATTTATAAAATTTCCTGCAAGCGTAGCGGCAAACATAACAGGAGCTGTTCCCAGCCCAAAACATGCCATAAACAAAGCTCCGTCTAATGCGCTCCCTAAAGAAACTGCACCGGCTAATGCGATGTAAACAAATCCGCATGGCAAAAATCCGTTTAACACCCCAATTGCAAAAAACGAATAAGCCGTATCCTTTTTTAATAGCAGTATAAACTTTGATTTAATATTTTTGTTATAAATCATATAGATTTTTGTAGAGAATAACTTCCCTTTTAGTTTGCCAGGAAAAAATAATTGAGCAAGTATAACGCTTCCAATAATTATGGACAGAGCCTGTTGAAATCCAAACAGTTTAACTCTTTCTCCCAATAATCCAAAGAGTCCCCCCATTAAACTATACGTAAAAACCCGCCCAAGATTATACAGAAATCGCCGAATAATTGTTTGACGGTTAAAAGAAGCTCCTGTCGGCAATGCAAGCGCTATAGGGCCGCACATACCTATACAATGGAAGCTTCCTAAAAAACCGACAATAAATCCTGCTAAAATATTCATAACTCCCTTTTAGATAAAAACTGATTCTTCGTAATAGTATTCTCTATTATTGCAGCTCCAATTTATTTGTAACTTCCATATTCCCTTGTCTAATTTACTAAGAATAATTCTTTGTTTCTTATTTTTTTCTAATGCAATATTCAGAATAAAATCTTTACCGGAATCAGACGGTCTATAAAAATGTATCGTCCCTTTTACGGAGTCTGGATTTACAAATTCCGGGAAGCTAATTTTTAATTCTTTTGCATTAATTTCAATTCTAATTTTTTTATCTAAAGAATTAGAATTTTTCTCCCGCTCAATTTGCTGTTGATATTTAAGCTCTTTATCATAATAGTTATCGGTAACAAGATCGACTTTTTTTGTCATAGAGAATACGACAAGCCCAATTGTAAGCAGGGCAAAGCCCGTATACAAAATGAATATTCCAACGCCCCAGTTAAACTTCATAATTATTCTTCCTTAATAACGCCAAGAAAAGACGTGTTAATAGTAGATATTAATTTTCCGTTTTCGTAAACGCCTAACGTTAACGGCGTGTTTAGTTCTTTCAAATCGTTTTTATTTAGTATCAATAAAAGTTTTGTCTCAAATACTCCCTGAGATTTAACTTCTAACTTTTGTCCAATTATTTTTATTTCGCCTTTCATGTTTAAAAGTTTTATATCAATGGCGATAGTCCTATAAGTTTTATTAACAACTTCTATATTATAAAGGTTGCTTATCCTGTTATCAGGCTGTTCCTGCGAAAGGAGTCCAGGCGTTCTTAATACTTCCACATCTACTTCTTTTCTGTTTACAAGCAATAGAGAAAATATGGTTAAAAGAACAACTAATAAAACGGAATAACTTATTACGCGTGGAGTAATTCTTTTTTTTGCTTTTTCTTTTATGCCTTTCAAAGAATCGTATCTTATTAGTCCCTTAGGCTTATTTGTTTTTTTCATAACATAATCGCATGCGTCAATACAAGCGGTACAGTTAACGCATTCAAGCTGAACGCCGTTTCTTATATCTATGCCCGTTGGACAAACGTCGACGCATAAGCCGCAATCTATACAATCGCCTTTAGTTCGGTCTTCGTTCTTTTTAATTTTGCCTCTTGGTTCGCCTCTAACATAATCATAAGCTACAATAATTGAGTTTTGATCTAACAATACCCCTTGGAGCCTGCCGTAAGGGCAAACGATGATGCAGGCTTGTTCCCTGAACTTTGCAAATACAAAATAAAACACTCCTGAAAATATTACAATTGCAATAAATCCAGTTAAATGTTCTGACGGAGGCGATTGAACAATTTTAAACAGATTGTCAATCCCAATTATGTAAGCAAGAAAAGTATTGGCTATAAAAAAAGATATTAAATAAAATATTATATGCTTTGAAGTTTTTTTTAAGAATTTTGAACCGCTTAATGGCGCTTTGTCTAACTCCCGCTGCTTTGCCGCGTCCCCTTCAATAAGGTATTCTATTTTTCTGAATACCATTTCCATAAACACCGTTTGCGGGCATATCCAGCCGCAAAATATTCTGCCAAACACCGCGGTAAAAAGAACTACAAAAACAATAATTGTTATCATAGCAAGAACAAACAAATAAAAATCCTGCGGGCCAAATGTAAGACCAAATAAAATAAACTTTCGTTCAAGAACGTTTAACAATATAAACGGATGACCGTCAGTTTTAATAAAAGGCATAATAAAAAGGATAGCAAGCAGAATTACGCTTACAAAAGTTCTCGCGTTTGTAAAATATCCTTTGGGTTTTTTAGGATAAACCCAGGCTCGTTTTCCTTTTTCGTTTATAGTAGCAATAGAATCGCGAAACGAGTCGTTTTGTCCTTCAGTGTTTTCCATTCTTTACATCTTTTTTATATCAACATTTGAAGAATCTGCCGCGTCCTTATATTCCGTTCCTTCCGGCGGCTTTCCGTTAGGCGGATTTGTACCATGAAGCGATATAACATAGCTTGCAGCCTGCTGCATCTGCTTAGGGCTCAACTGCGTTTGCCAGCTTAGCATGCCTTTTGCAACTACGCCATATTTTATTGTAGTAAATATATTTTTAATCCCGCCGCCATGGAGCCAGTAATCGTCAGTTAAATTAGGCCCTACAATGCCTTCCCCCTTGCCGCCATGACACGGAGAGCAGTTAGCGCTAAAAATCTCTTTCCCCTTTGATAAAGATTCCACGTCTTTTAGGAGCGTTACGCTTGTTTCGCTTATAAACGCGCCTGTTCTAATTAGTTCAGCTTTTTGAGCGTCTGCAACTTGAACTTCTTCTTTATACTCGTCTGCCATAGTTTTGTTTTTAGAAAACACATGAAAATTTAACAAGTAAGCGGCCGCAAAAACAATGGTGGCGTAAAACAAGAACTTCCACCAGGGGGGCAAATTATTATCAAGCTCTTTTATGCCGTCAAAATCATGCTCAAGAAGAATATCGTTTTCTTTTTCAATAGGAGCAGCGCCTGAAAGCTTTTGAAGAATTAAAGCTATCGCTTTATTTTTATGAGCGATTTTAACTTCTTCTTTTTTATCGTTAAGAAATACTATTCCAAGAAAAGTTAACAGTAGTAAAATTAAAAACATAACTGCGGAAAAGTTCATATAACCGTCCAAAGAAGGATCTGACGTTTGCGCCTGTAAACAAGGAGCTCCCATAGCCGTTAAAATAAATATTTTGCGATATAAACGTTTAGCTCTAAAACCCGGCTGATGGTTCTTAAACTCAAAAGCATTAAAAAAACTTATCATCTTTATATCCTTTGATTATTTTCTAAATCATTATTCAGCCCGCTGCCATTTTGTTCAAGAGGCAGGTTTTCCATTTTTGTTATGTAAGTTTTATCTACCTTTATTACCCAATAACACAATCCGATAAAAAAGGCAAAAAATATGATTAACGATATTATCGGATATATTTCAATTCCTTCTATACTGCTAAGATAATTACTAAACATAATTTTCCTTACTTAGTTAATGAAGTATCTGCTTTTATATCGGTTCCAAGCCTCTGTATATAAGAAATTAAAGCTACAATTTCTTTTCGTTTTGTAACCGGCGCGCCGTTTTTTCTCAGGTCTTTGGCTATAACTCCCGCCTGATTCATTAATAAGGCATTTGCAATATTTTCATATCCATCAGGATATGGGACTCCAAGTTTACGCATTGCGTTTATTTTTGCAACAGTAGTGGAAGTATCAAGCTCCTGTTCCGCGAGCCATGGATAAGAAGGCATTATTGAACCGGGAGACATTGTCCTTGGGTTAACAAAGTGGTTATAGTGCCAAAGGTTGGGATATTTCCTTCCCTCTCTTTGCAAATCGGGTCCGGTTCGTTTTGACCCCCATAAAAACGGATGATCATAAACAAATTCGCCAGCTTTAGAATACTCGCCATAGCGTTCCGTTTCAGAACGGAAAGGCCGTATCAACTGCGAATGACAATTATTACAGCCTTCTCGTATATACAAGTCTCTTCCCTGCAACTCAAGCGGCGTGTATGGCTTTACGCTTGCTATAGTAGGTATGTTTGATTTAATCAAATAAGTAGGAATCATTTCCACCAGACCGCCAATTAAAATTGCGACTAATGAAAGTATCATAAATTGTATTGGACGGCTTTCAAGCCAATGGTGCCCTTTTTCTCTATTTGCAGCGCTTTCTTTTACCAATGCAGGCGCTTCGGCGTCTTCATTTGCTAGAAAACTCCCCTGCATTGCGGTTTTTACAAGATTATACGCCATAACAATTACGCCTGAAAAATACAGAACTCCGCCTATAGCTCTAATCATGTACATAGGAATAATTTGCAAAGTTGTTTGCAGAAAATTAGGATACTGCAAAATGCCAAACGAATTAAACTGCTTCCACATCAACGATTGCGTTAAACCCGACCAGTACATTGCAGAGGCATAGAAAACAATGCCTATAAAGCCAATCCAGAAATGAAAATTGGCAAGCTTACGCGAGTACAAATTTGTTCTGTATAACCTCGGTATAAGCCAGTATAAAATTCCAAACGTAAGAAAACCATTCCAGCCTAATGCGCCTATATGAACATGAGCGATAATCCAATCGGTAAAATGCGCTAAGGCGTTTACATTTTTTAATGATAACATTGGCCCTTCAAAAGTAGCCATACCATAAGCCGTAATTGCAACGACCATAAATTTCAAAACAGCGTCTTCCCTCACCTTATCCCACGCTCCTCGCAAAGTAAGCAAACCGTTAATCATACCGCCCCATGAAGGCGCAATTAACATGATTGAAAACACCGTGCCCAAAGATTGAGCCCAGTCAGGCAACGCAGAATATAACAAGTGATGCGGCCCCGCCCATATATAAATAAATATTAAAGACCAGAAGTGTATTATAGAAAGACGGTAGGAATAAACAGGTCTGTTTGCCGCTTTTGGTAAAAAGTAATACATAAGTCCAAGATAAGGAGTAGTTAAAAAGAACGCCACAGCGTTATGCCCATACCACCACTGTACTAGCGCGTCCTGCACGCCTGCATAGACAGGATAGCTCTTTATCCAGGTAACAGGCAGTTCTATTGAGTTTACGATGTGAAGCACTGCCACAGTAGCTACAGTTGCAATATAAAACCATATTGCAACGTACATATGTTTTTCTCTTCTCTTTAGTATCGTGCCCATCATATTAATGATAAAAACGACCCAGACTAAAGTTATCATAATATCAATAGGCCATTCAAGTTCGGCATATTCTTTACTTGAAGTAATGCCCAATGGAAGCGTTACAGCCGCAAGAACAATTATAAGCTGCCATCCCCAAAAATGTATTCTGCTCAGCAAATCGCTGAACATTCTGGCTTTGCACAGCCTTTGAAGAGAATAATAAACCCCCATAAAAATACCGTTGCCTACAAAAGCAAATATAACGGAGTTTGTATGCAAAGGGCGTATTCTGCCAAATGTTGTATACTGCGTCCCTAAATTAACCGCGGGAGAAAATAACTGCGACGCAATGAGTAAACCAACTAACATCCCGACGATCCCCCAAATAACCGTAGCGATTGAAAAGTCGCGGACGATTTTATTATCGTAGCTGAATTTATCGATCTGCATTAACTATTCTCCTAATATAATAGAATACTAATCTTTTTTTGTTTCTTTTACGTCGTCAAACAATATACGAATAGAGGGAGTATATTTATCTTCAAATTGCCCGGATTTAACAGCCCATAAAAAGGCTGCTAAAAAGCCAAGAGCTACTAACAAACTAAAACATATTAAAACAGCTATTACGCTCATAAATTATATCAATCCTTTTCTTTTAGCGGTATAATTTGTAGATACGGTAGCAAACACTACTACAGATACTGAACTTAACGGCATAAGTACAGCCGCAAATAAAGGAGACAACATTCCCTGTACTGCTACAACCAGTCCAGCAAGATTATAAAGAAACGAAACGGCAAAGCTAACTTTAATTATAGTTAAACTTGTTTTGGCAAATTCTATAAAGACAGATAGTTTCTTAAACGAACCCGCGTCTAATATAGCATCGCACGCGGGAGAAAAATTTGAAACATTTTCTGATATCGAAATTCCTACGTCGCTTTGCAATAAAGCTCCCGCGTCGTTTAATCCGTCGCCAATCATCAATACTCTATTCCCGCCAGATTGCAGTTTTTTTATAAAGTTCAGTTTATCTGATGGAGACTGATTAAAATATAATTCTGATGCAGCCGGAAAAATTCCGCTTAATTGTTCCATTTCATCATTGTTATCGCCGGATAAAAGAAAGAGTTTATATTTCTTTTTTAACGAACTTATTACTTCGCTCAAACCGTTTCGGTAATCGTTACATATTGCAAAATGCCCTTTTATTTCGTCATCAATTTTAACAAATACTTTGGAGCTTTTTTTGACGCCGATTTTTCCTTCATCGGCAGTTTCATTAACGCCTACAAATTTATCAGAGCCTATTTTTATTAATCGGTCGTCTACCAGCCCTTCAATTCCCTTTCCAGGAAATTCTTTATAGTTTAAGACGGATTCATTTTTTACTTCCGCCATATAATTATTTATTTTTACGCTTAACGGATGAGTTGAGTTTTTTACAATGGACTTTACCAAACTTTTTTCATATTCGCTCAAAACGCCCCCCGAATATTCAACATTTGAATTTCCAGATTGAGTAATTGTTCCGGTTTTATCAAAAACAAAAGCGTTTACCGCAGCTAAAAGCTCGATTACAAAAATATTCTTCAGGTAAAATTTATTCTTTCCAAATATTCTTAACGTTGAGCCCAATGTAAACGGAGTAGACATTGCAAATGCGCATGGACACGCAATTATTAAAACTGAAGTGAACGCATTTACCGCAGTATTAATATTTATCCCCGCCCAATAAATAAATGATAAAGACGCAATAACAAGGATAGAAATAGTAAAGTATTTGCTTGCTGTATTAACTAAAGAAGTTATTCCCCGTTCTTCCATTTTGGGATAATTGTTGTTCCATAACTGCGTAAGATAACTCTGCGAAACTTCTTTTATTACTTCAAGTTCAATAGCCTGACCTAAATGCTTACCCCCGGCATAAACAGTCTCTCCGCATGTTTTTATAGTAATATCCGATTCGCCTGTAACAAAACTATAATCAATATTCCCCTGCCCTGAAAACAAAATAGAATCAGCAGGAATAAGTTCGTTATTACGTACGACTATTCTATCGCCTTTGGCCAAATCGGAAAGAGGAATAACTTTTTCCAAGCCGTTTTTTATCTTAGTTACCGAAATTGGGAAATATGATTTATAGTCTCTTTCAAAGTTTAAAGTATCGTATGTTTTATTTTGGAATAATTTCCCAAGCAATAATAGGAATAACAAACCTGCAAAAGAATCGAGATATCCAGGGCTTGAATTGATGAATATTTCATACAAACTGCGCAGATACAAAGCCGTTATACCAAGCGATAAAGGAAAATCGATATTAATTATTTTTTTTCGTATTCCCTGAAATGCAGAAATAAAATATCCGGATGAGCAGTAGAATAATACCGGCAGAGAAAGAGCTACGTTTACATAGCTGAAGAACTGTTTTAATTGTTTATCAGAAGGATTAAGAGATAGATACTCAGGAAAACTAAGAAGCATAATATTGGCAAAAACAAATCCTGCAATCCCTATTTTATAATATATGCTTTTGTCGTCGGCGCGTTTGGTTTTATCTTTTATATTCTCATAATTAATTTCCGGCTCGTAACCAATTGAAGTTAACAGTTCGACTACCTGCCTTAAAGAAACTTCCTGTTTTTTGAAACTTATATAAATTTCTTTTTTTAGGAAATTTACTTTAGAATCCGTTACGCCAGAGGAAAACTTGTATAGCAATTCCAGCAGCCAGACGCAGGAGCTGCAATGCATTTGCGGCAGAATAAAAGTGACTTTAGAAAAATTGCCGTCAGAATAATCCAATAGCTTTGAAATTATTTTTTCGTCGTCAAGATATTCAAATTTATTTTTTGAGACAGGAGTGTTTTGTTTTAAGCCGGGAGCGGAGTCTAAAGTATAATAATTACATAGATTGTTTTCATTAAGAATTTCGTAAACTGTACGGCATCCTGAACAACAAAAATATTTGTCGCCGGTTTTTATCTGTTCATCCGGGCAAACGTCCCCGCAATGGAAGCAGATAATTTCTTCTTTGACCGTATTCAACTCAGTTTCCAAAAATAAGGCCTCTGTTTAACCATTAGTTACAAAAAGGCTAAGAATAAAAGACAATCAACAAGCCGTTTAAATTATTAATTCTGCAATTCCTTTTTAAAGGATAAGCGTTTTCAAATAAAACGCCACTAAATTAACCGAATAAGATAATTATTAGTTCCGATAAACTTCTATTTTGAAAATAAGTATATATATAAATTTTTAATGACTCACGTTAAGCGGAAACAGTAAACACACATTACTTTATAAGCGAAGTTAACTAACGTTGTTTTAAATTTCAATTAATTTAACTAAGTTTGTCAATAAATATTTTAGGAACAAATGAAAAATTTTAATAAAGCGGCAATATTTTTTTGCGCATTATTTATATTGCAAACCAATATTTTTTCGCAAAACATAGATAAAGACTGGAAGAAAGTTCAATCTACTGACAGAAAGATATGGTATTATGCGCCGTCTCTTGAAAACGTTAAGGACAAAAAGTTTACTCTCCGCATAATAGAGCTGTACACTCCCCCGATTACAATTACCTATGTAACTCAGCCTATCTCAAAATCGATAACGGAATATAGAGTTAATTTAAATATTGCGCGCTATGGAATAGTAGAAATAAGTTATTATAATTCTCACGATAAATTAATTACGCATTACAACTACGATAATCCCAAAGAACAAACCGATTACAAATACACGTATCCAATTACAGACGACAATACAATAGTCTCCATAATAAAAAAATATATCATCAACAACGAACTGAAAGCCAAGTGAAAAAAGTAGAAAAAACATACGCAGATAATATATTCGTAAAAGACTCCGCTATCCACGGCAAAGGGATATTCACTTCAGCGTTTATTCCCAAAGGCGAAATTATAATGGTAATAGAAGGAGAAATGATTTTAGAAGACGAGTGTATACGCCGGGAAGAAGAGGAAGACAATGTTTATATATTCTGGAACGGCGACACGTATATAGACACAAAAGATACGGATAAGATAAAATACATTAACCATAGCTGCGATTATTCATGCAGCGTTCTTGAACGGGATGAAAAAAGCCTATATTTAGCTGCTCAAAGAGACCTAAATATAGGCGAAGAGTTAACAATTGATTACGGTTACGAAGAAATCTATGATCTCTGTAACTGTAATATATGCAGACCGACAAATTAGACGAGTTTACTTTTCGTCTTTTTGCGCTTTTTCAGATTCTTCAAGTTCAGCCTGGTCTTTTGCCTTTTGAGCTAATCTTGCATTTTTACGATCCATATCGCTCAAATAACGTTTTCTGATACGAATAGACTCAGGAGTAACTTCAACATACTCGTCGTCAGTAATCCACTCAATAGCCTGTTCAAGCGAAAGAATACGGGCAGGTTCCAATCTGATAGCTTCATCTGCGCCAGATGAACGCATGTTAGAAAGCTGTTTTGTTTTAGTTACATTCACGCCCATATCATTGCTGCGGGAGTTTTCTCCAACAACCATACCTTCGTACACTTTTGTAGTAGGGTCGATAAAAAATACCGCTCTTTCCTGCAATTTAAACATTGCATAACCTGAAGCGATACCGCCTTCCATAGCGAATAACGCGCCGCGCTGACGCTGAGGAATCTCGCCTTTAAAAGGCTCATAACCGTTAAAGTTATTGTGCATAATTCCAGTTCCTCTGGTATCGGTCATAAATTCTGCGCGATAGCCGATAAGACCTCTGGATGGAATGAAAAACTCTAATCTTGTATTTGCGTCAAAGGTAATCATGTTTTTCATTTCAGCTTTACGTTTGCTTAATTTTTCAATAACAACGCCTACAAATTCTTCAGGAACGTCAATGATAACGTGTTCAATAGGTTCGCAAAGGACGTCTAAAATTTTCTTAAAAATAACCTGAGGCTTGCTCAACATAATTTCGTAGCCTTCGCGTCTCATATTTTCAATTAAAATTGAAAGATGCAATTCTCCGCGTCCGCTTACTTTAAATACGTCAGGCGAGTCAGTCATTTCAGCTCTAAGGCTGACGTTTGACTTAAGTTCTTTTGAAAGTCTTTCGCTAATATTTCTTGTAGTGACGTATTTGCCTTCTGTGCCTGCAAAAGGAGAAGTGTTTACCATAAAATTCATAGTAATACGCGGCTCGTCAATTTCAACGCCTTGCAAGGCTTCTGGTTTAAGCGGGCTTGCAATAGTATCGCCTATATCAACGTCTTCCATACCTGCAAATGCGCAAATATCGCCTGCGGCAACTTCAGGGACTTCTACTCTTTTTATTGTCTCAAAAGCATAAAGCTTAGAAACCTTAGAGGTTATTTTATCGCCGTCTTTATTAATCAAAATTACATTATCGCCGGCTTTAATAACTCCGTTTAATACTCTGCCTATTCCAATTCTTCCAAGATAATCGTTATAATCAATAGCCGAAACAAGCATCTGCAACGGTTCTTCCGAATTAGCTTCAGGAGCTGGAACATACTTAACGATTAAGTCGAATAATGGAGTCAGATCTTTTCCTTCGTCTTCCAGTTTAAGTTTAGCTATGCCCTGTTTTGCAATGGCATAAATATAAGGGAAATCGAGCTGCTCGTCATTAGCGCCAAGCGAGACAAAAAGGTCAAACACTTCATTAAGCACTTCATCAGGACGGGCGTCTTTTCTATCAATTTTATTAATTACTACAATTGGTTTAATTCCAAGATCTAAAGATTTCTTAAGAACAAATTTAGTCTGCGGCAAAGGTCCCTCGGCTGCGTCGACCAAAAGCAAAACGCCGTGAACCATTTTAAGAGTACGTTCAACTTCCCCTCCGAAATCAGCATGCCCAGGAGTATCAATTATATTAATCTTTACATCGTTATACTTTACGCTAAGATTCTTAGCCAGGATAGTAATTCCACGTTCCTTCTCAAGGTCGTTAGAATCCATAATTCTTTTATCAACATGTTGATTGTCTCTGAATGCGTGAGTCTGCTTCAGCATATAATCAACAAGAGTAGTTTTACCATGATCAACGTGGGCTATTATTGCTATATTTCTAATGTCTTTTCTATATTGCTTCAAAATAAGTCCTTATTAGTTAAAAAAACAGTACTATTAACCGATTAGATTGTGAAAAATATTTAAGAAGAATACTAAGCTATTATTTGCGTATTCAAGGCTATTTCTTCGAGAATTGAACTAACTTTGAGGCACTCCTGAATCATACCAGTAAATACCAAGCTTTTCCCTTTAACATGTACTTCAAACGCATAGTCACGGGCTGTCGCATAGGAACACTGAATCGCTTTAATTAGCTGTTCGATCACTTCGTCAAAAGTATGCCAATCGTCATTGAACAAGACAACTTTTAACGGCAACCCCGTTATTGTTTCCTCTTCAATATTTTCATAGGATGACGGCTTATTTCCTATCTGATTTTCCATCACATTTTTTCTAATCGTAAATACAAATTTAACATTTTTTTAGGTTTTTTACTACTTTTAATGTTAATTGATTTTATAATATGTAAATTTTAACTTTAAATCAATAATAATTCTTAATTAAGGTATTTGATGAAAATTGCTGTTTGCGTTAATTATGTCCCGGATACGGCGTCAAAAATTAACATTAATGAAGATAATATATCTATTGATAAAACCGGAATTGCTTTTGTTCTTAATCCTTATGACGAGTATGCAATTGAAGAAGCTCTAAAAATAAAAGAACATTCCGGAGGCGAAACTTTTGTTATTAGCGCCGGATCAGAAAGCAATAAAGAAGCCATTAGAAAAGCCTTAGCTATGGGAATTGATAACGGCATATTGTTAATAACCCGGAATGAATTGGATTCATACAGCGCGGCTTACGCTCTTGCAGACGAAATTAAAAACATAGGCGCAGACGTCGTTCTGCTTGGCAAGCAATCCGTAGATTACGATAACTCTATTGTAGGTCAAATTACAGCCGAAATATTAAACTATCCATGCATTACCGTTGTTACAAAATTAGAACTTGACGGCGAAAAAGTAATAGCTGAACGCGAAATTGAAGGCGGAAAAGAAATTGTGGAAACTCATCTGCCTGTTGTTATAACGGCTCAAAAAGGGCTTAACGATCCTCGTTACGCTTCGCTTAAAGGCATTATGACGGCTAAGAAAAAAATTATTGATGAAAAACCTATAGCGGCAATTGATAATTTTACCGAAACAATCAGCATTATAAAACCCGCCCCAAAACAAAAAGGACGGATACTCGGCTCTGATAAATCAGCCGTAAAAGAATTAGTTAATTTATTACACAACGAAGCTAAAGCGTTTTAGGAATATCTGAATGGCAAATAATATTATTGTTTTTCTTGAACAACGAAATGATATAATAAAAAAATCCTCATTTGAAACTTTGTGTTTTGCAGAAAAATTAAATTCAAAATTATCAGGCGTTCTTAGCGCCGTCCTTATTGGAAATGAGATTGGCAATTTAGAAGAAATAAAAAAGTATTCGTCCGCAAATATTTTATTCATAAAGGATGAACGCTTAAAGTTATACTCTCCTTCGGCTTATGCGCAGGCGCTTGTAAAAGTTGTTGAAGCCAATGCCGGGGATATTATTCTCTTTGCAAATACTTCTCTTGGACGAGACCTTGCGCCAAAAGTTTCCACTAAAATAAAAGCGGGCTGTTTAACAGATTGCGTCGCTATTGATTATGAAGGGAATGAGTTAATTGCAACCAGACCAGTTTACGCCGGTAAAGCCTTGCTTAAAACTAAAATAAAAACTGATAAAAAAGTTTTTACTTTAAGACCTAATACTTTTCCGCTATCTCCGGTTGAGAATATAAAAGAAACCCAGATAGAAATTTTGAAAATTGATAATTTGGATTTTAGCATAAAAGTTATAGATTTAATAAAGTCTTCCGATAAAGCCGACGTTTCCGAAGCGGAAATTGTAGTGGCAGGCGGACGAGGTTTAAAAAGCGCTGAAAATTTTGTTTTGATTGAAGAATTGGCGCAGGCGCTTAAAGGCGCAGTTGGAGCTTCGCGCGCAGTTATAGACGCAGGATGGAGACCGCATGACGAACAGGTTGGGCAGACTGGCAAAACAGTATCCCCAAAACTTTATATAGCCTGCGGGATTTCCGGAGCGATTCAACATACTGCGGGAATGGCTACTTCTAAATGTATTGTAGCTATTAATAAAGATAACGACGCTCCTATTTTTAGCATCGCCGATTATGGCATAAGCGGCGATTTATTTGAAATACTTCCCGCATTAACGGAAGAAATAAATACAATTAAGAAACAATAACTTAGGGAAGTTACGTGAAAAAAATTAGATGTGAAGTTTTAGGTCTTTCATCAAGCCCGGCTACAGGCGGAGCCTTTGCATTACTATTAAAAGAAATTGATGGAAATAGAAGACTTCCAATTATGATTGGTCATTTTGAAGCTCAGGCAATAGGTCTAGAATTAGAAGGCTCTAAACCGCCGCGCCCTTTGACGCACGATCTTCTTAAAATAATTATTGACGAACTTGGCGGCTCTGTTACTGAAATTACAATAAATGAGTTGTATAACAATACATTTTACGCTAAAATAATTATTGAAGTTTCAACGCTTACAAATGAAATTGACGCAAGACCCAGCGACGCTATTGCGCTCGCTTTAAGAACGGACGCTCCTATTTATGTTGCTGACTCCGTTATGGAACTCGCTTCTTTTGTCCCTTCTGACGAAAATAATCTGGATTCTACAGAAAACGAAAGCGAGCCGGAAAAATACAGCGCGCCTCTTTCAAAGGAAGCGAAGATTGCCACAATGCAGGAACAGTTAAAATCGGCTATTGACGCTGAAGAATATGAAAGAGCCGCAAAAATAAGAGACGATATTCAAAAATTAAACAGTTCAAATTAGTATTTTTAGTTTAGGCAAAGAGTTAACTAATGATAGCAGCGTAGTCGTCCTAAGCGCAGTCGAAGGACGACGGAATACTTAAGCTATGGCAGAAAAGAAATAATTAGTTAAATATTTCTTTTCCTATTTTACATTCTAAGCAATTATTTTTTGAACAATAGTTTCTGAACAGGTCTATCATTCCCTGATATAAAATACTCCTCTTCCAGGAGTCGTTAAGGTGAAGAAGTTCTGACATTTCTTTTACTAAGCTGTTCTCGCTTATCTGAATAAAACTACTATAATACTTTAAAGTTTTTTCAGCAAGCTCTTTTTTATTAAACGTTTCAAAATATAGAAGTACGAACGGCAGAACTACGTTAACTATCATCTCGTCAGCGCGCGAGGCTCCTATAAAATATTTAATCGTCGCTTCTTCGGGGCGTTCAATACTAAAATGTTTACTCCAGAACCCATCCCCTTTTACGATAAGCATTGACTTAACAGAATTCAGAACAGATTTTTCATTCTTGCCATATAGAAATGTATTAATAATTTTTTCAACTAAATTTTCATTTATAATTCTGTTTATTAATCTAGCGCCCCCAGATAGACGAAGGGTTGGAAAATTCTGCGGCCGTGTCTTCATAAAATGCCAGTTTGTAGAGTCAAATGTCGCGCCGTAATAATTATTTTTAATCGCCCCCCACTTTTCTTTAATTCCTTTAAAATAATCATTATCGCTATAAGGCGTATTAGGGTTGGGGATTAAACCCGCCACAGAAAATAATATCGCTTCGGCCAAATCTACAAATTTTTCTTCTTTTCTGTATTCGCGCAAATAATTCAGCGTAACGCTGCGAGAAATTGAAGTCATTATATTTTGATTTTTTGAATAACCGAGAGCGTCAAAAATCAATTCATAAAACAGCTGTTCCCACAGTTCCTTATTTTCAAAATCATTAGCGGCAAATTCTTTTTTATAAAAATCCTGCGGCAATTCAAAATTAATCACCGGCTCATTTGCCTTAAGCTCGCTAATGTATTTAATCTCTTTTAGTCTGCTAAACATCTTCTCTATTTTTTTCCTGAAACGATGAAGCCCCAGATCAAAAAGGAAATCAAGCTTTTCTTTTTCCGTAATCATATGGTTCAAGTCTTCGCAGACAAATCTTGAAATTCGCTTATCGCGTTCAGAGACAATAGCTTTTTGAATAGACTCGCGCATACTCTGACTGATTATAGAAGCGATGCAGACTGTTTCAACTTTTCGTCCTTCTTTAGTATAAACAAAATGCTGGTCAGATTCATTATTTACAATTACATGAAGTATTACGCTGCAAAAACGTTTATTAATATTATGGCCATGGTTCCTCCAATCGGAGTGAAAGCCGTCAATTTCAATATCGCCGACATAAGTCAGACCGTCAATTTTAATTCTTGCATTTTTAAAATCAGGGCCGCCAAACTCAACGTTCTCTTCGCCGCGGTCAAGTATTTCTAATTCTTTACCGTCAACTGTGCAAAGTTTTTTATCAAAATTTTGGTTTTTCCAAATTTCGTAAATAAATTTTTCGGGAATTTTTGTAGATTTACTCATATTAGTTCCTTATAAGAATAATATGCTTCGAAGTGATAATCCGGAGTCGTTATGAATGATAAGATGTAGAGAATCTGTTTCATAAAACGAACAAATGTAATTATTTTGTTCGTTAAAAATAACAATTTTTACATTAAAATAAGAAAATTATGAAAAAATTTCTTCAGATAATTTATTGAATTTAAGTATTTCTTCTTTAGCCGCTTCGCCAAAATTTTCTTCGGAAGAACGATAAATCAAACCGCGGCTGATATTAATAATAAACGAATTGCTGTCAATACTCTTAAATGCTTTACAGACGTCCTCAAAGCTGCCCCCCTGCGCCCCAACTCCCGGAAGCAAAACAGGCATATTGTTAAAAGATTTAATATTTTGCTTTAATTCTTCAAGCTGTGTAGCGCCAAAAACTAGTCCGCAGTTTTTATCTGCATTCCATTCGTTTACCTGTTTAATCACCTGTTGATACAGATAAGCTCCATTTTCAAGCTTTAATTTTTCAAAATCCATAGCTCCCTTGTTAGAAGTTAAAGCGAGAATAAAATTCAATTTCTCTTTAAACTTCAAAAACGGCTGAACGGAATCGCTCCCCATATAAGGGTTAACTGTAATCGAATCAAAGTTAAGATGATTAAAAACCGCTTCAGCATACATCTGCGCAGTGTTTCCAATATCGCCTCGTTTAGCGTCTCCAATAATAAGGACGTTGCCGCCTATATAGTCTACAGTTTTTTTAAGAACGCTAAAACCTTCGGCGCCGAGACTTTCGTAAAAGGCAAAATTTATTTTATAGGCCGCCGCATGCTCAATTGTATTATCAATAATAATTTTATTAAACTCAAACACCGGGTCTTTATATTTTAATAAAAGCTGAGGTATCTTTTTTATATCGGCGTCTAAGCCGACACAGACAAATTTATTATTGTTAGTTCTGTCTAATAATTTTTGTAAAGCGTTCATAATCAAATAAAAATAAATGTTAAAAAATTAAGTGTAATTTTTACGCGTACGGTAAACGTTCGCAACAATACCCAGCATTCCCATATTAATTAGCAAAGAACTGCCGCCATAACTCACAAACGGGAGCGGAATGCCAATTACAGGCATAAAGCCGACTACCATCCCAAGATTTATAATAAAATGAGCCAGGTACACTGTAAAGATGCCAATAATTAGCAGACTAAGAAATTCATCCTTAGTAGAAGTAGCAATTTTTAATATCCTTAGGAATAGAACAACAAAAAGAGCCAATATAATTAAGCTGCCTATAAAACCAAATTCTTCGCCAATAACGCAAAAGATAAAATCAGTCCATTGTTCAGGAATAAACTGCAACTGCGTCTGGTTGCCATGCAGAAAACCTTTACCCAAAAGCCCTCCAGAACCAATTGCCACTTTAGCCTGAATAGCGTTATACCCTGCCCCCAATGGATCAGCTGTCGGGTCGATAAATGATCTGATACGAGTTTGCTGATGTTCGCTTAAAGCCTTATAAACATAATCGGCAAAAAAACCTGCCGCAAGATTAATAGCAAAAACAGCGGCGCTGCTAATAATATCTTTTTTAAAGTAGAATAATGCGGCAATTACAACTACTAAAGCTGCAATAAAACTGTATATGCCAAATAAGGATGCTATTGCAACTAACCCGGGAGCCAGAACAATAAACAATCCAAGCAGGGAAATTCCTTTCCAATACATGAGTACAAGGATAACCGCAAAAAATACAAAAGTAGAACCAAGGTCAGGTTGAACTAAAATAAGAACAACTGGCAGCATACCCATAGCTAAAGTTTTAAGGATGTCCCGGAACGAATCTATTTCAGTATCCTGCTTGCTTAAAAAATTAGATATAAGGAATATCATTCCAATTTTAGCAAATTCAGACGGCTGGAAACCAAAGCCCGCAAAAGTAATCCAGCTTCTCGCTCCTGATATTTTTCTACCGACCACCAGAACAAGCAGCAGCATAAATATCGAAAGGGCATACATATAAATTGAAGAGTCTTTAAAATAACTTGTAGGGAACATATACAATACAAAAAACAAAATTAACGACACTACGGCCGAGAATAGTTGTTTTTCAAAATTTCCTGAAGCGGTTGGATGATGAACTGTAGAGCTGTAAATAGCAATCAGCCCAAATATAGTTAACCCAAGCATCGAAAAGAATAATGCAAAATCAAACTTATCATTTAGATTATAATCAATCCGCAATTTGTTCTCCTTCGGCTTCAAGTTGAAATTTAGGCGCTTTTGCTTCCATTTTTTTCTTTTTATAATCTTTGGATAAATAAGTTTCAATTACGTGCTTGGCTATAGGGCCTGCATACGTAGCTCCAAAACCGACATTTTCAACAATAACGGAAACCGCAATTTGAGGATTATCAAAAGGAGCAAAACCAATAAACAAAGCATGATCCTTGCCATGCGGATTTTGCGCAGTTCCAGTTTTACCGGCCATTTTCACATCAGGAATTTTTAAAGCAGCTCCGGTTCCGCTTCCATTAACCACCAAAAACATACCGCGTTTAACTATGTCATACGTTTTTTGTTTTAAAGGCGCCGTAACTTCTTTAAATTGATACGGAACAATTTTTTTAGTTTTATCGTCAAGATATCCTTTTACAATATGCGGAACGAAAGTCCTTCCGTTATTTGCAATCAAAGCGGTATATTGCGCTAACTGTATAGGCGAAACGTTTAGTTCGCCCTGACCAATGCCGAGACTAACCATAGCTCCTCTTGGCCAATTTGCGCCGTAGTGCTTTCTATAATAAGCCTCGTCAGGCACTAAGCCTGTGGCTTCGCCGCCAATATCTATTCCAGTTTTTTTACCAAACCCAAATCTATGCGCGTAATCAGACCATTTTTCAAGTCCAATTTTTAATATCAGCTGATAGAAAAAAGTGTTGCAAGAGTGTTCAATTGCGTGAATTACATTTAACGTTCCATGTACGCCGTCGCATTTATAGAATCTGCCATAACTGAATCCGCCGCCGCAATAATACGTAGTGTTGGTATCAATAATTCCTTCTTCCAAAGCAGCCATTGCAGCCAGCATTTTGAACGTTGAACCGGGAGGGTTCAAAGACATTACAGCTCGGTTAAATAAAGGTTTTTGCGGATCGGAATATAAATCTCTTAAATAATCTTTTGGAGTTACATATGAGAATTGATTTAAATCGTATTCAGGAGAACTTACAAATGCAAGGATTTCGCCTGTTTTCGGTTCAACTGCTACTATTGCGCCTCTCCTGCCTCTAAGGGCTTCTTCGGCGGCTTTTTGCACGTCGGAATCAAGCGATAAAACTAAATCTTTCCCTTTTATCGAATTTACGTCGTCCATACCGTCTTTGAATCTGCCGATTTCCTTACGCTTTGAATCGACAAGAATACAGTTATAACCCTTTACGCCCCTAAGCTGTTTTTCATAAAATTTTTCTATGCCTGTATTGCCAACATAATCGCCGGCAGTGTAATAGCCTTTTTCCGCCTCGAGCTGTTTAGGATTAATTTCTTTTGTGTATCCAAAAACATGCGAGCCAACAATGCTATCAAGATAACTGCGCTGCATTTCCACAATATAATCTACGCCAGGCAAATGCTCGGAATTTTCCTCAAGCCACGAAACTACTTTAAGATCTATGCCTCTTTTAATTCGTATAGGGATGTACTTTGAATAAGTTCTGTTGTTATACAATATTTTATTTATATAACCTGGCTCTACGTCCAAAACAGATTCAAGGATTGGGTTTAAAGTATTAGCGTATTTATTATATTCTGAAGGAGTAACTCTGATAGTATAAGCAGGATTATTGCTTACAATAAGTTTAAGATTTCTATCGTAAAAAACGCCTCTCAGCGGAATCTGTTCAACGCGCCGGATACTGTTTTCCTGCGCTTTTTCTTCGTAGTTTTTTTGATCTAGAATCTGCATTTGGAATAAACGGAGAAAGACTAACGCCATTACGACAGTTAATGCAATATAAAGAAATGTTTTTCTATTTGTCATAAATATCAATCATTTATCTTGTAGACGCCCGTCGGGAAACAAAAAGCAGCGCTACATTACTAACTACCGCCGTATAAACGGCCGGGATGACTCCCTGTTTTAAAAACAATACAGCTAAGCTATAATCAAAATCGGAACCGGAGAAAAAGGCGAATATTGTCGAATCAATTAGCGAACACAGCAAAACAATTAACGCAAATTTGTAAGTTTTAATATTTGAGTTTTCAGCCCCTTCTGTACTTTCAGTAAAAAAATAACCTCCAATAAACCCAGCAATAGTTTTTGCAAAAGCAGCGCTGCCTAAAACTCCGCCTGAAATTATATCGAAAAGCAGACCGAAAATAAATCCCATAATTGTTCCATACAGCTGTCCTTCTCTAAGAGTAAAATAGATAAGAAGAATCAACAGCGTATCCGGAACTATCCCCTGAATTGAAATCAGAGGGACTACCGTAAGCTGAAAAATAATAAATGGAATAAAAAGCAATAAAGCTATTATATAAGAAGACCGCATTTTAATTTCTATTATAAAAATTCAATTCGAAATTGTTTTTTATTTCGCTGTTTACTATGCCCAAAACAAAAACATGACTTACTCTGTCGAAATCTACATAAGGTTTAATTTTCATTTCTTTAAAAATTCCAGTTTCAACCTTACTGATTTCTTTAACGACTCCAACTGGAATCGGTATAGGAACAATGGAGCTTAGTTCGGAAGTAATAATTCTGTCGCCTACTTCAAAATCGTTAGTCTTTGGAATATTGTAGATAATAATATCTTCGCCATTCCATTTCATTAAAGCGTCGCAGCGGCTTCTTTGGTTTTTAACCGTCAGCTTTACTTCTCTATCTTTAAGGGTTTTAACTATTGAATAGTCGCTTGCAACCGCAGTTACAATGCCTAATAATCCCACATCGGTAATTACAGGCATTCCGCATCTAACGCCCTTATTGGTCCCAACGTCAATTGTAAAAATTGTTTGAGAGTTGGAGTTAGACTTAGCAATTATTTTTGAAGTTATAAGCGGATAGTTTACAGAATCTTTGAACCCAATTAATTTCTTTAACTCCTCGTTTACAATGCCATATTCCCTTAAGCGGTTTACCTGCATCATTAACTGACTGTTCTGATACCGCAAACGGTCGTTTTCATATTTCAGCTGCGTATATGAAATCACATCTGAAATAGCGGAATTAATAAACGAAAAACTTACAAAAGCGTACGACCTGACTTTTTGTATTTTAGCGTTCTTATTGGACGAGAAAATAATTAAGCTCAACACAAGCAACAAGACCAGAACTATATATTCTTTAAAATCATCCCAAAATTTCCAAAAGGATCTTGACATTAGTATCTTCTATTGCGAATTAATACTTTATTATAATGATTAAGATTGTCTATTACTTTGCCGGCGCCTCTTACCACAGCGGTTAAAGGATCGTCTGCAACGTGAACAGGCAGATTAGTTTCCATCCTGACTCTTTCATCAAGTCCTTTTAGCAAAGCTCCGCCGCCGGTAATCATAACGCCTCTATCCAAAATATCAGCGGATAATTCCGGAGGAGTTCTTTCAAGCGACTGCCTTACAGCGTCTACAATCTGAACTACAGCTTCGTTCAAAGCCTCGCGTATTTCAACAGAACTTACTTCGGTAGTTTTAGGAATACCGCCTACTAAATCTCTGCCCTTAACCTGAATAGTAATTTCTTCTTTTAGAGGAACAGCCGAACCGACTTCGCATTTAATAGATTCTGCGGTTCTTTCGCCAATAAGTATATTGTGGTTCTTTTTAAAGAATTGCATAATAGCATAGTTCATTTCATCGCCGGCAATCCGGATAGATTCTTCGTTAACAATACCGGAAAGAGCAATAACTGCAATCTCGGTAGTGCCGCCGCCAATATCAATTATCATATTGCCGACAGGAGCTTCAACCACAATTCCAATTCCAATAGCGGCAGACATAGGCTCTGCAATCAGATGCACTTCCTTTGCTCCGGCATGTTCAGCGCTGTCTCTTACGGCTCTTTTTTCTACTTCTGTAACGCCGCTTGGTACAGCAACTACAATCCTTCTGCTTGAAAGCGCGCCGCCTCTTACTTTTTTAATATAAGCCTTAATCATTCCTTCGGCTATTTCGAAATCGGCAATTACTCCGTCTCTCATAGGTCGGGTAACGCGTATATCTTTGTGTTCTCTTCCCTGCATTTCTTTTGCCTTGTTGCCAAGAGCAATAATTTTTTTAGTGTTTCTATCGAACGCAACAATTGAAGGTTCGTTTAAAACAATTCCTTTCCCTTTTACATAAATTAAAGTGTTCGCTGTGCCAAGATCCATCGCAATATCAGCGGAGAAAAAATCCAAAAGTCCCATTAAAACCTCTTAGTGTTTAAAATGTCTAATACCGGTAAATACCATAGTAATATTATTTTTATCAGCAGCTTCAATAACTTCGTTATCTCTAACAGAGCCGCCAGGCTGAATAACGGCAGTTGCGCCGCAATTAACAATTTCTAACAAACCGTCGGCAAAAGGGAAATAAGCGTCTGAAGCCGCAACAGAGCCGTTAAGATCAAGCCCGTTTTGTTTTGCTTTTATAGATGCGATCTTTGCCGAATCGACGCGAGACATTTGACCCGCCCCAACTCCAAGAGTAGCTTTGTCTTTTACAAAAACTATTGTGTTCGATTTAATATGCTTTGTAAGAGCAAAAGCAAATTTCAAATCTTCCAACTCTTCTTTAGTCGGTTGTTTTTTGGTGACGCATTTCAAAGTTGATTCGTCATAAGTCTTGTTATCCTGATCCTGTAATATTACGCCGCCAGGTATATTCCTAAAGCTTACGCTGTTTTTAGGAAGCTCTTTCAGTTTTTTAATTAAGCGTCTGTCTCTCTTCTTGTACAGCAATGTTAACGCTTCAGGAGTAAATGAAGGAGCGACGATTATTTCCAAAAATAATTCATTTAGTTTAGCGGCTAATTTTTCGTCGACTTCCGTACTGACAGAAACAATTCCGCCGAAAGCTGAAACAGGATCGCACTTAAGAGCCTTTATATAAGCGTCGTAATCGTCAGAGCCAATAGCGGCTCCGGCCGGGTTGTTATGTTTAACAATAGCGCAGGAATTTTTGCCGAGGTCTTCCGTAATTTCAACTGCGGCAACTAAATCTAATATATTATTATATGATATTTCCTTACCGTGAAAAACTTCAAAGAAGCTATAAAAATCGCCGTATACAGCCGCGCTCTGGTGTGAGTTTTCGCCATATCTAAGCGTAAATTCTTTTTTCAAGTTTATTCTGAAATCGGTTTTAGGAAGTTCAAACTTTTCTTCTAATGTGTTTGCAATGTGCGTATCATAATTTGACGTATGAGCGAAAGCCGCAAGAGCAAGCTTTTTACGCGTATCAAGAGAAACGCCGCCTTGTTTTAGCTCGTCAATAAATGAATCATACTGATCTGGATCAGTTAAGATAGAAACATATTTATGGTTTTTAGCCGCAGCTCTTATCAGGCTTGGTCCGCCAATATCTATGTTCTCAATAATTTTATCCATGTCGGAGTTTGGATCAGCGGCAGTTTTAACAAAAGGATAAAGATTAACGCAGATAATATCTATTGGGAAAATGTCATTTGCATTTGCCTGTTCAATATCGCTTTTGTTATCGCGTCTAAAAAGAATTCCGCCGAATATTTTTGGATGAAGAGTTTTAACTCTTCCGTCAAAAATTTCCGGGAAGTTTGTAAGACTTGAAATTTCTACGCTGTTTATTCCGGCTTCTTTGAGGATTTTTGAAGTATTGCCTGTGGCAATTACCTGGTAGTCAAGTTTTTCTAATTCTTTCGCAAATTCAATAATTTTTGATTTATCAGATACGCTGATAAGTGCATATTTTTTCACATTCAACTCGTATTACTATTCTAAAATAATAACTCTATCGTCTTTGGTTACAATTTTACCATCTGCAATTTTACCTATAACATAAGGCAAAATTTCATGTTCTACTTCCAAAACTTTTTTTGCTATCTCTTCAGGATTACTAACGTTCGAAATATCAACGCTCCGCTGCGCAATAATACGACCAGTATCATAACTGTCGTCTATGAAATGCACAGTAGGACCGGATACCTTTGCCGATGAAGCAAAAACAGCCCGGTGCACGTTAATACCATACATCCCCTTGCCTCCAAACGAAGGTAATAAAGCGGGATGAATGTTAATAATTCTGCCTCTGAATTCAGCTACAAAATCTGCCGGAATTAATTTTAAAAACCCGGCGAGGACGATCAGTTCTACATTTAATTTTTTTAACGCGGTAGTTACTTCAGGAAAAGTAGAAAACCCGTCTTTGTTTTTTTGCGACACAGTAAAACAGGGAATTGAGTATTTCTCTGCAATTTCAAATGCTCCGCAGGCAGATTTATCGCTGATAACAGCGGCAACTTCAACTTTATTCTTCAATTCGTTTGATTGAACAATGGCTCGAAGATTTGAACCTCTACCTGAAACAAATACGGCTAATTTCACTTATAATCTGTTAAAAAAAGCTAATAAAATTAATTAATTACTAAAGTATTGTCAATGTCAGATGTTATAAATGTAACGTTAAAACGGAGTTTTTTTCCATTTAATTTGTTTATTTATAAAAATTTACAGCAATAATATAAAAATATTTTCAACTATAATCTAATGATTAATTTTTCTTTTAAAATTATTTATAAAAATATCTAATTTTTTTTCAAAATCATACTTATTTTGGCTTTGAGCCGCGTTAAGAGCCGTTTTACAGCCCGAACTATCCCCTTTTTTAAATAATGCGCGCGCTTCGTAGTAACTGGCAAACGGCCGAGTCCATTTTTCGTCGCCGGGATTCATGTTCCTTGCTTTTTGGGCATAATCAATGGATTCGGAAACGCGCCCCAGCTCATAAGATACGTCGCTCAAATACACGCATGCTTCGGCTTTCAACCGTTCTGTTTTTATAGCCTGCAAAGCTTCCTTTAACTCAGTTTCCGCTTCGTTATACTGCCCCGCTTCAATTAAATTTGCGCCTCGTATGACTTTTTTTTCTGTCTCCGCAATAGTTCTTTTCTGAAATGTTTCGCCAATCCTTTTTGCGTAAACGTCTTCTTCAAAATTCTTATTCCCTTTTTGAGCCTTTTCAAAACATCTTACAGCGCTGTTTCTGTTGTTCGTCATTTCATATGATATCCCAAGACGAAGACTTACTATTCCTGTATATTCATTCAAAGAATTATAATTGAAAAATTTAGAATAGTTATCTATCGCATTTGCAAATTCATTTTTACGGTAATAAATATCGCCTAAAGTAAAATATGAATACGCCGTAATCTGCCGGAATTTTTTATCAGTCTCGTTTCTTATAACTTTGTTTAGTAACTGTGCGGCTTCGTTAAGCTTGCGCTGTTTCATCTGAACAGCCGCGTATGAATATAAAAATAACGAGTTTTGCGGATACTGAACGATTAGTTTTTTTAGCTGTCCAGCCGCGGCTCCGTAGTTGAAAAAGTTATCGGAGTATACCTGCGATAAATAATACTGCGCCTCGGATTTAAAATATTTTCCGCTTTGCGAAGCTGTTTTAAGATAGCTAAGTCCGGTAGATTTATCCCCAGATATCCCCGCTACATTCAGAGCCCATTTGAAGCCTGAAGGTATTTCGCTTAATACAAGGTTGTAAATTCCAAGCCCGTAATAAGCGTCGTAAAACTGTCTGTTTTTTTCTATTAGTTCTTTTAGAAATGAGTTGGCCTTTTTAAATGCCCATATAGCGTTAACGTAGCTTTCTGCGCGCCCAAAAACAACCGCCCGGTAATTGTAAGACGTACCAAGTATAAATAAAGCCGTTTCGTCTTTTGAATCTTTATCAAGTCTTTGCTCGGCTTTTTTTAAGGCTATATCGGATAGCTTAAAAAACTCGTCGTACTCGGTTTGCGCTCTGCCGCTTAAATACGCCCAGGCGCAATTGCGGGATTTATAAAAATATCCGGATGGATCATCCGGATATTTTTCAATTAATTTTTGGAATACTTCGTTGGACTTTTCCCACTGGAAGTTATAAGCTAAATCGGTTCCCTTTTTTATCTGGTTATCTAAATCTGTTTGCGAAAATAAACTAACGCAACTTGAGAACAAGAGTAAAAAGAAGAACAAATATTTTTGCATTAAAAATTATTCCTTCGCTCCGGAATATATTAGCGCCGCTTTAACAAACTCTCTGAATAAAGGATGAGCCTTTGTAGCTCTGGATTTCAGTTCCGGGTGGAACTGGCATCCTAAAAACCAGGGCTGATCTTTAAGTTCGATAATTTCCACCAACGATTGATCGGGAGAAAGGCCGCTAAATACTAATCCTTTTTCGCTTAATAAGCTTCTGAATTTGTTGTTAACTTCAAATCTATGTCTGTGTCTTTCTGAAATCAGACTTGAATTATAGGCTTCATAAGCTTTAGTTCCTTCCTGCACTGAACATGGGTAAGAGCCAAGCCTCATAGTGCCGCCAACGTTTTTAACAGCTCGCTGATCGTTCATCAAATCAATAACGTCAAACTTATTCTTTTTAAATTCAGAGCTGTTGGCTTTTGTTAAGCCGCATACGTTCCTTGCAAATTCAATAACTGCGCACTGAAGACCCAGGCAGATGCCAAAAAACGGAATCTTATTTTCCCTGGCATATTTAACAGCGTTTATTTTTCCTTCAACGCCTCGTTCGCCAAAACCGCCCGGCACCAGAATACCGCTTACCCCAAGAAGGAGTTTAGCCGGATCCTGCTGTTCCAAAGCTTCGGCGCTTATGTAACGGATACTAACTTTTGCGTCGTTTTCCGCTCCGGCATGAACAAAAGCTTCGATAATACTTTTATATGCGTCAAGATGCTCTACATATTTTCCGCAAATTGCAATTTCAACTTTCTTTGCGGGATTTTTTATTCTTGATACAATATTTGTCCAAGACTCAAGTTTGATTTTTCTATCAGGCAGGTGAAGTTTTTCAACTACAATCTGATCTAATTTTTCTTTATACAAACCTAAAGGCACTTCATAAATTGAAGAGGCGTCCTGACATGATATTACCGCGCCTGATTCTACATTGCAGAACAACGCAATTTTATTACGGACTTCCTTAACAATTTTCTTTTCAGAACGGCAGATTAAAATATCAGGCTGTATTCCAAGCTCCAATAAATTTTTAACGCTGTGTTGAGTGGGTTTGGTTTTTAATTCTCCGGCCGCTACAATATAAGGGATAAGAGTAACGTGAATGCTCATAGCGTTCTTTTTGCCGAACTGAAGCATTAACTGCCTCATTGCTTCGATAAAAGGAAGGCTTTCAATATCGCCCACAGTTCCGCCAATTTCGGTTATGATTATATCATAATCGCCAGATTTGGCAATAGCGGTCATACGCGATTTTATTTCGTCGGTGATGTGAGGGATAACCTGAACGGTTTCGCCAAGGAACTCTCCGCGTCTTTCCTTTGAAATAACGTCGTTATAGACCTGACCTGTGGTTGTGTTATTGGCCTTAGTCATATTAACGTCAAGGAAGCGCTCATAGTGCCCCAGATCGAGATCAGTCTCTGCGCCGTCGTTGGTCACAAACACCTCTCCATGCTGGAACGGATTCATCGTTCCCGGATCGACATTTATATAAGGGTCAAATTTTTGGATGGTTACTTTGAAACCTCTTTGTTTAAGTAATAAACCAAGAGATGCAGCAGCTATTCCCTTCCCTATAGAAGATACTACGCCGCCTGTTACGAATATGAATTTTACTTTATTTCTTGCAGACATTTATCTTTTTTTGTATAGCAATATAGGGCTCAGGCTTTACATTTCCAATTTATAAATTCAAATAATTGAAAATAATTTTGCAAACTTCTTATATTTAAGAAATTTGGCGTTTTTATTCTTCTGAGATTTCACTAAGCCGTCAAAGAGCTCTACTCTCCCCTCGGGCGCCACGATTCGACCGCGGCGCCCCAGATTGTTATTTGATAATTAAATAATTAAGCGTTTTTCCTTTCTGCTTGACAAAATAAACAGAAAAGACTATTTTTTTATCTTTATAAAGCTATTGTATTTCACAAACAAAGGTAGTGCGAGGCAAAGATGGACGAATTTATTAAACAGATGTTTTTACGCGATACAATTAACGCTTCGATACAGCACAACCATATTTATAGTAATCAAAACGGTAAAGACGAATTTAAAGAGTGTTGGAAATGTTGGCTTATACAATTATCTGAAAGATATAACATAAACGCTTATACTGAAAAAAAGTATTGCGAGGAAATAGAAAATCTAAAAAATCACTTAAATGATTTTACATCTGAGGGGCATGCAGTTGTTAATATAAACATAGGAACAAGTCAGAAATCTATTTCATTGTGGTTAAAATATTTATGGCTTTCTGGAGACCCAAATAAAAAGCCGTTTTTCCCTCCTATTGACAGCAAAGTAATAAGGTATGCGCAATTAGAAATACATCCTTTGCCGTGTTGGACGAGAATTGGTACAATTCATGAATACTTAAATATTATCCATGCAATGCAAGAAAAGGATTTCATTCAACCAACTTTAACTGATTGGGAATAATATCGTTTTTACCCTTGGGCGCCACGGTTCGACCGCGGCGCCCAAGAGAAATATCTTGTTCATTGTAAAAACTAATTCGCGTTTACATATTCTTTAATCCAGTCGGTTGTGACGGATTTTGGACGCGTGATTGGATACTCCAATGCGCGGGCCATTACTGTTTGCGCCGTTAAACCAAGCGCGCGAGAAACGGCAAAGATAACCGTATAATATGAAAATTCTTTCAGTCCGTAATGGTATAACAGCGAGCCGGAACAGGCGTCTACGTTTGGCCAGGGGTCTTTAATTTTTTGTATTTCTTTTAAGATATCCGGCACAACGTCGTAAAGGTTTGATACCGTATTAAAAACGGGATCGTTGCCGCAGTATTTTTTACCAAATTCAAGGAACAATTCAAAACGCGGATCAGTAATTCTTAGAATTGCATGCCCGTAACCGGGAACTACCCGTCCCGCGTTAAGGGTATCTCTTACATGCTGTTTTAACTGGTCTTTTGTAGGATAGCCGCCGAATTGTTCAAGCGTATCCAGCACCCACATAATACTTTCCTGATTAGCCAAACCGTGTAAAGGACCCGCCAGACCATCAAAACCGGCAGAGACTGCATAGTACATGTCCGATAGAGCGGAGCTGACTGTAGTGGTTGTAAACGCGCTTACGTTCCCTCCTTCGTGGTCGGAGTGAGTAATTAAAAACATTCTTATAAGGTCTTTAAATTCATCCGAAGCGTTATCAACCCCCATCATATAGACGAAGTCCCCCGTAATATCCATAAACGGGTCGGGTTGAATTAATTCCCCTTTATTAAAACGTATTCTGTAAATAGCCGCCGCAATAGAGGGAATTTTTGCAACTATGTTCAAAGCGTCTTCAAGAGTAGGCTTCCAGAATTCCTCTTTTTTAATTCCTTTTTCATACATCCTTGCAAATACCGATTCCTTCTGCATAACAAGGATGGCAGTATTCAGCATAGTCATAGGATGCGAATCCTTCGGCATTGCTTTTAACACGTCCCAAACGTAATAAGGCACATGTTTTCTGAATTTAAGATTTATTACAAAATCATTTAACTCAGCTTCATTTGGCAAATCGCCAGTTAGCAGAAGGTAATAAATTTCTTCCGGAGTATAAACGGAAAGATCTTTAAGTAGCCGGCCTCTAATAGTAAGCCCTTTATCATCAGGCACTTTGGAAGTATCCGTCACTAACGACCTAACGCCTCTTAATCCGCCATAAGCCTGTTTAACGGTTACCTGCGAGATAACCTTATCCCCATGCTCTTTCATTAAAGAAGAAACTTCAGACCGCCACAGCTCAATTTTATTTTCGAGCTTTTCATAAATGTTCATCATAAAGCAAAACCCCTCATCAAGTTAAAGGTTAATTTATTGATTTAATTATAAACGGTTCCATTTTTCAATGGACTAAAAGTCATATAACTTAATAACCAAGTATCAGACAAAAAAAGTTCAATAATTGTAAAAATAAATCACGCTAACGCTATTCAGAGTCAGGAATATTTCAGGACAAGATAATTGGAAATGTATTTGCCGCTTGCAACGGCGCTTTCTATAGTGGACGGAAGATGAGTGTTTGTCCAGTCTCCGGCAATAAAAAAATTGTTTAATTTTGTTTTATAACCGGGTCTTGTATTTATAATCTCGCGAGAAGGAATAAAAGTAGCCCGTTTTTCCTTTATAATGCGCGAGTTTGTTACAGTGTCTGTTTCAATTTTAAGATATTTTTTAAGCTCCCCTTTTACCATAGATATAATATCTTCGTTACTATTTTTAATCAGTAAATCAGCGTCGCTTATAACAATTGTAATATAATCTGAATGATTAAATACCCAATGCACTGGCGAACCAATCAGAGCGTAGAATTTTTCTTTTAATGGATTGTTAATAATTTTTAAATGCACAGATAAAATTGAGGAATATTCTAATGCGGGATAACTGGAAATGTATTCTTTAATGTTTGGCAGAAATTTTTCCGCTGCAAAAAGAGGAGCTGCGGAAATCACGAAATCAAAATCAGTAATTCTGCGCCTGTTAGTAATTACTTCCGCGGCTGAATTATTTTCTATCTTAATTTCAGTAACTTTTTCGGAAACCGAAACTGCCCCATTTTTGCTTTGAATAAAATCAGACGCGTTTTGGCAATATGTTTTGGATAAGCCGTATTCAGGCGTTACAATGAGAGTTGAAGAGTTTCCTCTTAAAAATATTTTTTTCAAAATATCCAAAAACATTTTAGCGTTCGCTTTATTAATGTTTGTATTTAACGCGCTTACCGAAATAAGTTCCCACAGCGCTTTTACTATTTCATCATTTTGGTTTTCATTTTTAAGCCATTCGGCTACTGAAAACTGCTGAACAGAACCGCCGCTTATAAATGGAAATTTAGCAAAAAAAAGGACGACATTTAACCTATCCCTAAACGAAAGAGCTTTATAGTTAAGTATCGCCGATAACAAATTGAACGGGTACGGAAGCCAGGAAGATTCTAGTTTATATTCCGCGCCTGACGCGCCTACAAAAGTTATTGAAAGATTTTTCTGCACGGATAAATTATCATAAGCGCCAATAAGCTTCATAAATTCAAGAGCGGACTTATAACAGCCCATCATAATGTGCTGGCCATTGTCAAGTTCGCAGCCAAAGTTTTCATCTTCAAACGAATATGCCCTGCCTCCTAACTTAGGCGCGGCTTCAATTAATTCAATCCTAAAACCTTTATCAGCAAGAAAAGCGGAAGCGGAAAGACCGGCTAACCCTCCGCCGACAACAATTCCTTTTTTCATTAATAAACTAAACTGTATTTTGCCCAAACGCCTATAGCTATGCCCGCTTTTTCCATCTTGGAAACTTTTACGTCGTTATTAAAAATATCGTATTCTACAGCTTTTATTTTAGTGAGTATTTTATAATAAATATGCTGCATTGCGCGAGCGGCAAACATTGCGCCTTTATCGTCAAGATCAAGAGCGATAGTAGCTTTCTGGAAATAATTATCGGCTCTTGCCGTTTCATATTTCATAAGCTCTATAAAATTCTGATTATAAGAGTGAAGCATCAGGTCGGGTTCAGAGTAGTTAAATTTTGATATATCTTCCTGAGGGAGATATATTCTCCCATTATCGGCGTCTTTTTTAACGTCGCGAAGAATGTTGGTAAGCTGCAAAGCAATGCCAAGGTTAACCGCAAAATCTTTTGCAGATTTATGTTTATAGCCGAATATTTCTATACACATAAGCCCCACAGTAGAAGCTACGCGGTAACAATACAAAGAGAGGTCTTCAAAACTAAGATATCTTTTGGTTTGCAAATCCATTTCCATCCCTTTTATCAGCTCAAAGAAAGGATCGACTGGTATATTAAACTGACGGATAGTTTTAGCTAATTTATTCAGCAAATAAAACTCTGACGAACCCTGGAAAGCTTTTTCAAACTCAATTCTCCATTTACGCAGGTTTTCATATTTAATATCGTCCGGCTCGGTTCCTTCGTCAATAATATCGTCAGTTTTTCTGCAAAAAGCATAGACTGTATTCATTGCGTCTCTTTTATCGTTAGGTAAAAGAGAAAAAGCATAATAAAAACTGCTTTTACTTTTTTGGGCTATTTCTTTAGTTTCTTCTATCATTTTAACATCACGGTCTTTAATAATAAAAACACAAAATCCATTTTATTTAATTCAGGTCTTTGGCTAAGAACAGAGAAATTGTTTTCTCTAATTTTATGAGCTATAGCCATTCCTCCGGCAATCGTCCAGCCAATTTCAAATTTCAGCCTTCCATTTAGATACCCAAGAAGATTTTTACCGCGGATAAACATTTTTTCAACCCGCTCAACCTGAAACTCAACAAGCCTTCGGAAATCTTCGTTTTGTTCATTCAGCTCAAAATAACGTTCAGTTATTCTGAATTTTTCCATTTCGTCTAAGGGAATATAAATCCTTCCCTTTTCAAAATCAATTTTTGTATCCTGAATGAAATTAATTATTTGTAACGCCGTACAGATATTATCGGAATATTCAAACGCTTCTTTATCCCTGACGCCGTATAATTCAAGAATAAGCCTTCCTACCGGGTTTGCAGAACGCTTACAGTAAGAGAGAGTTTCGTCAAAATCAGCATAACGTTTTTTTGTTATATCCTGTTCAAAAGCGGATAAGAGGTCAAAAAATAATTCAGGCGAAAGTTTTTTTTCAATAATAGTAGAGTGAAGAGCTACGTCAAGAAAATCAATATAACTTCCCATAAGCAGGTTTTGCAGCCGCGCGCGGAAGCCGTTTAGTTTATTCAGCCGTTCATTTTCAGTAAAATCGCCTTCGTCGGCAATATCGTCGGCAGTGCGGGCAAACCAATAAATAATAGCTATATGTTTTTGTAGAGTTTTAGGAACGAGAAAAGAAACTACAGGAAAATTTTCGTAGTGAGTTTTTGCAAACTTCAAAGCGTTTTGGTATGCTTTGTCAGAAGAGATTTCGGAATTTTTAATATCCAAAGTTCAGTTGATTTATATGTGTGCCCGGAACAGGACTCGAACCTGCATGAGAATACTCTCACTACACTCTGAATGTAGCGTGTCTACCAATTCCACCATCTGGGCAAATCAATAATTTTTAACCTTCGCAAGTTAAAAAATATTGAGTTAAATAAAAACAAAAATTTACCAGCCGGAGTCTCCTTTTTTCTCAGTTTCCTTCGCAGGAGCGGCTTTGGCTCCTCCCTTATGGATTGTACAATATTCCGGCATGTTTTTAGGATTTATAATATCCATCACTTTGTCAGGGCAAGCGTCAGTGGCAAGTCTTGTTTCGCCGGCCTGAATTGATTCCCTGCAAAAAGCAGCCGTGGTAACGCCAGACGACATTTGAAAATACTGCAACGGAAGATTTAATTCCTTATAAGTATCAGCCATAAACATAGCCCATATAGGAAGCGCGGCTCTTGCGCCCTGCCCATACCAGCCGTTAAACTTTACTCTGTGGTCGTCAAAACCAACCCATACTCCGGCAACTAATTGCGGAGTAAATCCAACGAACCATGCGTCGGCAAACTCGGTTGTAGTGCCAGTTTTACCAGCCGCAGGCCTGAAGAAATATTTTTTAACCGTAGCTCCGGTTCCGTAAGTTACAACGTCCTGCATCATATTAGTAATTATTGAAGCGGTCTCTTCTGAAATTGCAACGCTGTATTCAGGCATAAACTGACTTACCGTCATACCGTTACGATCTTCAATTTTCATAATTGAAATAGGCGAAACCCGAACTCCTTTATTTGCAATAGTGCCGTAAGCGGAGGTTATTTCAAGCGGAGTAACTTCCGACGTGCCCAAAGCTAACGAAGGGAATGCGCCTAATTTGGAGTTTATTCCCATCTTTTTAGCATATTGTATAACCTGGCTTACAGGAGCCATGTTTGAAATTATTAACCTACCAGCAACTACGTTTACAGACTGTGCAAGAGCTTCGCGCAAAGTCATATAGCCGGAATAATCGTTATGGCTATTTGCAGGCGACCATCCATTATAATCAAACCGCTGATTTAAAAGCGAATACGCAGGATAATAACCGTTATCAATGGCTACCGTGTATACAAAAGGTTTAAACGCAGAACCCGGCTGTCTTCTTATTTGCGTTGCGTGGTTCAATCCGTATAAGAATTCCTGATTTTCGCCCCCTACCATAGCTTTTATCTGCCCGGTATGAGGATCCATCACAACAAAACCGACCTGAATTTTAGCCGCCATGGTTTTAACCGAGTCGATAAATGCAGGATTATTTTTCAAGCGTTCAAATATTTTCGTTCTGTCATAATCGGTATCGGCGTCTTTATATTCTTCCGAGTTCTTGATTTCTTTTTCGACTAAAGTATTTAACAGAGCAAGGTTCTTATTCCAATCCCAGTTTTTATTAAATATTGCCTGATATTCTTTTAAGTGCTCAGCGGCAACGCGGTTAGCTATTCTTTGCATGCGCATATCAATGGACGTATAAATGCTCAGACCGTCGCGGTATAAGTTATACCCGTATTTATCGGCCATCGCCTCCATCTGCTGACGAACGTACTCCATAAAATGAGGAGCAATGCTTTTGAACTTGCCAAGTTTCTCTTTGGTTAATACAATCGGCTGATCTTTAGTCTGTTCATACTGTTCCTGGGTAATCATTCCTTCAGAACGCATATTATTTAACACCAAATTACGCCGGTGAAGCGCATTTTCAGGATTCTTAATAGGGTCATAAACTACTGACGATTTAAGCAGAGCCACTAAAAGCGCGGACTCCTGCAAATTAAGGTCTTTGGCTTTTTTATCAAAAAATATTTTCGACGCCGATTCAACTCCATAAGCGCTCCTGCCAAAATAAGATACGTTTAGGTAAAGCTCCAAAATTTCGCGTTTGGTAAAGTTTTTTTCAATCTGAATTGCCGAAATCCATTCCCGCATTTTTCTTACAGCCGTGGCAAAGACTGATTCATTCTTCCCTTTTAGTTTATACAGGTTTTTTGCAAGCTGTTGAGTAATAGTGCTTGCGCCGCCTCTGTTGGAAAAAGTAATAACGTTTTTAGCCATAGCTTTGAAAAAACGGTCAAAATCTACGCCCCAGTGATCGTAAAACTTTCTGTCCTCAGTGGCAATTAATGCGTCTACAAGACTTTTAGGAACGCTGTCAATATCAGTTTCAATTCTGTTTTCTATATAAAACTGTCCAAGCAATTCGCCGTCGGCGGTATAAACCTTGCTTGCCAGTTGAGGTTTTGGATTTTCCAATTCTTCAAGAGAAGGCAAACCCATTACAATATAAACTATAAAAGCAACGAACAGAAACGCTAAAACAGATAAGATAATAGTTAGCTTTTTCTTAAACTTATCGTCGCCGCTTTTCTTTTTCTTTTTATCTTTAACATTATCAAAGTAATTATCGAACTCGCTATCAGAAAGATTTTTAATATTCATCTTTAATTCCAATCTACAATTTCAAATTTATTATTTGAATATACTCCATAACATGGAGAATCCAACCATGAACCTAAGTTAATATAACGACCGTTTTCTATTTTTTCAAAAAAACGTTGATGTAAATGTCCCATCACCACATAATCAGCGCCTGAATTTATTTTTTCTTTAGCGGCTTCAAACAGCCCGTCGCCTTCGCCATAATCTTTTTGGGACGTATAACCTCTGCTTTTTTTACTTGTTCCGCTGGCTAAAGCTATGCCAAAATCGGGATGAATAAGAGAGTAAAACCATTGAACTGTTTTATTCCGAAGAACTTTTTTCAAAATATTATAGCCAATATCATTTTTCACCAAACCGTCGCCATGCGCAATAAAAAAATTACAGTTCCCTAATTTAACCTCTAAAGGGTTCTCATACAAAAAAGCGCCAATTTCTTTCTGAAAAAAATCGCGGTGCATAAAATCGTGGTTGCCAATTATGTAGTGAACTTTGATCCCTTTTTCTACAAGATCCTGAAGCGCGGTCAGCGTTCTGAAAAACCCTTTTTGATATACGCGCCGGTATTCAAACCAATAATCGAATAAATCGCCGACAATGAAAACTTCTTTAGCGTCTGTTGAGCAGAATTCAAGAAATTTCACTAACAGTCTTTCCTTCTTTTTTTCAATCTCTTTAGAACAAAGTCCCAAATGAACGTCTGAAATAAAGTAATATTTTTGCGAATTATCCAATTTATTCTCTATTTAAATACATTAATTAACTATTCCAGCATAATTGCTAAAATGCGCAAGCAGCCACGAGTCCGGATCCAAGATAACATCTATAGGTTTTTTATCAAACCGAAATTCAAAATTCCTGGTTTTAGAGCCTACATAAACTGTTTTAGTAACAAAATTAGTCGTCCCTTCAAAAAGTACTTTAACGTCTAACGAAAAAGAATATTCGGGATATTCTTTTTGCGTTTGTTCCACATTAAGTTTTAAAGAGTAAGTTGAATCCTGCTGTTTTACAGACCAATCATAATCGGCTTCAATAATACCGATACCTTCATATACCCACTGTTTAAAAAACTGGGTTAGGTTTTTGCCAGAAACTTTTTCACAAATAGTTTTAAAGTCGTTGGTAGAAGCGTTTTTATATTTATACGTTTGAAAATAAGTCCTTAAAATAGAAAAGAAAGTCGAATCGCCGGTTTCTTTCCGTAACATGTGCAAAACCCATGAACCTTTATTATAAATGGTCATAGAAAATAAATCGCCGTCAGTACTATAAAGTTTTTCAGGAAAATCACGTTTGAATTTGCTTTGCATGGTCGATTTTAAAGCGTCAAACCCGGATTTTGCTTCATAATAAAGAGCTTCGGAGTAAGTTGCAAACCCTTCATTCAGCCAAATGTCCTTCCAGGTTGCGGGAGAAACAGCGTCTCCCCACCAGTGGTGAGACAATTCATGAATATAAACGTCGTCAAACAACTTTTTGCCGCTTACAAAGCTGCTTCCAACTCCGGTGATTGTCTGGTTTTCCATTGCGCCCTGCTGCCAAAGAAATTCCGCTATGCCGTATTTTTCTTTCATAAACGGATAGTCTCCAAACAATTTTGAAAATACTCTTAAGTATTCAGGCTGATCTTCAAAATCAAATTTAGCGTTATTTTTATGTTCCGGTAAAACAAAATATTGAAGTTTTAACGTGTCGTTATTCTGATTAATATATTGATCTTCAAAAGTATCGTACTTAGAAGAAAACAGGCAGATTAAATAAGTAGCAATAGGATAAAAAGTTTTCCAATGATAAGTTTTTTCCGCTCCGTTTGCCGTTACATCCATAAGTTTACCGTTTGAAACGGAAGTTCTAGACGAATCGTTTGTAATCCTGATATCAAGCAGCGCTTTATCAGACGGAATATCGTTACACGGAAACCAGGTAGAAGCATAACTTGGCTCGTTTAAAGTATAAACAAGCGATTTATCGTTTATTTCCCCAAACACAAAGGAAGATAATCCTAACTTTTTAGGGCATCCCTTATAATTTACAGTAATATTAAAAGTGTCGTTATAATCCGCAGGAACCGGAATTGATAGTTTTGTTTTTTTATTAAAGTATTCTGTTTTTTTACCGTTTAACAAAACCTGGGATATAATAAAATTATCATGAAAATTAAGGTCAATAGTTTTAAGGCCGGATTCTTTTATTAATCCGGTAACGGTAGTGACAGCTTCAATGATTTTTTCTTCAGGTAAAAGTCGTATGTTAATGTCATAGTGAAGGATATCAATTTTCTTTTGGTTGTCAGAAATATAATCAGAATCGGCTTCATCGACATTAAATGCAAAATATTTATTTTCTTCATAATTTCTATTGTCAGAAATAATAGAGCCAAAGGTAATTCCAAACGAGAAAAATATGCTGCAAACAGCCGTAAAAAGCGCTTTTGATTTATAATTCAAACTTAATCCGGTTAAAATTGAAAATTAATTAAATGTTATATTTAAAGTTAACAATTTCTGTGATTGCCAATCAATTGTAAATTCAATATATTTGAAAAAAAAACGAGGGATTTTATGCCTTATACTGGTTCATCTATATTGCGCGATACAATTACAATGATTTTAGCAGGCGGACAGGGAGAACGGTTACATCCTTTAACGGCTTTTAGAAGCAAACCTTCCGTTCCGTTCGGCGGCAAATATAGAATTATTGACTTCGCTTTATCGAACTGCCTTAATTCTGGCTTAAGACGAGTATACATACTTACTCAATATAAATCGGATTCTTTAAACCAGCATATTTTTGAGGCATGGAACATTTTTAATGCAGAATTGGGAGAGTGTATCTACTCCATTCCGCCGCAAAAAAAAGTTAGCGGCGATTGGTATTTAGGCACTGCAAACGCTATTCAACAAAACCTTAACCTCTTTGCTAACAGCGATAAATGTAAATGGATGCTGCTTTTAAGCGGCGACCATATTTACAAGATGGACTATATAAAAATGCTTCAGGCACACATAGATAGAAAAGCCGACCTCTCTTTAGCCTGTATAGAAGTGCCGCGCGAAAGCGCAAGCCGTTTTGGTATTGTTGGCGTAGACGACGATTACGTCGTAAATTCATTTATTGAAAAACCGGCTAACCCGCCAGAAATACCAGACAAACCGGGTTATTCCTTTGTAAACATGGCTATATACATTTTTAACGCTTCTGTTTTGCGCAGCGTTTTTGCCGAAATGGAACAAAAGAAGATTAAAGCAAACGATTTCGGACAGGACGTTATTCCTTACATGTTAAAATCGAACCGCCATGTTGTGGCTTATAAATTTGAAGACGAAAACAAAAAGCAATCCCCTTATTGGAAAGACATTGGAACAATTGAAAGCTATTACGAAGCCAACATGGATTTGATAAGCGTGCTTCCTGAATTTAACTTATACGATACCGACTGGCCTATACGCACATATCAGGGGCAATATCCCCCGGTAAAAACGGTTTCGCACGGCGAAGATAGAATTGGCCGCGATCTTAATTCGCTAATCTGCGACGGTTCTATTATTTCCGGAGGTCTTGTAGAAAGAAGTATTCTTGGTTTTAACGTAAGGATAAACAGCTTTAGTTACGTTTCCGATTCTATTGTGATGAACCATTGCGTAATAGGACGAAATGCAAAAATTAGAAGAGCGATAATTGATAAAAATGTCGTTATTCCGGAAGGCGTTGAAATTGGGTTTAACTATGAAGCCGATAAGAAAAGATTTACAGTTACAGATAGCGGACTTGTTGTAATTCCAAAGAATTATACATTTTAAGATGTTTTAATTTTGAAGTCCTTTATTATTAAAAAGATTTCTAAATTAGAACTATTGAAATAACAGCAAGTATGAAATGAATTTAACTCTTGAATCTAAACTCTCTAATCTCCCTGATAAACCTGGCGTTTATCAGTATTTTAACGAGAAAGGGAAAGTTATATACGTAGGAAAAGCTAAAAACCTCAAAAACAGAGTAAAAAGTTATTTCCATAGTTCTATAACTTCGCCCAAAACGCTCGCATTAGTTAGCAAAATAGTAAACCTTGAACTAATTATAACCGAAAGCGAAATTGAAGCTCTTGTATTGGAAAATAATCTGATTAAAGAGTTAAAGCCGCGCTATAACATTCTGCTGAAAGACGATAAGACTTACCCGTTTATAAGAATAACAAACGAACCTTTCCCGCGTATTTTTCCTACACGGAAAATAATACGCGACGGCTCAAAATACTTTGGCCCATATACCGAAGTTAAAAATATGAAGTCGTCTCTTAGAATGATTAACCAGATTTTTAAAATCAGAAGCTGCAATCTGTCGCTAAATAGCTCAAGCATTCAAAGCGGCAAATTCAAAGTATGTCTCGATTATCATATTAAAAAATGCGACGGCCCCTGCGAGGCGCTTGTTTCTCAGCAGGAATACTCTGAAATGGTTGAAGAAGTTGTAAAACTTCTAAAAGGCAAAACCGACGACCTGATTGCCGAAATAAAAAGCAGAATGAACGCCTATGTAACAGAACTAAAATTTGAAAAAGCCGCTGAATTAAGGGATAAAATTAACCAGTTAAGCGCAATTTCTTCTAAACAAAAAATTGTAAGCCAGGACTCCGAAGACCGCGATATTATTGCCGCAGCTAAAGAAGATAAGGACGTGTCAGGATCGATATTAAACATCAGAAACGGCAAGTTAATCAGCAAAAAACAAATTCGTTTAAGCGTAGAAATGGAAGACGAGCTTCCGGAAATTTACGCTTCGATTATTAAGTTTTATTATGGCGAGTTTACCGAAATTCCTAAAGAAATTGTTCTGGAAACCAACCCGGCGGACGAAGAAACATTAACAGACTGGCTGTCAGAAAAAGCTGGAAACCGGGTTCATTTTTTTGTGCCGCAGAGGGAAGGAAGTTTAAAATCCCTCGTCTCGCTAATTAAAATGTGCAAAGAAAATGCTATATTGCAGCTAAAGGATTTGCAGCTTCAAAGAATGAAGAAGGAAGGAAATATTCCCTACCCCGTTTCTGCATTGAAAAGAGATTTAAGATTAAGCATATTGCCTAAAGTAATTGAGTGTTTTGATAATTCAAATCTTCAGGGCAGCGATCCTGTGGCGAGCATGGTCGTTTTTGTAGACGGAAAGCCTAAAAAAAGCCTTTATAAACGATTTATCATCAAAGAAGTTATTGGTTCTGACGATTTTGCAAGTATGCGAGAAATCATAAGACGCAGATATACGCGCGTTATGGAAGAAAAGCTCCCCTTCCCCGATCTGATTATGGTCGACGGAGGCAAAGGGCAATTGTCCAGCGCGGTTGAAGTTCTGGAAGAACTTAACATAAAGAATTATAATATAATAGGTTTAGCAAAACGGTTAGAGGAAGTATTCTTCCCTAATATGTCTGAAGCCGAATCGATTCCTAAAACTTCTTCCGGCTTAAAACTTCTCCAGCAGGTTCGAGACGAAGCTCATAGATTTGCAATAACTTTTCATAGAGAACGAAGAAGCAAACGTACAATTACTACAGAACTTCTCGAAATTAAAGGAATCGGGAATAAGATTGCCGAAGCATTATTGAAAAATTTAGGCAGCGTTGAAAATATAAAAAACGCAGAGCTGATAAAATTGGAAGAATTAATCGGTAAGAAAAAAGCGGCAATAGTAAAGAACTATTTTGATCAAAAGGAAAAATGAAAAAACTTATTCAGTTATCGGCATATATCGTCTTTTCGGCGGCTTTGTGTTGTTACGCAACAGATAGAAGAAAAATAACAGAACACCTGCCCTTAGACGCATACAGAGCAATTTTACACTATTCGTCAGTCCGCGATACTCTTTATACTTTAGCAGACCAGTTTATTGAAGTAAATTTAAAATCTCAAAACGCTTATCTTTTTACCAGAAATGGCGAGGTAAAGCGATTCAAAATATCTTCCGGGAACCCTAAATTAAAAAAAGCAGTAGCCACAAAAGAAGGGCTATATGTAATCCAATCCAAAATGCCTCAATGGTTTTCAAAGCAATTTGACCAGACGCTGATGTTAAACTGGATGGGGTTTAATTACGGAATAGGTTTCCACGCTTTAAAAAGCAAAGGTTATTACCGAAATCTTGGCGTTCGGCGCAGTTCGCACGGCTGTGTTAGAATTTCAAACGAAGACGCTGAAGAGTTATACCCTGTTGTAAAAATGGGCACGCCCGTTTTAGTCCACAGCGGCAATTATGCCGTTGCTCTCCAGTTTGCAAATAAGAGTGAAAAATACCAGACTCTTGCTTCCAGGCAATTGGAACTAAAGCATAAACAACGTCTAAAAGATCTTTATGACGGTAAATATATGCTGTATTACGGAGATAGATATTTAATTGACAGAAAGAACGTGACGCATAACGGTTTAGATATAGGCGACGTAACTAAAATACCTTCGCGACCTATTTTTTATCCTTACTTCCTCGATCTGAAAGGAGAAAAAGAAGCGCAGTTTTATCAGAGAGCAAAGGAAGATATGCGGATGACCGAGACCAATAAGCTGCCTAGCCAGCCTCCGTTTCTTCCGGAAAATGATAAGTAGGATAGCGTAATGCATTTTTAAATTTCGTAGCTGCGGACTTTTCGCTCGATAAACTCAACGACCAAGTCCGCAGCTTAAAAATCCATTTAGATTGGTAGTCAAGAAGAACTTACACGACTACCGTAGCCTCTCGGCGGTCACGGTCGTACCGTGACCGAAACAGAAGCTTAAAATAATAAACTAACTATCAAGAATAGCTTTCTTTATTCCGTAAGAGCCCTCCCCTGACGGCCAAGACAATATTTTGGCTACCTTAACTGTAACATCGCCATCATGAGCGTCAGTCGAAGGATGACTGACTTACTAAACATGCATTAAACTTATTGTCATGGTTCGACTTCGCTCACCATGACGCAAAAATGTGAGCTTACCGAAGCGCAACGTCACCTATTGTTCAATTTAGCTTCTCGTTATAACCCCAAATCTTCATTTATCAGAATAATTTTTATTCTCCCCTTTGGGAACGATTTTTCCGTAATTACCCATGTATTACAAAGCCGTTGAGGACTTGTACAATCCATACATGCCGATGTTTTTTTACACGGCGTGACCATATTAGGATGACGGGCTGCGTTAAGAGGCGCGGCTAAGTTTTTAATTCGGCTAACGGCTTCGTCTAAATTTGGAACGATCTTATTTCTACCGATAAAAAGCGCAACTTTCCGGGGTCCAAAAGTAATTGCGGCTACTCTGTTCCCAACCATATCAAGATTTACAAGCTGCCCTTTTTCTGTTACGGCGTTTGATCCGGTTAAAAACAAATCGGAGGTTAAAGCTTCCTTCCTTTTTTTTATCTGGTCTTTCCAATCAAGGGATTTATCGAACGTATCGATAAAATTAATTTCCTTATTGTTTCTAAGTTCTTCTAAAATCAATGTTTTATGCAGAGTCATAGAGTCGCCCCAACCGACCGAAAGCGGTTTTTCCACGGCAAATATTTTTTCAAAAAATATGGATTTGGCCTCTTCGGCATTATCCGCTATATAAACTTCAAAGTTATTTATTTCGAGTTGTTTTTTTACTTTTTCGAGTTTGTTTCTCCAAAAAGTTATTTCATATTCTTCCATAGCAAGCGTATTTATTTGGATATAATTGTGTATTGAGTAATTCAATTTATTTTAACAAAATTACTTTAACTCAAAACCATTAGCAATAAGAGGCGTTTTATGCCAGTTTCTATAATTATGTTTTTGCCGGATATTTAGTTTATTTTGTCTATATTTGAGTACAGTTTAATGCGTTAACCGAAAAACGCTCAGGAACGAGTTAACCGTTAGTATTGTTATATACCTTGAAAGTATTGTCCTATTTTCACTATATTTACATGTTAAATAAAGATAAGATCGAAAAATGACGTTAGAAATGTTTAAATCGAAAATACACAGAGCTACAGTTACAATGGCTGAGCTCTATTATGAAGGCAGCATTACTGTAGACGAAGAATTATTAAAAGCAGCTGATATTTTACCTTATGAAAAAGTTCAGGTAGTAAATGTAAATAACGGAACCCGGTTAGAGACCTATACGCTGGTTGGCGAAGCCGGAAGCGGAATAATTTGCCTAAACGGACCTGCCGCAAGGCTTGGCGCTGTAGGCGACGAAGTTATTATTATTACTTATGCCCAAATGGAAAAGAAAGAAGCGGAACAACATAAACCAAGAATTGTTCTGGTTGACAAAAAGAATAAAATTTCTAAAATTTTGTAAAATAAATATAGTATTTAATTCTAAGGGTTAAATTATGAAAAAATTATTATTTGTTATGGTAGTTTGCTTTAGTTTTTTAGCAAATGCTCAGTTCAGAGATGATAATCAATTTACTCCAAGCATTAAAGAAAGCATGATAAATACTAATGCAGGGAATGTATTAGGTTTTATTAATCCTAATAATTTTTCCATGCATCACACTTACAGCCTTTCATTTTCGTCGTTTGGCGGAGGCAACAATATGGCTGTAGGCGTATATACCAACAGCATGGCTTATAAATTTGCCGATAATCTTAATGTTCAGGTAGACGCAAGTCTTGTTCATACTCCTTACAATTCAATGAGCAAACAGTATCAAAATGACATTAACGGAATTTATATAAGCAACGCTTTGTTGAATTATCAGCCATGGAAAGACGTTCATGTAGTCGTTCAGTACAGAAAAGTTCCTTACAGTTATTATAACGGTTTTGGATACGGCATGTTTAACGACGATCTTTTTGGAACCGCTAATAGATAGTTTTTGAAACAGAATAAATTTACCAAGTGAAAGAAGAAAAAGAAACAAAAGATATTCCTCAAAAGACGGAGACAAAACAAAAGACCAATTTGTTTTTAAATCTGTCGTTAGTTTTTCTTGGGCTTTTGGTTTTATACTTAGGTTACAGCCTGGTAAACAGAGTAATACCTGCTAAAGAAGACCCCAATCTAAACAACGCCCCTCATGCGGCGGATTATATCCAGATAGAAGTGTTGAACGGTTGCGGCGTAGCTGGCGTGGCGGATAAATTTACTAATTACCTTCGCGATAATAAATTTGACGTAATCCAATCGGGCAATTATATGTCGTTCGACGTGGATAAATCTATGGTAATAGACAGAATTGGCAATATGGCAAATGCCGAAAAAGCGGCTAAACTGCTTGGAATCAAAAAAGAAAATATTATTCAACAGATAAATAAGAACTACTTTTTAGACGTAACGTTTGTGATAGGAAAAGATTATAATCAACTTAAACCATTTAATAAATAAGGCACGAAATTGGATTCCAAATTATTAGCAGATAGAATAACAGAATTGATTTTTAATAAAAAAGGATTGGATGTAAAGGTTCTTGATATAAGAAAAGTTACAACAATGGCCGACTATTTCATTATTTGTTCTGCCGACTCGGATACTCAGGTTAGGGCTATCGCCGACGAAGTCGAAAAATCATTAAGAGACGACGGCGTTAAATGCTGGCATAGAGAGGGTTATCAGTCGTTAAATTGGGTTTTGATTGATTATATCGACGTAGTAGTTCATATTTTTACAAAGAACGCAAGAGAATTTTATAACCTCGAAAAACTCTGGGGAGACGCTGAAATTACCGAAGTTCAAGACCCGGTTCTTGCCGCAGACGCTAACTAATTTAGAATATACAGGATAAATCTTGAAAGCATATTTATACAATTTATTTGAAACGACTTCAAACGCTCTTACATATTTAAAAGACTCGCCATTAACTTTTGAAGCTCCTAAAATTGAATCGCACGGCGATCTTTCAACAAACGTAGCTCTGTTGCTATCTAAGTCGTTAAAAAGAAATCCTCGGGAAGTGGCTAACGAAATAATTGCAGCGCTCCCTATTGACGAAAGTATAATATCCAAGATTGAACTTGCCGGTCCCGGTTTTATTAATTTTTTCTTCTCGCCCGCTTTTATCTCTTCCAAAATCAAAACGATTTTTGAACTGGGAGATAATTACGGCAAATCAAAAAAATATGCGGGTAAAAAAGCAAACGTTGAGTTTGTCTCTGCGAACCCTACAGGTCCGTTAACCGTAGGCCACGGCAGAAACGCAGTGTTTGGCGATACTATTGCAAGCCTGCTTGAATGGGTCGGCTATGAGGTTGATAGAGAGTATTATTTTAATAATGCCGGCAGACAAATGCGCGTGCTGGGAGATTCTGTAAGACTAAGGTATTTGCAAATTTTAGGCGATGAAATAGATTTCCCTGAAGATCATTATCAGGGAGAGTACATAAAAGATATTGCCCAGCAATTGTTTAACGAGCATAAAGATACGCTTAGAAACGAACCGGCTGAAGGTCTCTTTAAAGCCGCAGCTGAAAGCGAAATTTTTAACGATATCAAAAAAACTTTATCTCGCTTAAAAATTGAACACAAAATCTTTTTTAACGAAAACTCGCTTTACGAAGAAGGAAAAATAAAACAGCTTCTTGATACATTTAAAGAGAAAAATCTTTCTTACGAAAAAGAAAACGCTACCTGGCTTAAGCTTTCTGAAATGGGAAACGAGCAGGATAAAGTAATTGTAAAATCGACCGGAGAGCCTACTTACAGACTACCGGATATTGCGTACCACTCTGTAAAACTAAACCGCGGATACGATCTGTTAGTCGATATTTTCGGCTCTGATCATAACGCTACATACCCTGACGTTATGGTCGCGCTAAAGAATTTAGGTTATAACACCGACCGAGTAAAAGTTTTAATACATCAGTTTGTAACAATACTTGATAACGGCGAAGTCGTAAAAATGTCCACAAGAAAAGCTAACTATGTTACGCTTGACGAGCTTACAGACGAGGTTGGTAGCGACGTAGTGCGTTACTTCTTTAATATGCGCAACATAACTACTCACATGAATTTTGATCTAGCTCTGGCTAAAAAACAATCCGACGAAAACCCTGTTTTTTATCTTCAATATGCTCATGCAAGAATCTGTTCAATTTTAAGAATGATAGAAAGCGAAAGCCTTAAGCCTTCGTTTGAGAATTTAGATTTACTTGTTATGCCTGAAGAACAGCTTTTAATAAAAAAGCTAAGCAAATTTGAAGAAGAAGTATTAAACAGCGCAGAACAGTTTGAATCGCAAAGAATTACAAATTATCTTGAAGATTTAGCGACGGCTTTCCATAAGTTTTATACTTTTTGCAGAATTATGGGAACCGAAAAGAAACTTGCAGAAGCCCGTATAGCCCTTGCTTTAGCCGCTAAGATAGTTATTAAAAACGGATTAAGCATTTTAGGCGTCAGCGCTCCGGATAAAATGTAATTTCAGTTCTTGTTTACCGTATTTACAACGCTAAGGCTATTGAGACTGCTACTACAGTTTGCGCGCCGGCTCTTTTCAGTATCTTAGCGCATTCGGCTACCGTTACTCCGGTAGTAATTACGTCGTCAAGAATTATTATCTTCTTCCCTTTTATTTCCTTAAGCTTATTCTTGTTAATAATAAACGCTCCTCTCATATTTCTCTTCCGTTCTGTAATAGAAAGCGTAGTTTGCGATTTTGTGTAGCGCGATCGTTTTATTATTTTATTATTAACCTTAACCCCAATTTGTTTAGCTAATCCTTTTGCTATGTAAACCGACTGATTATATCCCCTTTCGGCTTTTTTCAAATGATGCAGAGGAACGGGTATTATTAAATCGAATTTAACTGAAGCAAAATATCCGGCTTCCGCCTCCCCTATTTTCTTACCGAAATAAATTCCGTTCTGAAACCGCTGTTTATATTTTATTGAGTGGATTATATTTTGTACTTCTTTATCCCGCTCAAAATAGCAGTAAGGAAGCATCTTATCCACGTATCCTTCTTCGCGGAATTTGCGGTTATACTCGGCGGTAATATTTTCTTCTGATATTTTACGAATAGCGGAAAGGCATTTATTGCAAATTGCTTCTTCGGATGAAGTAAGATTCGCTTCACATGAAGGGCATACTCTTGGCAGGAAAAAATCCAAAACTTCGGTTATGAATTTACTTACCCCATTACAGCATCCCCGAACGTTTTCTTAAAAACCACTCGGCTCCAAACAGAATAATAACCAACGCCATAATCCAGTTATTTGACCAGAGATTAATTTCATTAACTGTAATTTTTTCTTTAGACGATTCGTCTCGTAATTTTTTCAGCAGGTCAAAAAGCTCTTTGTAATTCGCTACGTTATAATACCTGCCTTTTGTCTGGTTTGCAAGCAATGACAAAAACTCAGCGTCTGTGCGAGTGTTAATCAATTCAATATCAACGTCGCCCACGTTAAACCTGCCTGCGTCAGTCCCAAGTATTTTATTGTCAACCAACGCGGTTCCATTGAATGAATAATCGCCCGAAACAGTCGCCTGAAACGAACCGTCATATAATCCGTCTCCGGCTGAATTAAGTCCGATATTAAATTTTTCGTTCCCTGTTCTAATCTCTACGTTTATCTTTGCGTTGCTGACAGGATTAAAAGACTCATCATAAACCTGCGCGTTGAACTCAACCTGTTCGTTCTTTGCATAGATTTTTTTTGTAGTTCTAATTTGCAGCTGTTTTTGATTCTCTTTAGCGTTTAACCACTTAACGCCGTTCAAAACAAATCTATCGAACACTTCAAAATCTTTTTGCGAAGTTTGCAGTTTCCATTTCCAGATGTCTTTGCCGAGCACCGCAATAGACCTTCTGCTTCCAAGCCTTTTAGAAAGTATAAGCGGCGTGTTAATAGAAACGTTATTCACTCTAACGCTGGAAAGTATCTGCGATTCCGGCTTTGCAATCAGCTCGGTATTAGGCTTATATATTGGCGGAAGATTATTCCATATTGCGTTAGCGTTGGGATTTTCATTCTGTACAATAGGGCTTTTTATTCCGTCGCCTTTCAACTCCGGCTGAACTTCATAAAATCCGTTTTGTATTTTGCCGATTGTAAAAGGCAAATCCTTTTGCAATTCCTTAAGCTTATTAAAATCAGTAGAAGACGAAAGGACTATAAAAAAGGCTTTATTTCTGTTTTCAATAGCGTCTTTTACTTTGTGCAATAAATCAGCCGGGGTTTCACTTGAAGGAAAGCCGATAAGATCCATTATCTGGCAGCTGTCAATCGCTTTATCTCTGTTGTTATGCTCTAAAAATTTACCCGGCGCGCTTTGCGTAATAGTACTGACCGTTAAGTTTTTATCTTCATCCAATGTGTTTTTTATGAACGAAAGATCTGAAGAAGGGCTTCCTGCAACCAGCAGAACTTTTATCTTGTTCTTTAGCACATTAATGTAAGCGACGCGCTTGTTGTTATTTACGTTAAACTCCCCTTTTAGCGGAGTAATGTAAAAAGTGATTTTTTTTTCGCCGCCAACTTTGGGAGTATAAGTAAAATTAACGTTTTGAGTCCCGTCCGCAGAAAGACTTACAATTTTATCTTCTATCAGACGGTTATCTTCAAAAAAAGAAATTTTTGCGTTTTGATTTGCAAAACCTTTATTGCCTACTGAAACTAAAATAGTCGTAGGATTTTCAGCGTATACAAATTCATTATTAACAATATTGCGTATATCAACATCATTCTTTGCCGTGGTATCGCCAACGCCAATTGTAAAAACAGGAATGCCAAGCTTTTCAGCCGTATAAACAGGATTACTCCCTTCCGTAATAATACCGTCTGAAATTATAACAATAGAAGAAATATTTCTTTCGTCTTTTTTTATTCCGGAAAATATTTTGGAAAAATTAGTCGAGCTTTCATCAAACTTCATCTTGCCTAAGCTGTCTTTGCTTACGCCTGTTATATTATGCCCAAATAATTTAAGCTCAGAAAAATCGAATATCCCGTTTGAATTGAACGCGCTCAACGCGTCCTTAATATCGGCAATTTTCTTTGCGCCGTTATCCGCCGCAATCGATTTGCTGTTATCAATAAATAGTAAATTTTCCGGCTCTATTACATGCTTTTTTGTCAGAGTAAGAATTGGTTCAAAAATGAGGAACAATAATAGAATAACAGCCGCCGCGCGCAACGAGACTAAAACTGCTTTTAACGCAGGCGATATTGCAGGAATAGTATATTTGTAAACGTAAAATGAATACAGCGCAAGAAGAATTAATCCAATGAAGAAATAAATTCCATTAAACGAAAACGTCAGGTTAATTTTATCAAATCCAAACATTAGAGAGTAATTTCCCCTTTTATAACTGTTTTAGCTTTGCCGGAAATGTAAATTTCATTTTTGGGCTTATTATATTTAACTGTTACTCTACCCGGTCTGCCGACAAAATCGCCCTGCTCAAAAGTTTTTGTAGTTACGTCGTCGTTCAATTTTAGCAAACCAAGTTCAGCAAGAACAAGTATAAACGGTCCGTTTGCAGAGCCTGTAACAGGATCTTCGTCTATGCCAAAATCAGGCGCAAAGAAACGCAAATGCGCAAAATTCTCTTTCTCTATTGTTTCAAGCGAGAAGACGACTATCTCAATGCTTTTTTTATTAAGGATGGATAATCTTTTAATTTCGCTGAAATCAGGTTTAAGCTTTCCAACTGCATCAAGGTTCTTAACATAAATAAAGATATACCCTAAGTTGGTAATTAAGAATGGAACGTTTTCGTCTATATCATTCAATGTAAGTCCAAGAGCCGCAAGTATTTCTTTTTTATAACCGTCATAAACTGATAATTGAGGAACAGGAATCTGCATATAGTATTTTACGCCGTCATATCCGCAGTTTAGAACGCCGGATAAAGTATCGAACTTAACTTCCTGATTTTTTTTAAGAAGATTATTTTCGTGCAAAAAATGCAATGACGCTATTGTCGCGTGACCGCACAACTCAACTTCTACGGCGGGAGTAAACCACTGCAACTTATAATCCGCTTTATCTGATTTAGACAGAAAAGCCGTTTCCGAAAGATTCATTTCTTTAGCAATAAGCCGTTTGTTTTCGTCAGTTATACCGTCGGCAAACATTACGCCTGCAGGATTCCCTTTAAACGATTCAGCCGTAAAAGCGTCAATCTGGCTGATACCAAATTTATTTTCCACTTAGTTCCTTATCGATATTCCACGATTTCATTTCTTCAAAAGTTTCATAGTCGGTCAGATCAAAATGTATTGGAGATACGGAAACATAATTGCTCTTTGTCGCCATTTGATCCATATATAATTCGTCGTCGGTTTCAATGAGGTCTCCCTTAAGCCAGTAATACTCTTGTCCGTATGGATCGACGCGTTTTTCGTAAATATCGTCCCATTTTGATTTACCCTGATGAGTAAGCTGAATCCCCTTAATTTCTTCTTTAGGAACATCCGGAACGTTTACGTTGAGCAGAGTCCCTTTTTTAAGTCCTTTCTTAGCGACTAAAAGGCAAATCTTTTTTGCAATTTCTCCGGCATAAGAAAAATCGGTTACTTCATGGTTAGTTACAGATACTGCAATTGCAGGAACGTCCATTATAGCCGCTTCCCGAGCCGCTGAAACCGTGCCCGAGTAAATTATATTTATTGCAGTATTAGAGCCATGATTAATGCCAGATACTACTAAATCGGGCAGAACGCCCATAATATTACGAATGCCCATTTTAACGCAGTCGGCCGGAGTGCCTGTAACAGCGTATCCAAAAAATTCTTTATTCTTATAATATTTTTTTACCCGCAGCGGATTTTGCATTGTAATTGAGTGCCCTACTGCGCTTTGTTCTTTATGAGGAGCCACTACGGTAACTTCCGCAATTTCGCTTAAAGCCTTTGCTAAAGCGGCTATTCCTTCGGCTTCTATACCGTCGTCGTTGCTTACAAGAATTCTCAAGACTTTACCTTTTCCATTTTAAAAAAATAAATATAACGCATATTAGCTCTATACTCAATGGCATTAATCAGCCTCTTTTAGCGAACCAAGCTGTACTGAACCAAAACCGTATTTTGAGCGGACAATATTAACCGCTTTAAGAAGTTTCTTCCTTTTTTCGTCTTCGCTTTCAAACAAATAACCCTGCTCAGCAAAATTTGCAAATTTCGTAAGATGCACCCCTATTAGCCTGACTGCGACTCTCCGAGTAAAAGCTTTTCTAAACAGATCGACGACAGTTTCATATATCACTTTATCGTCGTCGGTCGGGCGTATTGTTTTGGCGCGTTCTATTGTCTGGAAATCAGAATACCTAAGCTTAATGCCAATTGTTGAGGCCATAAAATTATTATCGCGCAGCGTCTGCGCAACTTTTGAAGTTAAGTTAAATAAAGTATCCTCAAGCAGTTTTTTATCTACCACGTCTTCGCTATAAGTGGTTTCTTTGGAAATGCTTTTCTGTTCTCGTTTAATCGTAAGGAATTCAGTCCCTTCGCCATTGGCTTTTCGCCAGAGGTCGAGTCCTGATTTTCCAAAATCCGTAGCAAAATAATCCTGAGGTAGTTTTGCAATATCGCCGACAGTATAAATGCCCCGGCTCTGCAGTTCTTTAAGAGTAACTTTGCCAACGCCCGGCATTTTTTCCACCGGAAGCGGACTTAAAAATTTCTTTTCGTCGCCGGGAGCCACGTAAGTAACGCCCATCGGCTTTTTAAAATCAGAGCCTATTTTGGCTATGGTTTTGTTGCTACCAATTCCAATTGAACAAGGAAGCGATAACTTTTCTTTAATTTCATTTTGCAGAAACAAAGCGAATTTAGGAAAATCGCCGTAAATTTTTTCGCAGCCGGTAAAATCGATATAATACTCGTCGATAGACGATTGTTCTATAAGCGGCGCGTACTCTTCCAATATTTTTTTTACCGCTTTGGAATAATGTATATACTCCGAAAAATGCCCGCGCAAATATATTCCCTGAGGACACAACTTATACGCCTGCCGTATAGGCATAGCGGAATGGAGTCCGAATTTACGGGCTTCATAAGAGCACGTAGATACCACTCCTCTACCTTCGGGATCGCCTCCAACAATTACGGGCTTCCCTTCAAGCGAAGGATCAAGGACCCTTTCCACGGACACGAAAAATGCGTCAAGATCAAGATGAAATATTGTATGCATATTTTAATTTAACGAAATAGCTTTTAAACGCGGATAAGCCGCTAAAGTTGTTTCCGGAATTTTTACTTTTATTTTTTCTTCTAAAAAATGAATAAGCTCAAAAGCGTTTGCAATTGCGTTGCCGCCGGGATGATTATTCATTATTATATAAATCTCCTTTACGTCGTTCCGCAGCGTTTCAATAATCTGCTTAAAGCCGTTTAGTTCGCCGGGCGAATATAAATAGCGGTATCTTTCGTTTGCCTGTTCCGGCGATTGAGTTTTGCCATAGCTGTTAATTGAATTTATCCAGCCTTCTTTGTTGCGACCGTGAAACCGAACATAAATTCTATCAGACGTGACAATTGGACTAAAAGGGAGCGAAGCTCCTATTTTAGGCTGGTCTACAATACAAAATGTCATATTATTTTGTTTAAACGCTTCTTCGGCGTCTTTATTTATCCAGGAGGAATGCCGGACTTCAACTACTTTGTTGTAATTTTCAAACAGCTCCGCAAGCCTGCCTATATACTCCAGCGAAGCGCCGTTAAACCCAAATGAATACGGAAACTGAATTAAAATAACGCCGAGTCTACCTGCTTTATCCAACGCGTCAAGAGAGGCTTTCATAGCTTTAATCTGATCCGCGCCAAACTTTTTATTATGAGTAAAATCCTGATGAAGTTTAACTGCAAACGAAAAATCCTCTTTGTCCTCAGTTTTTCTTACCCAGCCTTCGGCAACCTTTGGAGAAAGATAAGCGTAGTAAGTCGAGTTTACTTCAACGCAGTTGAAATAACCGGAATAAAACTCAAGCCAGTCGAATTTAGCCGACTGATTTTTAGGATAAAACGAACCGACCCAGTCTTTGTAAGACCACCCGGCTGTGCCAATATAATATTTAGCCATTTGGAATTTATATAAAAGAGAAAAATTATTGTGAGAGTAAAATAATCAAAAAAATAGTAAATTAACCCGGGAAATAAAAACGCTTGTATAATTAAAGTATAAAATATAATTTTGCAACAGAAAAGTTTTTATATGCGCCCGTAGCTCAATGGATAGAGCGCCTGACTTCGGATCAGACGGTTGTGGGTTCGACTCCCTCCGGGCGTACTTCATATCCCCTTTTAACATAAACTGTTATAAGGGGATATATTTATTTTTGACAAAAATAAAGCATGGATTATACTATTATTTTTTCTTTTTATTAAGTCGATTATAGTCTTTATTATTAAATATTGAATCTTTCTTGTTGTCATTAAAAATAGCAGTATCAATATTTTCTGCATTTCTGAAATCAGTAAATGCTAACTCTGCAGATTCGAAATGGGTTCCAGATAAATCTGCTAATTCGAAATGTGCGTGCATTAAATATGTCGATTCAAAATTCGCTTTATTTAAATATGATGATTCAAAATGTGCCCCACATAAAAAAGCTGATTGGAAATCAGCCTCGCTTAAATATGCCGATTGGAAATTTGCCTCACCTAAATCTGCTAATTGAAAATTAGCCTCACTTAAATTTGCCGATTGAAAATTTACGCCTTCAAGATTATCAAATTTCCTAAAATCAATTCCCTCAGAATTTCCAGAACAAAGAAATTTGTAACTAAGATTATAAGGTCCTCTATACTCGATATTTTGGCTTATATATCTGATAATTTCTGAAACAGTGAGCAAAACAAGCTGCGAAAGAGCCATCTGGTTTTTATAACAATTTTTATCGTCGGTAAAATACAATATTTCAATTAAATCAGTTTCATCGCAAGTTTCTTTTAATTCAATTTCTTCAATGTTTTTAATATTAGGGAAATCACGGTTTATAATAAAAAAAAAAGGATAGTCCTTCAAAAATTTCGGCATCCATGATTCATTTAGAGAACATAACATATCAATACATTTCTGGGCATGGTTGGGGCTTGACATCGCAAGGTCTTTTAGAATATATACTCCTGCTTTGCGCGTAGCGAGGTCATTATTTTCTTTAAGAAAATCCGCAGCCTGTGCAAAAAGGCTATCCTGGCGGGTACTTTCCTGTATTTCCGTAACTTTCTGATTAATATTATTCTTCCACCACGTAAATACAGCCGTTGCAATAGCGGCAAGCAATAATGCAATATTACGGATATAAAGCGCTTTATTTTCAGATTGTAATTCATCATCAAAACTAAATTTATCTTTGTTGATATAACGCCAAAAAACAAATATTGCTATAGCAATTAACAAAGCAAGAATTGTTTGAAATTTGTATCTACGCCAAAATGCAGGAATTCCCCGCCATATTGATTTAGATTTAGTTTTTAACGCTATCCATTTTTTGCTGAAATAATCCCTAAAATTCAACATATCTCGCCCTGATATAGTTTTTGTTTATTATAAAAACAGACTGTGTTTAATTTAGTAATAATATTATTTGTATGCGCAAAATATTAGCGAAATAAAACAAATAAAGCTTAAACTAATATAAATATTAGTTATTTTCTCCCTCTTTCCCTCATCGTTTTATGGTTAAAATTTTGCAGCTTTAGCATATTCAATATTTTATTTTTGCAATCAACATGCTGAATATAGAAACAAATCGCCTATGCATAACCAGGCGTTAATATAGCTAGAATTGTTTGAAATTTATATCTGCGTATATGCGTAGATATTTTCCGCCAAAATCAGATTTTATGCAAAAGCAGGATTTATTTTTGTATAAACCCTGCTTTTATTATCAGATAAATATTTTTGTTTTTTAATTACAAATCAAATTTAATTCCCTGCGCCAAAGGCATTGCAGTTCCGTAATTGATAGTATTTGTTTGCCTGCGCATATAACCTTTCCACGCGTCCGAGCCGGATTCTCTTCCGCCGCCCGTTTCCTTTTCCCCGCCGAATGCGCCCCCTATTTCGGCGCCCGAAGTGCCTATATTTACATTTGCAATTCCGCAATCAGAACCAGCTACAGATAAAAACTCTTCTGCTTCCCGCAGGTTGTTTGTAAATATTGCAGACGATAATCCCTGCACTACGTCGTTCTGAATTGCAATAGCGTTTGATACGTCGCCGCTGTATTTTAATAAATATAGAATTGGAGCAAAAGTTTCTTCCTGAACTATTTCAAATTTATTTTCAGCTTCTACCAGAGTAGGAGTTACATAGCAGCCTGATTCATAACCAGCGCCTTCTAAAACGCTTCCGCCAAATATAATTTTTCCGCCTTCTTTTTCAGCCTTCTTCAAAGCTTCAGTAAAAGCTTTAACAGCTTCCTTGTCTATCAATGGTCCAACATGGTTTTTCTGATCAAGCGGATTTCCTATCTTAAGGCTGCCATATGCTTTAACTAGCGTTTCTTTTACCTTATCGTAAATTGATTCATGTATTATTAAACGACGTGTAGTCGTACATCTTTGACCGCATGTTCCTGCGGCGCCAAATACAACTGCGGGAACGGCTAATTTCATATCGGTATCGGGAGTCATAATAATAGCGTTATTGCCGCCAAGCTCAAGTATTGTTCTGCCAAATCTTTCAGCCACAACTTTAGCGGCATGCCGGCCTACTTCAATTGATCCGGTTATTGAAATCAGAGGAATTCTTTTATCGTTAAGTAATTTTTCTCCAATGGAAGAGCCGCGCCCTATGACTAATGAGAACACGCCTTCCGGCACATCATTTTCAATTAAAACAGGTTTTAAAATATTTTGAACCGCAATAGAAGTAAGCGGGACTTTAGAAGAAGGCTTCCACAAATTAACGTCTCCGCAAACAGCAGCAAGCATTGCGTTCCAGGCCCATACGGCAACCGGAAAATTAAACGCAGTTACAATTCCAACAATTCCAAGAGAGTGATACTGATCGTACATTCTGTGGTCTGGTCTTTCTGAGTGCGTTGTAACGCCGTATAGCTGCCTTGACTGACCAAGCGAATAGTCGCATATATCAATCATCTCCTGAACTTCGCCAAATCCTTCCTGTAACGATTTCCCCATTTCATAAGAAACCAATGTTCCAAGCGGTTCTTTGAATTCTCTTAGCTTAAGTCCTATTTGCCTGACTATCTCGCCCCGTTTAGGAGCAGGAATTTTGCGCCATATTTTAAAAGCTTTCGAGGCGGTTTTTAAAACTGCCTCATAATCGTTTTCCGAAGCTAAATATACAGAAGCAATATACTCGCCTGTAGCGGGCGAATATATTTTTAATTCTCCGCTGTCAGAGCTAAGATTCCATTTTGTTCCAGTACACGAGCCGTAATTTTTTTCCGCTATCCCTAACGATTTCAAGAATTCCATTTGACACTCCTGTTTGATATGATAAGTTAAAAATCCGGAGACTGAAAAAACATTTTTATTTCCACTTGAAAAATTAAAGAAAAATATCTATAATAAGCTATATTTATTTTGTTATATGTTTTAGATTAAGGAATCAATGTTTAAATTTAGCAATTATATCTTTCCTTATTCCTCCAAAACTCAAAGGAACTATTTCGTTTCGCGCTACGAGAACGTTTTTTAATACCCTACGCACCTTTCCTTTTCTCCCAATTCTGAAGACCGTATAATTTAAATTCGCAATAATTAATTACGTTTTATAAATGGCGTTGAAAAATTTAGGAGTAAGACAATGGGCGCAAATATACTGGATAGAGAACCTGACACAACTAATCGTTTTTCTTCCGTTGATCCTGATAACGTGCATGAAATATTGAGCAGAAACATGCTGGCCGACGGCTTCAATATCGTTTTTGATATTGAGAAAAGCCACGGCGCAAGAATTGTTGACGCCATTTCCGGAAGAGAATTTCTTGACTTTTTTACTTTTTTCGCTTCTTCCCCTTTAGGGTTGAATCACCCCAAAATTAACAATCCCGAATTTCGGGAAAAACTTGCTAATGCTGCTGTAAATAATCCTTCTAACTCCGATATTTACACTACTTACATGGCTGAATTTGTCGACGCTTTTTCCACTTATGCAAAGCCTGAACATTTTAAATATCTTTTCTGGGTATCAGGCGGTTCCGTAGCCGTTGAAAACGGGCTCAAAGTAGCTTTCGACTGGAAAGTTCAAAAGAATTTTCAGAAAGGTTACAAGCAGGAAAAAGGAAGCCAGGTTTTACATTTTAAAGAAGCTTTTCATGGCCGGACTGGTTATACTTTATCATTAACAAATACCGACCCTATTAAGATTAAATATTTCCCTAAGTTTAATTGGCCGAGAATCTCTAATCCTAAAATTAGCTTCCCTCTTGAAAATCATATTTTAGAAGTCATCAGCCGGGAAGAACAAGCGCTTAATGAAATTTATAGCGCAATAAAAAATAATAAAGACGATATTGCCGTTATTATCATCGAACCAATTCAATGCGAAGGCGGAGATAATTTTTTCAGAAAAGAATTTCTCCTAAAGTTAAGAGAAATTGCCGATGAAAATGAGATACTATTAATGTTTGACGAAGTTCAGACTGGATTCGGTTTAACAGGCAAAATGTGGGCGTCCGAGCACTATGTATTGCCTGATATTATTTCTTTCGGTAAAAAAGTTCAGACATGCGGAATAATGGTTAGCGATAGAATTGACGATATTGACACTAACTGTTTTAAAGTGTCAAGCAGAATAAACTCAACATGGGGCGGCAATCTTGTTGATATGGTTAGATCGCGCAAGTACTTAGAAATTATGGTTGAAGAAAACCTTGTGGAAAACGCCCGTATAATGGGAGATTATTTATTAGACAGCCTTAAACGGCTGCAAGAAGAATTTCCTAATCTGATAAACAGCGCGCGCGGTTTAGGACTGCTTTGCTCATTTGATTTTAAAGATCAGAAAACGAGAAATGAATTCCGCGATTTATGTTACGATCATAATCTGATTATACTTAGCTGCGGCGAAAAAACAATTCGCTTTAGAACGCCTTTGAATATTACTGTTGATGAAATTGACGAGGGCTTGACAATTATAAAAAATGTTTTAACTTTGCAGAGTACAAATTAAATAAATTTAAGTTAACTACTTGCATGAAGCGGCTCCAACGGTTGGAGCCGTTATCATTTTAAATATCAATATGGATTCTCACTCTTTATACATAGTCAGCACGCCTATTGGCAACCTAAAAGATATAACTATCCGCGCTTTAGATACTCTTAAAGAAGTTGATTTTGTTATATGCGAAGACACAAGAGTAACCTCTTTTCTTCTTACTCATTACGAAATTAAGAAAAGTTTAATTTCATTAAACGCCCAGAATGAAAATTCAAAAATAGAATATATTCTTGAACGGCTCAACAATGGCGAAAACGCGGCGCTTGTTACCGACGCAGGAACGCCAGGAATATCAGACCCCGGCGTGAGGCTTATTTCAGCCGCTATTAAGAGCGATATAACCGTCGTGCCAATACCAGGCGTTACGGCATTAATTACAGGTCTTACAATAAGCGGGCTGCCGACTGATTCGTTTTTATTTGAAGGTTTTCTTCCGCAAAAAAAAGGGAGACAAAAATTATTAAAAGAAATTGCGGATATTGATAAGACGGTTATTCTTTACGAATCCACTTACAGAATTGAAAAATTGCTTAATGAGTTAAACGAGTATATGCCGGCTCGTTTAGTTGTAGTATGCAGAGAACTGACTAAAAAGTTTGAAGACGTTTGGCGCGGTCTCCCTGCCGAGCTGCTTGAGCAGTTAAAAGATAAAACTACAAAAGGAGAGTTTGTTGTTATTATAGCCCCCAGAGATTGGGAACAAAGATAAAAGTATTTTTTATTTCTAATAGATAGTTTTGTCATCCTTCGGATTCATTTCGCACTAATCCCGAATGGATTACATACTTATAACAAAGTTTTTACCTATTTTGTATTAATCCCAGAGGGATTACATGTTTATAGGGATTATATGTTGATAAAAAACGCATACACATTATTTTATACGACCCCTGCGGGGTCGAATGTCTCTTGCAACCTTTTTCTATAAACATTTGAATCCTTCGGATTCATTTCGCCACCCATTCAAAAAGGCGTTCATCACTATATTCTATTTCATATTTTTTTAGAAACTCTAAATATTCATCTCTAAAAGAACTTTTTTTATGATGTTCTTTTTGATTCTTAATGTAACCAATAACCTTGTCCAACGCAGAATGACTATACGAAAACGCTCCAAATCCTTCCTGCCATTGGAAATTATATTGAGAAAAACACTTCTCTTTAATAAAAGAATTCGAAGATTTCTTTACTTCGCGTACAAGATCAGATAAACAGCATGTAGGTTTCATCCCAATAAGAATATGAACATGATCTGGCATGCCATTAATAGCCAATAGTTTTTGACCTTTGTTGCTAATTATGCCATTAATGTATTTATATAAGTCTTCTTCCCAATTCTCTGCAATTAAAGAATTTCTCCCTTTTACGGCAAATACAATTTGCACGTATATCTGCGTAAAAGTATCTGGCATTTTTATTATCCTTTTACTTTAGGAATATTGATTACTTCTAGAAAGTTTTAAATCATATTTCCTACAGATCATATTTTTATTCGCTATCGTAAACTACGATTGATTTCACGTCGTAATTAGATAATTTTTCACGTCCCTTTAGAAAGTCAAGTTCAACAATAAAAGAAAGCTGAACAACTTCCCCTCCAAGTCTTTCGACCAATTTACAAGCAGCAACGGCTGTTCCTCCTGTAGCTAAAAGATCGTCGTGGATAAGAACTTTTTCACCCGGCTGGATAGCGTCTTTATGTATTTCTATGGTATCGGAGCCATACTCTAATTCATAAGTTTCTTTAATTGTTTCGGCAGGCAGTTTCCCCGGTTTACGTATTGGAACAAAACCAACGTTAAGTTTATCCGCAAGCAAAGCTCCAGCAACAAACCCGCGCGATTCTATTCCTATTACCTTGTCAATTTTTTTATCTTTAACAAAATCATACAATATGTTAACAGTTTCTTTCATTGCGGCGCTATTTTTAAATAGCGTAGTAACGTCAATAAACATAATTCCTTTTTTAGGAAAATCAGGAACTCTTCTTATAGTGTTTTTTATATCTTCATACATATTTCAGCGCTTCCTAAATAATGTTGAATGGGATATTTCAGTTAATGCGTACTATAGTAATTTAATAATTCTTCAAGATATTTTAAAAGCAAATCTTCAATTTCTTTATACTCAAGCAACGTCATTAATTTGGCTCTTATCTGAGCTGCATTATAAAAACCTTTTAAGTATCCGGAATAGTACTTCCTAAATTCAAGAATAGCTCTGCGGTCTCCTTTTACGTCAATAGAAAGGAATAAATGTCTAAGACAAATTTTAATCCTTTTTTCAATATTAACTTCAGTTGATATTTTACCGGTAGTTAACAGTTCTTTTGCTTCAAGAAAAATCCAGGGATTTCCAATAGCTCCGCGGGCAATCATAACGCCATCGGCTCCGGTTTCGTCAAAAGCGTTTTTAACGTCTTCAGCGGTAAACACGCTTCCGTTTAAAGCTACTGGAATTTTAACTACTTCTTTAACTCTGGGAATCCAGCTCCAATCAGCAATGCCGGAGTGCCCCTGAGTTCTTGTACGGCAGTGTAAAGTCATAGCCGCGGCTCCTGCGTCTTCAATACGCTTAGCCACTTCAAGGATGTTGATGCTGTTCATATCCATTCCGAGCCTTGTTTTAACCGTTACAGGCAGCTTGACGGCCTTCACTACGCCTTCTACCATATTTTGCATATAGACGGGGTCTTTAAGCAATCCTGCGCCTGCTCCGCAGTTAACCACTCCTTTAATCCAGCATCCGGCGTTGATATCAATCAAATCCGGCTGTTCCTCTTCTGCAATTTTAGCCGCTTCAACCATAGAGTTTATATTGCTGCCGTATATCTGAATTCCAACGGGTCTTTCTTTCTCGACAATCCGTAATTTTTTATGCGTCTTTTCAGAAGCTCTGATTAATCCTTCGGAGTTTACAAATTCTGTATAAACTACATCTGCGCCAAGCTCTCTGCATATCAACCTGAAAGATATATCCGTTACGTCTTCCATAGGGGCTAAGAGCAAAGCTTTTTCTATTTTTATATTTCCAAAACTAAACATTATGTTAAAACTATATTTTTAGATAAATAACTAACGCTGATTAAAAATATTAACAGCGTGAATACCGCTCCTGTTAGGAACGGAAACTGGTAACCAAGATACTGAAAAGCAAAACCGCCCCATAAAGGTCCAAGTATTCTGGCAAATGCCGACATCGATTGGTTCATTCCTAAGATAGAGCCCTGCTCTTTATCCGGCGTAACTTTTGAAATAAGACTTAATATTGTAGGCTGCAACATGCCTGTTCCTATCGACATAATAATGCAAACGATAGAGATGCCCAAAAAATTTCCTCCATAAGGGAGCGCGCCTAAACCTATCATCATAAATATTGCGCCAATAGAAATAGTCTTTTTCTCTGACAAATATTTATGAATTATATTTAACAAACCGCCCTGCACAATAGCGGTAACAATTCCAACAATGCCAAATATATAACCGTTCTGCATATCGGTAAAGCCATAAATTTTATGCCCTAACAGAGCAAACGTTCCATAAATGGTAGCGTTGGAAAACGTAAGGATAAAAAACAGAACTAAAAGAATACCGATATTAGGATGAGTTATAAGCGATTTAAACTCATTAAAATCGAACAATTTTTTACGCGCTGACGCGTTAGCTTTGTTTTCCAATTTTAAGCTTTCTGGCAAAGCAAATATTGTAGTAAAGAAAGCCGTTAAAGAAAAACCTGCGCTGACTAATCCGGTAACAGCGTAACCATATTTAGAAAGAATACCGCCAATCAGAGGGCCAAAAACAAATCCAAGACCGAAAGCCGCTCCAATAAGCCCCATTCCTTTTGAACGGTTTTCTTTTGTGGTTACATCGGCAATATAAGCCTGAGCCACGCCTATGCTGCTTCCGCCTATGCCTGCGACTACTCTGGATATTATAAGCAATAAATACGAATGCGAAAAAGCGAATATAACATAACCGACTGCATTTAGAAAAAGCGTAAAAATAATTATTGGTCTTCTTCCAACTTTATCGGACAAATTGCCTAAAACCGGATTAAATAAAAATTGCGTTAGCGAATAAATAGCCAGCGCAATTCCTATCTGAAACTCCGAAACCGATAATTCCTTTATTGCAAACGTAGGTAAAATCGGTATAAGAATGCCGAATCCCAGCAAGTCAATAAATACAGTTAAAAAGATTAAAATTAAAGGGGTATTTTTTTTCATTATTATTCCATAATTAGTGATTGTTATATAAACAAAATTATCATGGAATTTAGTTTCTAATACCTATGCAATAATTTCTAATAAAAGCGCTATGCGCTATTTTTCGTTATATACGCTTATATTTTTTGAGTACTTGGCCAAAATTTCTTTAGTGTCTCCAAAAGCCTGTCGCATTTTAGCTTTACCGGAATCAGGCACAAAACTATATTCGCCTATCTTTTCAGGATCTATAATTGGTAAAACGGCATATTCGTTTTTACCTTTGCGAGCGCCTTTATACACCCAGGTTGGGATGTAATCGACTTTTGCAATATAAAGCGAATCCTTTTTAACGTTTTTTGAAATATCTATATTTAAGATAAGACCCGCGTCAGAGTACCGCCATTGCTGGTTGGAAACAAAATTACCCATTGAATAAATTACAAAGCCTGTGTTTAATTTTGCCAATGGCGAAGCCTTAAAATAATCAACTGGTTCAATTACATGAGGATGCCCGCCAATAATAATATCGGCGCCAAGCTGAATGGTTTTATTTACTACTTCGCGCTGCTCTTTAACAGGTTCGCGTTGATATTCCACGCCAAAGTGATAATGCACAAGAACAATTTCTGCGCCCTGTTTTCTTGCGTTATAAATATCATTTTTTATAAGATTAAAATCTATAAGATTGATTAAATATGATTTCCCTTTAGTAACTGGATTTCCATTAGTGTCAAAAGTATAACCAAGAAACGCTATTTTAATTCCTTTGATATTAAATATACGTATAGAGTCTCTATCGCGCTGAGAACTAAAGGTACCGTTATAATTTAATCCGTTCTTTTTTAGCATTTCAATAGTTCTAAGAATACCGCTTTCCCCCTGATCTACAGCATGGTTATTAGCTGTTGTTAGCAAATTAAAACCGGCGTCTTTTAAAGCGGAAATATATTCGTCCGGCGTATTAAAAAGAGGATATCCAATAAATGGTTTTTGTTTTCCGGCGGTTACGGTTTCAAGATTGCCAAAAAGGAAATCAGTTTTGGCAAAATATTTTTTAACTTCTCTAAAAGTAGAAGAAAAGTCATAAGTTCCGTCGCTCTTTTTTGCATAATCAATTTGCGGGGAGTGACACATAAGATCGCCAACTACAGATATTCTTACAGAAATCACAGAATCTTTATCAGCTCGTAAGGGTTTAATGCTTTTGCTTTGGCCGTCAATAACATAGCCGGCAATTAGAAGACTGATAAGAACTAAAGGGTAAACTATTTTATTCAGATATTTCATGGTGATGTCAATTTATTAAAACAGAGACATGTTAATAAAACACGTCTCTGTTTTTATTTAAAAATATAAAAAAGGCAGATTATTTGGATTCGCCTGGGCCTTTTCTTTCAGCTTTAACATTCTGAACGTCTTGTCTGATTTCCTGAGCTAATTTTCTTAATTCGCCCAAACCTTTTCTTAAACGAGTGCCTGCTGCGGCTTGTTCTTTTTCATAAAACTTGGAAAAATCTATTTCAAGATTTTTTACTGCTTCTACAAGTTCTTCATATTTTTGCATTTTGTTTGTTCCTTCTAATTATTGTTTGTGATTATTTTGGTTATTTAGAATTTTCCAGGACAATTTCTGCAATGTCCTTTATTTCAATTTCTTCCTGTTTATTAAATTTCTTAACTCCGTCATTCAACATAGTCATACAAAATGGACACGCAGAAGCTATCATATTAGCGTTGGTTTCTACAGCTTCTTTTGTTCTTTCCTCATTTATTCGCCCTCCTTCTTCATCTTCAAGAAACATCCTTCCCCCTCCGGCTCCGCAGCAAAATCCTCTGCTTTTATTTCTTTTCATCTCTACAAGTTCAATTCCCGGAATTTTGCTTATAGATTCCCTTGGCGCGTCATAAACATTATTATATCTGCCAAGATAACATGAATCGTGGTACGTTACTATAGCTTTGTCGTTTTTTTCTTTCAGTTCAATCTTTTTTTCTTCTATAAGCTTTTCTATCATTTCAGTATGGTGCAGTACTTCATAATTTCCGCCAAACTGTTTAAATTCATTTTTTAACGAATTATAACAATGAGGACAGGCCGTAACTATTTTTTTTACGTTATACTTATTCAAAGTTTCTATGTTTTGTTGAACTAACGTCTGAGCCAGATATTCATTGCCCAATCTTCTGGCGGTATCTCCGTTGCATTTTTCTTCAACTCCTAAAATACCAAAACTAATATCCGCTTTTTGCATTAGTTTTGCAAACGATTGAGAAACCTTTTTATACCGGGCGTCAAACGATCCTGCGCATCCAACCCAAAATAATATATCGCAATCAGGGTTTTCAGCTAATGTTTTGATTCCAAGTCCTTCAGCCCAGTCTGCTCGTTCTGCCTGGCTAAACGGCCATGGATTATAGTTCGTTTCAAGATTCTTAAATACGCTGTTTAATTGAGCCGGAAATTGTGATTCTGTTAAGACTAAATTTCTCCTTAAATCGACAATCGTTTCTACATGCTCAATTGTTACGGGACACTCCTCTACGCACGCGTTACAAGTTGTACATTGCCATAAGCTATTATCGGAAATAAAATCGTGAATTAAAGAGCCATTTGAAACTTTTTCGCTATTTTTTAAAATATCCGGAGCTTTTTCAAAAGTTCTTTTCCGTACGCTTACTATTATATCTCTTGGAGATAATTGTTTGCCGACTGTAGCCGCGGGGCAAACCGAAGTACAACGTCCGCATTCCGTACAACTATAACCATCCAGCAATTGCTTCCATGTTAATTGCTCTATGTCGGCAACTCCGTATGTTTCAGCGTTTTCATCCGCTAAGTCTAACGGTTTTAAAACGTTTTTTTCTTCTGCCAATTTAGATAAGAACACGTTTGGGATTGACGCTAATATGTGCAAATGCTTTGAATATGGAAGATAGTTTAGAAATCCTAACACAAAAACAACGTGCATCCACCAAAACGTTTCATACATTACGCTGGAACAATTAGAGCAAGAGCCATAAAAAACGGAACTTAACCAAAATGAAACAGGCCGTATCTCATATTCTGAAAGAACAAAATTTTGTTTTGCAATATGAGCGCTATTCTGCCCAAACATCGCAAGCACAACAAACAGTATCCAAACTAATATAACAGCCGCGTCAATCCTTCCCGCTTTATCTACATTAAGTCTGGGAACTTTAACGATAAATCGCCTGAAAAGCGAATATAAGACTGCAAATATAACCAGGACTCCAAATACATCTTCAATAATCGTTATTGCCGAATAAAACGCGCCAAGGAACGATAAGTTAAACGGCGAATAAAATCCCTGACAAACAGACTCTGCAATAGCGAATAAAAACAGAACAAAGCCCCAGAAAATAAGAAAATGTAAAGAACCGCTTAAGGGTTCGCGGAACAGTTTAGTTTGAACCAAAGCAATTTTAAAAACATTTTTTATCCTTTCATTATAATTACCAGTTCTGTTTTCCTTTTGCCCTACAGAAAGGTAATTTATCAGCCTAATACAGTTCTTTATAAAGAAAGATAGCGCCAAAATGAATAAGAATATGAATAATATGTTTTTAATTTGCATCAGTGAAAATCTGATTTAAATCGTAGAGACACGGCAAAAGCCGTGCCTCTATGACAAAAAGAAACCTTTTATACTTAGTTATTTATAATTTTTTTTAATAGCGCAATAAATTGAGGAAGCTGCGAATACTTTTACGGCAGTCCAAAATGAAAAGACTAAAGCGCCGTATTTAATAGCATCTGAAATGTTGTTGAGGAAGAAAATGCCTAAGCAGAAAGCTCCAGTTAGATTAATTACAATTTCGCCTAAAAACATAGCAAAAGCTACGCTTATATAGCTTTTGTTTTTTTCAACAATAAAACCTGTTACAAATGCGCCAATTGGGAAAGCTAACAAATATCCTCCAGTAGGGCCTAATAAATCAGCAATTCCAAGCGAGAACCCTCCGGTCTGAGCAAAAACTGGCAGTCCCATAACGCCAAGGCCTAAATATAACATTTGGCTGTATGCTCCTTTTTTAGAACCAAGCAGAGCTCCCGAAAGAACAACAAAGAGAGTCTGTAGCGTAAACGGAACCGGTTTTGCCGGTATAGCAACCTGCGCTGCAACAGCAGTTAATATAGCAAACGATATTATGCCAAGCAGCTTATTAGACATAATTTTGGATATGCCCAAAGCAGTCTTATTTGTTTTTATACTTTCGGATGTATTCATAATAAACCTCTAATTAGAATAACGCCTTAAGATTAATTTCTGTAAAAAACAGAGTCTTTAACTTTGAGAGGTACAAATATGCCTATTGTAGCTTGAAAAGTCAAGAAATTAAAAGTTGAGGACGTTTTGTAAACGACTTCTTATTATAAAAGACTAACGCTTATTTTAACAATAACATTTTCTTTACCGCAAAATATCCGCCGGCTTTGATAGTATAAAAATAAACACCGCTGCCAAGTCTTGAAGCGTCAAACTCTACGCTGTGACTGCCTGCTGCAAGTTCTTTATTTACTAAAGTCGCTACTTCTTTACCAAGTATATCGTAAATTTTTAATTCGACTACAGCCTGTTTAGGCAAATCGTAACTGATGATTGTAGAAGGATTAAAAGGATTTGGGTAATTTGCGTAAAGCGCAAATTTCTTAGGCATAGCGTCGCTTTTTGTCGAGTCCGTTTTTACCGCGTCAATATAATCCCCTACTACAAAAGCCGGTTCAAGAACCCATTCGTGATTTAGCCCCTGGTTGCTTACAAATTGTATCTTTACATCAAATTTAGCCGGATCAGTTTTTGTTATTTCGCTTAAATCAGCTGTTAATACAGAAACTAATCGGTCTGTATTATCTACGATCGCTTTCAATTCTATCCAGGTTTGAGAGTTACTGTTTTTTACGAGTACTTTATTTTTCGTTAAATCCAAATTGACTTTGGAAAACTTTATAATAATCCTACTTGATTCTCCTTTCTCTAATTTGCTACAAGTAGCATTTTTTGAATTATATATCCTAATCAAATCTAAATTTGGCGGCAGTTCATAAGTAGCGTCTGTCTTTGGGATAAAATCTAGTTTCAAAGTCCCTTTACCCCTTATTCCATTAACAGTATAATAATTATTATTAATAACGCAATGATACAACCCAGTAGAAAGTTTCATTATTGGAACCTTATAAAGAGTATCAGTTTTTAGCAAATTGTTAGCGTTGTCATATATACTATATATCGACATTTGATTGTCGTAAATTCTTTGTTCGTTAAGCTGGCCAGTGAAATTTGCATAATTTTGCAAACCATCATCTGTTACAATCATCGTAAAACATGGAGCAATCGCGCCATCACCAAATGTAAGCGTTCCATTATTAGGCGAAACGTAATCATAAATGGGATTTGTTGAGAACATATTTGAACAAACAGCAACGCTATCATTATGATATCTCATATAACCTGTCTCAAGCGTTACGTTTGATTTAGTAGAATCGTAGCAGATCACAGCAGCTGAAATTTCATACTCTTTTTCAGTTTCAGGTGAAATATATAATTCGCCAGTCCAGGTCGGGGTTTGTATTGACTCGCCAGATATATAAGTCATGTAACTACTGCCTGCCGTATCAAAAATAAAAGGGACAAAATATGCATCTGTAGTTCCATTAAAAGAAGACAGCGTAATCTTGATATTTTGTTTTATCAGCTTTTCCTTCAAATTCGTAAGGTTTACATCTGCATTAAGTCCGCTGAATAAAGGATACTGTATCAGCCTGACTTTATATCCAGTATTTATATCATTTTGAAATTGAGTAGTTTTAATTTTATAAGCGCTTGAAAGATTTGAGAATTTAACATTATCGCTTGGCGGAATTATAAATGAATTTCCAATTTGATAGCCGTCATAATTATGCGCAAGGAATATATAATTCTTTGAGTTTTTTTGTTCCCTAACAAGATTCCCTGTTTCATCTACTCCATTGAATTTTATGTTATTAACCGCGTCAGTTGAATTAATATTCCTCGTTGCATATTTATTAACTTCAACGCTGTCAATCATTACAAAAGATATTTCTCCATTACCGCCATTTACTTCTGCAACAGTCATGAAATTACTCCATATATTATACAGGCCATTTCGTATAACCATTTCATATCTGTACAAATCTCCATCTTCAGTATTATTATTTACTACATAAGTATTATCTTTACTAAACACGATACAAAAATTTACAGGTTTATCAAAGCTAAGAACTAACCGGGAAAGTTTTACAAAAGCCCATGGGAGAAGCAAAGTATCTTTTGAACCTGAAATCTGAATATTCCCGCCAAAAGCGTTTGAAATAGGCTCTGTTCCGCTTAAATTTGAATTATTTGCCGTTAACGCAAATAAAATTTTCTTTACTTCGCCCGGCTGAAGAGAAAAGCTGTTATCAGAAGAAGCAATATCAATACCAGTTTTTAATCCTGATATTTTAACATTATAGTTTTGTACAGACGTATATTTATTGATAATTTCAATAGTATCGACTTTATTCCAGACATTTTGGATAACAGTATCCAGACCGAAGCTTACTTTAGCAGGTATCGCAAAAGTCGAGACTGAAATAGCTTTAAAAGCATCAACCCTGCCGCTTCCCTGCGCCATAACGTCTAATCCAAGATTTTTTGCTGAAGTCATTATAGCGGATTTAATCATCTGCGGCGTCCAGTCCTTATGCATATGCTTTAATAAAGCGCAGACTCCAGCTACATGAGGCGAAGCCATTGACGTGCCGCTATATGAAGCATAACCGGAATTGAGAACTGAAGAAGTTATATCAACTCCTGGAGCCAACACTTCCGGTTTAATGGAATAACAGCCCCTACTCGGTCCTTTTGAGCTGAAATAAGCTAATTCATCGCTTTTATCCGTAGCCCCTACAGTTATTGCCTGTTCAGCGGTTCCCGGACTTCCAATAGTTTGATATTCCCATGAATTGCCCGCAGCAATACAAAACGTTACGCCAAGACTGACAGCATTATTTACCGCCGTTGATATAGGATCCTCTGAGTTGCCATAACCGCCAAGACTCATATTTGCAACGTCAACTTTATCGCTATAATCATTGTCATCATTAGGATCTACAGCTCTTTCTATGCCTTTAATTACATTCGTTTCGGTTCCATTTCCATTAGAGCCCAGAACTTTAAATGCCATTAATAAAGCCTTTGGGGCTACTCCTTTAATAACGCTGTTATTACCAGCTACAATGCCCGCCACATGCGTACCGTGCCCTGCGTCATCCATTGGATCTGCGTCGTTATTAACAAAGTCATATCCGCCAATAACTTTATAACCTTTGCCAAATCCTCCGCCTAACGCAGGATGCATATAGTCTATGCCTGTATCAATTATGCCTACGATAACGCTATCTCCTTCGTCGCCGTATTTTGCCCATACGGAATCCGCGCCAATTATATGTACGCTTTCCTTTAGATTAGCCGTTACTTTTTTATCAATATATACCCGCTTTACATAATCAAGCGAAGCAATATCGGCAAGTATTGCCCGCGATATTGTAAGGCTTGCGCCGTTAAATAGTTTGTGGAATTCACATTTTTTATATGGGGCTATTAAATTTGTATTATATATTTTCTGGGCCTTTTCGTGTAAGGTCATAATATCAGAAGACAGTTGCGCCTGCTTGACGCTATACTGCGCGGGACTCATTTTTGCAAGTCCTTTTGCCTTAGCCTGAACAAACATTGGAGGATCTTTAAACTCGACAATTACGTCAAGCTGTTTCGTCATATCGTTATCAATCACAAAAGTAGAATCGTTTTTTGTAAACGTCTGGTATAAATGCCCTGGCTGCTGCTTAACCATCACGGTCTTTTTTGACTGGTCTGTTTTGATCTTATTAATCGTTTGCGGGAAAATGTTTGAAACGATAAAAAGCGCGGAAATTAATATAAACGTTCTCACCCTTAAATACATAACCTCTCCTGTTTTATATTTAGTAGAAATAGTAGTTCTGCAAATATTTTTTTACTTAGGCAAATTCAATTATCACATAAAAGTTATTTGCTTAAGAAATATTTTATATAAATATAGCTTTATAAAAATAAACTTTCAAGAGTAAAAATAGGTTAATATTTTAGATTTTTGATAAAACAAAAACGGTTATCAGCGCTAAGCCAATAACCGTTTTTAATCTTTAAGACTAAACAGAACTTATCTTAATTTAATTACTGTTTGTTAACAGAACGCAAGAACGAGCCAAATTGTTTTTGTTCTTCCAAGCGGCATGACCATACAAGCTCTCCGTTCCAGACTGTTATATCAGGGCATCCGTCGCACATGCTTTGTCTTCCGTCTTCCATAAAGTCAACCGGCTGAATAATCATTATTGACTGCATATACGCTTTGTTAAACAGCCTGAAAGGATTTTTCAGCATAGCCAAAGTAGCTTTACGCAGCCCTTTATCAAAAGGCCACAAAAATAACATAGCGGCTCTGCCCATGCTAGTTAAGTTAGGCGCCGCATAAGACATATATTTACCAGTAAATAAATGATTAGCGACCATCACCAGTTCCATGAACTTTGCGCCTACGTGTCCATAAATTTTCTTTTTTGTTCCAATTCTTTCAGTAAGAAGCCATTTAAGCGAATCAACTTTTTCAGTTCCATTTAAATAAGCGGCCGGGGAAAAATCGGGAAATTTTTCTCTGATTTTTTTCACAACGTCTGTAGAAAGAATATCGACTTTTCTTTCCGCGTCTGTATGATAAGATATTTTTTGCCAGTCTACTTTCTTTCCGCCGGCATACCAGTCAAAAGGCATAGACGGCACTATATAACGGTAGCATATAAAAACCATCGTCTGGACAATATCAATATTATCCTGCGCCCATTTTACTAATTCAGGCACATACTGTATTGTATCTTCATAAATAGTAGAATTGAACGAGCAGGAAATTCCGCCCGCGTCTGCCACCATTTTTGCAAAACTATAACGCAGTTCATTTAACTGTATTTCATTTTTCCCTTTCCACTGGCTCGCTCTTCCCTGTTTGCTATCAACGTGAAAAGTAAACCCGGCCACTCCGACCGTTTTTAATTTGCCTAATAATTCTTTAGTAAGAGCTACTCCGTTCGTATTAACAATCGGTTTTAGTCCGCGACGCTTAACGTCTTTAACAATTTCAAGAATATCAGGATGAAGAAGCGGATCTCCTCCAGTAATGGAAATACAATCAGAATTACGTTTTGCCTGAAATACGTCCAATTCTTTTTTTACTTCTTCAAGCGTTTTGTGCGAATCTTTTTTGTTTTCGCGGTAACAGCCGTCGCACGCAAGATTGCACATAGAAGTCGGTTCAAGCCATGAGATTGCATTATCAGGCAATGTCCATGGCAACCGGTATAGTTCTCTGTGGTTGATTATCACATCTGACATCAAATACCTCGTTTAATAATAAAAAAACTAATAATGGAACCAAACGCTTATATTATATTTGCCCAAAACATATGGCAAATTTATTTAATTTCTATCTATCAAACAAAGTCATAATTTTGGGGATTATATTTATAGTCTTTCTTAAACACTTCTATATCCTAATAGAAACAGACTAATTTTCCGTTACTATTTCGATTAAGAAATTATAATATGCCGCAATTTATTTTATAATTAATAACTGCTTGCTTCAGTTAAGCGAGCTATTGTTTCTGCAGATAATTTCAATTCAGCCGCCTGAATAAGCGAGTTTAATTGCGAAATATTTGTAGCGCTTGCAATAGGCGATGTTACCGAAGGACGAGCTAATAGCCATGCTATTGCAATTGCGGCCTGAGTAGTATTGTATTCAGCCGCCGTTTCGTCAAGAGCTTTAAGAATTTTAAAACCTCTGGCGTCTAAATATTTTTTTGTGCCTGCGCCTCTTTGGCTTTTTGAAAAATCCTCTTCCAATCTGTACTTGCCTGTAAGAAAACCGCTTGCCAAAGAGTAATAGCTTATTACGCCAATTTGTTCGTCCAAACAAATTTTTTCTAGTTCTTTTTCGTACCCTTCGCGATCATATAAATTATAACAGGGCTGAAGAGATTCATAGCGGGGATACCCATTTTTTTCGCTTGCTTCAAGCGAGGCTTTAAAGCGTTCCGGAGTAAGGTTTGAAGCTCCAATAAAGCGAACTTTCCCTTCCTTAATTAACTCTGAATATATTTCTAATGTTTCTTCAACCGGCGTTCCGGCGTCGTCCTGATGCGTTTGATACAAATCAATATAATCCGTTTGAAGACGGTTTAAAGAATCGTTAACGGCTTTTCTAATGTAGTTTTTAGAGAGGTCGACTTTTCCCTGCCCCATATCCGAGCCGACTTTAGTAGCAATAATAACGGAGCTTCTGTTTTTACGTTCCTTTAGCCACTTGCCAATAATAGTTTCAGACTCGCCACCAATGTTGCCGGGTTTCCAACTCGAGTAAACGTCGGCCGTATCTATGGTATTGAAACCAGCGGCTACAAGAGCGTCCAATAATTCAAATGATCTTTTTTCGTCTACAGTCCATCCAAAAACATTTCCTCCGAATGTGACGGGCGAAAATTTAAGCGAAGATTTCCCTAACTGTTTTGTTTGCATAACGATCCCTATTTGTTATTACGTAAATAATAAATTACTGTCAAAACCTTAACGGAAAAACAACTCCGTTTAATAAAAATATTACTTATACAATCGGAATAATGCAATATAGGAAATTATATACAAAATAGTCCGTCGGGTAACGAATACCCAACGGACTAAATATAAATAGATTTACTGAGCAATGCTAAAAAAAGGATATTACGATTTTATTATATTTCGTCTACAGCCTGCTCTGTAACAAGTTTCTTTTTTGCAAATCTGCGCCTTAGTTTTTCTTTTATGTTTTCCATCGACGTATAAACTGATGGAACTAAAACAAGAGTAAACATCAGAGAACTAAGCAGACCGCCAATAATAACCCAGGCAAGTCCGTTTTTACTTTCTGAACCTGAACCTGACGCAATAGCAAGCGGAAGCATGCCAAATACCATTGCAACCGTAGTCATTAATATAGGACGCAACCTTTCTTTACCAGCCTCCACTAAGGCCTCCTGAACGCTTGCTCCTTTTTCACGCAAGTGATTTGTAAAATCGACAAGCAGGATTGCGTTCTTTGCCACCAGTCCAATTAACATTATCAATCCAATGATTGAAAATATCGAAAGAGTTTCGCCTGATAAAGCTAATGCCAGCAAAGCTCCTATTACCGCCACAGGAATAGAAAACAATACTACAAACGGATATAAGTAAGAGTTGTACAATGCAACCATAACGCAATAAACAAGAATAAGCGCCGCAAACATTGCTAAAAACAAGCTGCTAAAAGCGTCGGACTGACGTTCCATTTGCCCTTTATACTCTATCATTATTCCTTCAGGTTTCAACCTTTTATTTATTGCCTCTTTAATTTCAGCTCCCACTGTTCCTGAAGGGCGGCCAAATACAGAAGCCTGAACAGTTAGAGAAGACATCCTGTTGTATCGTTCCAGTTTAGCTGGACCAAGAGATTGCGTAATCGTCGCAAACTGGCGTAATTCAATTATCTCCCCTTTGCTATTGCTAAACGAGAGAGCTCCAATATCGTCTACTTTTTCACGGTTAAATTCGTCGAATTTTACGTTGATATTATAATCGTCACTATTATCGGTATACTGAAGATCGGTATTGCCGGCGAAAGCTAACTGCAAAGTATTGCTTACGTCAGATACTGATAGACCAAGCATGGACATTTTATCTCTGTTAAGTTGAATATGCATTTCCGGCTTGCTTTTATCTACCGAAAGCTGAACGTCGGTAGCGCCAGGAACGCCTTTCATTATATCCTTTACGCTGTCTGCTAGCTGATAAATCTTATCCAGATTCTGCCCGCGCAGCAATACCTGAATTGCCGCGTCGCTTGCAGTACCAGTCATGCTCACAGGAGCAGAAGTTACTTTTACGCCCGGCACTTCTGCCAAGACTTCCTTCTTTATCATAATTGCATAATCGTCGACAGTTTGTTTACGTTTCTTTTTATCTACTATCGTCACTGTAATTTCAGCTTTATTCTGATTGCTGCTAGTGGTTCCCATACCGCTTGAAGAGTAGCCAACATTTGAGAATACTTTTGTTACTTCCGGATGACGGCTAAGTATTTCTTCAACTTTTTGAGTTAACATATTTGTCTGAAATAAAGTATTCTGAGGCTCGCCTTCAAGCTTAATAACAAACTCGCCTCTATCGCCGTTTGTAATAAACTCGGTTCCAATAAAGCCAAGGCCAAGCAGCGAGAACGATAAGATAACCAATGCCGTAACAATACCGTAAACTATCTTGCGGTGTTTTAGTCCAAGCCTTAATACTTTTTCATAAAATACTACAAGCTGGTTATACAGGCTTTCAAAACCAAGCCCAAGCTTGCCAAATATGCTGCGCCCTGTAAGATTTTCAATTTTGCCTAATCGTGAAGCTAATAGAGGAGTAATAGTGAAAGATACTATCAAACTCATTAATGTAGAAAAAACTACTACAAGAGCAAACTCTCTTAGCATATTGCCTATCATACCCATAACCAACGATAGAGGTACAAAAACCACGATGTCGACCATCGTAATAGCCACGGCAGTAAAACCTATTTCTGTTCTACCGTCAAGAGCGGCTGTTCTCTTATCTTTCCCCATCGAAAGATGGCGCGTTATATTTTCAAGAACCACAATCGAATCGTCCACCAATATTCCTATCACTAATGATAACGCCATCAACGTTAACATGTTTAGAGAAAAATTAAGCGCGTACATAGCGACAAAAACTGCAAGTATAGAAGTTGGAATGGAAATCAAAACGATAAACGAATTCCTTACGCTATGCAGGAATAGAAACATAATTATTGCAACAAGAATAATTGCAAGCCCAAGATCTTCCATTACCGCATTTGCAGATTCAAGCGTATAGACTGAATTATCAGACGAAACGCTGAACTTAAGCCCATAAGAAGCATAAGTCTGCTCCATCCGCTTCATTTCTTCCTTAACCCCCTGACATACTTTAACAGAGTTGGCGTCGGATTGTTTTTGAATTAATAACCCGATTGAGTTCTCGCCGTCTATTCTGCTTAAAGTCGTTTGTTCTGTGGTTGCGTCAATAACTTCAGCTACGTCAGATAACTTAACAATAGCTCCATTAGCGCTTTTTTGAACAACAATATTATTAAGTTCTTCTACCGATCTGACTTTCCCTGAAAGCCGAACTGTATATTGATTACGCTCGCCTTCTATTTTACCTGTAGGCAATTCCATATTTGAAGAGCTAATAACTGAGTACAACTGACTTATAGAAATTTTATATGCCTGAAGTTTATTTCGGCTAACGTTTATTTTTATTTCTCTCTCATTACCGCCAACTAACGTAACCTGACCAACGCCTTCAACTTTAGATATCTGAGATTTAATCTGATCTTTTGTGAGTTGGTACAGACGGGTGTCGGCTATTTTTGCTCTTACGCCTAATTTCAGAACCGGCATATCGTCCATCGAGAATTTTGATAGCGATGGAGTTTTTACGCCTGTAGGCAGAGTTGATAATATCTGATTTACTTTTCGCTGAGCGTCTTCTAAAGCGACTGCTGGGTTAGCGCTTGATACAAGCGCTACTACTACTGAAGAGACCCCTTCCTGCGACGAAGAAGTCATGTAGTCCACGTTTTCCAATGAAGATAAAGCGTCTTCTATTTTTTTAGTTACAGAGGTTTCTACTTCGCTTGCCGAAGCGCCCGGGTATGTAGTTACAATGCTTACTATTGGTATATCCATTTTAGGGAACAAATCGTAATTAAGCATTGTGTAGCATACTAATCCTATAGTAGAAAGTACTGCAAACACTACGACAACAAGCGTAGATCTTTTTATTGCTATTTGAGTAATTGACATAATTTTATGCTTATTTATTTATTAATAATTTTTATAGGTTTACCTTCTGTAAGGTTTATCTGTCCGCTTGTAACTACAGTCTCGTTCTCGTTTAATCCGGAAATTACTTCAAGATATTCGTTATTCTGAGAACCGACAGTGATTTTTCTTAGTTTTGCAATTCCGTTTTCCGCAACATATACAGAAGCGTTTGTAATGCTTCCTAACAGTGACTGACGTGGGATATAAAGCCCCATTCCAGACGAAGGAAGATCAATTTTAACATTTACGAAAGTTCCTGCTTTAAGAGGATGTTTTGTATTGTTTGATATTTCCACTTCTACAGGATAATTATGCGAAGCGTCTCCGCTTGGGCTTACATAACTAATCCTTCCGGAAAAAGTTGCTCCAGGAAATACGTCTGCAGTAATATTTGTCATATCGCCTTTCTTTAATGAATAAGCGACGGTTTCAGATACATTTATTTTTACTTTTAACTTTGACACGTTTACTAACTGCACAACTGGAGAACCGATATTAACATACGAACCAGCTTCTGCTGATTTTACTGTAATTATTCCGCTAATTGGAGCAAGAACTTTTGTGTATGCAAGTTGTTTCTCAGCCTGCTCTACCTGGTTCTTAGCGTTTTCATAAGTCGTGCGGGCATTGTCTAATTCCTGTTCTGAAGAAGTGCCGCCTTTATACAAACTCTCTGTTCTTGCAAAATCTTTTTTCGCTTTATCAAGAGTTATTTTTGCAGATTGCAGCGTTAACTGTTTCATCTTATCGTCAATCTGCGCTATCACGCTTCCTTTTTCTTTATATTGCCCCGTCTCGCAATTCAGGGAAATTATTCTTCCCTGCGCTTCGGCGGCAATGCTGATTTCTTTATCGGTGCTTAATGTTCCAACAAGACTTAAAGAGCCTTCGTTAGAAATTCTTTTTACTATTGCTGTATTTACAGAAACTACATTAAGGCTTAGCTGCGCGCCTTTTTGAGAACTATTTTTATCATGTGTCGCCTTCAGTCTAAGTACTGCAAGAACAACTAATATGAGCGCTACGGATATTATTATTATTTTTTTCATGTTCGTTTTATTTTAAATTGTTTATATAATTCATTAAACTTCCTCTGGATTGTTCAAGATCCAGACGGGCTATATAAAGATTCAATAGCTTGCTAAAGTAATTATTCTGAGCTTCTCTCAATGAGCTTTCGGCCTGAACAAGATCAAGCGAAGTTCCAGCGCCGTGCTGATAATCTATCTGCGTATTTTTATAAACTTCTTCTGCAAGAGTTAAATTATCTTTTTCAGTTTTTATGTTGTCAAGAGCGTTGCGATATTGAATTTCATAATTAGACGCGTCTACCTTAATAGCCTGTTCTGTAAGCTTAAGGTTTTGTTCAGCAATCTTAATATTTATTTCAGACTGGTTTAATCTTGAGACTTTCTGAAAACCGTCAAATATTGGAATACTTAACGTAAGCCCTATATTTGCGCCAGGATACCAATGTTCCGAATCGAAGAAATTAAATTCCTGCCTCATTGCCTGATAGTTATAACTGGCAGTAAATGAAAGAGACGGCAAAAATTCAGAGAAGCTCTTTCTTTTTGCAATCTGATCAACAAGCAGATTTGTTTTTTGTAATTGGTAGTCGACTCTGTTTTCTATATAATCTTCATTTGCAGGAGAATATTTTGACGCTTCTTGATCGTCTATGTTCGTATCAGCCAAAGCGACATCCGCGTCAACAGGCATGCCCATTGCATACTTAAGATTATTAAGCGATTGTTTATAGCTTAAATCGCTTTGTTCTAATTGCGACTTTGTATTATTATAGCTAACTCTTATTTTATCAACGTCAATCTTTTTTGCCGCGCCGTTGCGGTATTTAAGGTCTGTTGAAGCAAGCGTTTTTTCAGAAGCGTCAAGAGTAGCCTGAAGCGTGCTTCTCTGCTTGCCAATTACAAGAGTCTGATAATATGTTTTGCTAACGCTGTAAACTGTAGATTCGTTTGTTTTGCGCAAAGACTGATCAGTATACAGTTTACTTATTTTGGAAGCCTCCAGCGCAAGCAAAAACGACGGGTCGTAAATTTTCTGCGTTAGAGCAAGAGCTGCGTTAACATTATATTTTACTCCGGTTTGTATTGCTACAAACGTTCCCGGTTTTCCGAATATTGCGCCTGGCATTAATGAAGTTGCAATTTTAAGGTTATCGGTTAATGTTCCAGTTCCTGTTATTTGCGGAAGCCCAGCGCCTATTGCTTCTTCCACTTTTTTTTGCGCAATATCAGTATTGTAAGCGGCTATTTTTATATTGCCGTTGTTGGCGGAAGCATAATCAATGCATTGCCGCAACGTCAATTTCTGAGCCGATGCCGAAAACTGAATTATCAGCGCTCCTAATATTAGAAATTTGAGTTTTTTCATTTTCGTTTCTTTATGAGTGTTAATTAATATAACTTTGTTAGATATTTAAGTAAAAAATTTTAATTTTTTGTTAGACAATATTATTTATGTTTTATTCCAAATGTCTTTCTGTTGATCCCTGATTTTTTTGTTTCTTTTTCAAATTGATATTACGATACTTGGTTTAAAGGCTTCGTATAAAACGATCTATCGAATTTTCAAATAGTTCCTTAGGATCTCTATCTATAATATCAGGCGGCATGAAATGCATTATAGTTGATATTGTTCCGTTAACAAGGCATACCCAGTTAAACATAATTTCGCGTCCAAGTTTTTCATTATTATTTGCAACTTTTGCAAATATTGATTTTATCTCATTAATATTAGCAAGCATTTCTGAATTAGGCGAAGGGCGCTCTATGCTAAACATTAATTTGTACAATTCTTTATTCTTAAGCGCAAATTCCCAATGATTAACTGACAATAATCTTAATAATTCTTTTGGATCTGTTTCTCCCTGCGCGGATTTTTTGAACCCATCTGAAAGCATTCTGAAACCTGACAACATTAGCTCTTTTATAAGGTCTTCTTTATTTTCAAAATGTTCATATACGATTGGAGGAGTATATTCAATCTCGTCTGCTATTTTACGAATAGTTACTGAATGCCATCCTTCTTTAATGGCTATTCGTTTTGCCGCTTCTAATATGCTGTTCTTAACGGCTTCCCTATCTCTTATTTTTCGCTCTATATAACTCATTTAATCTATACTTGTTAAGTTTTCTAACATTGTTAGATGCAATGTATTTATTGCCCCTAAATATAGCAAGAGACTTTTTAGCGCCTAATTATTTCTTTGTTTTAATTTCAGTAGCGGCAATTCATGAATTACCGCTACTATCATTTCATTTTTGTAAACCATTTTTCAGGATTTTCAATAATTACTTTTACTTTAATAATAAAGATCGGAATGATGTTCCCCGCTCGACGCTATGGATATGTTTGTTTTCAACGATATTGTTCATAACATTTTTCACATCGCCATTATCAGATAATTCAATTACTCCGAATAAATGCTCACAGTTATGCGTACTATCGTTATAAAATATATCCTAGCTTGTGAATAAACATATCCCGTTAACCTGATTGAACGCCGATTATGATTTTCGGAATAGCTCACTGACGCTAAATATTAAAATTTTCAGTTTTAAATACTTTAGATGTTTTATGTTTTTAATCTAAAGCTTTCAACTCTTATTATCAATCATGTTTTTAGGCTGTTTTTATTTTTGTGGTATTTTTTGTTCCTTTGTATAAAAGTTAAAATAGTTATATTTTTGTTTGTACAGAAAAATCTAAAAAAGGGAAACATGAAATTAGCCGCTATTATTTTTGCATTATCAATATTTACATTAATATTCAATGGCTGTTCTGAATCAGTCGAACAAACTTTATACTCAGGCAATATAAATGTTCATGCGCCAATTACGCCGCCGCCGACGCATCTTGCAACAAAAGTTGAATCCGGAGCTTTAACAGTTTCTCCTCATTTTTATTTTAATTCTAATAAATCTATCGACGCCAGCACAGATAATCATTACAAAGCAGGAGTTATTCCAGGAGATACGAATAACTTTTATGTAAAAGATAAAAACCTTTCATGGAGTCAGCCAAACTCTCTTATTGGGGTTGACGTAGATTTGGCCTTAGGTAAAAGCTTCGCTTTATTTGGCGGCTTTCAATATTCAAACGCTGTTAAAAAAGATCTTCTTGGCGGAAATTTCGGCATTGGACTTTTTGAAACATATACTTCATCTGCTTTTCGCATTGACGGCGGTTGCACTTATCAGCAATACGCTTATACTGCGGCTACAATTGTTTACAATAAAACTATATTTGGAGGAGGGGGATCCAAAAGCGATATATATTATTTTGAAGACGATAAAGTAGAAATGAATCTTAATCCTTTTATTACGTTAACAATTAACTCCATTTTAACTGAACAGCCATTGAATTACTTTTTTACTTTCGGTTACTTTGGTCAAAATTTACTCGGCTTTAATCCTACCAGTTTATTCTCTCCTAGTTTCAATACTTTTGTTACAGATAAACGAGTCGACTGCGAATCAGCTTTTTTAATGCTGAATCCCGGCATCTATTATCAGTTTGACAACCATACCCGTTTTGTATTTGGAGTTAAAATTTTAGAAGAGACAAAGCTATCCTCTCCTTCGCAATGGATAGTTCTCCCTTCGTTTCAGTTCGATTTGCAATTGTAAAATAGCTTTAGGACAAAAAAAAAACAAGACTTCCACGTTTCAGAAAAACGCAGTCCTGCTTCTACAAGGAGCTTTCGCTCAAATTGTTTTTTATAGGTTCAGCGGAACAAAAACTTTTATATTGCCGTCATATTTTCTGAATACAAATGAATTAGACAAACGGAACAGAATTATATTAGTAATTTCGTTCCCTTTAGCTAACAAAAGTTGACCATTACTATCGTTTATATTTTCCGCTATGATCATTCCCGGTTTTAAGTCTTCAGCTGGAATTGACTTTAATACATATCCTTTGCCTTCCGAAGCGGTCGCCGATTTTAACGCCACCAAAACATTAGGATCATAATAGGATGAATGATCTTGCATTATTTTTAAAGCTTCAGGATTGCTAGCCCCATGACTAACAAGATTATCGTAATCGTCAACCACCTTAAGAATTCTGCCTATCAGAGGTATAGCTTCGCCAATTTTATTACGAGTAGTCCCGTCGCTTCCGTCATATCGTTTATGCTGATAAAAAATCGATTCTGCAATTTGCTCCAAACGAGGGATATTTTTCAGTAAAGTTTCTCCAACCAAAGGAAGCGAAAGCAACATTTGGTTTTCTTGTTCAGATAGCGCATTCCCTTTAAAAGCCTTGTCTAGAAGTTCAGGCGGAAAAGTTACTATGCCAATTTGAGAAAGCAAAGCCGCTATTTCTACTTCCCATATCTTCTCAAAATCCAACGCTTCGGCAACGCCGCGCGCAAAATTACGAAGCCTGGAAGCCTTGCTATAATACACTGGATTAACTGCGGCTAAAATGTCTGTAAGAACTTTTATAATTCCTTTAAGCGTTTTATCAAGCACTTCTCGTTCAACAGTAACCAGATTATATTGACTAATGCCTGCGTCAATAGCCGCCGCTAATATATCAGACTGACATGGCTTAGTTAGAAAACGAAAAATATTGCCTTCATTTACAGCTTTAACAGCCGTCTTAAGTTCAGCATATCCAGTAAGCATAATTCTTACAGTATCGGGCGAAACATTTTTAACCAAATATAAAAACTGAATGCCGTCCATTCCAGGCATTTTATAATCTGAAACTACAACTTTAATTTGTTTATCATGTTTAGAAAATATTTTTATCGCTTCATCAGGTTTTGAAACGTCTATAATATCATACTTATTTCTAAAGTTTCTTTTATAGCCGGAAAGAACATTTACGTCGTCGTCAAGAAGCATAATCAAATCATTCATTTTTATTTTCCTCTTTGGTAAAATTTCTTATCCATTTATTAATGGTAGACTCAATCATAAAATCCTCCATGTATGACTTATCAAGCAATTCGTTAGAAATAATGTGATCTGCCGCGTGAACAATTGTAAGAGGCGAAAAGCCTTTATTACGGCAATCTGAAGGTTTATGATGAAAGCATACAATTTCCACAAGCGTTTCCGGAAGCCCCCATATACCTAATAAATAAGCTCCTACTTCAGCATGTGAAGTATTATACACGGCATATTCAGCTTCAATAGAGTTGATATTAAACTCCTGCATTTGCTGTCTAACATTTTCTTCATAATCTTTAACCCGCCACATAACTAATTTCCCAATATCGTGCAGCAAGCCGCTAATGAAGGATTCTTCAATAAGCTTTTGATCGAGCTTTTCTTCCTTCGCAATTTCTTTAGATAAATTTGCAACGCGCAGACTTTCTTCCCAAAGCTTATGAATCTTTAAATTCAGCGTTTCGTCTAACGATTCTGAAAATAAATGCACCATAAGAACAAGCGATTTTACTACTTCAATTCCAAGGAAGTTAATTGCCTGCAACGGATCAATTATTTTTTGCGGAAATCCAAAAAAAGCCGAATTTACAACATGAAGAATTTTAGCCGTCATCATAATATCCTGTGAAATAATATCATCAATATTTTTAACCGACGGATTTTTTTTTCTCATCTCGTCTTCAATCTTAAGATATAATTCAGGTAGCGACGGTAAATTTTTTACCCCGTTAGTAAGTCTGATAATATTTTGATTATGAAGAATGGATTGAAGCGAATATACCTGCTCAATTATTTTTTGGAGGTATAGAGCGTCAATTGGTTTTGCAAGAAACTGATGAGTAACTTTTGAGGCTTTAAGAATTAGCTCTTTATCCGAATATCCTGATAGAATTATTCTTATAATATGCGGATACAACTCTTTAACTTTGGATAAAAGAGTAGCGCCGTCCATAATAGGCATGCGCATATCGGTAATAACAATATCAACTTCAGTTTCTTTCAAAATATTTAATGCTTCCATGCCGCTAAGAGCAAAGTACATTTGCCATTCATTCCTCATAGGATGGAGCATCCTTTTTAATCCGCTGATAATATTTTGTTCGTCGTCTACAAACAGAATTTTAAGTTTCATCTAACTAATTCCTTAGGAAATTGGCAATTTAATTGTAAACTCAGTTCCTTCGCCATAAACAGAATTAACAGAAATAAAGCCTTTATGTTTATTCACTATAATATCATGGCCTATAGCTAATCCCTGACCTGTTCCTTTACCAACTTCTTTCGTTGTAAAAAACGGGTCGAATATTTTTGAAAGGTTTTCAGGTTTGATTCCGTGTCCGTTATCGCTTATTTTGATTATAGCATAATCGTCTTTTACTAATGTTTGAACTCGTATCTTCCCTTTTTCTGTTGGTTCTTTACCAAGCTTATCCTCTATAGCATGAGCCGCATTTATTATCATATTAAGAATAACCTGATTGACTTCATCAAGAACGCAATTAATAAGAGGCAGATCGTGAGCTAAATCCGTTTCCAAATCTGCTACATATTTCCATTGATTTTTAGAAATTGTAATTGTTACTTCTATACCGTGGTTAAGATCAGAAAATGATTTCTCCTTAGAACTTGGATGCGCAAAATCTTTTAGCGCATGAACTATTTTATTTACTTTTCCTATGCCCACCTGAGTTTGTTCAATTGCCTGTGGCACTTCTTCCATTAAAAACTCAACGTCAAATTCCGATCTAGCGTTCTCTATTGCGCGTATAACTTCCTGCATAATATTCTGGTTGGCGTTCTCTTTCAATATTTCATCTATCTTTTGAAAATATTGTTTAAATGTTACAAGCGAATCTTTAAGAAAAGACGCATTGTCTCCAATATACTGCATAGGCGTATTAATTTCGTGGGCTATGCCCGCGGCTAATATTCCAACAGATTCCATTTTTTGCGAAATAGTGAGTTGCTTTTCTATTTCAACAATTTCGGAAATATCTCTTATTATACTTAAAAGAAGAGGCGGCATATTTTTTACACGCACATAAGAATTTGAAAGCTCAAGCCATATCATTTTACCGTTCCATAGTTCAAGCTTCATTTTAAAATGCGGATTTATTCTATTATTCTTAAATCTTTCTACAAAACTGTTTAATAAAGAGCCTTCTTTTTCTTCTTTATAAACATAGCTAAATAAGCGCCCAACAAGTTCTTCTCTGCTCTTTCCAACAATTGCGCAATATGAATTGTTTACCAAAATAGTTTTACCGTTTTCATCTACTAAGCGCATACCGTCAAAAGAATTTTCCCACAAAGCGCGGAACTGAATTTCTGAATTACGTATTTGCTCTTCAGCTTTTTCTCTTTCAGTAATGTCAATAAGCACTACTACATTTGCTTTTGCTCCTTTATAAAATATTGGAGAACCTCTCACAATAACCTGCAAAGTGCCGCCATCTTTTTTCCTTAATTCAATTTTGTAATCTGCAATTTTTTCGCCCCGGCTTCGTCTTTGTATGTTTTCGGCAACTATGCTGCACGATCTTTCATGCACTATAAAAAGCGCATCAGCGCCTATTACTTCTTCAGCCTTAAAACCAAGCTTAGTCTCAACTACGTTATTAATAAATATTATTTTCCCATCAGTATAAACCATAACTAAATCCGGAAGATATGTAATTAACTCCCTGTAACTGGTCTCGCTTTCAATCAGAGTTTTTTCGGCTTTTTTTAGTTCAGATATATCGTTTATTACCCCTATCAATCCGCCAATTGTAAGGTTTGAATTTAGAAACGGAGTGCGGCTTATGATTACATCGTGTAAATTTCCGTCAGGGTACGCTATTCTGTCTTCAAGTATTTGAGTTCTTTTTTGTTTTAAGATTTCGTCTTCTTCATAGTGAAATTTATCTATTCGTTCTCTTGGTAGAATCTCAAAAATAGTTTTCCCAATTACATTGTTCCTCCCAATCTTAAGCAGCTTTTCAAACGCCATATTTACGCCAAGGAAAACCCCTTTTGTATTTTTATAGTAGACTGGGTTAGGCAGCGAATCCAACAGTATATTATTTAAATCAAGTTTATACTTTAGATTGATTTGGTTTTTCTTCCGCTTGGTTATGTCTTCAATTAAAGCAGAATAATTTACTATTTCCCCTTCGTCATTTCTGGAAGCTGTAACCGAAGCTTCAACCCAACGGTATTCTGATTGAGAGATTAATAATCTGCATTCAATCTTAAAACCGTTTTTCATCCCGTTTGATAAATCAGTGATCTCTGCGCTAATTTTTTTAGCGTCGGCAGGATAAAACAAATTTAGAAATGCATTCCCTTTTGAAGAAAGGAAATCTTCAGCTAAATCATAAAGCTTAATATTACCTACAACTAACTTTGCAGGATACTTGTCTTCCGGAAGAAAAACAAAAACTAAATAGCCATTCCGTTTAATTACTTCATTTAGCAATTGCACGTGTTTATGAGCGTCCTGGATATATGGATCCAGATTCTCGATACCTTCATTCATATACTGCTTGCCCTCAGACATAATTTATCCTGATTAACGAATATGATGCGCGTATTTTACAAGTATTTTCTATTTTATAATTACTTCAACTTTTTAAATTTCTTTTTATTATAGTAATTAATTCATTTTTTGAAGCCGGTTTCAGAATTAAATCGTCCATCCCTATAGATTCCAGATTCATAGATTCATATTCTAATGAATAAGCTGTAAAAGCCACAATTGGAATATTTTTAAATCTTTCATCCGCTTTTATATTCTGAGCCAGATTTATTCCGTCGAGAGGTTGTTTCAAATTAATATCCATTAAAATCAAATTAACGGCATTTGTTTCAAGCTGTACTAAAGCTCCTTCAACTGTTGAAGACCCGATCACTTTATACTCTTTGCGCAGAAGAATCTTTGTCGTTTCAAAAATCTCTTCAATATCTTCAACTATCAAAATAACCGGCAAATCATTGTGAATAGCATCATTCATATTTTTACTTCGCTAATAGTTTATACGCAGTAATATAAAGAGTTCAGCTGATTATAAAAATTGGCTGAATAGATTAATTTATTTAAACAATTTTTCAAAAACAACTATTTTAATAAAACATTTTAACCGGAAATAGTAATTTGCCCTCTAACCGGAGTCTGTTCTTTACTTTATATTTTTTGTTCTACAATAATTCCGCTCTGATTTTCTTTACTAAAGTAATCTTTCCAATAGTTCACTTTATCGGATATTTTAAGAGTTTCAATATACTGTAAATCCAACGAGCCGGTACTGAATATATTATCGGCAATATGTATAATAGTTAAAGGGGAAAAGGCCATTGGATTTGAATTAGATGGATGATGATGGTAACACACAATTTCAATTAAGGATTCAGGCAACCCCCAAATACCCATTAAATAAGCTCCAACTTCTGCGTGAGAAGTCTGATAGAGCATATATTCGGCTTCTGTAGTTGTAATAGAATACTCGTTTTCAAGCCTTTCAATATCATGAAAATAACCTTTATGCTTCCACAAAACAATTTTTCCGATATCGTGAAGCAAACCGCCAATATATGTTTCTTCTATAAACTTTGGCTCGTTTGTTTCTTTTGAAGCTATCATTTTGGCTATTTTGGCTATTTTCAGGCTATGTTCCCATAGTTTATTTACATTATAATTAACCAAAGGCGAGGCGTCGTCGCTTGTAAAAAGATGCACCATGAGAACCAATGATTTTATTGTGCCAAGTCCTAAAAAATTTATGGCTTGCAAAGGGCTGATTACTTTTGCCGGCAGACCAAAAAAAGCCGAGTTTACAAGTTGCAATATTTTTACGGTCATTATTATATCTTTTGAGATATATTCTTCAATCTTTTTTAACGAGGGATTAACTTTATTTGTTTCTTCTTCTATTTTAAGATATAGCTCTGGCAATCCAGGTAAATCTTTTATCCCGTTGACAAATTTGGCAATTTCCTGGTTGTGAAGATAAGTCTGAAGCGAATATATTTTACTAATTTTTCTTTTTAGCTCTATAGCATTATCCGGTTTTGCAAGAAACTGGTGCGCATATTCTGAAGATTTTAGCATAAGCGCTCTTTCTGAGGGATCTGAAATCACAATTCTAATTATTGATGGAAATGATTCTTTTATCATTTCCAGAATTTTTATTCCTTCATTATCTGGTATATGCATATCTGCAATTACCATATCTACATTGTGATTATTTAATACAAGAACAACTTCATCGGCATTAACGGCAAAAAATATGTCCCAGTCCCCTTTTTCTGGTAGAAGCATCTTTCGGAGTGGGTTTAATATATTTGCAACATTTCCAATAATTAACAATCTGATTTTCATTTTGGGCCTGTACGGTTTAGAGTATTATCGACTATTTTACAGAATATTTTATTGCTCAGACTTTTCTTTATTGAAATAAATAGAATATATACATGAAAAGCAAGCGAAGTCTGCTTTATACTGTAAAATTTTTTTATAACAACTCGCGTAAAAAAAAACCCATCCAGATTATTCGGGATGGGTTTTAGTATTAACGGAGCTACTTTATTTCTATAATTTTCGGTTTTACTCTTTCATGTTTTGGCAAGCGGATATTTAACTGTCCATTTTCCATCTTAGCTTCAATACGCGTATCGTCAATACTATCGGAAATATTAAATTTCCTATAGTAGTTTCCAATTGCCGATTCATTAAGAATATATCTCTTATCCATCATTTCTTTGAACTTAATCTTACCGAAAATAACAAGAGACCCGTCTTCAATATTAATTTTAACGTCCTCTTTATTCAGCCCTGGCATATCTGCCGTTAACATATAATCGTCTGCGGTTTCATATATATTCACTGCCGGAGCATAACAGCATTCATTCCCGATAGATTTTTCCCATGACTGGGAACCGTTCTCTTCAACCTTTACTAATTCTTTATTATCGTCCATTTCATACCTCCGAGTAATTTAATCATTTCTTAATAACGTTTATTGTTATTATTTCTTATCATTATCATCAACTACTTCATAGCTTGCATCCTGAACTTCCTTTTCGTCGCTCTTAGGAGCAGCGCCAGAAGCCGACTGCTGACCGTCTGCATTTTGACCATTAGCGAAGTCTTGAGGATTAAATCCTGCTGCGCCTGGGTCGCCGCCAGGCTGTTGACCTGGATTAGCCTGAGAATACATTTGCGAAGCTAATTCGTTCCATACTTTATTAAGGCCTTCAGTGGCGGCTTTAATCTGATCCGAATTATTTGTAGCTAAAGCGTCTTCAACTTTTTTGATTTCCGTTTCTAATTTAGCTTTAGCTTCGGCTGGAATTTTGTCTTTCAGCTCTTCAATCTGTTTCTTGGTCTGGAATACAAGACTATCAGCCTGATTTTTAATTTCAACGCTTTCTTTCTTTTTCTTATCTTCAGCCGCATGTTCTTTAGCGTCGTTTTTCATTTTATCAACTTCGTCGCTTGAAAGACCGCTTGAAGAAGTAATTCTGATGCTTTGTTCCTTGCCAGTAGCCTTATCTTTAGCGCCTACGTGAAGAATACCGTTAGCGTCAATATCAAATGTAACTTCAACCTGAGGAATGCCTCTTGGAGCAGGCGGAATTCCGTCAAGGTGGAATCTGCCAAGCGTCTTGTTATCGGCCGCCATAGGTCTTTCACCCTGCAATACGTTAATCTCAACCGACGGCTGGTTATCAGAAGCGGTAGAGAATACCTCGCTCTTCTTTGTAGGGATAGTAGTATTAGCGTTTATCAAGGTAGTCATTACTCCTCCCATGGTTTCGATGCCAAGAGATAAAGGAGTTACGTCTAATAAAAGAACATCCTTAACGTCGCCTGTTAAAACGCCTCCCTGAATAGCTGCGCCAACTGCTACAACTTCATCAGGATTAACGCCTTTGTGAGGTTCTTTGCCAAATATTTTTTTAACTAATTCCTGTACCATTGGAATTCTTGTCGATCCGCCTACAAGAATGACTTCGTCAATCTGAGATACATTTACAGCAGCGTCTCTCAAAGCTGTTTCGCATGGGATTCTTGTTTTTTCAACAAGATCGTCTATCAACTGTTCAAATTTCGCTCTTGAAACATTTATGTTTAAGTGCTTAGGACCGTCCTGAGTAGCGGTAACGAACGGTAAATTTACGTCTGTCTGAGCCGAAGAAGACAATTCAACTTTAGCTTTTTCTGCCGCTTCTTTAAGTCTCTGTAAAGCCATAGGATCTTTTCTTAAATCAATTCCGTCAGTTCTTTTAAATTCATCAGCTAAAAAGTCAATAAGTCTCTGGTCAAAATCGTCGCCGCCTAAGTGGCCGTCGCCGTTAGTCGATTTAACTTCAAATACGCCTTCGCCAAGTTGAAGAACCGAAACGTCAAAAGTACCGCCGCCTAAATCATAAACTGCAACAAGCTGTTCTTTCCCTTTTTTATCCAAACCATAAGCAAGAGCGGCCGCAGTAGGCTCGTTGATTATTCTTCTTACCTTTAATCCTGCAATTTCTCCAGCGTCTTTAGTAGCTTGTCTTTGGGAATCGTTAAAATATGCAGGCACCGTAATAACAGCCTCGGTAACTTCCTGACCTAAATACTCTTCCGCTGTTTTCTTCATTTTCTGCAAAGTCATGGAGCTGATTTCCGGAGGAGAATAAACTCTATCTCCAATCTGTACTCTTGCCGAACCATTATCGCCAGAGATTACTTCATAAGGGACTTTTTTCATTTCTTCGGTAACTTCGTTCAAACTTCTGCCCATGAATCTTTTAATAGAGAACACGGTGTTTTTAGGATTTGTAATTGCTTGTCTTTTTGCAGGCTGCCCCACTAAGCGCTCGCCTGTTTTTGTAAAAGCAACCACCGACGGAGTCGTTCTGCCGCCTTCGGAGTTAGGTATTACTACCGGATCGTTTCCTTCCATTACGGAAACGCAGGAATTAGTAGTGCCTAAATCTATTCCTATTATTTTTCCCATTATCAGACTTCCTTATTTTATATTTAATTTGGGGCGGTTTTACCGCCCCGGTTTAATTCAATTGTTAATTATTTAATTTCAATGTTTTTTTCTTTAGCCGTTTTTGGCGCGGCTTTTTCTAACGCAATTTTTAGAATTCCATTTTCAAAAGCGGCCGAAACCTTATTTGAATCTACTTCAACCGGCAATGTAAAACTTCTGGAAAACGAACCGTAAGCTCTTTCTGTTCTGTGAAAGTTCTTATCTTTCTTTTCTTCTTCCTGTTTCTTTTCGCCGCTTATTGTAAGCACGTTGTCTTCTAAAACTATTTTAAGATTTTCTTTTGCTATCCCAGGAACTTCGGCATCAACAAATATATTTTTTTCGTCCTCAGAAATATCTATTTTTGGATGATAAGTTAAATTCATGTCGAAATTGATTGCTGGAAAATCTCCAAATAATTTTTGCATCCTGTTGTTAAAGCCTTCAAGCTCTTTCAAGGGTTCAAATCTTACTAGTGTCATTTTCTTTCTCCTTTTAATTATCATTTAACTGTCTTTAGCTTATCAAGCATCGTGCCAAATTGATTTTGTTTGTTATCTTGCTGTTTTTTAACTAATTTCACATCAATTTTTTTTTGGCGCTTGACAAACTGACATTCTTAGCTGCCATTATGACAAGATGACATCACTTTTGTCATATTTACAGACATTTTTACATTTATGAGGATACTATGTTCAATATAGAAGAATTCGATTTAAAACTTGACTCCGATTATATAGGAAGAAATTTTGTGATAATTGAGGAATTAGATTCTACTAATGCCTTTTTGCTCGATAAAACCAAACAATTTAACGAAAACGGCACTGTTGTTTTTGCGGAATCCCAAACTCAGGGACGAGGCAGAAAGGATCGCGTTTGGCAAAGCGCGCCTGGGTTAAATCTTACTTTTTCTATTTTACTAAATAAAAAAGGAAATATCCCGGAATCTTTGAGCCTTCTTAATCTTGGCGTTTCATTAGCCGTAGCTAATTCGCTCGAAAATCTTTATAACGTAAAAACGCATCTTAAATGGCCTAATGACGTTTTGATTAATGATAAAAAAATTGTTGGAATACTTTCCGAGTCGGTTTCGCAGGGAAGCAAAATTGAAAGAGTTGTAATTGGAATTGGAATAAACGCTAACCAGACTTACTTCCCCGATGATTTTGGCATTCCTCCAACTTCATTAAAAATTGAAACAGATCAGACTATTGACCGCGAACGATTGCTTGCAGAAACCCTTATTAATATAGAGGATATCATTAAGCGCATTAATGAAAGTCCGGCTACTGTAGTGCAGGACTGGAGATCGAAGTGTAAAATGATTGGCGATAATATTATGATTACCGACGGCGAGAATACTAAATCCGGTATTTTTGACGATATTGACGAAGAAGGATTTTTACTCCTTAAAAGCAGAAGCGGCAGAATTGAAAAAATCCATTACGGAGACGCAAGCGTTAGATGAATTTATTAGCGGTAGACATTGGCAATACAAGAATAAAAGCCGGACTTTTTTTAGATGAGGTTCTTGATTCGGTAAACGTATTTTACAGCCTTAACGAATTAACGGATTATATATTCTTAATAAAAAACGTTAAGCATATCGCCGTGTCTTCTGTTGTGCCGGCGCTAACCGAAGAGCTTACCAGCGCGCTTAAAGAACGCGCTGATATCATCCCTTTTATTATTACGTCTGACAGCCGGTTCAGCTTCTCGCTTAATTACGATACTCCCGACTCATTAGGGATTGATAGAATCTGCTCCTGCGAAGGAGCTTTGGAGTGTATAAAACAAAACAAAAAAGAATTTAATAAAGACTATTTTATAGTCACGACGGCTTTAGGCACTGCGACCACTGTTAACATTGTAAAAAACGGAACCGAATTTATAGGCGGCGCAATAGCGCCCGGCTTATTTACAATGGCTGATTCGTTAAGCGATAATACTGCAAGGCTCCCCAATGTTGAATTTACTTCATACGAAGGAGTTATTGGAAATAACCCTGTAAAAGCGATTGAGTCTGGTATAATTAACTCTACTTTGGGTTTGTATTACATGGTCTTTGAAAATCTATACAGCCAGTATTCGGCTCAGGATATATTTTTCTTTATTACAGGGGGCAATGCAAAATACATTACGCCTCATTTAAAATTAAATTATACTCATATAGACGAATTAGTTTTATTAGGTATAAAAGCAGTTTTTGAAAAGAATAAGAATGATGACTGATAAAAACATATATTTTGATAATGCGGCGACTACTCCGCTACACCCTAAAGTAATAGAAAAAATGCTTCCGTATATGAACGAGTATTTCGGCAATGCGTCGTCTATTCATTCCTTTGGTCGTAAAACAAGAGTAGCGGTGGAAGAAGCACGTGAAGAAATTGCAGGGTTTATAAACGCAAGCCCTGGCGAAGTTTATTTTGTAAGCGGCGGCACAGAAGCTAATAATTTTCCCATACTCGGCATAGCAAGATGTAACCGGGATGAAACTGGCAAAACCGGAATTTATACTACCGCAGCCGAACACTTATGCGCGCTTGCCTCTTGCGATCAATTGGCTAAAGAAAATTTTGACGTGAAAGTATTGAAGGTTAATAGCGATTCCATCCTTGACCCCGATACTCTTAACGAAAACCTCAACGATAATGTTTCGCTTGTTTCGGCTATTCATATAAATAACGAAACTGCCGCGGTGAATGATTTATGCGAGCTTAATAACCTTGTTAAAAACAATGGCGCATATTTCCATTCTGACGCCGTTCAGTCGTTTGGCAAAATTAGAATTGACGTTAAGTCGCTGGGGATTGATTCACTTTCGTTTACGGCGCACAAAATTAACGGTCCCAAGGGAATTGGAGCAGTTTATATAAAAAGCGGAACGCCTGTTTTCCCAATTATATATGGGGGCTCGCAGGAAAGAAACAGAAGAGGCGGAACAGAAAACACAGCGGCTATTGTGGGTTTTGCGGAAGCCGTTAAATTAGCAAATGAGAAAATGGATGAAACATATACTCATCTTGCCAAGCTGAAAAGCTTTATTGTTAACGGTATTAAAAATATAGATTCGCAGGAAATAAAGATAAACTGCGAAGAGTCGCCTTTCCCTTATATCCTTAGCTTTACGCTCAACAGCAAAGCGTATAACAACGACGCAGAAGCGATGTTAATGTATCTTGATATTAATGGAGTAGCCGCGTCAAACGGTTCAGCCTGCTCTTCCGGGACGCTAAAACCGTCGCACGTTATCTTAAACATGGGAGTTTGTAAAGAAGACGCCGGAGGTACAATCCGATTGTCGTTTGGATATCAGAACACAATTAATGAAGCGGAATACTTCCTCGAGGTCCTTTCCCGCATGGCGAATAAATTTAAGCTTTGAAACAAAGAAAAAGCCGCAGATCGAATATCCGCGGCTATAATTTTAAATTTTATGCTTTAACTATTATGTTATCAATGAGCCTGGTCTTGCCTATTTTACAGGCTACAAGCAAATAATACTCAGTTCCATCTTTAAGTTCTTCCTGAACGCTGTATGATTCAACGTCTACGATCTGTACATAATCAAGCTGAGAAGAACTGATTGAAGCGATTAATTTTTCCATCTCTTTAAGAATAATAGAAGCTTTGCGTTCTCCTTTTCCAATAAATTCTTTTCCTGTTTGTAGCGATTTATTTAATACAAGCGCGTCTTTTCTTTCCTGTTCAGAAAGGAAAATGTTTCTTGAACTTAACGCTAAACCGTCATTTTCTCTTATTAGCGGGCAGATTTTAATTTCGACGTCCAATTTCAAGTCGTTGACCATTTGTTTGATTACAGCGCATTGCTGAGCGTCTTTCTGACCAAAAAAAGCATAGTCTGGCTTTACGCAGTTAAAAAGGATCGAAACAATTGTAGCTACGCCTCTAAAATGAATTGGGCGGGTTTTACCTTCAAGTATTTTTGAAATATTTTCTACTTCAACATAAGTTTGATAGTTTTTAGGATAAATAGTTTCAGGATCAGGAATAAAAACAGCGTCTACTCCCTGCTCAAATAATAATTTTACGTCTCTTTCAATATCGCGCGGATACTGATTGTAATCTTCATTAGGCGCAAATTGGGTAGGATTAACAAAAATAGAAACGACAGTATAATCTGAAATATTTTTTGAATTTTTTACAAGAGACATGTGTCCGCTATGAAGATAACCCATAGTAGGCACAAGTCCTATAGTTTTTCGTTCGCTTTTACATCGCGAAGCAAAAAGCTGCATATCTTTAATGTTAGTAATGGTTCTGATGACGTCCTCAACTGAAATAATTTAAGAGATGAGATATTTGGGATTTCAAATCTTTACGGGAAACGACCATATCTATAAACCCGTGTTCCAGAATAAATTCCGATTTTTGAAATCCTTCAGGTAAGTCTCTGCCAATAGTTTGTTTAATAATTCTGGGGCCTGCAAATCCAATCAAAGCCTGCGGTTCGGCAATATTAACATCGCCCAGCATAGCAAAGCTTGCGGTAATTCCGCCAGTGGTTGGATCTGTTAGAATGGAAATGTAAGGGATATTAGCTTCGGCAAGTTTTGCAAGGCGACCGCTTGTTTTTGCCATCTGCATTAACGAATACGCGCCTTCCATCATGCGCGCTCCGCCGCTTGCGGCTATAATAATTAACGGTAATTTATGTTTATACGCCCTATCGGCAAGTCTGGCAATTTTTTCGCCTACTACAGAACCCATGCTTCCGCCTATGAATTTAAAATCCATACAGCCAAACGCAACGTCCTTTCCGTCAATTTTGCCCGTCCCGGTAAGTATAGCGTCGTTTAATCCCGTTTTTTTTATAGTTTCTTTTACTCTATCCGAATATTTTTTTGTATCGGCAAATTCAAGAGGATCGGCAGATCTCATTTTCTTTTCTGTTTCTTTAAATGTTTCCTTGTCTAGCAATACTTCTACATACTGGCTGCTGCCAATCCTAAAATGATAATTACATTTAGGACAAGTCCACATGCTCAAATCGAGTTGTTTTTTATGAAGTATTTCGCTGCAACCCGGGCATTTTTCCCACAGTCCGTCCGGCAAATCAATAGCCTTGGACGTATCAGTGGATATATTTTGTTTAGCTCTTTTAAACCAAGACATTTTTTTACCTATTTATTAATATCTGCCGATATTGTTAATATCTTAACATGATGATCCGGATCGTTGGAAATAACAGTTATAGTTTTATTTGTTTTACCCGACTTAGCCGATGAATCAAACTCAACCTTCAAGGTTCCTTTTTCACCGGGAGCGAGAATTTTATTATCTACAACAGCCGCGGTGCAGCCGCAGGAAGTCATAATATTAGAAATTTCCAGAACTCCTTCCCCCTTATTGAAAAAGTCAAAAGTATAAGTTAGCAGTTTGCCTTCCTTAACAACGCCAAAATCATGATCGCTTTCGTTAAAATACAATACCGGGACCTTTGTTGTAGTAGGCTCTAAAACGACAGAGTTTATCACAAGATCGAATTCTGGGGTTTTAGGATCGTTAGACGAAACCATAATATGCTTTGTCTGCTTTCCCTTTTTACCTGTTGAATTAAACGTAACCTTCAGATCTGTTTTTTCTCCAGGAAGAATTTCCTTCTTATCCGTTACTGCGGCAGTGCAACCGCATGACGCGCGAATATCCTTAATCTTAAGAGTGTCGTCGCCATCGTTGGAAAGCTGAAAAACAAAAGTAACGGTATCGCCTTGTTTTATATTTCCAAAATCGTGAGACAGTTGAAGCGCCGAAATTTTCGGTCCGAATAACTGCGCAAAACTTAACGATGTAAATAAGATAAATGAAAAGATGATATTTCTAAACATTTTTTGCTCCTTTAATTAAGAACTCTTTTATATAATCGGGTTCAAAATAATCAAATTCCTTCAGGATTTTTTCTTTGCCAAACAGTTTTGCCCATTTAGCAATATACAAAGGTTTAGGGAAAGATATATCCCTGATTTTATTATCAATAACGGCATTACCAAAAATAAGTTCCCTGCCGCTTAGTTTTTTTACTTCGGTTAACGGAACAATTTTTAATGGATCAATCGTTATAAAATTATCTTCAGTCTTTTTGAATTTTTGAAGGTATACTTCGTCGGTGTTTACTTTATTAGCCACATAATATTCTGCGTCAAGCGGCAGATAACAGCTAATTTCCAAAGCGATAGCCTCAAAAGTAGGAACTGGCAAAATGGGAATATTCAGCCCTGCAGCCATTCCCTTAACCGCGGAAAGCCCTATTCGCAGCCCTGTGAAGGAACCTGGACCGTTTGAGAAAGCAATGTAATCAATTTTATTTGCTACTGCTCCTGAAGAGGTTATTACAAAATCAATTATATCGAATAGTTTTTCGGAATGTATGTTCTTATTATTTATACTAATTTCATAGTATTTTTCATCTGAATAGTAAATAGCCGCGCCGCATTGTTTGCCGCTGGTTTCTACTACTAATATTGGTTTATCTTCTTCCATTTTTATTTATTTCAATTACCCTGGTATTATCTTCATTTAACGTTAATTTCACTTCAATTGTGTTAGAAGGCAAAACATCCGGAAACAATTCCGCCCACTCTATAAAAACAATTGAATCAGCGTCGTTAATATAATCATTAAAACCAATATCATAAAGTTCATTTACTTCATTAATTCTGTAAAAATCAAAATGGTAGATTTTTTTTTGTCCGGTATATTCGTTAACAATAGCAAACGTGGGCGAACTTGCGTTTTTTATGCCAAATATTGCCGCTATTTGTTTAACAAAATAAGTTTTACCTGCGCCAAGATTTCCATTAAGACAAATAACGTCTCCTTCCGAAATTATTTTGGCAAATTCTTCCGCTACTGAATTGGTTTCTAATTCAGTATTTATTTCTTTCTTAAATGGCAGTTCCATTTCTACGCCTTCGGTTCTAAGGTTATAACAGGCAATATCATTTCTTCCATAGATATTCCGCCGTGTTGAAAAGTATCTTTATAGTAAGTAAGATATTTATGATAATCCGTTGGGTATACAAAATAATAATCTTCTTTAGCTATAATATAATTAATTGTAACGCCTCTTCTAGGCAGTTTATAATCGTCAGGGTTCTTAATATAAACGGCGTTTTTCTCGTCTGCCTTAAGATTCCTTCCATATTTAAACCGCAAGTTAGTAGAAGCTTCTCTATCCCCCAGCACTTTAGCTCCACGTAATGAACGAATGCTGCCGTGATCGGTTGTAATAACTATTTTAACATTCTTCATATTGGCTATCGCTTTAAATGTAGCAAGCAAAGATGAATGAGTAAACCAGCTGTTTGTTAACGATCTGTAAGCGGCTTCGCCAGGAGCAATTTCTCTTAAGAGATCAGAATCAGACCTGCCGTGAGCAATCATATCAAGAAAGTTAACTACTACGGCGGTCAACTGATTATTCTTATATGACATTATATTCTGCTCAAAACTCCGGCCTACTTCAGGATCAATAATTTTTATATACTTTAGTTCGTTTCTAAGTTTAATTCTTTTTCTATCAAGCATTAATTGAAGCAGCTCTTTTTCATATTTATTCATGCTTCTTTCATCCGCTTCATCGTCGCCGGTAGCCCAATACTGCGGATAATTTTTTTCAATATCCGAAGGGAATAAACCCGCAAACAGGGCGTTCCTTGCATAAGGCGTAGCAGTAGGCAGAATTGCAAAATAATAATCTTTTTCAATTTTGAAATCGTCTACTAAATGCTTTTCCATTGTAAGCCATTGATCAAGACGCAGGCAATCGATAACAAAATAAAAAACCGTTTTATCTGAATTTTGAATATGCTTTAGCACGTAATTGTCCGTTATTTGCGGCGTCATCAAAGGCGTGTCAATATCGCCAAGAGAATTTATCCACTTGGTATAATTCCTTTCAACAAATTTTGAAAATTCTTTATTGCATTCTTTCTTCTGCTCTGTAAGAGATTGCTGAAGCCCAATTTCAGGATGCATGTCAAGTTCCATTTCCCAATTCACCAATTTTAGATAGACTTCTATCCACTCCGCATAATCCATCTCGCTTAATAATGAGCGAGAAATATCGCTGAAGTGCTGCAAATAATCTTTTGCGGCAAACTGTCCTGTTATTCTTTTTCCTTCAAGAATTTTTTTACAAACAAGAAGCACCTGACTAGGATTTACAGGTTTTGTAAGATAATCGGATATCTTGCCTCCTATAGCCTCGTCCATCAGAGTTTCTTCTTCGCTTTTAGTAATCATCACAACCGGAATATTAGGATTTATTTCTTTAATTCTAGAAAGAGTTTCCAAACCTCCCATTCCGGGCATCATCTCATCAAGAAACAACAGGTCGTATTCTTTTTCTTTTACAGACGAAACGGCGTCGACGCCATTAGTAACAGTATCTACATCGTAACCTTTTTCGCTCAGAAAAATTATGTGAGACCGAAGAAGTTCAATTTCGTCGTCTACCCATAATATTTTTTTCTTTTTCATATAATCTTTTCCTTTTTAATAAAACTCTTATCTCGCGCGTTACTTTAGTTAATCGAAATAGTTACGTCCAAACCTGCTTCATTAGTAGTAGTTGCCGTTAGTTTTGAAGTTCCTTCCGGCTGCCTTGAAGTCCGTTTATAATAAACAGAAAGAGTTACTTTAGAACTAATTACGTATTTTATACGCGGTTCCAAAGAAGTGCCGGTATTTATTTCCTGCGGAGTTCCATCTTCCGTAAAATCAGTAAAATCATAATTTACATTGGAAGTTTTTGTATTAGTATAAGTAAACGAGAAGTCAAAATCATTTTTCAGAGATAACCCAAAGAACGGAATTTCAAATCCTGATTTCGAATATCCAATTGTTATGCCTATATCTCTTGTAAAAGATTCAACAATTGTTTGCGTTGACGATCCAAGAGAATAATCGCTCTTTGTATTACAGGTTATTTTTCCGTTAAAATTACCATCCCAAAGAGATTTAAACGTCATACTAATTTCTAATAAAGGAGAAAACGCATATGTTATTCTCTGAGATTGCGTTTCTTTAGTGCCGTCATTATCAATCTTCCAGCCTTCCGTATAATCGGCGCTATAAGCGTGATTAATAGAAACTTTTTGAGTAAAGCTCTTAAAGAAAGAATACTTCTCCAATCCATCCCAAGTTAACCGCCAGTTAGGCCTTGGAATATACTTAACCACCTCGTTAAGGAACTTCAACTTTGAAAAAACCGGCATGGTTTCAAAACCATTAACAAAAGCGTCAGATAAATCCGCATTTGTTTTATTAGCCGATTCATTAAAAAGCTGATTAACCTTTTTTATGCCGCTCTTAAAAACGCTAAACATTAATGTAGGCGGCAAAGATAAAAACGAACGGTCTAATGTTCCAGTCGTAGTAATTCCAACTCCGGAAACATTTCCAAAATTATCAGTATTAAAACTGGTAGCCTTTTGCATACTCCAGCCAATCTTCCAGTTTACGTCTACTTTTGCTCCATCCCACAATGGTTTGGAAGTTTTTAGTTCAACATTATTTGACTGAGAAAAATTATCTGCAAGCGTAGCGTTATGCGCTCTTGCGCCGACATCGTTGCTTAACCCAAGTATATATGCCTGCTTGGGACCGTCATTTACATTATATGAAATACCCAAAAAGTTTTTAGACCCGTTTCCTTTGCCAAGTATGCCGGAAGACCTCATAGAATTACTTTCATTAAACGAAATTCCAATATTTTCATAATCAAAAAGTATGATACGAGCTAATGCACGCGTCATATAAAAGGCTTTTGCATATATTGGCGTTTTCTTAATCATAATAGTCGTATCAGGCGTTGAAGCTGCGCGCTGCAAAGTATCCGTTCTTGATCTTTTGAGGGAATCCAGCGCTATCTTTCTTAACGAATCAGGCATATTCCTAAACATCAAAGAATCAGGAACAGTAGTTTGCGCCAAATGCTTCATACCGCCGCCGCCAGGAGGAGGATTTCCATTTGGATTATCTTCTCTACGCCTGCCGCGCGATTGCCCTTCCGGGAAACCTGGATTTTGCCTGTTATCCGATCCGCCGTTTGTAACTTCTTCGCTTGGAAATAACGGAGCCGTCAGATCTTTCCATCTCAAAGTAGTAGCAAAGTTCAATTTCGATTCATATCCTGCGCTTCTACCAACGGTATCGGCTGTAAAATCAAAAGCCCAGGAATATCTGACAGTATATCCGGCAGATAAAGTAAAGAATTTATTCAGGTTCCACAAATTTGGCAATTGAGGATTTGTTTTTATGTCAATATTCTGACTATAACTGTAATCTCTGCCAAAAAATACTCCGGATAAAATCTCATTCCAAATTGATTTTTCGCTTCTTTCTTTATTGTATGCGTCTGTCTCAAGAAACGCTAAAGAAGAATTTACGTCAACGCTGTATGAAGTAGTTAAATTTAACAAACCGCCGTCTGTCATTTTCCAGCTAAAAGAGCATCCTCTTGTTGTACCAAAATCACGAGTTATACTTTCGTAAGGGTCGCTGCTTGACGTAGCTCTAGTAATTGAATAATTTCTATTTCTTTTAGCCGTAATATCAGCCGAAAAATTCTGCGGCGTAAAATATACTTTTGCGTTTCGGTATTGCGGGAATAACGCCAACAGCCTTCCTAATACAGGAATATTAGCCGGATAGAAATATAAATCGGGGCTAAAATTAACGCTGTAATTCATGTTTGCGTTCCAAACCCACGAGCTGTTATTTAATACTGTTGGGCTTCGGCTAAACGCCTTATTATAATTAAAGCCAAATGTTAAAGCGTTAAACGAATCCCTTATGAGCCAATAATCCGAAGGGAGTTTTAATTTAATGCCGGATGAACTCCAGCTATCAGAAACCGAAATAGTCTGCGTATTTCCTATCAAATCACTTGCTGCTTTAGAGGCCTGCGATTCTGTATAACCAAGTTTCAGATCAGCTTCTTTCAAGTTCTTTGCTGCTTCCTCAACGCTTATATCGCTACCTGGAATATACTGCGGTTTAGCAATAGACTCAGTATGCGAGAACGTAAGTTTTAGATTTCCCCCCTGCATATTAAAAGGCAGTATTTTCAAAACATCTAAGTCGGCAGAAACGCCCCAGCTTCGGGAGTCGGTTCTTGACCCAAATCTGCTTGCAAGCGTATGGAAATTAGGATCCGTACGGCTTATGTTCAGGTTAACATTCATTATATCCGCCAGCTTGATAGAAGTCGAGGCGGTATAAGCCCACCCGGGCGTATCGTCCGCATCTACTACTCTTAATTCATCTACATAAACGTCGCCGATTATTTTTACGCTGTCTTTTGTCGTATTTGTTATACCAATAATAAGAGTTTTCAAAGATTGCAAAGACGGATTGCCTTTTACCACATAGTAATTCCCCGGCTTTCCTGCCACGGCAAGGGAATCCCGCTTAGTCGAGTTTGAAGCTCGAGTTTGCTTGATTGTAGTTAAATCCTTAAACGTAATACTTATTTCATTCCAGTCTGCCTGTACTGGCTGTCTGTATTCATAATAGTTGCTCGTATCAGTTCCAAATCTAAAATAAACTTCTGCATTGTGATTGTTAACGTCTTTATAATAAGAAACGCCATTATGATAAAACTGTTTGTCTTTATCGCCCCAGATGAATAGTTTCATCTGTTTGTAACTAAAAACATCTAGGGTTTTAGTTAAATACTTTACAATCTCTCTGCTTGAGTCCGGCTTCAACTCATTCAGAGTCAATTTAAGCGATTGTTCATTTTTATATATTACATTATCCGGATTACTTTTATCCGCCTCTCTCTGAACTCCCGGCGGGCTGGAATAAGAACTGTTATCTTCAATATTAACGGTTGAAAGCTGCATAACAGTATCCGAAGTTATAGCCTTAAGCCACTGGTTTCCGGCGAAATTAAACTCTACGAATTTTAAATGGACTATCTCTTTAGCATTTTTAACATATACTCTTACAGTTTGTATATTTGAAAAACTCGGAGCTCCAACAGATTTCTGATAATCTTTTAATGGAATTCTGTACATGCGCCACCCGTTTGCAGAAACTGCATCAGCGACTAAAAATTTATTTTTTGAGGTGTCTTTGCTTATTGGCACTTCATATTCATAATAACTATTGGCCACATCAAGACTGTTATTGCCATTCAAATCTTCAGTATTGCAATAATTGCCCAGAGCCTCAGTCGCGGTTCTATTTCCTTGCGTTCCATTATAGTGCAAATAATCATCAGGATTTCCAGAATTAGCTACGCCATTAGCCCAGTTATCATGAGCCGGGTCGTCAGTATCGCCATTAGGATGGTTTGTACGTTCTGTAACGTCAAGCTCATTATCTAATCCCGTATCTTCAGCGTCGTTATCAATAAGACCATTTGCATTTAGATCTTCAGTATTTAATTTTAAATCCGGTATTACATCCTCGCTCACCTGCCCGATATCTATATAAAACTTATTATCGAGGTTTTTAGAATCACCAGTATTAAGCCAAAACTCAATGTACTCTATATTTTCATCAGTCAAATTGCTTGCAGTAGAAGACACAGATTTCATCATGCCTCCCCAGCTTAATTCAGGAGACGTAGTTAACGGCGTTTTTTGGTAATTATAAGCTCCTGGAATCGTAGGTCTAAATTCAAAATCAAGCACAGTCACCTGCTGACTACTAGACGATATGCTCTTTTTCGGCCATATTTGAGTATCTGTCACCTGTGAAGGTATTCGATTATACCAAAAAGCCTTGCCTTTATAATTCATCTGAACCAGCTTATCAGAATCTGCAATTACCGGCAAACCTTCAGGCACGCTTATATCCTTCCACGAAGAAAAAGTGACCCCGATGGGAATAGTTTTAGTAGAACCTTCAAAATCGTCTATATAGGCTATACTTTTCCCCTTATCGGAAGCTATTGTGCTTTTTTTAGTATTCGGATCGGGTTTCATGTAGGCAACTTCGCCTGTAAACGAAACAGAAGATTTTTCTTTTGTAGAAACTACATTATCAAGCATTTTTGTTACTAGCGGCAAATCTGCCGATGTGGAAAGATCAAGCCCAAACATAGTGTTGCTAATAGGCTCTTCCCCCAGTCTTACTTTATCTGATAAAGTCTGCTGCGTAAGATTTAATATAGAAAAGCCGAGCTTGGTCTTGGGGCTAAAATCGAACACTCCGCGTGCGCCGACAAGTGTTTTTGAAGCCAGCTGGAATAAATCATTTTGTTCATAAGATATTTTTAAATTGGCGTTAGGCACTAAAGCGGCTTCATTTTTTATCGTCAGTTGCCCTACGTTATAATCCATTACATAATCAACTCCAGCGGTCAGCACACGACCATCTAACGTGACCTTAACCGAATTTTCTACGATATTATAGCCAATAGAAAAAGAAGACGAAGACGAACCTGAATATTGCCCAACAATTATAAACTTATCTTTTGAAGTCTGTTGACTTGCCACAGTATAAGTGCTATTATAAACTTCGCTAAATTTCAGGGAATCAAAAGAAGCGGGGATATTATCGCCAAAAGGCTGTAAATAAGGGAAAATTATTTCGCCCGTCGACGTATTTATTTGTCTGTAAGTATCAAAGTCAAATGCTCCATCAGGATTTGCAGAACCTGTTGCATCTACTTTATCTAATCCAAACGCCTGAATCAGTTTTAAATTATTTAAAGTTGATAATGAATCTACCCCTTCTTTAACATATTTAATATCTAAAGTAAAACCGTCTTTATTAATACTACGCCCGCCAATTGGGTAGATGTTTTTAAGCATAAGCTTCCACGCAGTAGTATATTGCGGCTGAAGATTTGCAGGTTTTATTAATTTAAGAATTAATCTTGTAGAATCTGTCGATTTAGTAGTAGTGGCAGGTTCGCCATAGTACATATCGTCATCGGAACTTGATTTATCGTTCCAAAGAATATTATACGAAACTGCTATAACGTCGCTTGACTGCAAACCGGTAGTAAACGATATGTAACCTGTTTCGCGGTGAACTACATAATCCGTCCCTTCGGTCAGCTTAATAAAACGTCCAGTCTCTTGTTTGCCAGGCGTAGGATCGGTTAGTTTTTGACGCAATTCGTCGTTATATGGTACGTTTTTCGCATGACATTTCAAATCAATGTAAGCATTTGCGTTTCTTTCGTTTGCGTTAGTTGTGCTTGTAGTTATGTTTTTCCATACTTCAAGTTTATCGCCTATAGTATATTTAGTGTTTTGTACGCTTGGATTTTTTCCGTAATAATTGTAAAATATATTAAATTCATCAGTAGTAAGCGTATACAGAGTATCAAGGAAAAAGTGGTTTTGGGAATAATCATAAGCTCTTTTAATAAAAGTATTTGACGAAGACCCGCCGCTTAGGGAAACTTCTTTTGTTTCTCCTTTCTTTTGGCTTGCAAGAGTAGTAAGGGTTAAAGGACCCATTTTAAATGCTGCTTTTACGCCAAAAAGAGCCTCGCCTCCGCCTACAAGCGAAGAAGTCTGCAACGAAACGTTTCCCGCTTCTACGCTTTGTACAATTTCATCAGAATAACCTGTATACTTAATCTTAAGCATATTTTCATACTCAAAAGTTCTTTCAGTATTCCAATCTGCGCTTATTGTAAGCTTATCGCCAATAGTTCCGTCTACGTTTATCTGCACCTGCTGTTTAAAATCAGGCTGATTGGTTGAATTCCCATATCCTGAAGCCGTAGCTCCCTCGGTGGTCTCGTTACGCCACGCGCCGTGAATAGTAACAGAACCGCCTATTTTTAGACTAATCTTTTGCGGACCAAAAATGCTTAACATACCAACGCTTGGCAATGGAATTTCAAAATTGGTAAAATCTTTGATTAAACCGCCTAAGTCTTTTTCCGTTTGTTTAACTTCATACTTATACCCCATATCTTCCCAAAGTTCCCGTTGCCTTGTATGCAGCCTCATGCTAACATAATCGTCAAATTTTAATCTAAGCAGTATTTTTGTCTGCTGCCCGGCAACTTTTTCGCTAATTTGCACATATTCGCCAGTCGAGTCGAATTCTATCTTTTTCTCTTTAGCAAAAGTTTTAGACTGCGCAAAAAACTTAGAAGGCTTTTTGTTTCGCATTGTAACATAAGGAGGATCGCTTCGCTGATAATGGAAATATTCTAATCTTGCGGTCGAATCAAGCGTCATTTGGTCAATTCTAATAGTATCGGCAAGCGCGGCTAATCTGGCGGCTCTTGCTTTTTTTGAAAGAGAATCGGAAATGAAATGACTCAGATTAGGAAAGATATTTACAGTATCCGGTTTTAGTTGAACAATAGAAGCAGAATCCGGTTTTAACGGAAATAATTGAAAATCTTTTTTTACTGAAGAATTAGAAGATACGTCTGATTTAGCAGCAGTTTTCCCCTTATTTAAACTCTTAGGAAACGGCTTAACCGAATCGGCCTTTTTTAAAATGCCAGTAGAATCGGCAGGCGAACCGCCGTATTCATTTGAATCATTTATTATGGAATTTGCTACTCTATGGTTTAGTCCGTTTTCCATACCAGGAAAATGGTTCAGATATCCGAAATAAGCGTCAAATAGATATAAACCGCCATTCAATCCGCTATCATCGGCAGAAAAATTAAAACCAAAGGATAAAACAGCTAATGCAATAGAAGCCAGATTAAAAAGCATATATCGGCTTTTATTACGCAGAAGTTTTTGAATTCTAGTAATAATAAAACATCCCATTAGTTATTAATAAACAAATTAAAACCGTAGCAATTATAGACCGATAATCCCTCCATTATTTTTTAATATTAACTTTATTTTTGATAATAAATATTTTTTAAAACAATTCCAAATATAAGGATTTCACTTTAAGATATACAATCATTTTCTGTCTCATAAATTCCATGGAAACATAAATAAATTTCAAAATCAAAAGAAGGTAATAATTTTTCACTATTGCATTTTACATGTCGTCTAAACGGGTCTGTTCAAACAAAATCTCAACGATTTCACTTTTTTCTATAATTACTCCGGTTAAACCATTTCCGGTAAAAGCGGATGTATCAATATAAACCGAATTGCTTTTAGTATTAACCGTGATCTGTTTTTTACGCGAATGCCCTACTACCTGCAATTTGCCAATATTCATCAGTTCATCCCGCGTCCATAAAATCCCGCTGTTATCTATAATTGAGCCTTGTATTACAGCATTAAATTCAGGCGAACCAATACGAAATTTATCCCCAAGTATGGCTTTGTGTTTTATTGAAATTCCGGCATGAGAAATAAAGCAATCCCGCAAATTAAAATATAAAGGAGCTTTAAGAAAACATTTAACATGCTTATTAATTTCTTTATTATGGTTTTGGTACGATTCCAAAGTAGATTCGCACCCGTTTCGCTTCCAGTTAAGAGCTAAAAGCGGATTAACGTTTTGAATATAATGAAGAAACATAAGATCGTGATTACCAAGGCAGAACTTCATTTTTTTATTTTTAAAATACTGCACTACTTCAAAGCTGAATTTGCCTCTATCTACAAGATCGCCTACCGAATAAACGTTAATTTGCGGATATTTAGCCCATATTTTTTCCAATAAGCCAATTAACGTAAAATAACATCCATGTATATCGCCAATAACCGCAACCATTAGTTATAAGTATTTATTTTCTTTGGCATATTTAGTCAATTCTTCTCTAAAATCCGGATGAGCAATGTTAATCATTGATTTTACCCTGTCGCGCAGAGTTTTACCATGTAGATGCGCCACTCCATATTCTGTAACTACATAATGAACATCCGCCCTTGAAGTTACCACTCCCGCGCCCGGCTTAAGAGTCGTTACAATGCGCGAAATTGCTTTATCTTTAGTAGTGGATGGCAAAGCAATAATAGGTTTCCCCCCTTCAGAACGAGCCGCGCCGCGGATAAAATCCACCTGACCGCCAAACCCGCTGTACATTCTGGGACCAATTGAATCGGCGCATACCTGCCCTGTCAGATCAATTTCGATAGCAGAATTTATCGCTACCATTTTAATATTTTTAGCTATAATAAACGGATCGTTTACATATTCCTGTGGATGAAGCTCTATTATTGGGTTATTATGAATAAAATCATACAGCCTTTTTGTGCCTAAAGCAAAACCGGCTATCATTTTGCCTCTATGGAGGGTTTTCATTTCGTTAGTAATAACTCCAGAATCAACAAGATCAATAACGCCGTCAGAAAACATTTCCGTATGTATCCCCAGCCCGCGTTTGTTACCAAGAAATTTCAATACTGCATCGGGAATTACCCCTATTCCAAGCTGTAAAGTTGAACCGTCCTCTATCAAATCGGCCACAGTCCGGCCAATCATTTCATAAACGGCGGCGGATTCTTCGCTCATATCTTCGTCAGCTGGAGGGAGTTCCTGAATTTCTTCGTCAATTTCTACAATATAACTTATTTTGTTTATGTGTATAAAACTATCGCCAAGGCTCCTTGGCATTTTAGGATTAACCTGAGCAATAATTATTTTAGCCTTATCGGCAGTGCTTTTAATTACGCCGACGTCAATTCCATAACTGCAAAAACCATGTTCGTCCGGAGGAGAAACATGTATAAGAGCAATATCCAGATTAATAATCCCCTGAGTAAAAAGTAAAGGAACTTCCGAAAGAAAAATCGGCACATGATCGGCTCGCCCTTCATTAACGGCTAAACGGGCGTTATGCCCAATAAAATAAGCCACATGCCTAAAATGATCTTCCATCCCCTTATCAAAATAGGGCACTTTGCCTATTGTAAGAATATGGTGCATTTTAACGCCGAACAATTCGTCTTTGCGCTTAACCATAGCGTTAATAAGCGTAAGCGGAACGGCGCATCCGGGCTGAACCATTATATCATCGCCGGATTTAATAATTTTAACAGCTTCATCAGCCGAAACGACTTTGTTGTTATAGATATTCAGCAAATTAGCCGCAAGATTTTTTTGCGTTGGTATTTTTTCTGTTAACATATCTTTATTTTTAGTTACGTGAAAAAATATGAAGTCTGTGATATTCAAGGTTGAATATTTTGGCAATTGCTTCATTAGAGCAATAGCCCTGATAAGTGCAGACTCCTTTGCTTAATCCGTCGTCGCCAAGAAGAGCGTTGGCTAATCCGTTATCGGCTACATTCTGAATATATTTAATAGCTGAATTGTTCAGGCCATAACTTGCCGTACGCGGAACAAGCGCTGGCATATTAGGGACGCAATAATGAATTTTATTATGATACAGAAAAACGGGATCTGAAAGAGTCGTTGGCCGGCTTGTTTCCACACATCCCCCCTGATCTATCGAAACGTCAACAATAACGGCTCCGTCTTTCATGGTTTTAACCATTTCTTCCGTAACGATATGAGGAGTGACTCCTCCTCTTAAGAGCACGGCGCCTATTAACACGTCTGCAAATTTAACTCCGCGAGAAATTGTGTACTGGTTAGCCACAACAGTAGTGATCTTTCTATCAAAGTGCGCGTCAATACTCCTCAATCTATGCAAATCGTTATCAAGGATGATAACCTGCGCGCCGCGGCTTAGAGCGGCCTTTGCTGCAATTTTACCGACAAATCCCGCGCCTAGTATTACAACAGCGGCAGGAGCTACGCCTGTAATTCCTCCAAGAAGCACTCCCCTCCCAAAAGAAGCCGTAGTTTCCAAATACCTCTCTGCAACCTGAATAGCAAGCTGCCCGGCAATTTCGCTCATCGAGTGTAATACAGGAAGCCCAATCTCGTCTTCAATCAGCTCATAACCAATAGCCGTAATTTTTTTATTTATCAGAGTTTCAACAATTTTTTTCTTTCCGACGGCAAGATATTGGAATGAGAATACGGTAAGCCCCTCCTGCATATAGTCGCATTCCTGTTCAGTAAGCGGAGCGACCTTAACAATCATTTCGGAACGTTGAAACACTTCTTCCGGAGTATAGACAATTTTTGCGCCGGATTTAATAAATTCGTCATCCTCAAAATTACATCCTTCGCCCGCGCCTCTTTCCATATAAACAGTATGCCCGGCGCGTACAAGCTCGTCAACGCCGGCTGGAGCCAGCGCAATTCTTTTTTCTTCCCTGAACGATTCTTTTGGTATCCCTATTCTCATTTATCCAACCAAATGTTTATTAAGAATTAGATAAAATTTATATAGAAAAAAGTGGATTACCAAATGGAAAGTTATTAATAGCGCTAATAAAAAAAACTCTCCGTAAAAGTCTGGAGAGTTTTTTAGTGCGGAAGAAGGGACTTGAACCCTCACGCCCTAACGGGCACTACCCCCTCAAAGTAGCGTGTATACCAATTTCACCACTTCCGCTCAATTTCAGATGACAAAAATAATCTCTTATTACAAAAGAAACAACAAAATTATTTAGAATCTTTCTCTCTTTCCTTTATCAAAAAATTACGAATTTCTTTTTTAAAATTTCTTTCAAATACTATCAATTTTGCGACCTGTTCATTAGTAAGAATATCGTATAAAGACGAGACATAACTTATACGTTCCTTGCTCATTTGTTTATCAAGCTTTAAGCTCTCGTCAGATAGTTTTTTTAATTCGACGCTGTTTTTTTCCGGTTTATCATTTAACAATTTATTCATTTTTTCAATGACTTCTTCCGATTGTTTGCTTATTTCTCTAAGTTTTCGGTTATGCTCGTCTCGTCTGGCAAAAAACCGGACAGAATTATCCCCGTCAAGTTTAAGCGTCTCAATCAATTTTATTTTTTCAAGATTTTCAATTTTTTTTGATGGATTTTTTCCGCCCCCAACATAGCCTTGAGCATTAATATTTCCTGCAAAAAATAAAATTAAAATTAGACTCAAAAAAGAATATTTCATCTCTTTACCTCACAATAAATTTTTGTTAATTATCTCGCTGTAAATATTATCAGCGTCTTTTTCTGATATATTTTCTATTAATTTTCTATACTCTACGTCGTTCAAATCAATAGTTTTCACAGCATTTATTTTTTCAGCGTTCAATTCGTCGCTAATATTTTTTTCAATTGGCAATTCTTTGTGCGCATCCACTTCCCGAATAAAATCTTCGTTAATTTCTACGTTATTTGCCGCCTCAAGTAAAAATTCTTTTTTCTCTTTATCGTTATAGTTTTCGTAAGTTTTATTAATAGTAATTTTTTTCTCGGCATTTTTATTAAAAAATACTATTGAAAAAAGAAAACAAAGCAGCATTGCCGGAACAGCGACCGCATATTTAGAAAGAAAAAATAATTTCGGCTTTTTCTCTTTGGCTAAGTTTTCTCTAAAATGGACGGTAATATTATTAAAATAAGCGCCGTTGATTTCATTAGGCTTTCCGCAGTCCTTAATTAACTCAAGCCCCGCCGCAGCTTTTTCATAATCGCGCTTAAGGGACAAATCAGTTTTAAGCTTTTCTTCAAAAGCCGTTTTTTCACGGTCGTCCATCTGACCGTCAATATATCTAAATAGTTCTTTATTCATTTTTATTCTCCTTCATTAAATCCATTACCTTATTTAAGGCATGGAAATAATTGGCTTTTAACGCCCCCGCGCTTTTGCCGGTTATCCGGGAAATTTCGTCGTAAGTCAATTCGTCAAAATTGCGGAATATAAACACTTCTCTTTGTTTTACAGGGAGTTTTTGCAGAACTGAATTAAGCTTTTCTAATTTCTCTTTATTTTCGATATCCGTAACAATGTCTTCATTTCCGGCTATATCAATTCTGTTTTCCGAATCGTCTAAAGAAAACATATCTTTTATTTTCCTTCGATTAATAAGATTCAGACTTCTTGTTGAAGTGATTTTATATATCCATGTGTACAATGAAGATTCGGATTTAAAATCTTTTAGCTTTTTATAAATGACGATTAATACTTCCTGAACAACTTCGTCAGCATCCAGATGATTTCCGGTCATTCTTCTTGCATGCCAATAAATTTTCTGCTGATATTTTTGAATCAGTCTGTTAAAGGCAGTTTCATTCCCGGAAATAAACTCATTTATTAGTTGTTCATCGCTTTCGCTTGTCGCCATCTATAATATTCTATTTATACTCGTTTGACAGTTTAGTTTTACTTAAGGTTTAAATTAAACTGTTTAAACCTCTAATTGCTTTGCAATGTCAAATAGACAAATTTAATAAATATGAGGCATTAAATGAAAAGAATATTTGTTCTAACAGCAGCAGCATTAACATTAGCGTTTGGTTTAAGCTCGAATATATTTGCTCAATCGCCTGCCGACGGAAACGCTCCGCAAACAGAAAAGGGAAAAGCGCATCCTCGCGAAGCTAAATTTGGCAGAGATAAATTCCGTAAAGGGAATGTTCTACAAGAATTAAATCTTTCAGAAAAACAAAAAACCGATATCAACGCAATAAAAATTGAGAATAAAAAGAAGACCATTGATCTGAAATCTGATCTTGCTAAAAACAAATTAGATAAAGATGAGATGATTAAATCTGGCAAGTTTGATAAAGATAAATACTTAGGTTTTATTGAAAAAGAAAATAAAATCACGAGCGATATTCGCACTAACAACGCCCAGACAAAGATAAAAATATTTGATCTTTTGGATAGCAAACAACAAGAAATTTGGTTGAAACATGCTGGCAAATTTCTTGAGTTTGGCGATAAAGCTGGCAACCTGCCCAATAAGAGATTTCCAGGTAAATTCCCTTCGGATCGGAAGTAAGAGAAAAGCGTTAGAGCATTAAGGTATCAGTTAATTCATCTTGCTGGATAAATAAATTAGTCTAGTAAATTTATTTATCCGGCAAAGTATACAATACTAAATGTTGTTATTCTTCTAAAAAAATAAGCTCTTACTTAGGAATTTTTTTCCACGACTCAAGTTTTCTCCTCTTTAAGCTCGCTGAAACAATAAAGGTGCGATAAGTTTTTAGATGCAAATTCGATAAGAAAATATTTTTATTGTTTTAACCTTTTTTATCTCCCATATAGTATTTAAAGCATTTTATAACAGCCATCGTTTTATGGTTAAAATTCTGTAACTTTAGCATATTCAATATTTTATTTTTTGCAATGAAACCTGGAATTAAACTTAACGCTTTTTTAATCGTAGCTTTTTTATTGTTCCCTTTTACGCTTTTACCGTTAAATAAGACTGATATTAACTTCAGTCTTATTTCTATAGAGCAGGGACTTTCGCAAAGCACTGTATTCAGTATTTTGCAGGATAGGCGTGGGTTTATGTGGTTTGGCGCTAACGACGGACTTAATAAGTACGACGGTTATAAAATCACTGTCTACAAGCCAAACCCTTCTGATCCGGCCAGCTTAAGCGGCAACCGTATATTCTCCATATTTGAGGATAGCAAAGGGAACCTCTGGATAGGCACAGACGGCGGATTAAATAAATTTAACCGGGATAAGGATAATTTCACTCATTACCAGAATCAATGGAACAACAAAAACAGTCTGCCCGATAATCACGTAACCTGCATAAGAGAAGATAAAGACGGCATTTTATGGATTGGCACTAACAGCGGATTATCAAGGTTCGACGTTAAGAAAAATATTTTTTCAACTTATAAAAAAAATCTAAGTAATAAGTATTCGCTTAGCAATAATTCTGTCTGGACAATCTTCGACGACAACGCCGGAAGCCTGTGGATAGGCACCGACAGCCTGTTAAACCGCTATGATAAAAAAGAAGGGAAATTTTACAAATATAATTTAGCCCCTAACGAACCGGATAAAGTTGCAAAGAACACTGTCTTTTCCATTTGTCAGGATAACGAAGGATACCTTTGGATTGGCACAAGAAACGGACTAAACCGTTTCAACAAAAAAAACGGCTCGTTTATCCATTTTCAGAATAATCCAAACGATCCGCATAGTTTAAACCAGAACAACGTTTACTCGTTATTTTTTGATAATTCAAAAAACTTATGGATTGGCACTTTAGGCGGAGGTTTGAACAAACTTGTTAAGAATAATTCGTCAAAAAATAAAACTGTATATTCATTTCTTCATTATTCCAACGAGCCAAACAATCCTCAAAGCTTAAGCAATAATTACGTCTGGTCAATATACTCAGATAGAGCGGGCGCATTATGGGTAGGCACCGATATAGGGCTAAACAGATATGATCCTCAATTGGAAAAATTTACGCTTCACAGAAACAATCCGTTTGACGCTAACAGTCTTTGCAGCAATGTTGTAACTTCAATTCTTGAAGATAAAACCGGGCTTGTCTGGATTGGCGCAAACCGGGGTCTTGATATTTACGACCCGATAAAATCGACGTACAAACATATAAAAAATATTCCCGGCAACAATTCATCGCTAAGCAATAATTATATTCGTTCAATATATGAGGATAAAAAAGGAATAATCTGGATTGGCACAAACGGCGGAGGCTTAAACAGATATGATAGAAAATCTAATAAGTTTAAAAGATATTTATACGACCACAATAATCCTAACAGTATTAGCGACGATAAAGTAATCTCAATTTGCGAAGATAAAAACGGAATCCTTTGGATAGGCACATTAGGAGGATTGACTAAATTTGATCCGTCAAAAAATAAATTTACGCATTACAAAAACGATCCAGCTAATAAAAACAGCCTTAGCCATAATTACATATTTTTTGTTTATATAGATTCCCACGAAGATCTCTGGGTAGGGACGTCAAACGGGCTAAACTTATTTGATAAAGCGCATAACAATTTTATCCGTTTTCTAACTGAGACGAATAATCCAAACAGCCTTAGCAATAATTTAACTTTATCAATTTATGAAGATCATAAAAATAATTTATGGATCGGCACAAACGGCGGGTTGAATAAATTTATCCGCAATAAAAAACAATTTGTTCATTTCCCTTATAATGATATTTTATCTAAAAACGCCGTCTATGGAATATTAGAGGACAATTCACATAACCTTTGGTTAAGCACTATAAAGGGGCTTCTAAAATTCAATCCGGAAAATAATTCGGTAAGACGCTATACCAAAGACGACGGTTTGCAGAGCAATCAGTTTAGCACCGGAGCTTATTTCAGAAATGCAAAAGGCAAAATGTATTTTGGCGGAATTAATGGGATGAACGAGTTCCAGCCGGAAAATATTACTACAAACGAATATGTGCCCCCAATTGTATTGACTGATTTTCAGGTGTTTAACAAAAGCGTTAGTTTTGATACTCAGCCTGCCCTCGCAAAATCTGTAAACGAAACTTCTGAGATTTATTTATCGTACAAAGAGAACGTATTTTCGTTTGAGTTTGCCGCTCTTAGCTATACCCTGCCGCAGTATAATCAATACGCATATATGATGGACGGATTTGATAAAACATGGATTCAATCGGGAAACAGACGCTTTGTAACCTATACAAATCTTGACGCGGGAACTTATGTTTTCAAAATAAAGGGGGCTAATAACGACGGCGTTTGGAACGACAAAGGCATACAAATAATAATTCATATATCGCCTCCATTTTGGAAAACATGGCCGTTTATTATTTTAGTTATTTTAATAATAATTTCCGGCATAGTCTGGCTGTTCCGAAACCGGATGAAACATCTGATAGAAGTTGAAAGAATACGCTTCGATATAGCAGCCGATCTTCATGACGATCTTGGCACGCACCTTACTGAAATTTCTATGTTAAGCGATACTATTTCAAGTATTATGGATAACGACTCAAACGCCGAAAAAGAACTGGTCTTAAAAATTGGCAGTATTGCCCGAAAATTAATTGACAGAATGAGCGATATTGTATGGCTGATTAATCCTAAGCACGACTCTCTTTATGAACTTTTTATAAAGATAAAAGACACTTACGAAGAGCTTTTAACTTATTCAAATATATTGCTAAATTTTAATAACCTTAAAGAGCTGGAGCAGATTAAGCTTCCTATGGAATACAGGAAAAACCTTTATTTAATTTTTAAGGAAGCGATGAATAACAGCGTAAAATACAGTTCGTGCAACAATATATGGGTTGAAGCTAACCGCGAAGGTAAATATCTTGTTATCCTTCTTCGCGACGACGGAAAAGGATTTGATCCCGAAGCAGGCAGATCCGGAAACGGATTAACTAATATGAAAACAAGAGCCGAAATGTCTGGCGGAACGCTTACAATTAAAAGCGGCAGCTCAACCGGCACAGAAATTATATTCCGAGGTAAAATTTAATTATGATTAACGTTGCTATAGTAGAAGACAATAAAATTATAAATCAGACTCTTGAAACGCTGCTGAATAATTCAAAAGGTTTCAAATGCGCCGGAGGCTTTTTTAGCTGCGAGTCTTTCCTCGATAAGATACAAACGCTGAATAGTATTGACGTTATCCTTATGGATATAAAGCTGCCCGGAATGAACGGAATTGAAGGGACAAAAAAAATAAAACAAATTTTACCTGACGTTAACATTTTAATGCTGACGATATACGAGGAGAACGATTTAATATTTGACGCTTTATGTTCAGGCGCATGCGGATATTTGGTAAAGAAAACCAGGCCGGATAAGCTTCTTGAAGCGATTAAAGAAGCTAAAGAAGGAGGCGCGCCAATGAGCTCCAACATAGCGCGTAAAGTAATTGGTTATTTTCAGAGCAATAAGATGAACGCTTCCGACGCGGCATTCTTAACTCAGCGCGAACAGGAAATTCTTAAAGAATTATCTACCGGAAATACTTACTATGCAATCGCGATGAACTTAAGCATCACAAGCGACACGGTTAGATTCCATATTAAGAATATCTACAAAAAATTGCATGTGCACTCGCAGGCAGAAGCAATTGCAGAGGCAATGAGAAAAGGACTTATTTAATTTTTTAGGTAGTTATTATGACAGCTTATGAAATAATTAACGGAGACATAACAAAGCTTGCAGTAAACGCAATTGTGAACGCCGCTAATACTTCCCTGCTTGGCGGAGGAGGCGTAGACGGCGCTATTCATCGCGCGGCAGGACCGCAATTGCTCGCCGAGTGCAGAACGCTTAACGGCTGCAAAACCGGAGAAGCTAAAATTACTAAAGGCTACAACCTCCCCGCTAAATACGTTATTCATACTGCCGGACCTGTATGGCATGGCGGTTCTCATAACGAACCTGAGCTGCTAAAAAACTGTTATAAAAATTCGCTGGAGTTAGCGGTTAAGAATAATCTTAAATCAATCGCCTTCCCTTCAATCAGTACGGGCGTATATGGCTATCCAATAAATCTTGCTTCAAAAATTGCAATGACTACTACGTCTGATTTTTTAAAAAACGACTCGATTATTGAGAAGGTTATTTTTGTTTGCTTTGGCGAAGCAGATTATTTAGTCTATCAGAAAACGCTTAAAGAAAAGCTTGATATTTAATTCTTATTTTTCTTTCTGGTAAACCATTCTGTAACCGACGCCAGATTCTGTTTTGATAAACTTAGGATCGGAAGGATCGTCTTCAATCTTCTTACGCAATTGCCCTATAAACACGCGCAGGTATTGCACTTGTTCTGAATATGCGGAGCCCCATATTTCTTTAAGAATTAAATTATGCGTCAAAACTTTCCCGATATTCTTTATAAACAAAATCATTAGCGAATACTCGGTAAGAGTCAGTTTAATTTCGATATCGTTTTTTGTAACAATATGGGAGATCAAATCAATTTTGATAGTTCCATTATTAATTACATTGCTCTCCTGAACCTGCATAGAACGCCTTAAATTAGCGCGTATGCGCGCTAACAGCTCTGCGGAGTTAAACGGTTTAGTAAGATAGTCGTCCGCTCCGGATTCAAGAGCCGAGACAATATCTTCTTCAGAATTTCTGACAGAAAGAACAATAACGGGAGCGGTATTCCAGGATCTTATCTCCTTTAACACCGCCAAACCGTTTATATCAGGGAGTCCAAGATCTAATATAATTAATTCCGGATGATAAGACGCCGCATGAACAATGCCTGTATTTCCATTTTCCGCTTCAATAATTTTATAACCTTTGGATTCAAGCGTAATGCGGAGTATTTTTCTAATCTGGCTTTCGTCGTCAATAACTAATATAACAGGTTTAATTTCCATAATTCCAAACTTAAAATTACATTATTACTGAATAATAGGAATTTTAATAATAAAAAGCGCGCCTTTATCTTTTTTATTTGTAGCGGTAATATAACCGTTATGCGCTTCAACAAAACCTTTGGCAATAGATAAACCCAACCCTGTTCCGCCTGTCTTTGTTCCGGGAACTCTATAAAATTTCTGAAACAATTTGTCCAGCGCTTCTTCCGGAAAACCGCCGCCGTTGTCTGATATTTCGATAGCGCAGTATTTGCCTTCTTTATGCGCAACGAAACTAATTTCGCTCCCTTTGGGAGTATATATAATACAATTATGTACTATGTTTATAAGAGATTGTTCCAGCAATGCAAAATCAAACTTAAAAAGCAATTCGCCTGGTTCAATTTTGGTTATGATAGTATGATCGGCGGCTTCCTGTTTTAATCTTTCAACAACGTCGTTCATTAAGTCGGCAATATCGTTCCATTCTAATTTAAGTTTCAATTGCCCGGATTCAAGCCGCGTCATATCTAAAAGATTTTCGACTAAACGGTTCAGCCTTTCCGCCGCAATATTAATTTCCGCGCTTAAGTTTTGCTTCATATTATTATCGTCAAGAACCGAATCGCTCAATAAAGTTGTAACCGCGCCAATAATAGTTGTAATAGGCGTCTTAAGCTCGTGAGAAAGCGAGCTATACAAGGTTTTATAAAGCTTTTCCTGTTCAGAAATAATAAGAGATTTTTTTGCAATTTTATTAAGGAACTCTCTTTCGGCAGTAGTGGTAATCTGCGATACAAAAGCCTCCAGAAGCGTAGCCTGTTCAAAACTGATCTGCTCCCCTTCTTTTATTTTTATTGCAATCACGCCAATAGTAGAGCGCGAGCCAATTAATGGGATGAACTGAATATCTGTAAGAGGAAGCGTATTGGTGAACTTTCCGGCTTTCTGCCCGTTAGAAAAACACCATTGCGCAATATTCCATTCTTTATCGTCAATATTAAAAGTACTTGCAGGATGCGGAGTAGGATGAAGCTTATCCGCATCATTAACAAAAATAATAAGAGCTTCCACGTCAAATATTTTTTTAATATTCTGCACTGCAACTTCAGCGACGTTATTAATTCCATTGGCTCCGGCCAATTGTTTGGAAAGAATATATAAGGCGTTTGTTCTTTGTTCTCTTTGTCTGACAAGCTTTTCCTTAGCTCTTACTTTGGCCGTAAGAACGCCGTTGACAATTGCGACAATAAAAAACATAAAAAACGTCAATATGTCTTCCGGCTTTGCTATATGGAAAGTCATCCTTGGCGGGATGAAAAAATAATTCCAGCTTAACGCGCTTATAAAAGCCGCAAAAATAATTGGACCTCTGCCAAACCCTAACAGAGGCATTAACAAAATAACAAAAAGCAAAATCAGCGAAACAATCTGGTAACCTATCTGATCCTGCGCAAAAAAAGACAAAAACGAGATAAATGCAATTATAGCCAAAGAAAGAAGATATTGCTTTATACCGGATTGAGAGATTATTGAAAATCTATTAATCTTCTTCTCTTCACTTTTATTTTCTCCTCCTACAATATAAACGTCAATATCGCCAGTATCCTTTAATAAGCTGTTCAACAAACTCCGTTTATAAAATATGCCGCTTTTCCGCGACTTCCCTATAATTATTTGTGTGACGTTATTTTCTTTTGCTACGCGTATAAGAGCTTTTTCAATTTCCGGATCGCTTGTTGTAACTATCTCAGCGCCTAATTCTTCTGCAAGATCGAAATTTTTTGATAATATATCCTTATTTTCTTCATATACTTTAGGATCAGTTTCTACATAAACTGCTATCCAGGATGCCTCCATAGTATAAGCTAATCTTTTAGTCCATCTGATTAATTCATAAGAGTGAGGACTTGGACTAATTGCTACCATAAGACGTTGCCCGGTTTTCCAGGTGGCGGAAATATCTTTATCTATCCTGTAATTACGAAGCTGGTAATCTACGCGCTCAGCAGTAAGACGCAGAGACATTTCGCGCAGAGCAGTAAGATTCCCTTTCCGGAAAAAGTTCTGCTTTGCCTGAAGAGACCTTTCCGGTAGATAGACTTTCCCTTCTGAAAGTCTATCTAATAATTCGTCTGTTGTAATATCCACAAGCTCAATATCGTCCGCTTTTTCAAATATGGAATCAGGAACAGTTTCCCGTATTTTAGCTCCGGTTATTTGAGTGACAGTATCGGAGCGGCTTTCAAGATGCTGAATGTTAAGCGTCGTATAAACAGTAATACCGTTGTTCAGTATTTCCAATACGTCCTGATAGCGCTTAAGATGACGACTGCCGGGAATATTAGTATGGGCAAGTTCGTCAATAAGAACGATTTTCGGTTTTCGTTGAATTATTCCGTCAATGTCCATTTCCTCAAAAACCGAATCGCGATATTCAATTTTTCTTAACGGAATATTTTCCAACCCTGCAACTAAAGCCTCAGTCTCTTCCCGCTTATGAGTTTCCACAACTCCTATAACAATATCGAGTCCGTCTTTTTTTGCCTTATGACCAGCCTGTAACATTGAATATGTTTTACCAACGCCGGCGCACATTCCAAAAAAGATTTTTAACTTCCCTTGTCTGCTTTTTTCCTCATCTTTTTTCAATGATTCAAGAAGCTTATCCGGGTCAAGTCTGTTTTCTTCGTTATCGCTCATTTAATTTTATCTAATTCTATGTTCAATGATAAAACGTTAATTTTTTCTTCGCCTAAGAATCCAAATTGCGGGCATTCAGTTTGGTTTTTAATCAAATCAGCAAGAGCCGCTTTTTGATTATCGTTAAAATTCCTAGCCTTAGCAATTCTTGTAACTTCCAGATAAGCCGAAGCCGGAGTAATATCCGGATCGACGCCGCTGCCGGACGCAAATAGAGCATCGTTCGGAACAATAGCGTTCGCGTTCATATTATTTCTATTTATAAATATTTTTCTTCTTGTATTAACAGTATCCAAAAGCGCTTTGCTTGTCGGTCCTAAATTGCTTCCGCCAGACGGAAGCGGATTGTAGTCGATTGCCGAAGGTCTCGACCAAAAATATTTATCGCTTGTAAATTTCTGTCCAATTAGCGCCGAACCGACAGCTTTTCCGTCTTTATAAACAATACTTCCGTCCGCCTTTTCATAAAACATTGTTTTTGCAATTACAGTAATAAACAGCGGATATATTACTCCCGTTATTATTGTCAACAATAATAACGCCTTTAGTGATGATAACCATATATTTTTCATAAACGCCTCATAATTTAAATAGTTTTGCGGACTTATACCAAACCTAACGCCGTTAAAATGACGTCAATTATTTTTATTCCAATAAATGGAACTAACAGACCGCCAAATCCGTAAATCAAAAGATTTCTTCTTAATATAACGCTTGCTCCTGTTGGGCGGTATTTAACTCCCTTTAACGCTAACGGCACAAGCATAATAATTATAATTGCATTAAATATAACCGCGCTTAATACCGCGCTTTGCGGCGACGCAAGATGCATTAAATTCAAAGCTGAAAGAGGCCCTTTGTTCATGCTTTGCGCAAATAAACCAGCAGTTATTGCAGGAATAATTGCGAAATATTTTGCTACGTCGTTTGCAATACTAAAAGTCGTCAGAGCTCCGCGAGTCATTAGTAACTGTTTGCCGACTTCCACAACTTCAATAAGTTTTGTTGGATTGCTGTCAAGATCGACCATATTGCCGGCTTCGCGAGCAGCCTGCGTGCCTGAGTTCATTGCAATGCCTACGTCAGCCTGAGCTAAAGCCGGAGCGTCGTTAGTGCCGTCTCCTATCATTCCAATCATATAGCCTTTAGCCTGCTCGTCGCGGATTTTTTTAAGTTTATCTTCCGGTTTAGCTTCTGCAATAAACTCGTCAACGCCCGCTTCAGCGGCTATTGCTGTAGCTGTCAAAGGATTATCTCCAGTTATCATAACTGTTCTTATGCCCATTCTGCGCAGTTGAGCAAACCTTTCTTTTATTCCGCCTTTAACCACGTCTTTAAGTTCAATAACGCCAAGAGCTTCATAATTTTCTGCAACTACAAGAGGCGTAGAACCGGATTTAGAAATATCATTGACTCTCTGCTGAATTTTATCGTCAAATTTTCCGCCGGCGCTTATAACATAATCCTTAATTGCGGCTGCGGAGCCTTTGCGTATAATTCTCTTTTCGCCTCCATTTTCGGGATGAATATCTACTCCGCTCATTTTTGTTTGAGCGGTAAACGGAATAAAATGCGCTTCAAGCTCTGAAATATCGCGCCCTCTCAAACCGTATTTTTCTTTTGCCAGAATAACAATCGATCTGCCTTCCGGCGTTTCGTCAGAAAGAGAAGAGAGCTGCGCGGCGTCTCCAATTCTTTCCTGCGATACTCCGTCTGCCGGATAAAACTCAGACGCCATTCTGTTGCCTAATGTAATTGTGCCCGTTTTATCAAGAAGCAGAACGTCAATATCTCCTGCCGCTTCAACGGCTCTTCCGCTTGTGGCAATTACGTTATGGCTCATCAGTCTGTCCATTCCGCTGATGCCTATTGCGCTAAGAAGTCCGCCAATAGTAGTTGGAATTAAACAAACTAACAACGCTACCAATATAGTAATAGAAGCGAATTCGCTTGAAGGTATTTTACTATATGGTTGATAAAAGTCAATAAATATTCTTAGCGTTATTACTACAAGAAGAAAAATAATTGATAATCCAGATAGCAAAATAGACAATGCTATTTCGTTTGGAGTCTTTTTTCTTGTAGCGCTTTCAACTAAAGAAATCATACGGTCTAAAAAAGTATCGCCTGGATTAGTAGTAATTTTTATTACTATTTTATCGCTAATTACTTTTGTGCCGCCTGTGACCGCGCTTCTATCTCCTCCGCTTTCGCGTATAACAGGAGCGGATTCCCCAGTAATAGCGGACTCGTCAACGCTTGCAATGCCTTCTATTACTTCGCCGTCAGCGGGTATAACGTCGCCTGTTTCGCAAACCACAACGTCGCCGACTCTCAGGTCGATAGCCGAAACAATTACTTCTTTATTCCCCTGAAGTTTTCTTCCGGTAGTAGTAGTACGCGCATTTTTTAAACTATCGCTTTGAGCTTTGCCTCTTCCTTCGGCTACAGCTTCGGCAAAGTTTGCAAACAAGACTGTAAACCACAGCCATAATATTATCTGTAAATTAAACCCGGAGTAATAACCGCGGACTAAACTTTCTACAAACAAAAACGACGAAAGCAGCGCGCCTATAGCGACCATAAATATTACCGGGTTCTTCATCAATAATTTTGGATTCATTTTTGTAAACGAATCAATTATCGCTTGTTTTATTATAGCTTTATCAAATAAACCTTTTTTATTCTTTTCCATCATATATCCAATATTTATTCATATATAAATTCGCTAAAAGCTTACGCCTGAATTCATTAATAGCTGTTCAATAAGCGGTCCCAGAGAAAGAGCAGGAAAAAATGTTAATGCGCCCACTATAATGATTATGCCAAATAACAGAACGCTGAAGATAAAGTTATCCGTAGTGAGCGAACCCGCCGATAAAGGAGTAATTTTTTTCTTTACCAGGCTGCCCGCTATTGCCAATATTGGCACAATAACGCCGTAACGGCCAATTAACATTCCAAGTCCAATCATAATATTATAGAAAGCAGTATTTGCATTCAGTCCAGCAAACGCGCTTCCATTATTGCCTGCCGCCGATGCAAATGTATACAGAACTTCTGAAAATCCATGCGGACCGGAGTTTAGCATACTTGATGTTCCGCTTTTTGTAATCAGCGCAATAGAACTAAAAACAAGTATCACAAAACTCGGCGCAAGAACGGCAAGGATAGACCATTTAACTTCAAACGATTCTATCTTTTTACCTAAATATTCAGGAGTTCGGCCAATCATAAGTCCCGCGATAAAAACAGTAAGAATAATAAAAATTATCATTCCGTATAACCCGGAACCGACGCCGCCAAATATTATTTCGCCCAGCATCATATTTGTCATAGCCACAAATCCAGCCATTGGCGAAAGCGAACTATGCATAGCGTTAACAGACCCGTTTGAAGCGGCTGTTGTAGTAGTTGAATATAAAACAGAATTCATAACGCCGAACCTTGTTTCCTTCCCTTCCATCAATCCGCTTGCATGAAACACATTATTGGTGGAACATTCTGAAGCATACGAGACAAAAAATCCGAACGCTAATAGGAATAACATTACGCAGTATATCATCCATGCATGCTTTGAAGATTTTACCATTTTTCCGTAAGTAAATATTAATCCGGAAGGAATAAGTATTAAGAAAAGCACATAAAGAAAATTCGTAAGCGGAGTTGGATTTTCAAATGGGAAAGCGCTGTTTGCATTAAAAAAGCCGCCTCCATTTGTCCCAATTTGTTTAATTGCAATTTGCGAAGCAGCCGGGCCAAGCGGAATAGTCTGTTTTGCGCCTTCTAACGTTGTAACGTCAGCGTACGAAGTAAAAGTCTGAACTACTCCCTGTCCAATTATAACAACGGAAAACAGAATTGCTATTGGAAGCAAAACATATAAAACAGATTTAACCAAATCGTTCCAAAAATTGCCAAGGCTTTTCCCCTGACGCGTAACGATGCCTCTCGTCAAGGCGAACAGGACTGCAATCCCCGTTGCGGCGCTTACAAAATTTTGCACTGTTAAACCGATCATCTGTACAAAATAGCTTAATGTGGTTTCGCCGGCATAAGACTGCCAGTTAGTATTAGTTACAAAACTTATTGCAGTATTTATAGCTAAAAATATTTCTACATTAGGCAGTTTCTGCGGATTTAAAGGCAAATACTGCTGAAACGCCTGTATTAGAACAAGAAATACTATTCCAATAAAATTAAAAATCAGCACGCTGAAACAATAAGTTTTCCAATCCATCTCAGCAGTCGCGTCAATTTTAAAGAATCCAATAAGATAATTTTCTATTTTTGTAAGAAAAGCAGGCAATCTGCTTTCCCTGTTAAAGACCAAATTAATATACCAGCCAATCAGTGGAGAAAGCAGCGTTAGCAGCGCAAAAAAGGCTAATATTTGCAATATATCATTAAATTTGAACATCTACGCATTCCTTAATTAATTAAAACTTTTCAGGTTTAACAAGAGTATATATCAGGTACACAAGAACCGCCAGCATTATAGCCAACGAAATAACAATTTCAAATGTGGTTTCCATATCGTCTCCTTTTTTATTCGGATGAAATTTAGCTCGCTTTATGTAAATACCAAATACGCTTTTATATAAAAGATATAAAGATTTTATAAAGATTTTAATTAAGGGGCATAATTCAAGCGTATTTGTTAAATTTACATTTTAATTGTTTAAGTTTTAATAATTTATCAACACTCTTAATAAAAGCCTTTAATTTGAATCAGCTAATAATTGAACCAATCGGCATAATTCATTCGGAACAAAAATTCCGCTACGAAACCCCGCGCCAGGGAGTTTTAGAAACTTCTGCCGAATCCTACATAGAACTAAACGCGCATCTTAATTTTGAGCAGGCCGTAAAAGATTTAGATGGTTTTGAACGCATCTGGGTAATATACCAATTCCATTTAAACGCTAATTGGAAACCCTTAGTTCAGCCGCCGCGCCATACTAGAAATAAAGTGGGGGTATTTGCAACGCGCGCGCCTTACCGCCCTAACCCGGTTGGAATGAGCTGCGTAAAGCTAAACAGAGTGGAAGGTTTAAAAATATTTATTTCTAATTCCGATATCCTTGACGGCTCTCCTGTTATTGATATTAAACCATATCTGCCATATTCGGATTCCTTTCCGGAAGCAAAGACAGGCTGGGTTAAACACGGGCTTGAAGAAATTTGCGAAGTAGTTTATTCGGAACAGGCTTTATTGAAAATTAACTGGCTAAAAAAAAACGGCAATATAAATCTTAAGAGCTTTGCAAAATTGCAGCTTGAGTTTAATCCCAAAGACAATTCGCGGAAACGAATTCAAATGCTTGAAGAAGGGAGTTATATTCTTTCTTACCGCACATGGAGAATAAAGTACTCAGCGCTAAACAAAAGCGCTACTGTTTCCATAGAAGATATTTTTTCCGGTTATTCAGAAAGCGAACTACATAACAGCGCTGAGGATAAATACGAAGACAAAGCTTTGCATAGAAAATTCAATGCGACATTTTAGAAATCACGTAATTATGATATAAAACAAAGAGAGGATATTTTATGATAATTGATTCACATTCCCACGTAATTCTACCTGTAGAAAAACACCTTGATATAATGGCTAAAGAAGGCATCGACAAAACGGTTTTATTTTCAACTTCAATTCATCCTGAAAATGCGGCTAATTATTCCGAATATAAAAAAGAATTAACGCAACTGCATAAAATTATTAGCGGAGAAGTTAACTCGATTGATTCAAGGATTAACGCAATTAACGAGTTAAAACAAATTACAAACGCTTACCCCGATAAGTTTGTCGGTTTTGGCCCTTATCCGTTAGGATTAGATTTAACGCAAACCGAAGACTGGATAAACAAATACATTATTGAAAATTCATTTAAAGGGATTGGCGAATTAACAGTAAGCGAAGGACAAATAAACAAGACCGAAAATGTTTTTAAATCAATTTCGGACTATGGCAAATATCCATTATGGTTCCATACTTTTAATCCGCTAACGCTAAAAGATATAAATGAACTTTTAGATTACGCAAAGAAATATCCCAATGTCATAGTTATTCTTGGCCATGGCGCGGGGAGTTTTTGGCTAAACATATTAGAAGAAATTGTAGACCTAAAAAATGTTTATTTTGATATTTCGGCGTCGTTTACTACGCATTCTGTAAAAATTGCTTCAGAGCTGATACCAGAGCGCGTATTATTCAGCGTTGATATGCCATATAATAGTCCTGCTGTAATGAAAAAGATAGTTGACGAAAGTATAAATGACAACAATATTAAAAAGCTGATATTAGCCGAAAATATCAAAAACTTATTAGATATATAACATTTAAGCGTGTTTGCATTTATAACGCGCTTAGCATATTTTAACTGACGCTTTCAAATTAACAAATTACAATTAATCTAAAATTATTGAACATGCTTAAAAAAGAAAAAGTCCTTAATCTTATACGGGAACTTTGGAACGCGCCAGAAGAAAAGAACCGGGATATTGAACGCATTGCAAATTATCATAAATTGAAAACGGACGAGAATAATCCTGATTCTGTAGACGCCGATACATGGGATAATTTGAATATGAATAATCTTTTTGAAAAAATGGATTATAATATTTCCTGTTTCGGTCAGCAATATTTGTATCACAATTTAAGAACGTATAAAAATGATTTCTCAACCTTAGAACGCTATTCAGAGAAGTATGATATTTTTATTAAGAATAGTCAGCTAAGAGAAAAGCTGCAGGCTGCGTTAATAAATTTACGAAACTTAAACTCTTACAATCTTGCCAATTTGCTTTTTGCTCCCCTGCCGGAAAAACCGAAATACTATTTTGTTTTTTATTTGCTTTCGTTTCTTTCTTTTGCCTCGCTCATTGCAATATCAATTAAACCAGTATTTCTCTTTGCCTTTATACTTTTGGGATTAATAAATATAGCGGTAAACTGGTTGTATTCGTCAAGAATGTTTTCTCATTTTTCTGAACTGACGGGATTAAACGCTCTGCTTGGAGCCGCAATTAAGCTTGCTAAATGCAAGTCGGACGGCGTTAATATTGAACAGCTTGACGTATTGCAAAAAGAATTAAAAACCGCATGGCAGATTAAGAAATCAATCGGGTGGCTTATAATAGATAAATCGCACTTAGACAGTATTGCCTTAGCGTTAGTCGAGTATCTTAATCAATTTCTGTTATTTGAATTAATCACATTTTTACGGTCGCTAAACAAGTTAAAAAAATACAGAAAAGAATTGGTTAACATATTTGAAGCGGTAGCTTCATTAGACGCTGAAATAGCCGCCGCCGCTTATCTAAACAACTGCGGCCATTTTTGCCGGCCGGTTTTTAATAACCAGAACTCGTTTGATTTTACGTCGGTTTATCACCCTCTTTTAGAGGACGCCGTATCAAATGATTTTAAAATAAACGATAAATCCGTTTTGATTACAGGCTCTAATATGGCGGGTAAAACCACGTTTATTAAAACTATTGGAGTTAATTTAATTCTTGCAAAAACAGCAGGTTTTGTTTTAGCCAAAGCAGCTTCAATACCCGATATGAAAGTCTTTGCGTCAATTAAAAGATCGGACGATATAATAAACGGTAAAAGTTATTACTTTGCCGAAGTGGAAGAAATTTTGAAATTCATAAATAAAAGCGCCGACGGCTCTAATTATCTTTTTCTGATTGACGAAATATTTAAAGGAACCAATACCGCCGAAAGAATTTCGGCGTCTAAAGCAGTATTAAATTATTTAAGCGGCAACTCCATAGCTCTGGTTACAACCCACGATATTGAGCTTGAAGACCTGCTGAAAGAAAATTTTGAAATGTATAATTTTAGCGAACAAATAAAGGACTCGCAGGTTTACTTTGATTATAAAATAAAACAGGGAAAGTGCACTGGCAGAAACGCAATTAAGCTTTTAGAACTAAGCGGCTACCCAAAAGAAATAATCAACGAAGCTCTGGCGGAATATGAAACGTTTTCACATAAAGGAGTTAATATTTAACTAAGTCTGTTGATTTTTTCATTTGCAGATACGTCATCCGGGGATAAAAACCAAATTTCTGGTAAAACCCCAAAACTGATTCATGCCCTTCAGCGACGCCTAACAATATGCGCTCGCAGTTATTTTCATTTAGCCAGTTTATGCTGTTTTGCATAAGCGACCTGCCGTAATTATTTTTCCTATAATTCTCGTCAATAAACAGCGAATCAATTTCTCCTTTGCTCCCCTCTATTGTAGAAATGCAGTAACCAACAGGCGTAACGTCGTCCGTTATTATTTCTATACGTATTTTATCGTCGTCATACTTATTAAATATTTCGCATCTTTTTTCAAACGTAAAAGTTTTAAAATGATCTTTAAAATAATTAGAATCCTTCAAATGCAGTTCGTTAAGTTTTTGCCACAGTGGTTTTATTATGCCAATTTTGGTTTTATCAATTAAAAGAAATTTACAATTATTCATCAATAATCATCCTTGTATTGCCGCTTATATAAAAACGGAATTACTTTCAGTCAGTAAGTTCAGAAATCTTAATAGTATATTTTTTTACAAAAGACAACAAATATTCAAAATGAATAGAATATACTTTTTGGTTTTCTCTTTTATGACACTCGTTTAGTCTTTTAATGAAGTTTGACTTATTCCCATCTTTTTCAATTTGGCTCCAATTTATATAAAAACCATGGCGTTGGTTATAAAGACTTATAATAAGCCTGCCGATTCTTCCATTAGCGTCATAAAACGGATGTATTTTTACAAACCTTCTATAAAACTCAACCGATGAAGAAATAGGATCAGGCGGATTTTCAGTCAACAATGCGAAACATTTTGATAAATCATTTTCTATTTCGCTACATGGAGACCCAATATATTTAAAGTTGCCGATAATTCTGCTATCCGAACCTCCAAATCCAACACGTCCGCCGTTAGGATCTGAAGAAAGCCTAAGTTTGCCGGCATTAGATAGAATATCTTCAAATAAATACTCATGGAAAAACAACATCTGAGAAATAAAAAATTCCGGAAACATTTTATTCGTTCTGGCTAAGTTTATTACATTTTTACTTAATGCCGAAGTTTTTACTATATCTATCAATTGTAATATTTTGGGGATGTTCTTTTCAAGTTGCAGATAACGCGCGCGTAAAATTTTTTCCGCCGTTACAACGGTAACTTTAGTTTTACAGGGAAAGTCGTTTATTAATTCAGCTAAATACGATTGTTCATAATTAAGCGGCAAACCATCTATTGTACTTTTTTTCAAAGTCTTTTTGATTTTTTTCTTCAAGTTCCAAATACTCTGCATAAGAATTGAAACAAACAGGTTTTTCACTTTCTGTTTTAGGCATATCTAAAATATATGCATAATGAAGGTCTGTCTCTATTGGATAAAACAACTTAGACTCGTCTATAGGAAAGTTTTTTGCAAAGTTTAATTTTGAATAAAATTTCTTAATCGCATTTTCATCAATTACGCCGTCATTAGGCGCTTCCCGCCAGGGTATATCTTTATGGGTCATTGCCGAAAGAGTTACAGCGTCATATTTTATATAATTAGAAAGCACAAAATCAACAAACTTTTTTACATCTGGCAATAACTCAAACGCGCCGTTAAAATCAGAGGTTATAGCCGCTTTGCCAAATTTTTTATAATGCGCATATACTGCAAGATTAACCGGACCATACTGCCATTTTACAAAATGATCTGCAAGAATTTTTTCATTCGCGACCAAACTCCATACGTACGTATAATAAAGCAGTTTTTGCAACTTTAACGGAGTAATGCCGCTGACAGAAAAATCTTTCTGATTTTTAAGAATATAATATGATAATTCTAATGCAGTCATCTTTTATAAAACAATTATTCCTTAATATAATTACTTCTGTTTTTATGGGAATAGTAATACTTCTTTTCTAATATAGGAAATTCTTCCTCATTTGCCAAATATTTTCTATGCCGTGACTAGCCGCAAAATAGTTGGCGCGGGACGCTTTTTAGTTATTTTCTCTTTGTCTATTTTTTTTATTGTGTCGCGTAAAACGCCAAGCGAGCGCTGACTCAGCAGATCAATTTTTACAAGCCCTATATCTTCTATGCCATACATATTTAACTGCGTTACAATGATCCCCAGCCCTTTGTTTTTGGCATATTCCAGAGCGGTAAAATTATTAATTGGCTGCGGAGAAATTACTATCCCGCTTGGGTGAATGCTCATATGACGCGGGTAATCGGCTAAGCGGGAAGCCAGCTCCACAACCGATTTCCAGGGATCAATATCAAACCGCAAAGACTTAGCTTCCGGATAAAGAGCCGCTACTTCGGGCAGATTTTTTGCGCTCGTCCATGGAATATGTTTGCTGATCTTAGAAATTTCCGACTCCGCCATCCCGAATGCTTTTGCAACTTCCCTAAAAGCCGAACGCGCCCTAAAAGTTATATGCGTGGAAATCATAGCCACTTTATCGTAGCCGTACCGCTCAAAAACATACTTAATAATCTGATCCCGCTCACGCCACGAAAAATCTATATCAACGTCCGGCGGCGCGGAACGGCTTCGGTTAAGGAACCGCTCAAAGTAAAAATTATAGCGGATAGGATCCACCTCAGTAAAACCCAAACAATAAGAGACCAGGCTGTTAGCGGCAGATCCGCGGCCTATCATCATCATCGACCTTCGCCTGGCCTCGCGAACAATATCCCACACTACCAAAAAATAATCCGTCAATCCAAGTTCGGCAATAACCTCAAGTTCGTATTTAAGCCTCGCGCTTATCTTATCGGTTACCTCGCTATACCGCTGTTCAAGCCCTTCGGCGCATAAGCTCCACAGAAACGAAAGCGAATCGCGCCCGCCGCCTGCGTCATACGTAGGGAATTTATACTTCCCTATTCCCAGATTGACATTGCAGTTATCCGCAATAAAACGGGCGTTATTTACAGCCTCCGGAAACGCGCGCCAAACATGATCGAGCTTAGCCGGGTCTTTGAAATAAAATTCTTCATCCGCCAAATCCTCTTCGTTAAGGTTAGCCAGATTTGCCCGCAGCCGGATAGCCGTCACAACTTTGTGAAGCTGGTAATCGTCCCGCTCTACAAAATAAATTGGATTGGTCGCAACATAGCTGACTCCGTTTGCAAGCGCGTACTCATACAGTTTGCGCGTACTCCGTTTTTTATTTTTTGTAGAAATAAGCTCCGCAAAAATATTAGCGCGCGCGGGTATCTGCCGCAGCAGTTCCAGCGAGCCTGTAATTACAAACAGATCGGGCAGTTCGCCGCTTAACAGTTTAACAAGAGAAAAATCCGGCTTTAGTTTTTTGGTAGTTACAATTTTACATAAGTCGGCATACCCCTTTATATTTTTTGCAAGAAAGAGAGCGTAAATATTTTCATCGTCAGCCCCGTTAATATACGCGCCAAAGATCGGTTTTATTTTTGCTTCGGCGGCCTTCTTAGCAAAGTCCACAAGGCCGTACATGCCGTTTGTATCGGTCAGCGCAATAGAAGAGAGCCCGTACTCTTTAGCCTTCTCTACAATGGCGGAAACGCTTCCTGCGCCCTCCAACAATGAGTAATGCGAATGAACATGCAGCGGTATCATCGTTTACCCCGCATACGCTTTTATTAAAACTTCAGGACTAATAGTTTTTGAGAGCCCTGCGTAATTAATATCGTCCTCCCTAAAACCTTCGTCGTTGGGAGTATAAATAGTATCGGCAGTATCCTTCTGAAATTCCGATTTCAGCTGCATGCCGGAAAGGACGTCCAAATTTTCAACAATGATATTGCCTCCCTGCTCCATATCCACGCGCCCCTCTATTATATAGGGACCCATGGACAAAGTTTTTTCCGCCACGCGGGAATATACTCCCGGAAAAATAACCGCCTCAAATGTGCCCGTCATATCTTCCAGCGAAAGGAACTTCATTATCTCCCCCTTGCCGGTTTTTATCCGCTTGGAAGCCATATACCAGCCGAGCATTTTAACCCGTCTGCCGTTCAGCTTTGCCGCCTGAGCCGCCGTGACAATCTGCGGATCGTTCAGATATTCGCCGTAAAACTCAAGTGGATGCCGCGAGACCATATAATCAAAAGCCTCATATTCAAACCTGCATTTTTCCTCTATGCTGTAATCCTGCGCAGTGCGGATTTCGTCCTCCAGCTTAAAAGTTTCGTTCATAAAAAGATCGTTGTAGCCGTCGTCTAAAAGTTTCCGCCGTTTTATATAGACGCCAAGCAGCCGCATAAGAGTGGGACGGGTTTCGTTAAAGCAATCCATTGCGCCGCATCTGATAAGGCGCGCGGCGTCTTCGTAGGCTGATTTTGTTCTTACCAAAAAATCGGCAAGGGACGTATACCTGCCGTTGCGCTCCCTTTCTTCAACAATAATTTCCATTCCATTGTGCGAAAGGCTTTTTATAGCCAGCAGACCAATCCTTATTGTTTTCCCTCCGCCCTCGTACTCAACGCTGCTGTAGTTAACCGACGGAAGCTCTACCTTTAGCCCAAGCCGCTTGCACTCCTGTATATAAACCGCCGCCGAGTAATACCCCCCGCCGTTGCTAAGCACGGAAGCCATAAACTCGGCCGGATAGTTTACCTTAAGGAACGCCACCTGAAACGACAGCAGCGCAAACGACGCGCTGTGCGCCTTGCAAAAAGCATAGCCCGCAAACGATTCTATCTGCCGCCACAGCTCTTTAGCCGCGTAAGCTGTAAGTCCTTTTTTTTTGCACGAGCCGAAAAACTTAACGCCCAAAATTTCCATTGCCTTATGCGACCTCATTTTTCCGCTCATAGCCCGCCGTAAAACGTCCGCGTCCTCAAGACTAAGTCCGGCTACGTGATGCGCCACTTTTATTACGTCTTCCTGATAAATCATTACTCCGTAAGTATCGCCGAGGTATTTTTCCATATCGGGAGTGATATATTTCCTGCGCGAGGGGTCTTTATGGCGCGCAATAAACTCCTTCATCATGCCGCTTTCTGCCACGCCGGGGCGGATTATGGAGCTGGCGGCGGTAAGCATTTCAAAAGTATCCACGTTCAGGCGGCGCAGGAGCGAGCGCATTCCGGGCGACTCGATATAAAAGCACCCGATAGTATCCCCCTGACGCATAATTTTTTTAACCGGCTCCGATTTGAACAGCGCTTCATAGTCGTAGATATCAAAGTTTACATTTTTTGTATTCCGCGGTATAAGCGGATACAAATTGGTAACTTTAACGGACTTATCAAGGTCGTTTGGCAGCGCGTACTTTGTTAAATCGATAAACGCCGAGTCGATATTTTCCTGACTAAAAATCATATTGCCCAAATAGTAAACATTTGAACACTATAATATATTATTTGCGTGAGAAATGCAATGGGAAAGAGGGGGGAGGAGAAGAATGAACAAGAACTAACCAGTTTTAAATACTCTTTAGCTAAGTACTTTTTGGATGAACTGCATTCGCAATCTGCGTAAGAAACGTTAATGTTGTTTTAGCGGTCAAATTATCTGGATTTTGCAAAAGCAAGCTATTTAATTTATAGATTATATAGTTTATTTGTTTCCATAGTTTTTCTTTTCCCTTATCCTTTATCTGAAACAATTGATCAAAATAACCCATATATACAATTCCCATTTTAGGATCATTGTCACTTTTTTGAGCTAATTCAAATAATCTATCGTAATTCAGATTGTTTTCTTGAACAGCTTCCTTCCAAGTTAGTGTAACAATTCTTAATAAGTAAATTCCTTGTATTTCTTGATTTCCTGTATATTTCTTAGCCAGGTTAGCTAATTTTTCAATTGTCTTTTTAGCTTCAGGGATGTCTTGTTTATTTGATAGAATAAAAAGTCCTCTGGCGTATGCAAGTTGTATTTCTTGATTTTCTGTATATTTCTTAGCCAGGTTAGTTAATTTTTCAATTGTCTCTTGAGCTTCTTTGATGTCTTGCTTACGTAATAAAACAACAAGTCCTTTGGCATATTCAAGTTGTATTTCCTGATTTTCTGCATATTTCTTAGATAGATAAGCTAATTTTTCAATTGTCTTTTGGGCTTCTTTGATGTCTTGTTTGAGCGATAATTCAGCAAGCCCTTTGGCGCATATCAGTTGCATTTTTTGATTTTCGGTATAAGCCTCCACTATGTGGGACACTTTTTTAATTGTATCGTGAGCCTCATTAATATCTTGCTTACGTGATAAATTAACAAGCCCCATAACATATGCAAATCGAATTTCTTGATTTTCTTCATGGTTCTTAATTATGCACGTTAATTTTTCGATTGTTGCTTGAGCTTCTTGCAAGTTTTGATTATATGTTAAAATAACAAGCCCTTTGGCATATGCGAGTTGTATTTCCTGATTTTCTGCATACTTCATTGCTATACAAGCCAATTTTCCGATTGTCGCTTTAGCCTCGTAAAGGCCTTGTTTAGATGATAAATTAACAAGTCCACTAGCATATCTCAGTTGTATTTTCTGATTTTTTGTAAATTTCTCCGCTATGTAAGCCAATTTTTCTATAGTTGCTTGAACCTCGTGAAGGTCTTGCTTAATTGATAAATTTAAAAGAACACTGGTATATAGCAGCAGTATCTCCTGATTTTCTGAATATTTCTTTACAATATGAGTTATTTTTCCGATTGTCGCTTGAACTTCTTGAATAATATTCTGCTTAATTGATAAATTATAAAGTCCTCTGACATATTCTAATTGTATTTTTTGATTTTCTGTATATGATTCCGCTATGTTCGCTATTTTTCCTATTGTTTTTTGAGCTTCATTAAGGTTTTGATTAATTAATAGATTAACTAAACCGTCTATATATTGTTGTTGTATTTCCGGACTTTCTGAATATTTCGCGGCGATACAAGCTAATTTTTCAATTGTCATTTGAGCTTCGTGGATATCTTGCTTAGATGATAAAACAAAAAGTCCACTGGCATATACAAGTTGCATTTCTTGATTTTTCGCATACTTGACCACTATGCGAGCTAATTTTTCAATTATCTCTTTAGCCTCATACTTGTCTTCTTTAATTGATAAATTAACAAGACCTTTGGCATAAGTAAGTTGTATTACGTAATCACCTGTATACTGCTCCGCAATTACTTCGAGCTGTCTAACTGCTTTTTTAGCTTCATATATATCCATTTTATTAGATATGTTAACAAATCCGTTGGCACAAACAAGTTGAATTTTCGAATTTTCTAAAAAGTTGCCAACAAGGTTGCTTAATTTTTCAATTACAAAACTAATGTTATTATCATAGATTTCCGTTACATATAAAAGCACTAATGCATATAGGTAATTGGGTAAATTATCATCCGTTTCAGGAGCAATAATTAAGTTATTATAAACCAAAGCAACTTTTTCAAAGTCATAGCATAAACGCAAAAGAAAGAACGCATATTCTTCAGGATATTTCCATGCCGTATTAATGAATTCATCAATAGGATTTATATTATTCAAAACATCGTTAATATCTTTTAGATAATCTAGACAGAAGTATTCACCCATTATATCTGGAACCATTGCCTTTAGTGTTGGAGTTTGTGGGTCACTATAATCTGTACCAATACAAGAAAATAATTGTTCGGAATTTTTTTTATGTTTTTTAGCAAATTTACATATTTTATCAATACTTGTCTTCAAATTTACCGACATTCTTGAAATACTCCTTAAATCGACTTCAGAAACAGCCGAAGCAAAAGCAATAAGGCACCTGGCAGCATTAACGGTTTCTATATCATTCTCAAAAAGTATTTTTAATTTTTTGATTTCATTTGCATTAATCCAATTTTGAAGTTTCGGAATGTCCCAATGTCTTATGTTTCCCTTTTCCTTTATCCATGCATCAGTCAAAAATAATATGTACAAAGGACGCTGAAATTGTGGATCAATTTCTTTTATTCTATTTATAATCTCATCTTTGATTATGCTTTCCGATGGAGGCGGCTCTTTTTGCAGCATAAAGTAATTTTTTGCAATTCTTGTAATTTTTAAATCAGAAAGCGATTCGAGTTGCAAAAATTCATTCTCATTTTCAGGATATTTATAAAAGCAACTTCGTGTTAAATTGCCGCCATCAGCACCATCCATAATACGAGTATACCAATAAGGAAATTTTTTTTCCCCAGATTCAGCTATTTTAATTCCTTCTCTTTCTAATAATAGTACTCGTATTTTATATTTTCTATTATCAAATATTGCGAGCTTATGTAGCCATTTTCCAATCTTATCGGCATTTGCAGCGACATAATCTATTATAAGAAGTAAATTATATTCATAGTCATATGTCGTAAATTCCAGTATAGCGTCATCCCAGGGAAGAAATTTCATAGTCCATTTTTTATCAGATTGATATTTTAGAATATATTCATATGCAAAACGGCTTTTACCGCTACCAGCTTGGCCTGTTACACACCACCATAAAAATTTCCTCTCATCTTCTCTAAATTTTTCGAGATATTGTTCTTCTTCTCTTTCAACAAATTCAACTAAACCAGATTTGTAACTAAATTCGCTTAAAGCTCTATTTACTCTTCTATATTCAGATGTCAACCTATTAATAAATGAAGAAAAGGTATTCGGTGAAGGGTTTACTAAAGTATCCAGCGTGTTTTTAATTTCATCTTGCCCTTTGTAAATTTCATCCAGTTTGCCGTCCATTTTTTTAAGTATATCTATTGTATCCGCAATTTTATTTGCAGTTCTAAATATTTCTTCTTGATAATTTTCTAAAAAGAAAAGTATTTTTAGCTTTTCATCAGAATCTATATGCTTATAAAGTATTGTTAAAAAACTATTAATGTCATCGTTTGATGGTATAATAATTTCCGGATTCCTAAATAATTCTGTTTTAATTTGTTCTGGATTAAAATCACTGGATTTATCAAATAGACTAAACTTTAATATTGAATCTACAAAGAGTTGAGAATCATAAAATTCAAAAGATACTCCCTGATCTGACTTTGAATGCTGCTTTTTATAATCATCAATTGTCAGATTTATGATTTTTGTGAGCCTACCACTATAACTTTCCTTATTTTTACTAAGCGCAGTAATCCCTTTAGTAATTCCAAACGATATAACGCTTTTTGCAATAGTCTCTGCAATTAATGCTGTAATTGTTATCATATTAGGCATAGCCCTTAAACATTTTGGGATTAAACATTTTCATTCTTTTTCACCGTACAAACAATTTATGGCTCATCGTTCGTCCCCTCGGTTATTATGGGAGAGGATGTATAAACATCGTAATTAACTTACGGATGCGTACGCTTTTTGTCAATACTTTAGAAGAAAATTATTATGAACCAGGAACCCGCCCTGCCCGCCGAGAAGTTCGTAGCCGCGGACTTTCCGCTTCGACACGCTCAGCGATTAAGTCTGCGGAATTCATCTGTTTTATGACTGCCATGTTGCTGGATAGCTGGAAAATGTTTTGTTTTAAAACGCAGACTAAAAGTCCGCGTTAAGAAATCATGCGCCAGTATGACCGCCATATTAAAGAAAAGCAGGTATGACAATTGGCTTTGGTTCTATATTAATTCGAGACGTAAAGCCTCTTTCGTTTTTTTTACAACCCACAAGGTTTAGGAACCATTTGTTTTTTTGCGCAAAAGAATCCGGAGGATTCTAATGTTTATAGCTGGTATAGAAAACAAAATCTCGCTACAGACATGCAATCCCTCCGGGATTGTAAAACAAATGGAGCTCTATCGACAAAATATCATTCAATTACGCGGAGCCTTGCCCTGGCCGTCAGGGTCGCACCCTGACGCTGTAATCATAAACGAAAAGTCCGCGTTACGAAATAATTAATAACAGAGCAGTCATAGTCTAATAGGAACCATTTGTTTTTTTGCGCAAAAGAATCCGGAGGATTCAAATGTTTATAGCTGTTATAGAGAACAAAATCATACGACCCCGGCGGGGGCGTATAAGACCCGCTATACAAATCGCTACAAACATGCAATCCCTCCGGGATTGTAAAATAAATGGAGCTCTATCGACAAAATATTATTCAATTACGCGGAGCCTTGCCCGAGGCGTTCGGATCGCACCCTGACGCTGTAATCATAAACGAAAAGTCCGTGTTACGAAATAATTAATACCAGAGCAGTCATGGTCTAATAGGAGCCATTTTTTTTGCGAAAAAGAATCCGGAGGATTCTAATGTTTATAGCTGTTATAGAGAACAAAATCATACGACCCCGGCGGGGTCGTATAAAACCTGTTATACAAATCGCTACAGACATGCAATCCCTCCGGGATTCAAAAATAAATGGAGCTCTATCGACAAAATATTATTCACTGACGCGGCGCATTGTCCGAGCCGTCAGGGTCGTAGCCAGACGGAGTAAAAACAGTATCGCTCTCTTATTATTTCAGTTTCATGTTTTGGTCACGGCGCCGCCTTACGCCATGTTAAAAAAAGCGGACATTACAATTTATTATATGCTCTCTATTAATTGTATTAAAGCAATTGATAGTTCAACTAATTTTTCAGTATTTACAATGCTGATATTATCTTTAGGCGTATGCGTTATATCCTGCGAGCTAAAGTTTTCAATTAATACTTTTGAGGCTATAGCTATTGCGGGAACGCCATAATGAATGAATATACTGTGGTCTCCCTGCGGCCATAAAATCCCTTCTGAAATATCGCTATAAGAATCAATTATTTTTTTAGTTTTATTTAATAAATCATCAGGCAGATTAAATAGCGAAAAAGCCGTATCCCCTTTTATATATCCGGCAAGATCAATATTAATATTAAGCAGCGTATCGTTAAAATTGCCGTTTTTATTCTTTATATACTCCATCTGCCCCGGCACGGCATAATAATCTTCTCCGTTAAAAGCTATTATTTCAATTTGAAGTTCCTTATCATAATCCTTAAGCGCTTCGGCTAATAAGAGCAAAGTAATTACGCCTGTTGCATTGTCTAAAGCGCCGGGCGTTCCTTTCTTGGAATCAATATGCGCAGTAACAGCTATTTTTTTTGCTCCATTTTTCCCTTTATTAGCTATAACATTATAACCTTTGCTCTGTATCCTCTCCGCACCCGATTTTAGAGCCGCGCGCGCGCCTATAAACGGTTTAAGTTTTTCGGCGTCTACATCCTTCATATATACTGAAGGAATATCAAAATCGCCGTCTTCTATAAATGGGAAAGGGTATGCGCCGCCGGCCAGCGCTCCGTTGCGGCCAGTAGCGCAAATAATTGCGGCGGCCTGGCTTTTTTCTAAAAGCGCGACTTTCTTTTTACTTTCTTCCGGATTATAAAAAATGAAATTTTTAGGCATCAGCTGTTCTTTAACTATATCGCCATATAATAAAAGAATTTTCCCTTTGGCGTTTACATTTTCCAATTCTTCTATAGTCGCAGCGGAAACAAGCTCTGCTTCAACATTGCAGCCTAATGAATAAGGGCTTGATTCCAGAGCTATAACCATATTGCCGATATTTAACGCCGCCCCGGAACTTTTCCAGTCTATAGCCTTAAACTCCTGCAGCTTTGTTTGCCAGCCAAGCGCGCTTATAGTATTATAAAAAAAATCTGTCGCCTGTATATTCCCCTGACTTCCGACGCTTCTTTCTGAAATTTGCACGCATAGTTTATTTAGATATTCCTGCGCTTTTTTGTTAAGCATATCTGTTAACATTTTTACTCCTTTGTTTAATAAATAAGAAGCCAAAATTAACAAACTGCCATCCCAGGGTATTGGAAAATTACGACATTTTACTTTTCAGGGATTACATTTTGGTTTTCACATTCCAGTTCAAAAAATTCTTTAGGAGAATAGCCGGAGAGAGTTCTAAATTCGCGTATAAAATGAGACTGGTCGTAATACCCGGCTTCAAAAGCCAATTGAGTCATGTTTAACTCAGAGAAAAGACTACGTTTTAATTTTATTATTTTTTGAAACCTCGAAATACGGAGATACTGTTTAGGAGGGAGTCCGATAAAATCTAAAAATTTTCTTTCATACTGCCTGACGCTTAAACATGCAATACCGGAAAGTTCGTCTATTGAAGGATTTTTTTTCTGCTTATAAATATGATTAATTGTCGCTTCAATTCTCTTAAAATCGAAATACCTGTTTAATGCAATTCTTCTGTAAAGAAACTCTTCTACTATAATTACCCTTTCTCTGTCTGTCTTTGCTTCTGCAATTTTACAGCTGACTTCGCGCCCTTCTCTACCGAGAAAATCGCCTAAAGCCAAATTAACATTTTGTAAGGCGATTATTGGCAGATTAAAAAACATTTTTACAGCGTGAGGTTTAAATGTTACAGCTAAAAGCCCGGTATTGCCCATAGTAGAGGCGTCGCAAAAAGTATTTTTTTGTCCGCAAAGGAAGAAACGAGGCTGTATTTTTGAGATATTATTGGCGTCAGTTATTTTAAAGGGATTGCCGAAATGGAACATTAATTCGCAATTGCCAGTAGGAATAACCCTATCCGCAGCATCAGAAGTTTCTTGTCCCGATTTCATTAGCCAATAATGCTCAATATATTCCGCAAGCTTTTTTGACGGCCTGATAATTTTATAAATCATATAGACTTTTTGTTGAACCTAAATTTTAAATATAGTAAAATCTTTTACTGCTGAATTGTAAATTTACGACGACTTTAAATATTTAATAACAATTAAAATGGATTAGCTTATTAGCTATGAGCTCTTTTATTAAAAGCGAATTCAGTTGCCGTTCTTTATTTCAAACGAGTATTCATTGCTGAATGTTTTAATATCGTCATTTAATTTTTTAATAGTAATACTAATTTTATCGGCGTCAACGCTGCACTCGATATAATGGAAAAAACTTACTTCGCTTTTATGGACGTATAAATCTTTATAGCGTTGTTGCTGCTTTGTAAGCAAAGGCTGCAAAGCTCCTCCCCCGCCTCCAATAACCAAAAAATCTTTATTCTTAATTTTAAAATGCTCAAACGCGTGCGCATGTCCGCTTATAAATAATTTGCATTTGGGACTTTTTAAGAACGCCGGCACAAACTGCCGCTGCGCTTCCTCAGAAGGCGTAACTATTTTACTATTAGTATACGGCGCATGATGATCGCACACAATAACCGACTTTATGGCGGGGTCGTTATCATACAGCTTTATTTGCGCGCTATACCACTTCTGCTGCTGGTTAATTTCTTCTTTGGTTAGTTTTGCAAAATTTGAGTTAAGCAGAATTACTCCGTTATCCCTTTTCTTAACGGAATACCATTTGGTTTTTTCCTGCGAAAATCTTTTTGCAAATTCTCTTTTACCGCCTTTGGCAAATATAAAATACTCGTGATTCCCCATAAGCGGATTAAATGGAACGCCGGATTTTTTTAACTCCATAGTAAATTTATCAATCTTCTTCCACTCCCAGCTTAATGAGCCAAGAGCGGTAAGATCGCCAAGATGAAAAACTTCGCCGACGTTATTGGTAGATAAGATAGACCTAAAAATGGCGTCCGTAGCCTGACTATTGTTGTTTGTTTTTAGGAAAAGTTTTTCAACCCAAAGGGGCTCCTGCGTATCGCTTACAAATATATACTTCTCCTGCGCAAAACAGTTGTCGACTGACGCAGTATATACGATAACTAAAAATAAAAACAGATGAAAATATCTAAACAGTTTTTGCGGCATTAATTGTATTATAAATATTTATTAAAAGAATAAATATACTATTTCTGCCGCTTTCATTCACATGGAAATGGAAGCGCTATCCATCAGCAATACAAAGATGCCTGCTTTCGCAGGCATGACAATTGTTTTCAGCTCTATATTAATTTGGAAATTAAAACCACTTAAGATTTTTTTGCGCCCTTCATACAAGGCGCCTTTAGGGTTAATCGTAACCGCCATTAAAAATTATCTTTTATATAGTCGTCAAGTTTATTGTCATTCGTCAACTTGATAAGCTCATCCATTTCTTTATTTTTAGTTATGTAAATCCCTTTTTTATAAACGTTCATAATAGAGATCAGCGCAGCTTTTGTGGCTGATGTTTTTGTAGAAGTAGCTTTATTTTCCAAACAATTTCTTGAGTAGCTTGCAAAATAAACCGCAAGCAGCTGCTCGTTCTTGCTGTAAAGTTTTACAAGCTGGGAATTTACTATAACTTTAACTGTCGGACTTCCTGTAATCCAGTCAACAACAAAAGCGTTAACGTCTTGTCTTTTTTCGCGCTCTTCATCTAAGTCAGTCTCTTCAAGCCATTTTGCCGCGTCAATTATGGTAGATTCATATTTTGAGTAATCGTCATTTGAATTTAGTTCTACATTTTTTGGAATTTCAAATTTCGTCTGTGCTTTTAAAGTCACAAAGCTTAATAGTCCCAAAGCTAAGCAAATAATGAATTGTTTTCCAGTTGTCATGTTTATCCCTTTTTAATGATGTTTGATTATAATTTTTAACGCAAGCGAATGACTTTACAAAATAAGGCGCAATACTTTCTTATTTCTTCACCGTACAAACAATCTTATGGCGCATCGTTCGTCCCCTCGGTTATTATGCAAGAGGTTATATAAACATTATAATTAAGTTACGAATGCTAATCCTTTTTGTCAATACGTAGAATTGCTGATTTAAAAAAATCTTTAATAAAATTTGGGCGGATATGCCTCATTATAAGAATTTTGTAAGATTTTTACTACGCCTGGCCTGCCGAAATGTCCACGTTGCCTGGACCGTCAGGATCGCACCCTGACGCTGTAAAAAGTTAATGACAATTTTTAATAGTTTTGTTTTTAGTTTTAACCCTGACTGCGCTAATTCGGTCACAGTTCGGAAGGCGACTGCCGTGTTGAAGAAAAGCAGGCATGACAATTGTTTTCAGCTCTATATTAATTCGAGACTTAAAGCCTCTTGCGTTTTTTTACAACCCACAAGGTTTAGGAACCATGTTTTTTTTGCGAAAAAGAATCCGGAGGATTCAAATGTTTGTAGATGTTATATCTAACAAAATTATACGACCCCGGCGGAGTCGTATAAGACCCGTTAAACAAATAGCTACAAACATGCAATCCCTCCGGGATTGAAAAACAAATGGAGCTCAATCAACAAAATATCATTCAATTACGCGGCGCATTGCCCGAGCCGTCAGGGTCACACCCTGACGCTGTAATCATAAGCGGACTAAGTCTGTGTTACGAAATAATTAATACCAGAGCAGTCTGGGTCTAATAGGAACCATTTGTTTTTTTTGCGAAAAAGAATCCGGAGGATTCAAATGTTTATAGCTGTTATAGAAAACAAAATCATACGACCCCGGCGGGGTCGTATAAGACCCGCTAAACAAATCGCTACAAACATGCAATCCCTCCGGGATTGTAAAATAAATGACGTTCAATTGACAAAATATTATTCACTGACGCGGCGCATTGTCCGAGCCGTCAGGGTCGTAGCCAGACGGAGTAATCATAAACGAAATGTCCGTGTTACGAAATAATTAATACCAGAGCAGTCATAGTCTAATAGGAACCATTTGTTTTTTTCGTAAAAGAATCCGGAGGATTCTAATGTTTATAGCTGTTATAGAAAACAAAATCATACGACCCCGGCGGGGTCGTATACAACCTGTTATACAAATCGCTACAAACATGCAATCCCTCCGGGATTGAAAAATATAGATTAATTATTTTTTACCACGCGTAAGCTTCAGGAGCCTGATTGCCGGGTCCCGGCCATATTTTATCGAGCTTTTCTAACGTTTCGGCGGAAAGCTTAATTGAAAGAGCTCCGATATTTTGCTGTAGCTGCTCAATTGTGCGGGGTCCCACAATAGGCGACGTAACAACGGGATTGCTTAAAACCCACGCCAGAGCTACATCCGCCGGAGCAAGTTCCAACTCCTTACAGAGTTTTTCGTACTCCTCTATCTGCGGTTTAAGTTTTTGCACGGAAGCCTGCAAAGGCTCTCTTTTCCTTCTGCCGCTATCTTGTCCATCCAACACTCCGCATAAAATACCGCCGCCTAAAGGACTCCATGGCATCAGCCCTACTCCAAGCGCTTTGCATGCGGGAATAACTTCAAGCTCTATATGGCGATTGCGCAGACTGTAAATGCTTTGCTCAGAAATTAAGCCAAGAAAATGTCTTTGCTTTGCAAGATAGTTCGCTTCAGTAATATTCCATGCGGCAAAGTTGCTGCTGCCCACGTAAAGAATTTTACCCTCGCGCACAAGCTGCTCCATCGCCTGCCAGATTTCATCCCAGGGAGTTTCTCTATCAATATGGTGCATTTGGTATAAATCGATATGATCGGTTTGAAGCCGTTTAAGGCTATCCTCGCAGGCCTTGCGGATATGATAAGCGGAAAGTTTTCCGTCGTTTACGCCTTCCCCCATTTTGCCGTACAATTTTGTAGCAAGAACTATTTTATCGCGTCTGGTTAAATCTTCTGCAAGCCATTTGCCAATTATTTTTTCCGTAACGCCGGGTCCCAGTTCCCAGCCGTAAACATTAGCGGTATCAAAAAAGTTGATTCCGTTTTCAATGGCATAGTTCATAATTTTAAAACTTTCCTCTTCCGCGGTAAACGGACCAAAGTTCATTGTGCCAAGGCACAACCTGCTTACTCTAAGGCCGCTTCTTCCAAGATAAACGTGTTCCATTCAGTCCTCCTTATTTTTGGTTAATCAAATTTTAGAAAGCGCTAATTGGGCAAGCGTTATCAGTTTTTCAGCGCTGAATCAATAATTTTTTTAATTTCTTCAACTTCAAAAGGTTTGGTAAGAATTCCGGCAGGTCTTTCAACGCGGGCTTTATCAAAAAGCTCTTCGTCCTGAAATCCAGTCATAAATATAACCAGAGGTTTATAAAACGCGTTAATTTCCTTAATAGTTTTAATGCCGTCCATTTTGCCCGCAAGACGGATATCAATTAAAATAACATCTGGTTTCTCTTTTAAAGCTATTCTAATAGCGTCTTCTCCAGTAACGACTTTTTTACAAATATCATAGTTCATTTTTTTCAGCTGGATTTGCAAATACATAGCCGAAATCACTTCATCTTCAACAATTAAAATTCTGATGTTCTTTGCCATATTAAAACTCTTCTATTAGCGAATATCAATTAGAGAACAATAAATGTTTAACAACCAGGAACTGCATGCAGTTCCGTCTTCCCTGCCCCATTTTGTTAAAATAACGATAAATTAAGCTCATATTTATGATAAAAAAACAGATTTGCTATAATATAAAGCAAAAAGGGATAAATTGAAAACGAAAAAGATTAAATTTGAATGATTAGAATATATGGGAATGGTTGTTAAATAAGGTTAAATAGTCGCAAGAGGCTGTCTCAAAAGTAATTCAACACGTAAATTTATAAGATGTTCACTTAACTAGATCAAATAACTTTCGCAGGAGAAACTTTTTCGACAGCGATTGTCAACTAAGCTTTTATCTGATAAAAGCTTTAAAAGCGTCGGCATATTTAGTAGTTACGAATTCAACAATTTCATATTCTACAATACCGTTAATAGCAAAAGGATCTTCTTCAGTTATTTTAGCAGCTTCTGCAAAACTTGAAGCTTTACAAAGAATAATCCCGCCAGTTCTTGGGACTTTGCGCCCCGAGCAGATAAAATTACCTGCTTTATAAAACTTCTCCAGATATTTTTCGTGCTCTGGAAGAGCTTTATCGATGGCCTCGAGGCCTTTTGTATATTTCAACAGAAATATGAACATACATTTCTCCTATTAGTTCAATCATAATTTAAGAATTTTCTTTCAAAAAAAAAATAATCCGCACATAGTTTTATTATTTATGGATATAAATTTTTTACCAAGCGCCATGCTCAGTAAAACGAATAAAATTCCATAAATAACCGCCGTTTATCCTAATATATTGCCATTCATGTAAAAAACTGCAAATTGACCGACGTTTTGAATTTTAATAACGAACTGAATTCGGTATAATTGCATGTTTAAATTTCCAACAAAAATAGATTGATTTAAGATTATGAAAAATTCTGGATTTATGCTACTCCTCTTTTTTGCGCTTTTTAATTGTCAGTATTTTGCGCAAACTCATTATCCTGGCGCCGGCAAAAAAGAAGGCGCTCAAAATAGTCCCGGCTCTGTTACAGGAACTATAGTCGATTCCTTATCAGGTAAAAAAATCGGGTATGCTTCAATAGGCGTATATAAAGAAAATTCAAATAAAACTGTAAGCGGCGTAATTGCCAACGCAGACGGCGAATTTCTGATTTCCAACCTGCCTCACGGCAAATACAAAATGAAAATTACCTTCATGGGGTACAATGCTAAAAACATTGATTCAATTATAATATCAGATAAAACTCCATCGGCTTCTTTGGGTTTAATAGGCATTGGTCAAAAGTCCCTTCAAATTCAGGGAGTGGAAGTTACCGCCTCAAGAAATCCTATAGAAATTCAGGTTGATAAAATGGTAGTAAGCGTAGAAAAAACGCTGCCTGCCGCTGGAGGCTCCGTAATTGACGTTTTGAAAAACACTCCCTCTGTAAGCGTTGATGTGGACAACAACGTAAGCCTTAGAGGCAATTCAAACATAACTTTTCTGCTTGACGGAAAACCTTCCGGTTCAATCAGCGCTTCAATGCTTGAACAAATACCGGCCAGCGCAATTGAAAATATAGAGATTGTGACAAATCCTTCTGCAAAATACGATGCGGACGGTTCTGCCGGAATCATTAACTTAGTTATGAAAAAGCACAAAGAAATGAACTGGAACGGAATGCTTCAGGCTAACGCGGGCACAAAAGATAATTATGGAAGTTCTGTAAATTTTAACTATAAAAAAGACGACTTTAATATTTATGGAAGCTATGACGATAGATTTAACCACAGATCAATGAGCGGGAATATTTATCGCGAAACAAATTCCTCCGCAGGAACCTCATATTTAGAGCAGCAAATGTCTAACGACTTCCATGGCAGTTCGCACAACTTCAAAACCGGAATTGATTATTCGTTTGACGATAAGAATTCAATCTCCGCTTCTGTGCTGTATAATACAGGCAAGCGAAACAATTCGCAAAACCAAAACGCAGACGCGTTAGACTCCGTTCAAAATTTAGTCAGCAACTACGTAACAAAAAACCGCGGTAATAATAACGGCGAGTCTTTTGATTATCTGCTAAGTTACAAAAAAGTATTTACAAAACCGGGACACGAACTCACATCTGATCTATATTATACCCGGTCAACACATGACGAAGACAATTCAAGAAATATTACTTATTCTAATTTAGCCGACCCGGCTCTGCAAAACACATACTCGGCAAATGCGAACAAATTATTTTCGTTCAAAGCCGATTATGTTCAGCCATTTAGCGAATCTGACAAGTTTGAAGCGGGATACAAAGTGATATTAAGAAACCGCGATATTAACTATAATGTGTTCGATTATAATTATACGGTTAACGATTGGATTAACGATTTAACGCAAAGCAATGCGTTCTTATATAAAGAACAAATTCACGCCGCTTACGTAATGTACTCGGGCGCTTATGCAAAACTCAAATATCAGGTAGGGCTACGCCTTGAAGAGGCTCTTACAAAATCGGTATTGAACACCGAAGGCAATGAGCGTGAAAAAGATTATTTCAGTCCGATACCGACTATCCATTTTTCTCAGGAACTTGCAGACGGACATGAACTGAAGCTAAGCTACAGCAGACGTTTGAACAGGCCTCAAATGCAGCTGATTAATCCTTTTATCCGTTATAACGATCCGCAAAACGCTTTTGTTGGGAACCCTTATTTGAAACCAGAATATACCGATTCATATGAATTTGGATATAATTATTTCCATAATTCCTCTTCTATTTTTACAAATTTGTTTTTCAAACAGGTTAACGATAACATAAACTCTATTTCAAAACTAATTGACAACAATGTAACTCTTAATTCCTACAGCAACATAGACAAACAAATATCTTACGGCGTAGAAGTAAACGGGTTTCACCAGCTTTTAAAATGGTGGAGCATAAACGGCGGCGTAAGCTATTATGCCAGCAAGTTTGAAGGCGATTTTCCGGGAGCTTATTCTTCAAAAACAAGCGATCTCTGGAACGCAAGATTAATGACGATAATATCGTTTGGCTGGGACGTTGATTTTCAGTTTAACGGTTTTTACGCTTCCAAAAATATTACGCCTCAGGGAGAAACAAAAAGTATGTTCTTCTCAGACGTAGCGCTTAAGAAATCTCTATTAGACAAAAAAATGTCAATCTCTTTGCGCGTTTCTGATCCATTTAAATCAATTAAATTCAGAAACGAAACCTACGGGACAAATTTCTATAACAGCGTGGATTTCCGCCCAAGCAGCCAGATATTTTCTTTATCGGTTACTTACAACCTGAACAATTTCAAGAATATATTTGATAAAAAGCCGGACGAAGATAATGGAACCCGCGAATATGAAGATAACGGACAACAACGATAAGCTCTTCGGCAGACGGAACGCAAACTTTGCATAAGTAAAGCAACTACGCTTCAATAATTAAGCTTAAATATAAAAAATCAGTCAAAAGCGGAACTCGCACAATGGATTCCGCTTTTGTATATTAATAACACATCCGTCCAAAACGAAGAA